>NZ_MUXV01000048.1 GCF_002014975.1 Moraxella bovis
AAAATGGCTATCCGACCACTTAATCATATAAATTTTTAAGATTTTAACTTAATTTTTAAAATTAAGTGGTCGGATTGTGGCTCGAAGTCAAAATCCTTGTTGATATTGTAATATCAACTGCGAACTTTTCCTTGAAAAACGAGCGATTTCTCCTATTTTTTATTGCAAATACCAATATTCAACACGCCCTACATTTTTGTAAATATTAAGGATTTTTATGAAATTAGTCATTGATAAAGCCCTGCTCATCAAAGCCATGACGCTCATCATTGAGGCGGTGGATAATCATCACCAAATGGCGATTTTGGGCAACCTAAAACTCGTGCTAGAACCACAAAGCCTGACGATGACCGCGTCCGATTTGGAGGTGGAGCTGACCAATGTCATCAGTCTGCCCGAGGGGGCGTGCGTGACGGCAGGGGCGGTAACCATTCCTGCGGATAAGTTCTTTGGTATTTGTAAAGCTCTGCCTGATAACATGGTCAGCATTGAAGTGGCGGGCAGTCGCTGTTACATCACCAGTGGTAAGGGTAAATACATGCTCAGCACGCTACCTGCTCAGGATTATCCAAGCATTGGCGAGCCACGCTCAGAAAAGCTGGTTAAAATCGGACGTGACACTCTATTTAATCTCATCAAGCACACCCGCTTTGCCATGGCGACCCAAGACGTACGTCACTACTTGACAGGACTGCTCTTTGAGATTGAGGGTGACAAACTGACCGCAGTGGCAACCGATGGACATCGTTTGGCAGTGGCGTATCAGACCTTGGCGGACAGTCATGATGAAACCAAAGTCATCATCCCGGGTAAGGCGGTCAGTGGGTTAGAAAAACTCTTGACCGACCTACTAAAAACCGCCGAAGAAAATGGCGACATGGTAACTTTGGGGTTAGATAATGACTTTTTGACCGTCAGTTTAAACTTTGGCGGGCAGATGATGATATCTTTGACCGCCCGTTTGATTGAGGGTAAATTCCCCGATTACCGCCGTGTCATGCCAACCAATAACGATAAAATCGCCATTTTTAATAAAGACAGCATGGTCGAGGTTTTGCGTCGGGTGGCGGTGGTAAACACCAAAGACTCCCCTGGCGTGTTACTGCACTTTGCTAAAAGCGAGACGGTGGATGTCATCTCAACCAACCGTGAGCAAGACGAAGCCAGAGAAGAGGTGGCGGTCAATTACACAGGTGAGCCGATTGAGATTTCATTTAATGAGTCCTATTTGCGAGCTGTGCTAAATGTGCTAGAGGGTGACATTCGCCTAGAAATGGTACATCCGACCAGTCCGACACGCATTTATCAAGTGGGCGATGACCACAATTATCAATATGTTGTCATGCCCATGCGTGTGTGATGGGCAGGGCATGATCACACAGCTTCAAATCACCCACGTACGCAACCTAGCTCAGATAAGTCTGACACTCGCTGATTGTAATGTGTTCGTGGGTCGTAATGGCAGTGGCAAAACATCGCTTTTAGAAGCGGTGTTTTTGTTGTCTCGGGGTAAAACTTTTCGTCATCATGAACCCAAACGTTACATCAGTCATCATCAAAAATCCTGCACGGTGTGGGCGATGACAGAGTCTGACATGTTAGCAGTGCAAAAAAACTTAGATGAGCGACAGCTGGCAACGACGGTGTTAAAACTCAATGGGCAAACCGTGACAACCCAAAGTCCACTGACTTATGCCTTGCCAGTGTTGCCCATTGACCCTAGTGGGATGACGGTGTTAGAAGAGGGTAGTCATGCCAGACGGCAGATGTTGGACTGGCTGACGTTTCACGTGAAACAGGAGTTTTATGGAGAGTGGCTTGCCTATCAGCGACTGCTTAAACAGCGAAATCTATTACTAAAATCGCCCCGTGTGCGTGAGCGAGCGGGCGAAGTGCGGGCATGGGACAGTCAACTGGCGTATCATGCAGACAAGCTACACCAATGTCGGCAGGCGGTCTTTGAGCGGTGGCAGGTGTGCTTTGATGAGATGATGGGGCGACTACTACCACATTATCAGGGTGATATTTACCTGTCTTATCAAGCAGGCTTTGATGATAAGACAGGACTACTCTCTATATTAGCGTCTCGCTTGGGCTCTGACATGGAGCTGGGCTATACCCGCGTGGGGGCTCACCGTGCTGATGTGATGGTGATGTTAAAGCAGTCTGGTGATGGCGGACACATCAAAAGTCAGGCGGTGGATGTACTCTCTCGGGGCGAGAAAAAACTGCTCATCATCGCCCTAAGACTCTCACAACTACAAGTGATGTGTGCGTATCAGCAGGTACAGCCTGTGGTGCTTGTTGATGATATTGATGCAGAGCTTGATGTGGGGGCGATGAATGTACTACTAGACACACTACTGTCACTGCCTTGTCAGCTCATGATAACCAGTTTGCAAGATGAGACGACGGAGATGGTCGCCCAAAAACTATCAGCCCTGCATGAGCCAAGGACCTTTAAAAAGTTTCACGTGAAACAGGGTGATATCACGCCAGATGAGTGTTCCACGTGAAACAAGAATGTGTAATAAATAAGCGATAAAAAGAGCTTGGTGTTCAAGCTCTTTTGTTTTATTAAGGCTTTTCCACTTATGCCTTAATCTCTTGGACGGCTCGCCACGCTTGGTTTATTGCCCCGTCCGCATAAGGCATCCAGTTGGCATCAGAGTTTGCCATGTGGATATTACCATGAGCTTGTTTGACGCTATCTAGCGTTTTCTCAGCAATATCATCTTTGTCAAATAAGACGTTGCGTTCATAGCTGTATCCATGCCCCCAGCGGTTGATGGTGATGGCAAGAATCTTGTCGTCAAGATTCTCTCCTACTACGTCGTACATCTCACGCAGTTGGTCAAGGGCTTGCTTTTCTAGGTCGTGATAACTGGCTCGGTACAGCTCGGAGCGTCCGATTTTACAAGCTTCACGCACGTCTTTGCCTGTACCATAAGGTACAGCAATGCGTGCCATATGAATAACCATAGGCTCGCTCGGGTCTTTGGGGTAGTGATAACCGCCCATGCTTACAGGATAATCTATCATGATAAAGCAATAAGGGGCTTTGGGGGCGTAAAACTGCCATGCACCGAGCTTTTTAAAGGCTTGCCAATCCTTGACCAAGATTTTGGTATAAATCATTGGCACTCGGATGTTTTGTAAGTGGTCATCCTTTTGCGTTTGAGGTAGGTCGTTATCGATAAATGGTATCATGCCATGCTGACATGCTAAGATGCAGTGATGAGCGTCCACACGGTGGAGCTTACCGTCTTTTTTGTAGCCTATCATCACGCCTTTTTTGTCGTCGGTTTCGATGTTTTTGACTTGGACGGCGGTGGCATTTAGGCGGATATTGACAGACTGCTCGGGTGTGTCAAGCTTGGTGTAGTCAAATTTGTCCAATACGATGACTTCCATCTCGCTTTTGCCGTTGGCGTGGTCGGGGTTGGCGACAACTGCGGGTATCATCTTTTTGACCAGTAGGCGAGCGATGGAGGCGTTGCCATCAGGAAAGTGAAAAATATAAGGTTCGCTCTCGCCATCGTTATCGGCTTCTAGCCCTGATAATTCAAGTCCTGCATAGCCTTCATAAAAGGCATCATAAGCTGACAGACCATCAATGTTAAATCCCCAGTATTCCAAACAAAGCTCTTCCATATACGCCATCGCTCCTTGGGGGAGTTTGACATGGTCTTTTAAAAATTTATCATAACTGATGGATTGTAGATAGTCTTCTCGCTCGCCCAGTGTCATGTCGCCCAAATAGTCTTTGGGAGTGGTGTATAGCTCTATCAAGGCGGTTTTGTCCGTATCTGATAAAGGAGCTTTGGCAAACAGCTCTGTGGCGTTGTCAGCATTGGGCTCATCGGGCAGTACCACGCTTTGTCCAAAGATGGCTTTGTTAAAAAACACGCCCTGCTTGTTCATGCCTAGGTTTTTAAAATAATCTTGGTCATAATAGGTGTAGAATTTTTGTACATCAATACCAAGCTCATTAAGCAGTCCCATGGCTTCATCGCTATAATCGCTTGGGGTATCGATGGATTCACTACCGCCATAACTGAGTCGAAAGATGTCTTTGTCATCAACACTCTCGCTAAACTCATTGCGTTTGGCATGACCGCCAAAGTCATCATGGTTGTCTAATACTAAGATTTTGGCACTGGGAAACTTTTTTTGGTAAAAATAGGCACTGGCAAGCCCGCTAATGCCTGCCCCGACCACGACCAAATCTACCGTCTCTGATACGCTTTCGCCTGAGACATCAAACTGTACTTTTTTCCATGCCATCTCATGAGCGACATCATAACTGCCTGCATGATTGCCACGCAAGCCTGTCAGTTCGGGTGGATAGTTGGAGCTGGTTTTGGCGGTTGGTGGTAGGGTGTTGCCACTGGTTTTGGGAGAGTCTGCCTGTGGCGTGGGAGTGTCATCACTGCAAGCGGTTAGTGTGCCTGTGGCAAGGGAGGTGATGAGTAGGGCTGAGCCGTTTAAAAAATCACGGCGAGTGATACGTTTGTTCATTATTTAAGCAGGTGATAAAAAGATAGATTGTAACGCAAAATTTTTAAAAATCAATGAAAAAGTGATGGGTATAGATAGAAGTTTTTGAAAACGATAAAGCCCCAACTTGCGTTAGGGCTTATCGTATGGGTTTTGTAGTCCGTCTATCATCCGTGGTTCATGTGTCAGCGGTCATCCGTGGTGGCGCATCCATGTGCCGTCTTCCTTGCTGATGGGTGTATTATGCCAAAAGTTATCTTGTAAGAAAATATGCAAAAATCGCAAAGTTTTGTAAGTATATGCTTACAAACGCAAATCATGCCCCAAACCCCTTTATCAATGCTCGCACACCCAATATCAGCAAAATGACAAACGTAATCATGGTGGTACCTTGTGTAAAATGGATGAAAATAGACAAATCGGGGCGTGGATTTGTGCCTATCAAACACCCCCAAAACTTGTTATAATAGCACATTTATCATTCTCATACAGTAGGATATTATGGATACCCAAGCCACAAGCCCTAATGCCATCAACCACACCGCCATCTACCAAAAACTTGCCACAGACCATGCCGTGCGTGCCGAGCAGGTTCAAGCCTTTGCCGACTTATTAGACGAAGGGGTGAGCGTGCCATTCATTGCCCGTTATCGTAAGGATAAGACAGGCGGACTTGATGATGATATGCTTCGCACCCTAGAAAAAGCCCTAACGCACGAGCGGGATTTGGAGGTTCGCCGTAACAAAGTACTTGACCTTTTGACCGCCCAAAACGCCCTCACGGACGAACTTACCCTGCGTGTCAAAAACGCCATGAGTAAATTGGAGCTTGACGCCATTTATGAACCCTACCGCCCAAAACGCCGTACCTTGTCGGCTAAGGCGACTTTGGCAGGACTTCGCCCGATTGCTGAGCGGATTTTGGCAGGAGAGAGCTTGGACGCTGCTCTGTCCGACTACACGCCTGTTAGCACGGTAACGGACGAGCAGGGCGAGAGCTTTGATGTGGATTATAGCACTCGTGAGCTACAACTGGCAGGCGTGCAAGCGATTATTCTTGATGAATGGTCGCTCTATTTGGATTTGTTTGACAAGGTGCGGACGGGCTTTAACGCCACAGCAAGCATTCATTCAGAGCTTGTGGGTGAAGAAAAACGAGAAGCAGGCGAGAAATTCAAAGACTATTTTGACCATACCGAAACCTTTGCCAAGCTCTCCAATCATCGCCTACTTGCCATGCTTCGTGGCAGACAGGCAAACGTGCTTGTCCTATCCGTGCTTGGCGAAGATGAGCCGTTTGTCAATCAAATCAAAACCGCTTTTGGGGCGAGCGATACGGACGAGCGTGGGCAGTTTTTGAGCGAGACGGCAGACAGATTGTGGAATGCCAAATGGCGACCACAGATAGAGCATCGCCTATTGACCGAAAGACGACTGGACGCTGAGACGCACGCCATTGGCGTATTCGCCCAAAACCTAAAACACCTACTCATGACCGCCCCTGCTGGACGTAAAGTCATTCTAGGCGTGGACCCTGGTATCCGTCATGGTGTAAAAATGGCGGTGATTGACGGCACAGGCGATGTCGTGGCGACCGATACCGTGTACCCCTTTACCGACCCCACGACCGACAAGGCAAAGGCGGTGATTGCCAAACTCATTGCTGATTATGGCGTGGAGCTTGTCGCCATTGGCAACGGCACAGCAAGCCGTGAATCGGACGAGCTTGTGAGGTCGGTCATTAGCGAGAACAGCCTATCTGCCAAAGCGGTGGTGGTGAGTGAGGCGGGGGCGAGCGTGTATTCGGCAAGTGAGATTGCAAGTTACGAGCTACCCGAGCTTGATGTGTCGGTGCGTGGGGCGGTGTCTATCGCCAGACGATTGCAAGACCCTTTATCCGAGCTTGTCAAGGTTGAGCCAAAGGCAATCGGCGTGGGGCAATATCAGCACGATGTCAATCAAGCCGAGCTAGAATCTAGCCTTGACAAAGTAACCGAAGACTGTGTGAATGCAGTGGGCGTGGACGTGAACACGGCAAGCCCTGCTATTCTTGCCCATATCGCAGGGCTGAACAAAAATGTCGCCCAACAAATCGTGAACTACCGCCGTACCAATGGGGTATTCAAAAACCGTGAAGAGCTAAAAGCCGTACCACGCTTGGGCGTAAAGACTTTTGAGCAGTCGGCAGGATTTTTGCGTATCAAAGACGGCACTGAGCCACTAGACGCAACAGGCGTACACCCTGAGAGTTATGGACTTGTTTATGAGATTTTGCGTAAGGCGGACAAATCGCTGTCGGACGTGCTGGGCAACGAGACCCTTGCCAAATCGCTAAATGACAGCACGGACAATTTTAGCCAGCTTGCCACGGTGCTTGCCGAGCTTGCCAAACCTGCCCATGACCCCCGTGGCGAATTTAAAACCGCCAAATTCCGTGATGACGTGAGCGAAATGGGGCACTTGCAAATCGGCATGGAGCTAGAAGGTGTGGTAACGAACGTAACTGCGTTTGGCTGTTTTGTGGATATTGGCGTACACCAAGACGGGCTTGTGCATATCTCTGAGCTGTCCGACTGTTTTGTGGCTGACCCTGCGGACATAGTCAAACCCCAAGACATCGTCAAAGTGCGTGTGCTGTTGGTGGACGAGCCAAGAGGTCGCATTGGACTGTCTATGAAATCGCCTGACAAAAAAGACGTCTCAAAGTCCGATAAAGCGGATAAAGAATTTAAAGACAAGTCAAATACCAAACCAAACAACAAGCCCAATAATAAGCCAAAACGTGAATTTAACAAACCTAAAAACGAACCTGCCAAAGTAGGAAGTTTTGGGGCGTTGTTACAGCAGGCGGGGCTTAAATAGTTTGGGTTAGTCATTAAGAATAAAGGTGGGGTTGCCCACCTTTGTTTTGTCATGTACAAATCTAACAACAAAAACAAAGCCACAAATGGGGGTATTTGTGGCTTTTGTTATGTGGTTTTGCTACTTGCGGTGTTCCATGGTTTATCCATAATATCAGCGTTCATCCATGTTGGCTTATCCATTTGCCATCTCCTTGCTGATGGATGTATTATGCCAAAATGACGACCATAAGAAAATACGCAAAAATCGCAAAGTTTTGTCAGCATATGCTTACAAATACCTATCCCATATTTTTATCCAGAAGTGTCAATAACTCTTTGTCATTGGCCAGCACGTCAGCAAGGGTGTAGCCATCTAGCACCGCCACAAAGGCAAGCATGGCTTTATAAAACATGCCCTTTAAAAGGCAGGCAGGCGAGATGATACAGCTGTTGGTATCATCGCCGATATTGACTAAGCTGATTTTGCCGTCTGTGTTTTTGGAGTTGTCATCTAAGCATTCTAATATGCCAAAATCGCTCTCGGTATGGCGAATGAGTCGCCCGATGTTAATCTTGCTCGGGTCTTTGGCTAGGCGAATGCCCCCACCTTTGCCACGCACGCTCTCAATGTAGCCCAATTTACCCAGCTGATGAATGATTTTGGTGAGATGACTTTTTGAGATGTCGTAGGCTTGGGCGATGTCGTCAATGTTGGCAAGCCCACCATCTTTGGGCGTTACCGCCAGATAAATCAAAGAACGCAGGGCATAATCGCTATAATTGGTCAGTTTCATGTTGTTATTCTTCAAGTTAAAAGAATATTATAACAAATTTATGGGGGTTTTACTGTTTTTTGCTTGTTGCTGTTTGTGTGGGTTATGACGGAAATAATCAATGAAAAATCAATCAAAAGTGACAATAGGCATTTATTTTAAGCGTTTCCCGTCTTTGTCAAATATTCCGTATTTTTTACGCTGTGTAATTCGGTGTTGTCTTTCACCTTTGGCTTCTTCCAAAAATTCTGGGCGAATGCCAAACGGAGTTGAGCTTTTGCGTTTTATTCTTGGTTTATTAGGTTTGTCTTGTTGGTTGTTTTTGGAGTTTTTAAGAACAGTATAAAGACAGATAAGCGAAATGATAAAAGCCCCAATGCCAAAGATGAGTGCCATGCCTTGCGTATCAAAAACTGCGGTATTTTGTTCCGAAGGTGTGAGTTGGTGTGGTTTGATTGTGCTGGTGGTGACTGTATTATCAGGCTGTTCTGATAAGATGCGTTGATTGCTAAGTTCTTGAAATTCTTGCCAGTTTTGATTATTGGTGTTGTCGCTCATGATTTACGTTATGATAATTGCCATAAGGTTAGTATAGCAAGGTTTTTATCATTTGGGTAGCGTATTTGGAAGTAATGATTGTTGATTTTAAAGTGATTTAATCAGCTCTTGTATTCCAAGACCTGATTAAATCGTCAAAAGATTTGGGTAATCTAAATCTTACACGCACCGCCTTCACAGCCGTCATCATTGTTGCCATCAAATCCGCCGACCACGCTCACGTCCGCCAAATCGCCAAGCATGGTATCAAAGTCCAGCTCATCAAGGTTTAAATCGTCCAAATGAATTGCTTGTGAATTTGTCATGGGTGTCTCCGAGTTGGGTTTATAAAAATAAAAGATTGGATTGGCGAATCATTTCGCCCTTATTTGATTATATATCCAAAGGTTGCCATTCTTTACCCTTTAATGGCGGTAGATAGGCAAGCCCTTTTTGCTGATACGCCCAAAGCTGGTTTGGGATTTTGTAGATGTCGTTATTACGCTCGGGGTCGATGTGCGTGGCGATTTTGTCGGTGTCGCCTGTCTTTAATAGTGTGGCAAAATTGGGATTGGTTAGTACTGCCTTGCCCACAGCGATAAATTCTGCCCAGCCTGTATCATACGCACGTACCACATCATCGGCAGAGAGCAGACAACCCACGCCAATGAGCGGTAACTTGCCACCAATGCGGGCATGGAGCTGTTCTATGCGAGTCAAATTGGTGTCCGCCCCACGTCTTGCCTTTTTATAAAAATCCCACAACGAGACGTGCAAATATTGCAAAGGCTCATCTACCAGAGCATCAATCAAATCAAACGTGTTCGCCATTGTCAAACCATCATCGCCTGCTTCTTCTGGCGAAAAACGATAGCCTACGATAAATTCTGCCTTGTTGTGTTTGGCTTTTGTTTCATTGACCGTTGAAAACGCAAGCGGTTCTCCAAGCTTCCGCCCCATTCATCATCTCGCTTGTTGGCTTGGGGTGAGAAAAACTGCTGAATAAGATAATTATTCGCCCCATGAATCTCCACGCCATCAAACCCTGCTCGTATGGCAAGGTCGGTTGCCATGCCAAAGCCTGTGATGACCGCCTGTATCTCGTCCACGCTCATGGCTTTGGCGGACTGTTTGCCGTTATCCGTGTCAGACGGGGCGATGACTTCGCCAAACTGGGCAAGCGACTGATAATCGCCATGATGAATTTGCAAAATCGCTTTTGCACCGCCTTTTTTGATGATATTGGCGGTTTCGGTCAGGCTTGCCAAATGGCTCTCATTATAGGCGGACGGTTGCCTGACAAAGGCTTTACCGCTTGGGTGTACCAAAGTCGCCGCTGTGATAAATAAGCCAAAAACGCCCACTTTTTATCGGACAGTGTGCCGTCAGGGTTGGACGCATGGTGGGTCATTGGGGCTACGACAAGGCGGTTTTTGATTTCTACGCCATTATTTAGGGTAAACGGGGTAAAAAGTGGGGTGGTGTCATTCATAATTTTTCTCTTTAAAATAAAATGGTTAATTGATAAATTGGTGTTTTTAAATTGAACGGTAGGGTCGAATCACATTCGCCCTTGTAACATGTATTGGATTTTGGGTTCTTTATCCAAATACACTCTATAAAATGAAAAAGTACTACGGTTTTTCGTTCGTGGTGAGCTATGCCTGCCCATAATGGTTTTCCGCTACCCGCAGGCATAGCTCAGGGCGACGGAAAACTAGTTTTACAGGAAGTTTATTTAAAACATCAACCTTTTACCACATCAGCAAGCAATTCATACGAGCGAGCTTGTTTGTCTTTGTCATAAATATAGCTTACTGCCATAAATTCATCGGCATTGACTCGGCTTTGTAATTGCTCTAACTGAGCTTTGACCGTCTGTGGCGAGCCAATCACGCTACATGCCGTCATGCTCTTTGCCATAGATAGGGTATGCGGTGGAATACGACTCTCGATGTCAGAGGTAGGCGGTTTCATGCCTGAGCGTTCGCCTGTTACCACGTTTAAGAGAAACTGCAAACTGGTGGTAGAAAGGAGCTTCGCTTCGCTGTCGGTATCGGCAACAATGGCATTTAGCCCAACGATAACTTTGGGCTTGTCAAGCACGTCAGATGGCTTAAATTCCCTGCGGTAAATCTCCACCGCCTGCACCAAAAACCGTGGGGCAAAATGAGACGCAAAGGCATAAGGCAAACCAAGCTCTGCCGCCAAATACGCACTCTCAGGGCTGGAACCCAAGATATACAGTGGCACGTTTAGCCCTTTGGCAGGGTAGGCTCGAACTTTGTCGCTGTCGTCATTGCCAAAATAAAACTGCAACTCTTTGATATCACTAGGAAAACTCATCGCAAACTCATCTTGATGACGGCGAATGGCTCGGGCGGTGGCAGGATCAGTACCAGGGGCTCTCCCAAGCCCCAAATCTACACGGTCAGGATATAGGCTTGCCAGCGTGCCATACTGTTCGGCAACGACAAAGGGCGAATGATTGGGGAGCATGACACCGCCCGACCCGACTCGGATTGTGCTTGTCTTGTCAAGCACACGCTGGATAAGTAGGCTCGTGGCGGAACTTGCCAGATATAGGGCATATTGTGGTGTTCGGCAATCCAGTAGCGAGTGTAGCCTGTGCGTTCGGCAAGCTGTGCAAGCTCTACCAAATTATCAATCGCTTGGTTAAAAGTCTCGCCGTCTCGTAAGGGGGCTAGATTTAAAATAGACAAATCGGTCATGGTTTTTCTCGCTTTTACATTTATAAAAATTTAGATATGTTTTGGCAAAATTTTTGGGGCTATTTGATTAAATGGATGGGTGGGGGCAAATCGTATTCGCTCAATTATCAACACACCGCAAAAGGCAAATTATTTTAATGAGACAACCTGCCAATCTCATCATGCACTTGGCGGATAAAGCCGTCCACACCGCTTGGGCAGTAGCGGTAATACGTCCATTTGCCAAGGCGTTTGCTCTCTATTAGCCCTGTTTGTTGTAGGCTATTTAAGTAGCTTGAAATCACCGACTGGGCAAGCCCTGATTTGTCGGCAATCACACCCACACAAATCCCACCGTCAAAACCCGTTTCGTCACAGCGTAAAGCGTCCGCCCCAAAATGCATGGCAGGGTCTTTGAGCCACAGCAAAATCTGATAGCGGACATCGTTGGCAAGCACTTTAAAAATGTCGGTGGATTTCATGAATACAGATAATCTAAAAATAATATATTATTATATCTATAAATTTAGATATGTCAAGCTCATCACGCTATCATAAATATGATAAAATGGCGTCAAGATAACGTAATCAAAAAAACACACCATGCCCCACACCACACTGCCCATGAAAGACGGTATTTCTCCAAGTTGTCTTTATTTAGAAAAATTAAACAATCAGCCCAAGAGTCTACTGGCGTTTTTATGCCAAAAATTCCCCCACATCAGCCCTGATGAGTGGCAGGCACGCTTTGACAGTGGCGATGTTTGGGGAGATATTTCAGATAAGATGACAGGCGGTGTCGCCCCTTTGACGGCAGAGACGCCTTATGTGCATGGATGGACGATTTATTATTATCGAGCCCTACAAGATGAGATTGCCGTGCCGTTTGATCATCAGATTCTCTTTGAAAATGATGAGTTCATGGTGGTAGATAAGCCCCATTTTTTGGCGGTAACGCCATCGGGCAGTTATGTCAAACAGACCCTGCTTGCTCGCCTAAAAGCTGATACGGGCAATGCCGATTTGTCCCCCATTCACAGGCTAGACAGAGAGACGGCAGGGCTGATACTCATCAGTAAAAATGTCGCCACACGCCATCAGTATCAAGCCTTATTTGCTCATCATGCCATTACCAAAGTGTATCACGCCATCGCCACTGTTAATCATAACTTAATAATTCCGATAGATGTTCGCTTGCATTTGGAGCGTGGCGAGCCGTTTTATGTCATGCGTGTCAATGCTGACAAACCTGCCAATACCCACACGCACATTGATATTTTGGCGGTCAAAGGCGACCTTGCCAAATACGAGCTTCGCCCTACGACGGGCAAACTTCATCAGTTAAGAGTTCATCTAAACCATCTTGGCATACCCATCTGTCATGACCCTTATTATCCATCAGTCCGTCATAAACCCAAAGATGACTTTATCAATCCTTTGCAACTACTTGCCAAACACCTTGTATTTAACGACCCCATCACAGGCGAGCGGTGGGAATTTACATCAAAGCAAAATCTAGCTTTATAAAAAACCCTGCGACTGGGCAGGGTTTTGGGGTAGATTTGCCAGTGTTAAATCACCAAAATAAAAAACTTACCCCAAGCAAAATAAGTAGCACGCATTGGAGTGTCAAAAAGGTTTGGTGTTTTTTTAAAAACGCCACAAGGGGCGAGTCGTGCTTTTTGTCGTCCATATTTTGGACGGTCAGCGTGTCAAGCTCTTGCTTGGTGGGGTGTTTGTTGTCATTCATGGGGGCAACTGATTTCTTATTGACAAAATCATTGGGGCTCATGCTCATGACCATGTCAAATCTCCGTGGTACTGATGTTTGCTTTTTGCTCAATTTATTGTAATTTTATGTAAATAAATATTACGATAAATATTTTTTGTGTTATTTGTTGTACTATTATATCGGTTTTTTTGAAAAATTTAAATAAAAAATAGCATTTTTGTGTAAAATTCATCAGTATTTTTGTAAATTTCTATTTTTAACAAAACGAATGAATATTTCCAATCTCTTACCAAACACCCATTAAGCAAAATCAAATCAGACAGTCATGCCAAAAAATGATAAAATAGGCTGATTTGTTCATTTTCTTTTTATTAATAATATAGGAACTGCCATGACACTTACCGCCGACCAAGTCTTATTTGAAAAAGCCAAACGCCACATTCCAGGGGGTGTAAACTCGCCCGTGCGCGCTTTTGCAGGAGTGGGCGGTACGCCTGTGTTCGTGAGCCGTGCCAAGGGTGCGTATATGTACGACACCGAAGGGCGTGAATACATCGACTATGTGGGTTCGTGGGGGCCCATGATTTTGGGACATGCTCACCCCAAGGTCATCGATGCGGTAAAGCTCGCCTGTGATGACGGCTTGTCCTTTGGGGCTCCCACACCCTTTGAGACGACCATGGCGGATTTGATTGCCGATATTATTCCACACATTGAGCTCGTTCGCATGGTGTCATCAGGGACGGAGGCGACCATGAGTGCCATTCGTCTGGCTCGTGGCTACACAGGGCGAGACAAGATTGTCAAATTTGAAGGGTGCTATCATGGGCATTCAGATAGCCTACTTGTCAAGGCAGGCTCTGGTATGCTGGACATTGGCGAGCCGACATCCAAGGGCGTGCCTGCTGATTTTGCCAAGCATACCGTAACCTTGCCTTATAATGACATTGATGCGTTGCGTTCTGCCTTTGACAAATTTGGCGATGAATTTGCGTGCGTGATTTTAGAGCCGATAGCGGGCAACATGAACATGGTTATCCCAAGCCAAGAATTTCATAACACCCTGCGTGAGCTTTGCACCAAGCACGGGGTGGTGTTGATTTTTGATGAAGTGATGACGGGCTTTCGTGTGGGACTGCGTGGAGCAAGCAACCATTTTGGCATTACCCCCGACCTTAGCACCTTTGGCAAAATCATCGGGGCTGGCTTGCCTGTGGGAGCATTTGGCGGTAAGCGTGAGATTATGGAATGTATCGCTCCTTTGGGCGGTGTTTACCAAGCAGGGACATTGTCTGGCAACCCCTTAGCCATGCGTGCAGGTAAGGCGATGTTTGATGAATTAACTCGTCCGAATTTTTATGAAGAATTGACCGCCAAAACTGCCAAACTGGTAAACGGCTTACAAGCACTTGCCGACAAACACGGCATAGATTTTGCAAGCTGTCATGTGGGCGGTATGTTTGGGCTGTTTTTTGCCAAAGAATTGCCCAAAAACTTTAATGACGTGGCATGCGCCGACACCAAACGCTTTAACCAGTTTTTCCATGCCATGCTAAAACAGGGCATATACCTTGCTCCGTCTGCCTTTGAAGCGTCCTTTATGTCCATCGCCCATACCGATGACGACATTGAGCGGACACTTGTGTGTGCGGATAAGGCATTTGGTGAGCTGATTGGTTGATTTTTTAAAATTGACTACCATATAATTTGATTGTATTACTAGGGCGTGCCTACCCTTTATAACACTATTTACAATATAGACATATTTTAGAAAAACTAATCGTTTTTGCATGAAAAATGGCTATCCGACCACTTAATTTTTAAAATTAAGTTAAAATCTTAAGATTTATCAGATTAAGTGGTCGGATGTTTTTCATAATAAAAACTTGCCTGATAGAAAACTCACAGCCTCAAGTTTTTTCCTTGAAAAACGTGCGATTTTTCTCATTTTTCATTGCAAATATAAAAGTTCAACACGCCCTAATTAAAGTTGCTGTTATAAAATATTTTGCCCTGTGCAATTTGGAAAAAAACCATGTTAACAAAAGCCATCAGTGCTGTATTCGGCACCAAAAACGAACGTGAATTAAAGCGTA
The DNA here is from genome assembly GCF_002014975.1 of Moraxella bovis. Lineage (GTDB taxonomy): Bacteria > Pseudomonadota > Gammaproteobacteria > Pseudomonadales > Moraxellaceae > Moraxella > Moraxella bovis. The sequence continues at coordinate 15,193 of NZ_MUXV01000048.1, forward strand.
TGCAAAGGCAGGTGGACAAGATTAACGCCCTTGAACCCACAATCTCAGCACTGTCTGATGATGAGCTACGCCAAAAAACCGATGAGTTTAAAAGCCGTCACGCCAATGGTGAGAGTCTTGATAAGCTCTTGCCCGAGGCGTTTGCCGTGTGCCGTGAAGCGTCCAAACGTGTGAACGGCATGAGACACTATGACGTCCAGCTCATCGGTGGCATGACCTTGCACGAGGGTAAGATTGCCGAGATGAAAACGGGCGAGGGTAAGACCCTAATGGCAACCCTTGCCATGTACCTAAACGCCATCAGTGGCAAGGGCGTGCATGTCGTAACCGTGAACGACTATCTGGCAGGGCGTGATGCTGAGCTAAACCGTGGGCTGTTTAGTTTCTTGGGGCTGACGGTGGGCGTGATTTATAGCCAACAGCCCCCCCATGAGAAATTTGATGCTTATCGTGCCGACATCACTTATGGCACCAATAACGAATACGGTTTTGATTATCTGCGTGATAACATGGTGTTTAGCAAAGATGAGAAAAAACAGCGTCCGCTCAATTACTGTATCATCGATGAGATTGACAGTATTTTGATTGATGAGGCTCGGACACCGCTCATCATCTCAGGGCAAGCCGAGGACTCGGCTCATCTGTATGCCTTGATTAACAACATCATTCCCCGCCTAAAAAAATCCGACAACGAAGAGGATAATAAAAACAACGTGGCGGAGGATTTTTGGATTGATGAGAAAAACCGAGCCATTGAGATTAGCGAAAAGGGCTATGAGAAAATTGAGCATTTTTTGGTGGAAGTGGGCGAGCTTGGCGAAAACGAAAGCCTATACAGTCCTGCTCGCTTGCCTCTACTGGCTCATGTGCAGGCGGCGATTAGGGCTCATCATCTGTTTATTAAAAACGTGCATTATATCATCTCTGATGATAATGAGATTGTCATTGTGGACGAAAATACGGGGCGTACCATGCCGGGCAGACGGTGGAGCGAGGGGCTACACCAAGCGGTAGAAGCCAAAGAAGGCGTGGAAATTCAAGCCGAAAACCAAACCATGGCGACCACCACGTTCCAAAACTATTTTCGTCTGTATGACAAGCTCTCTGGCATGACAGGGACAGCAGATACCGAAGCGGCGGAGTTTAAATCGACTTATGACATTGATGTGGTCATCATTCCAACGCACCGTCCGATTGCTCGTGTGGATTTAAACGACCAAATTTTCTTATCCAAATTGGGCAAATATCAAGGGATTATCCGTGAGATTCGCCAAATCACTGCCAAGGGCGCACCTGTGCTGGTCGGTACGGCAACCATTGAGGCAAGTGAGGAGCTGTCGTATTTGCTTGACCAAGCTGGCATTAAACACAACGTCCTAAACGCCAAACAGCACGAACGAGAAGCCGAAATCATCGCCCAAGCAGGCAGACCGTCTGCGGTAACCATTGCCACCAACATGGCAGGCCGTGGTACGGATATTATCCTAGGTGGTAACTGGCAGGCGGAGATAGAGGATTTGGACGCACTCACCGATGCCCAAAAGAGCGAGTTACAAAGCCAATGGCAAGCTCGCAACGAAGCGGTCAAAGCGGCAGGGGGTCTGCACATCATCGGCTCTGAACGCCACGAATCACGCCGCATTGATAACCAGCTTCGTGGGCGTGCAGGGCGACAAGGCGACCCTGGTCAGTCTCGCTTTTTCTTGTCATTAGAAGATGACTTGATGCGGATTTTTGCAGGCGACCGTGTGGTGTCGATGATGCGTGCCATGGGGCTAAAAGAGGACGAAGCCATTGAACATAAAATGGTGTCTCGCTCGATTGAGAACGCACAGGGAAAGGTAGAAGCTCGTGATTTTGACGCTCGCAAAAGCTTGCTAAAATATGATGATGTCGCTAACGAACAGCGTAAGGTTATCTATGGACAGCGTGATGGCTTGCTAGAAGAGGTTGATTTACAAGAGTCCATCAAAGCTATGCACCATGAGGTGTATAACGCTCTTATCACGCAGTTCGTGCCAGAGGGTTCGGTCGATGACCAGTGGAACATTGACGGGCTAGAAGATGAGATTGAGGACGCCTTTGGCTATTATATGCCGATTAATGATTGGCTAGATGCTGACCGCCGTCTTGATGAAGAGGGCTTGCGTGCTAAGATTATTGATTTTGCCATCGCCCATTATCAGAAAAAACGTGAGTCTATGGGCGAGCAAAACGCTGCCCGATTGGAGCGTGATTTTATGCTCCGTAACCTTGATCGCCATTGGAAAGAGCATTTGACCCAAATGGATCAGCTCCGTAAAGGCATTCATTTGCGTAGCTACGCCCAAAAGAATCCTGAGCAAGAGTACAAGCGTGAATCTTTTGATTTGTTCCAGTCCATGCTTGGGGCGATTAAATCAGACGTGGTGCAGGACTTGGCACGGGTGCATATCGCAACCCCAGAAGAGATTGCCCAAATGGAAGAAGAACGTCGCCGTCAAGCCGAGATGATGCGACTGCATTTCGAGCATAATGACATGGGGCTAGAAGGCGAGATTGTCACCGATGAGAGTCGCCCACGAGCCACCCAAAACGTTCAGCGTATCACGGTCAGTCTGGGCGGTGCGGCATCCATGCCGAACCTTTCGCCAAACGGTCACGTCAATACCAACACTAATACCAACGCCAATACTGGCACTGACACCAACCAAAGCATGGCAGATGTGAGCGATACCACAGCACCCCAAAGCATCGATGATGTCTTTATCCCTGCCAATATCAACCGTAACGCCCCCTGCCCCTGCGGTAGTGGCTTAAAGTATAAGCAATGTCATGGTAAGATTTAGCATTTAAAAACATAACCATCTGTAAAATCGCAAAAATATCTGCATAAAATCGCAAAAATTTCTGCATAAAGAAAACTCAATTATGCAGATATTTTTATCACAGTATGCAGATATTAATCTAACAAACTTACACCCCAAACTCCCCTCGCTCCCCCTGCGGAGCTTGCCCTGTGATTTCATGAGTCTGTCGGTCATAATAGACCATATCGCCCACCTCTGCCTGTCCGTTTAGCACGACAAACACCCCACCGAGTGTCTGCCCGACCACCACGCCTTGCCCCTTTTGACCTGTGATTTGTGCCACGCCTTTGGGTGTGGCAAAGAGCTTGCTAAATGTTTGATATAAATTCATTTTTTTTGCCTTTGAATTATTGACTTTTTAGAGCATTAATGTATAATATAATCGGCTATTAATTTCCCATATACCTATCAAGCCCTACCACCTGCCAAATGGTCGGCACGCCATTTTCCACCTTGACCTGCACCTCAACACTGACCACCACTGCCTTATAACCGCCGTCATCGTTGATTTGCCAAACATCGCCCACCACCGCAAGGGGCAAGCCGTATTTATCCGCCCAACGTGTCGTTACCGTCATGTCCATGTGCGTGCCTGATTCTGACAGTATTTGCACGCCTTTGGCAATGGTGGCGATTTGGTCGGTCAATAGCTCGTCAGACTGTGTGGGTGCCTCTGTCATGCGTGCCGACTGTCTGCGATAGACGTTATCAAGACGGCTTGTACTGGTCAGCCACACATTATCATAAAGAGGACTTACTCTTTGTTGCTCACTGATGCTTTTTACAGGGTCAAGAGCAAGGATTAAAGCAGGTTCAGCCGTGGCAAGCTTCCACGCAGGCACTTTGTAGCGAGGTTTAATGACAAGGCTTGGCTCGTGCGGATGCGAATACACAAACGCCCCACACGCCTCTGCCACATCATGTATTACCCCCATCGGGGTTTTGTCGGTACTATATACCCCTTTTTTAATCAGCCAATCAGGGGCTTGATATTCTGCCGTCATGCCTGTATTTACCATCGCACTCATGATAAGCTGACTGGCGTAGAGGGCTTGATTTAACCCGCCTTGTTTATTTGTCGCATAGTCTGCTGACAGGCGAGCGGTAACACTTCGTCCTGATAACGTGTAGCTGTGATTGACAAATGAGCGGTTTTTGCTAAGCTCCTCAGCAATGATGACAAAGCGGTGGTTGTTAATGACCACGCTAATCATCGGCTCATTACCACGGCTGCCTAGCTTGTCTTTGATTTTATCAAAGTCTTTGGTGGGGATTTCAATTTGTCCTTGCCAACAAAAGCTGTCCATGTCGGTCTTAATGCTAAATGACAAGGGATTTACATTGACCCCACCGATGGTTGCAGTGATGGTATTATGCACGATATAAGCTCCTAAATTGGGGGTGGCAGTCGGTGGTAAGTCATGCCAACAAATAAGCGGTAGGGGCAAGGCACCCGCAGGGTGCTCGCCTCGTTTGCGTCTTAAAGCCAGTGGCAGGCGGTCAGATGGTGGTCTGATACGACAATACGAGACGGGCTTGTCAGGCTCAGGCTCTGGCACAGGATAATAACGACATGGCACAGGAGTGCTGTGGGTTATCGTGTGTGTGCTAGGGCGAGCAATCAGCGTACTGCCTGCTTGGTGGGTGTTATCGCCAAATAGTCCTGCCACGTCTGATAAATTGCCCTGCGTACCGCCCTGCAAATAGCCCTTAGCCCCATATTTGACAAGATTACAACTAAACAGTCCCACACCATCGCTCACGCTGATGTGATGAGCGTGGTGAAGTGCCATGAGAGCTTGCCATGTGTGCTGATAGACACTGCCAATCAGATAAGGCGTACCCATAGCACTATCTGCCCCACTAGCAACAGGGGCAAAATGACGAGTAGACATATCACGCCCATAAGCCATTGTTAGCGTATCACCATACACCACACTATACGCCCGTGCCACCTCATCACTTGCTATACTCACTTGTCTGCCCATATTCACGCCCTGTGGGTCAGATATTAGGCTATCAAACTCTGCCATGACAGGGTTTTGTCTTTTTGGGGTTGGGTCAGTGGGCTTAGGTGTTGGGTCAATCGGTGTTGGCAAGACCACATCCAGCGTGCTTAACTTACGATTTAGGGTAAGCGGTAAGCGGTCGGACGGTGGTCTGTCGCTTATCCGCCGTGTCAGTGGCAAGGGCAATTTATCACGGGTCAGGTCTGCCATGACTGCCACAGTTCCATTTGCTCGGCTTGGGTTTTGTCGCTCATGGGGGTTACATAATCCCAAGTGGCAGGTTCGTAACGCTCCACCCCATCGGATGGGGGCAGGTCTCGTGCCATGATGAGATACTGCTGATTTGGGTCAAGATTGTTAATCAGATAATGCCCGTTGTCAAGACTGTAAAAGCGTGAATGCACCGACAAATCCATATTAAACACCACCATTTCACGGCGGGCAGGGACACCGCCCACTGTTACAATACCGTCATTATCCCCTGCGATGTAGCCCACATTAGGTAGGGCAAGAGCCACATCTGCTTTGCTGTGTACTTGCATTTAGTACTCCCAGTAGTCTAAGTAAATCATCACCCCAAAGCTATAATTGGCTTGGTAATAACTATTTGTACCATTGACCACATATATATACAACACAGGTCTGCCTTGATATTCGGTGATCTGAATATCCGTTGGCAAAGTCAGACTGTTTTGTATCAGTAAGGCGGGCTGAGAGCCGAGCAATGCCCCATCTTGTCGCCAAAAGACATCAGAGACTAGGCTAACCAAGAAGTCTTTTTTGAGCGATTTTACTAAGTCATAGCCATTAGATAAGATACGGGCGTTGGTATAGTTGCCAATTTTAAGACTGCCTAAAAAGCTGTTGTAATTAGAACTTGATAAGTTCCCAATATTTAGCCGTACAAAGTTAATATTATTATCATTAATCGCTGATTTAATGAGACCCAAATACCCCACTTGGCTCATGCCATCTGTGGTAATGACAAAATACACACCGAGTTCGCAGACTAACATTGTCCAGCTTGGATTTCTGGCGTGTGATTTTTGTGTGTTGCTAGCCCATTGCGATGCCTTATTTGTGTCATTATAATAATAAGGCTTATATGCCGAATTATCCTCCTCCACACCAAACTTGTCCATCATGATGTTCGGACTGATAAAATCACACGAATGGTCGGTTTCGTTGTCAAGCATAAATCCTGCCCCTGCCTTATTACCGTAGCCTGTTACCAGACAGGCTTTCCACACGCTTTTATAATCGCCCATCGCCCCTGTGAGCTGTGGGGCTTGTAGGTCGGTGGATTGGTAGAGTTTGGGGGTTAGGGTGATGGGATTTAAATAGCTCATAAATTATCCTTTAAAGCTTGATTAATTAACATTAAAATACACTTAAAACCGCTTTAAATCTCGGTCGTATCGCCAAACAACACCTGCGTATAGCCGTCTGACCCCTTAGGGTTGTCCGCTGACGGCTGGACGGCACAGATGACCCACACAGGTAGCAGTGTCCCCCACGTGTTAAACCGTACCACTTCTTGCACGCTCCATGGGGTATCAGCCCCAAAGGCTTGTTTGGGTATGGTAAAGTAGGGCTTTTTGGTGGACGGATTGATTGGGGCTAAGTCTTGTAAGGTGTCGGTTTTTAGCACAAAGCCGAGTGTTTGCCCGTACAGCTCAAACTGTGAGCTACTGGTAAACTTAATCAGCCATTTCTCATCGATTGCCCCGTCATCGGTCAAGACAATGGGATAGTCTTTGACATTTAAGCGGTTTAATGGCTCGTCGCCAATGCGGGCGTCTTGCCACACATTCGTCCAGTTTCTTTGGGTAAATGGCACGGAAGCTCGCACTTGCAAATTACCGCCGATGAGTACGCTTGCCACATAAGTGTCCTCCAACGGATAATCCCGTTTGGTCGGAAAGATGAGGGTCAGCGTACCGTCAATGTCTACGCTGTGTATGCGGTTTCGCTCCTCCCACGTGCAAGTGGCAAATAAGGGCAGAGCATAATCGGACAAATCGAGCGGACTTGTCCATGTGATACTGCCCGCCTCCAAATCATAATCCCACAGCTCGGCATTGACCGCCTTGCCTGTACTGTCGGTAATACACAGGCGGTCTAAGTAGGTGCGGTCAAGTTGTATCGTTTGACCTGCCTTGTGAGCCGAGCCGAGTGCTTGTTTTAGGCTGTTGGTGATAAGGATGGTATCGCCACGGCGGAAGATAGGTACACGTCCGTCTTGGGGCAGCCTGACGGTGTCAATGCGTATGGTGGTGCTATCGACAGGCAGATAAGAGTAAGCCACGGTACTGTATGTAATGGACGAGCTAAACACATGAGCAGGCTTAAAGATTTGTCCGTCCACGACCGCATCAGCGTTATACCAGCTCTCACTCTCGTGGCCGTCAGCGTTTACCCATTTGCCAAATTTGACACTTGCCAAACCATACTCCACGTCCACCAATCCTAAGATGTACTCACTGTCAAACTCGCCTTTGGCATTGGCGGTGGCAGAGATTTTTTTGCCATCTAGGGTGGTTGCCGAGATGGTCAGCGATGAGGGACGAATGGGGGCGGACGGCGTGATAAAACTGATGGAGTCGGTACGACCTGCACTGACGCTCGTGGTCAAAGATTGCACCGACACTGCCCCAATGGGGTCAGAGAGTATCAGCTCGCCTGTACTATAATCAATGCTTCCTATTTTGTCCGCCTGCCCTGTGGCGGTGTTTAAGTTAGTGTATATAGAGCCGTCTTTATCAAAGTAGGATTTACCATTCATCACAAACCGCACTGAGCTTGGGATAATTAGCTCACCTGTATTGATGACAAACTTAATAGATGTGCTAACCGCCACAGGCTCAGACTTTGCGGTAGCAGGGTGTGTGTCATAATAGCTGGCTGTGATGACGGCATTAGAGGCAAGCGTTGCCCCTGCTGGCACATAGTCAAAGCCTGCAAAGCTCGTACGGTAGATGTCTTGATACGTCTTTGTGGCATAGGTAATATTATTCCAGGTTAGCTCTGTCTCTGTTTGCGAGTACACTTTTTCGCCAATTTTATCTTTGCCGTACTTAGCTTTGGGGATGGACACCGTGGTGTCAGGGTTAAATATCGCCTTACCCCCTGTGATTTTACCCACGGTTTTGCCGTGGCTGTCTATCAGATTGCCCTTACCATCATCGGTCAGCGTGATAAAGACCGTCCCAGCCCCATAAGTGCCGTGCGAGCCGTCACCTGATTGGGTGATATTACGCCCTTTACGCCCACTGGTGCTAATCACCGCCCCTAGGGCAATCTCATCATAACCCTCCACGGTGACAGGATAGGTCAGTTGCAACGTCCCTGCGACAAAATCGCCAATATCAATACTGACATTGCCCTGCAAGTCTCGGGCAGGGGTTGGGTGATTTTGGCTGATTTTATCGCCCGTGTTATAGCCGACTGTTACACCTGTGATGGCACTATCCAAAGTCAGTACGCTGTCACTATAACGCCCCGTGACATCGCCACTGATGACCCCTTGGGCATTGACCGTGGCACTACCACCGCTCCATGATAACGTGATGGACGATGGGTCGGGTGTGGTGGGCAGTCTGATGACACTTTTAACGCTTGGCACAAGGTCGGCTCGCTTGATAAAGGTGGCAGATGACCCCCAATAGATGACGATTGCCGAGCCGATGTCGGGCAGTTCGCTACACGTAATGGAGAGTGTGCCTGTTTGGGGGTTTAGGTTAATCGAGCCGTGCGTTTGTGAGCCTTGGGTGAGCCTGTACCACTTGCCCTGTGAGCGGTATTGTACGCTCACCGTGCTAGGATGGGGCAGATTGACGATGTAGTTATAAGACTGGGTGTTTTCACTGACGATGATTTTAGCGGTGTCTGAGACGACATCGGCACTGCTGGCGGGACGAAAACTCACCGCACGCACATACATGCTGTTGATGGCGGACATGGACACGCCCAGAGCGTCTAGGGCTTTTGCCTGTTCATCGGCAGACTTTTTGGCATTTTGTTGGGCGGTGGCGGTGTCTTTGACGGATTGGGCGAGTTCTTTGTTGCCGTTTACTGCTTCAAGTAGTCGCCCGTTTAACTCGGTTTGGGCTTTGGCATTGTCGCCAACCTGAGCCTTAACAGCGTTATAAGCCATTGCCATTTTATTGACATCATCGCCTGCCAAACTCATGACCGTACTAAACCCTTGCAAGGCGGATTTGGTTTTGCCGTCAATGCCCGTGGCAAATTCGTCCATGTCAAGACCTAGGGCACCAAATGCCCCACTGGCTTTTTCAAGGTCGCTTTTAATCGCCTCGCCCAAGCCTTGATTTTGGGCTTCATCGGTCAAGTTTTTGATGGTCGTCTTGGTCGCTTCGATTTGAGTTTGTAAGTCTTTATAATCCTGCGTGTTCTTTTGCCCTGCCATGCCCATATTGGCAAGCTGTATTTCAAGCTGTTCTAGCTCTGCTTTGGCAATGGCAAGACTGTTGATGAGTTCGGTGTTGGCTTGGGACTGGGCAAGAGCAGTGTCTGTGGCATTGTCTTGGCTTTGGGCAAGGTTGTCGGTAGCAGTTTTTGCATTCGCTGTCTCATCTGCCAAACGTTTGGCACTCTCAGCAGACGTTTCAAAATTCTGGCGAACATCATCAAAGGTGCGGTCGGTAAAGATGGCATCTGCATAAGCAAGCAATCGCCCCATCTCATCACCAATGGCTCGGACGGCACTGCTATTCTCATAAGCCCAATCGCCAATGCTTTTGCCTATCGTCCAAGCAGTTAATGCCCCCATAATGCCATTTAAGCTGGTCATTTGTTTGGCAAGGCTTGCTGTCTGCACACCTGCATTGCCAAGCTCAGTGTTCATCTTGTCAGCACTAACAGCGGTCGCATCGATGGCACCTTTGGCACCCAAAAAGCCTGTTGTTATCTGCAAAGCAGACTTACCGCCCAAACTACCCGTCAGAGCAATCACGCTATTTAACGCCTTGACAGCCACCACCGCCCCACCCATGAGCGTAACAAGCTGAGTGATGGTCGGGTATTCGTGGGCAATATCAGCAAGTGTACCTGCCATGTCGCCCACCGCTTCGGCTGTGGTGCTGATGATGGGCAGTAGGTGCTGACCGATGTTAATCGCCAGTGCCATGAGTTCGGCTTTGGCTTGAGTCACCTTTTTGGCGGCGGTATCCATCTGGGCTTGAAATTCTTTTTGCATCGCCCCTGCCGTGGCGGTTTTGTCCGTGGCAAGCCCCAAGGCTTGATTATAAGTGCCAAGCGAGCCGACCAGTAGGTTAATGTCATCGGCATACTCCGCCCCAAAGAGCTTGACAGACACCATAGAGCGTTGACGTTCATCAAGCTGTCCTAGCTTTTCTAAAAAGCCTGATAGGGCTTGTTGGGGGTTTTTGGCGATGTTGTCTGCCATCTCATCGGCACTGGTGCCTATCATCTGCAAGCCATCGGCAAACCCCGCCCCTTGGTTTTGAGCGGTTTGTAGTTTGGTTAGCAAGGCATTGATGGCGGTGCTTGCCACTTCTGGCGGTTTGCCTAGGGCAATCATGGCGGCGGTCAGTCCTGCCACTTTTTCTTTGGCAAGTCCAAACTGGCGGGCGGTGCCACCCACTCTGAGCATGGCATCGACTATCTCTCGCTCTTTGGCTGCCATGTTATTACCCAGCGTGTTGATGACATCGCCAAGCTCACCCACCTGTTCGATGGGCATGTTAAAGACGTTGGCAAGTTTGGCGGCGGCATTACCTGCCTCATCAGCACTCATGCTAAATGCCACTGACATCTGACCTGCCATGGTCGTAAACTCGCCCAATTTGTCAATCGGCACGCCAAGCTGACCACCCATTGTTGCTATCTGTGCCACTTCGGTGGCAGTCATGCCAAGCTCTACCGACAAATCTTTGATTTCTTTAGAGAGTCTAGACATCTGCTCGGGCGTGCCGTCCACGACTTTCTTAACCCCTGCCATGGCGGTCTCAAATTCCATGGCGGCTTTGGCGACCACTGCCATGCTACCTGCACTGCCTGCGATTTTACCAAGCTCGCCTGCCATCTCACTTGCCGTGAGTGTGGTTTTGCCCAGCTGTTCTTCTAGCTCCTTGACTTTTTTGGTGTGTAATTCATTGGCACGAGCAAGCTCACTGCCTGTTAGCTTGCCTGAGAGTTTAAGGCGTTCGTAGGCTTTGTGGACTTCTTCTAGTTGTTTTTTGGCTTTATTATCTTCATCAATGCCTAGGGCGATTTTGGCATCGCTGATGCTTTTTAAGCGTTTAAACTCATCGCCCAATGCTTTGACTTTTTTGGTCTGCTCATCGGCGGATAAGCCTTTCCATGACTTTTGTAGCTCATCGGTGGCTTTGTCCAAACTGTCTGTTGCCGTGCCTGTCGCCTTTATCTCATCAGATAGGCGTTTTAACTCGTTAATGCCTTTCACGCCTGCATGTATGGTTAAGGCAGTGTCCAAACTTTTCATAAAAAATCCCCTTAATTTAATTAAGGGGATTTTAAAGGGGGTTTACGGTTGGGGTAAGATGACGGGGTTCAGAGCCTACCCCAAATCTGCCATCGCCAATTGTGCCAAATAATTAGAACGGCTTTTGTATAGCGATTTATGAGACAAGACTTTTTCGTCAATTTTGGTGATGAGTAGGCTTGGCAAGGTAACGTTGATTTTCTCCGCCTTACCCATAAAGGCAGACATATCCACGTCCACCACTGCCCACAACATACCGTCAAATTCGCTATTGTCTTGATGATAAAAAATGGGCTTGGCGGTAGGTAGTGTATCGCCATCTTCTGCCATGCCTGCCAAATGCAAACTGATGGCTTCATAAGCATTCTTAATGGCTTCATCAGGTGTATCGCCTGCACTAAAACACCCTGCAATGTCTGGCACAATCACGCCATAACATTCGTTTTCATTGGCAGGTTTTTCAATGGCAATGGGAAATAACATCATTTCGCTCCTGTTTGCAAGATTGTTTTGGGTTAAAATGCCGTTTTAAGTGGGGGGTTGGATTAATCCAACCCTGCTTGTTTGATGATGCTTTTTAGCGTTCCTTTGGGTAGGTTTTCACGACCGTTTGGGATTGTTACTTTACCTTCTTTGGTTGGGTGTTTGTAGTGCTTGTGAGAGCCTTTTTGTTTTACAAAATACCAACCGTCTTCGGTAATTCGCTTTATCATCTCATCGCTACTTGGGGGCATTTTAAACTCCGCTTGTTGAATGTAGGGTTATTATAACCCCAATTATGCAATAAGTCAAGAGTTATTGGGGTTATTTTTTAAAAATTATCAAAAAAAACACCGCCCAAATTTGCTTTGAGCGGTGTTTTTTTGTTGGGGTAAATTAGCGTGGCATATCCGTCAAACGCTGTTGGGCGGTTCTGATTTTGTTTGCTATCATATCCAGCGTAGTAGCAAGACTGGACACATCAATCTGCACGGTTTTGGTGCTGACAGGATATGAAAACGCCAAATCCCCCAACACTTGTAGCAATGCCAAAGACTGATATAGGCTTTCGTCCACATCGTCAATTACTCTGACTGTTTTTACATTGTCCATCTTATTCCCCCAATCCCAAAGTTAATTGCCCTTTATTGTCCGCCACTTCGTAGCGTTCGCCAATCAAGCCCAGTTTTCGCATTTTGGCAAGTTTTTTGCTGACGGTACTTGGAGCAAGTCCTACCGCCATTCCCATTTGCCAGTTTTCTAGTCCGCCATCGTGCATTACCGCCAATGCCTTGTAGTCATTATTGGCTTTTAACAGTTCGTCTTTTAGGGCTTGGTTTTGGGCGATTAGGCTTTTAACTGTGCTTTGGTCTGCAAACAGAGCCTTTTCACAAGCAATAAAATACTGGCGAGCGGTTTTGCCTTTGTCGGAGCGTTCTACCATTGAAAGTTCCTTTGCCATATCTAGGGTGATATGATATTCGGTGGTTGGGCGACCGCCGTTGGGGGTTTTCAATAAATTTATTGAAAAGTCCTTACCGTTTACAAACCCATATTTTTCAATGCGTTTGGCAATCCAATTTGAAAAGTCTTGTTTGCTTTCCAAAAAGGCGTGCAGTTCACGAGCATTGACAAGGGGCTGGGTTTCACCGTTAATTTTCCCTTGAAAAGTTTGGACAAGGGGGCGGATTTGTGGTACAATTTGTGTAGTCATAAGGATTTTTCCTTTTGGTTAATGAGTTGCGAGACCGACTAAAGTACAGGCAACTCGTGGTTAAGACGCTTATTTAAATGGCTTTTAAAAGTTGTTTAAATAGGCGTTATTCTATTTCTGGCACTGGCAAATTTAGGGCTTTGCCGATTTTGCGACCTTCGCCATAGAGCATTTTGTTTTTACCGCCCAGTACTTGGCGGACACTCTCGGGGCTAAATCCGTTGGCTTTTGACCAACCTGCGATACTAAACCCCTGTTCTTTTAGCCAAGCTTTGGCTTCTTGGGGGGTATGATAAGGGGTATTTTCTGACATAAAAGTCTCCTAAAAGTTTGTTTAAAATTCATAAATGTGATATAATAACTTCATTATCGTGAAGTTGTGAATATTATAATTCACAATTTTGAATTTGTAAACACCTTTTTGTGAATTTTTTTATGAAAGATGAAAAAAAAGTAGACTTTGGCAATCGCCTAAGGCAGATCCGAAACTCCCACAACCTAACAAGACCAGAATTTGCTAAGTCTTTGGAAGTTGGTTCAACTTCCTTGCACCACTACGAAAACGGTGAGCGATTACCTGATGTTGGTTTTCTAATAAAACTCAAAGACTTGTACAATGTGGATATTGGTTGGTTGATTTTTGGACAAAAAGAAACCGATCTACCTAACTGGCAAGCGAACTATACGGCTGATGATTTAAGGCTGATAGACTACCTAAAAAATCTCAATCCAAAGGCAAAACAGGCACTCCTTGCTTTTTTGGATAATCTTGCAAAATAAACAAAACCCCATTTTTATGGGGTTTTGTTTTGGCAGGCGTGGATTAGCCCACAAACTCTGTAAACCGCATGGCAGGTTTACCCTCGTCTTTGACGATTGTGCCTGTTAGTCCAGACTCCCACCAGCCGTCTTCAAACCAGTTGATGTCGCCATCAGCCGACAAAACAACGTGAGCCACTTCCAGCACGCCATCGTTGCCACTGATACGGTCTTTGCCGTCTAGGTAGAGTTCAAGCGGGATTGATTGCAAGGTATTGGCATCAATGGCAAAGCCTTTACGCCCCTTTGTTTTGCCTTCGTAGTGTAGGTTATCGCCGTCATTAATGCCTGTACTGTCAAGCAAACGCACCATACCCAAACGGGGGTTTAGCTCGTATTTGGCTTTTTCAATGTCTTGTTTGCTTTTGTTTTTCAGCTTAAAGTTTTCAGGGTCAATGTCGTTGTGATTTAGCTTAATCCAGCCCGTTTTAGACGCTTTGACAGCAGTTTCATTGATAACTTCTGGCACACCGCCAATGTCCACCGCTTCGCCCATCAGCACACGGGCTAAGGCGTGGCGGTCAAAGGTGTTAAATTTAAGCGAAATTTCAATCGGTTGTGGCACGGTTTCCACTTCAATGGCTTGTCCAAAGTCGTCCCGACCTGTGCTTTTAAGTTCGTCTTTTTCGGTTTCGCTTTTGGTTGTAAATTCGGTAACATTACCCATTTTTTCAAATACATCAGATGAGCCGTATTTACGAGCGTACAAATCACCAGAATATTTACGCCCCCGCAGGGATTGTGTTTGTTGTGTCATTGATTTATCCTTATAAATTAAAGAGTTGGGATATGTTGGCGACATTTGTTTCGCCAACATTGTCATTTAACCAGCATTTAATGCTTGATGTAGTAAAAAGCCATACACCTGCCAGAGCTTTTCAAAGGCGTTGTCGTAGGCAATGGCTTGACCTGTTTTTTCATCAAAATTGGTGGCGGACGCACACAATGCCTCACCCGTAACCACAAAGCCTGTTTTGGTGGTAATAGTACAGTGCATTAGACGGTCGCCAATGCGTGTGTAACGGGTTTTGCTCTCATCAATTTGGCTTTCCAAAAAGTCCTGTGATAGCTTTTTATCATCAAGCTCTTTTTGGCTAAGTAGTCCTGAGCTGATACAGGCGACAGCAAGGGCGGATAGGAATTTGGTCATGGTTACTCCTGTGTTTGTGGGGCAAAGCTATCAGCCAGCCATAGCATTGCTTCTTCTAGTTTGGTTTTTGCAAGGGCAAGTTTTCTTTTGTCTACCAGCTCATCTTGGCTTAAAGCATTCATTACTTTATCAAGCGGAGCTTTTGCCTTTTTAATTTCTTGTGCTTTTCAAAGAAAGTCAGTAGCCTTGCTTCAATCGTTATTTCTTCATTTTCTTTCATAAGCCTTACCTTAATTTGGGAATATGCCGGCAAAACCGATTTCGCCGACATCACGATTAGGTTAATTTAATGGTCTGCACCAAATCAGGACGTAGCACCAGTGGCAAGGGATTGGATTGGGCGTGTAGCTCCCAGCCTTTATCCATGCCCAGCTTTTCACGCATGGCATAGTAGGCAAGGGCTTTGGTGTTTACCGTGGCGTTCATGTCCGCAGGAGCGTAGTATTCAAAGAATGCCCCTCGTGTCCCCAATGGCAGGATAATACCCTCATCATCGGCAAGTTTTAGCCCACTTTCAAACTCATCGGCATACACCACAAACTTAATGCCGTTATGGACAAATTCCACGTCGGTATTGCCCTCACGATACAGCAGACCGTCTTGGTGGCGGGCGTAGTATTTCTCCACACTTTGATGAGCGATGAGCGTATTCATAAACTCAGGCGACACCAAGCACAGATGACCTGTTACCGACTCGCCACGGCGTAGCTTGGCAATGTCTTGCTTGTAGCTGTTGATGAGCTTGGTAACTTGGGTGGCGGGGTTAGACAGCTCCCAGTTAATCGTTTTGCGGGTCATGCCAAACTCTTTGTAACTGTCGGTGATGACTGTTTTACCGTCTGAGTCTAGGATTTTGCCCTTTAATGCCCCCAAGCGTGCGTGTTCAATGGTGTAATCAATGTCCGCTTTCATGGCAAGCATTTTGTCATTAACCAGCTCAGCAACGGCAAGCGTCTGATTTTGTGAACCAAAAGAGCGGATATTTTGCACGTCATCGGCTCGCACCACGTCATCTTTGACTAGGTGCATCATGTTAAAGGTTTTTGGGGCGTGGCGAGCAGATTTGACAGGCTCGCCCGCACTGCCACGGGGCGTATTGGCAACGAGCGTTAGGATATTTTCTTTGCGTTCTACCGACACATAGGTGGTGGTCTTAAAGTCTTTTTTGAAAATCCCCAAATCGCCCAAGATGGACGGCGTGGCTGGCAATTCATTGATGGCTTCACTCAGCGACTCTACGCCAAAGATTTGATTGTCTGATAAAGGCATAATTTTTCCTTTTAAAATGGGTTTAATGTAGGTTTGTGGTGTATTTAAACACCTACGCCACTGCTGGCGGTGTCAGCGATAGGCTTGCCAATGTACTTAATGCCGTATTCATCACCTTCTTTGATGAACTTTTCTACCGATGCCGCAGCGGCTTTGATGTCGGCTTCTTTAATGACGGCTAGGTTAATCACGCAGTTATGCGGTTGTACCAGTACAAGCCCACTGGCATTTGTGTTTGACAGTGCCACCAGATACTTTTTTCGGATTGGGTGCTGAACTAATTGACCAATTTTGATGTTGTCCGCTGTGATGTTCTCACGGCTATGGCGGTCGGCTTCGGATTTTAGAATGTCGCCTATGGTGATGAGCGTGGTAGGCTCAGGGGTAGCGACGGCTGGGACTGCTTGGGTATCAGACATGATAAACTCCTATTTGCGTGCTTTGGCGTTAGCAACCAAGGGATTGGTTGGGGCAGGATTGGTAGATTGCCCTGTGCCGTGTTGTTCGGATAGTAGGTACTCAGGCAAGCCCTGCTTGGGAGCAGACAGCGAGCCAATCATGGTTTTGGCTTTGTCTGTATCAAGCGACAACAGCACCTGCACGGTTGCGTTATCAATGCCTTGCCAGTCGCCTGTGTTGTCTTTGGTAAAGCCTTTTTGTGATAGCTGAGCTTCAATCTCGGCAGTTTTGGCTTGTTCGTCTGCTTTGGCTTTTTGTGCTTTTAGCTCATCTCTTTCTTTGGTCAGCTCTTGAACTTGCTCGGTCAGCTCTTGCACTTGGTTGGTAAGCTCAGTCATGCGTGCCAAAACCGCTTCATCAACAGTTCCGCTTTTTTGGGGTGGGTTTGGATTGCTCATTGCATTTTCCTTTTGGTTGTGGGTTTGGGATAAAATCATCGCCATGGTCTGATTGTCCACGCCTGTGGGCGTAAAAGACACTTCCGAAACTCGACATTTTCTTAAAATGGTAATCTCGCCCGTCAGCGTCTGCCCATTGACCACCGCCGTCTGTCCATGCGACAGCTTCTCTTCGTAGTCGGCGATGATGTGGGCGGACATCTGGAATGGAAAGCCGTCATCAGACTCACGGGCTAAGGCTTGTCCATGCTCGTTATCTAGTAACTCACCTTTGATGATGAGCTGATTGTCAGCCACAGACAGCACGCCAAAGCCCACTCGCTTGTCTCGGTCGTGGAGCAATAAAGCAGGCACTTTGTCAGCAAAAGTGATGTCAGATAAATCAGCAATGGCACGCACGCCATGATAGACAAAGGGCTTGCCACTGTTGGCAATGCCATTAAAGGTGCGTTTGACTGCCTTGTCCGTTTGGTTGGCAGGGGCAATCGTGGCAGGGGTGGTCTCGGTGAGTAGGTAGTGCATGCTTGCCTTATATGTCAATTTTTGGGCGATTATGACAGATGACAGTAGGGGCGATAAGATGACGGGGTTCAGGGATGTTGTTTAAAGCACCCTAAAAGAGCGTTTAAACTTGTTTAAATCAAGGGTTACAGCCGATTTTGACAGAGTAAAAAGGGCTTGATTTCGCCAAAAATGGCGGTTTGGCGGTAGGTATAGACAGCCCAAAAAGACAGGCACGCCCCATAAGCGATTTTAAGGGGATTTTTGGCGTGATAAAATTGACGTGGTGCAATGGGTGCAAAAATTTTATTCTAACAAATTTAAAGGGGTTACAGCAAAATTTAAACGCTATCTTTGGGGCAGGTTTTGGCGGTGGGGTCAAAAAATCATAAAAAAACCCCAATTTGGGGGCAGGTTCAAAGTAGGGCTTTGGATTCACCCCTGTGCTATAATAAAAAACGCCCCATGTGTCAGATAGGGCGGTCATTGCAAAGAACAACGGAGAACTTATGTCAAATCATCCAGACACCAACGAAACCAACGAGAACATCGCCTTGGAGCTTACCAAGCTCATTATCAATAACCCACAATCACAAAACAATCTAAGACTCACCAAAGAGCTAAAAGATAATCCAAAAGATTGTATTGTTACGATATATCTTGATGTTTTGGGGGTGCTTAACGCTCATAAAGTCTAAAATCATCTTGGTTATCTAGCATTTTAAACAAACTTTCATTACTGGGTACATAGCCTGTCGTTAGGCAGTCGGCAATGATTTTGGCTTGTTTGAATGCTAGATGCAGACTACCAATATCGCCATTATAAATGCTCAAAAAAATCTGCTTTATTAACTCTTTTTCTATATTCATCATTACACCTTTTTAAAACGTGGGTCGGCTTGCATTTTTTGCAAAATCTCTGGCATGAAAGGTTTTAGGTCTTGATTGTCAGATTTTTGGATAAGTCCATAAGCCTGCATAAAAATATCGCTAGGCAGGTCATTTAACGATTGACTTTCTGCAATATTCCACCACAACTGATAATCTACCCCCCACTCATTGTCGCCTTGTTTTGCCATACTGTTTGAGATAGGGTCAAGCAACAAGTCAAATAAAAACTTACCAGAGCGGTCATCTAAATCTATCGCAAGGTTTTCTGTCTTATCCGAGTGGTTATATTCGTTAATGTATAACATTGTCATGATGATTACTCCACAACAAACACAATCTGTTTTTGTTTTTCTTTGGGTAATGATAGCACATAAGCGATGATTTTTGTAGCAATTCTTGCATCTGCTTTGCGTAAATCCATTGGTACAATATCCGCCTTCAATAAATGTTCATCTATCGTGTCTTTAACCCTATCCCAAGCATCAGCATGGCGTTTTTTCTTGCTTTCAAAAATTTGGTAAGCCATTTCTTTTGCTTGCGTGTTGTCAAAGGCAAATAAAAAATCAATCGTTACCCAGTCTTTGGGTTCGCTGTCTTTGGCAATTACGGCATAGTCTGCGGATTTTGGCGTGCCTGTTTTTTCATTTGATAACATGACTTTGTGAATATTAGGGTTAAATCGCACCAGCTCTACATCAAACTTTTGTTGCCATTCATCTGCCACCATGCCTTCAAAAGGTCGTGTACTGCCATTTAGCTCTTGTTCAAGTCTTAATTTTTCAGACTCACGATAGACAATGCCACCAAAATCTGCTGTTTGTACAAACCCTGTCTGTGTTGCATAGCTTACCATAAATGATTTTAGGGTAGTTTGTGCATCAAGCCCAAACGCCAAACCATGCTTCTCCTCCGCCAACTTCAACAGAGCTGTCAGCCTATCATGATTATGATTAAAGCTAAAATGCACGCCCTTTGGCACGGTCATCATCTCGCCTGTTAGGGGGTGTTTGACCTCTTCCATTTCAATGTCATAGACGATGCCTTTTTCGGCTTGTTCATTTAGGATTTTTTCGGCACGGGTTTTGGTAAGCTGTTTGACCCAGCATTTGCACCCAAAGTCATTGGGGGGCATGATACTTGCCCAAATGGGGTCGTCCACAGGGCGTACCATGTCATAAAATTGCCTATGGTTGTCTCGCTTATTTACCGATACACTTGGCATATATTGCAAATAAGGCAACAACTCCTTGGTACGCTGTATGCGTTCCCATTGTCCGCCTGCATAGG
This sequence comes from Moraxella bovis, assembly GCF_002014975.1. Taxonomy (GTDB): domain Bacteria; phylum Pseudomonadota; class Gammaproteobacteria; order Pseudomonadales; family Moraxellaceae; genus Moraxella; species Moraxella bovis. The sequence goes on from NZ_MUXV01000048.1 coordinate 35,005, forward strand.
CGGTGGCTTTGTTAGTATGGTAGATTGTCCGCAAGCGATGACCTAGGTGTTTTTGATAATCTCTAAACGTCTCTTTGTCATCGTCCACGTTGTCATTTTTAAAAGTCGGGGCAAGCCAGCCCTTTGCCATAAGGTACGGTCTAAGCTGTTTTTTAAAATCGGCAAAACTGGTGCCGTTCTCTATCGCCTGCTTCATCGCCTTGTGGACTTCGGTTAGCATGTCCTTATCAGCGATACGAGCCACGGTAAAGGCTAAGGCGTGTTCATACGCTTTTAATTCTGCATGGTGCTGAGCAGTCAGTAGGGCTTTACCACCAAAGCTGGCAATGGCTTCTTTGTTTGGCAGTCGCTCATGGTTAATCTCTGGCATGCTATACCCCCATTTGCCCATCGGCATGGGCCTTGCCTGTCAAGCCGTCCACATAAGCTGTTAAGTTTTGTCTGGCAAGCTCATCTACAAAGTCATCATCAGTCAAATCAAGGTTTGCCAGTCTTTTTTGAAACGTTGCAAAGTCGTCCACGTCTCTAACCAATGCCAGCACCTTTTCGGCTTTATCATTGGCAATCTTAATCTGCTTATCACTCAACGACTCATCATCGTCATGGTTATGGCTTGTATCATCATGTGTATCTGATAACAGCATGGATAACGGCATATTCTGTGGCTCGGTGGCAGGGCTAGGCTCTACAATCTTAAAGTGATGTTCTTCAAAGCCCACCACGTCTTTGTAATAATCAGACGTTAAAACTATCGTCCCTGTGTCCAGATACAGCTTATCTCGCTCGGCTCGCATCTTATCCACCGCTTTCTCGTTTTTCCAGTCAAACCACACCTGCCCACCCGACACAAGGGGCGTGCCGTAGTGGGCATTGACCGCCATCATGGCGTTTAGGGCGTGATTTATCGCCTCTTTGGCAAGTTCTAAGTACGAGCCGATACGGTCAATGCGGGTTTTGTCGTCTGTCTCTTGGGATGCACGGCTACCGCTAGATAACTCTGACGTTTTAACACGTCCTAATAGAAGCTTTTGGATACGGCTGTTTGCCATACGCTCTGCCATTTCAAAAGCCGAACCGTCCGCACTTAGCTGATGGATGTTAATGTCATCATCTACCCCAATGCCAGTTGCCCCGCCATTGATAAACTCAAACAGTCTAGCGGTAAAGCTCTCAATCATGCTAAATCCGCCTTGCTTACCCACGACATACGGCTGAGCATAGCGTTTGATAAACTGCCCCAAAAACGCCCAATTTTTACCCCGTAGCAATACGGATGGATACGCCTAACGCCATGCATATAATCAGTTGCTCTTGCACTTTTTGACTGACTGCCTTTATTGATAGGGATTTGCTTACCATTGGTTTTTTTATCGACAAAGGCTTTAATCATCTCTTTATGTGGATTATCCACAACCAAATGGGCGGTTAAGTCTTTGACTTGTGAGACAAAGCCAATACAAAATGCGTCTGCACGGGCAGTTTTGTTTTTGGTCAGTCGAACTCGGGATAGTTCTTGCTTGATATATGTTTGGCGGGCGGATTTTAGTTGTCTAAATAGCACGTCATAGGCATAATTGGCAATCTCGGCATTTGCACCCACACCCACAAAATATATCGCTCGCTTTTGGTTGTCATGGTAGCCTATCATCGTCTGACAACCGAAAATATCAGCTATCACATGGGCTAGGGCAACTTGATATAGGGCAGGTTTTTGAGCAAGTTTTTGTGAGTTTTTGGTTGCTATGATGTCGGATAGGGCGATATCCGCTTCGCTCACACCATGCTTTTTCATTAAGGCATGTGCTTGGCGTAGGGCGGTGACAGCTTCGTGTTCATTGCTTGACTTGGACAAAGCAAGGCAATGTTTGATTTTTTCTAGGATTTTCGGGTTCATTTTTTACTCCAAATTTCTCTTATAAAAAAGCGTTTAAATCGACTTTTACCCCGATTTAAACGCCTGATGTTAATGGTTTTAGCCTTAGAGCCTTAGAGTCTTAACTCTGGGCGTTTGTAGCCATTTTTGATGGCCGATTCACAAAAGGCTCGGCGAATGCTGGCATAGTGGCGTAGCAGGCTGTCTTTTTTGGACTCTACTATGACCTGCCCCCACAGTCGCTTGGCTTGGGCGTAGTAGCCCAGACGCTCGGCGTGTGCCGCCTGCTCGTTTTTGGGACGGCTTGGGTTATTGATGATGCTTAGGCTATGTGCATTGGGTATCATGGTTAGCTCCTTATACACTGGCAAAATCTAGGGTGATTTGTTGGTATTTGCCGTCATTGTCTCGCTCATAGACACGGATATACTCCTTGGATGATACAACTTGGATGGCGTCCGAGATGGCATCCATCGCTTGTAGCCATTTCTCATCATTGATGTCAAGACTGCGTAGCGACAGCACTCGGCGGGTGTTAATCTTGCCCTCTTTGTCCACGTCAAAGGCATTATTGATGATGGCTTTGATTTTGTCATCTGAGCCTTGTGTCCACTCATTTAAGCACTCATCGATGAGAGATTTGGCGACTTGCAGACGCTCATCAAAGACGATGTTGTCTTGGACAGCTATTTGTACTTTGTATCTGCCGTCAAAGCTAAGCAGGCTTACATTGCCCTTTTGTCCACCAATCTTGGTATCATACTCACGGGCAGACAGCTCCACAAAGTCATGAAAATTGCTAAACATGATGTCTTTAACACCTATCATCTGACTTCTTAGCTCTTTGGCACGGCTGATGATGTCTTGGACAACGTCATCACGCAGTTTGTCAATCTCTTTGACAGCCGATAACGGTACATAATGCCCTTTGGCGTTCATCACATAGCCCTCAGGGGCGGTTTGGGTGTTTGGGGTTGGGTTAGTCATAACATTCTCCATGGGTTGATGGGTTGGGGTGGTTAAATAAAACGTATCAAAGCAATGATAAGATGTATCACGTGTAGCACGATAAAGAATAACAGCCAGTTTGCTTGTCTGTCTTGGCGTGCCAGTACGTCGGCAACTCTCCCGCCCGAGACAGCTTGGACACAAGTTTAATCGCACGGGTTCTAGGCAATTGTTGTTCTATTGCATAACGAGTTACCAATAGAGCCATCAATAGCCGACTGTCCGCCGTGGTGCGGTCTTTGTCGGTCAAGTCCGCCACATCTCGCTCTGTTGCAATCAAGGCTTTTTCGCTACCACTGACACGCTGGGTAGGGGCATCGCCTTTAACTTGTGCCATAAGGTGCTTGGTGGTGATTTCATCTTGCACCGCTTTTGGCAGACCATCAAAGGCGTATTCTAAGCCACCGCCACGACCTGTGCGGGGGCGAGAGAGCCAGTTTTCTTTTTTGGCTTTTTTAAATACGCCCATTTTGGTTTTTGGCAACAACTGCAACCCTAAGTCTGCTAATTCTTGTGCTGTATAATAAGCATTCATATTATACCCCAAATTTATTCATTTGAATTAAATTTATCCAAATCCCAAAACCCAAGTTTTTGAGCAATCTCAAACGACCGCCCATAAAGCCCCTTGCGTTCGCCATTTAACACTTTGTAGACTTCGGTTACTGGATAACCATTTGCCAACGCCCAATTTTTGACAGTCATACCTTGCGAGTACAACCTTTGTTTTATTAGGTTTGACTGCTGTTCTCTGGTCATAAAAACTCCCAATTTGCTTGAAAATATGGTATAATTACCCTTTCTTTTAACCTGTTTTTACAAGGATATTTCCTTGTATGCGTGCATTATATTTTATTCAAATGAATAAATCAATATTTTTTTATTCATTTGAATAAATATTTTTAAAAATCTAGGAAAATCAAATGTTTGGCGAACGCCTAAAATCCGAAAGAAAACGACTTGGGCTAACCCAAGAGACATTTGGCGAGTTGTGTGGTGTCAAATTGTTGGCACAGTCCAATTACGAAAGTGGTAAACGCAGTCCAGATGCTGACTACCTACAAAAAGCCCACCAAGCAGGCGTAGATGTTGGATATTTGGTAACGGGGCAACAGACAGCACTCACCCAATTAGATGAAAATGAGAGACAGTTAATAGAAAAATTGCGACAGTTGCCCGATGAGCAAAAAAGTGCGGTAATGAGATTTTTATTAAATAATTGAAAGATAAACCGTAAAATTTTTACTCTTAAATGGTTTTTGTGAGTTTACGGTTTAAAATTAAGAAAATTCAATAAATCCAAAAAAATTATATTGTAAATCAACAATATACATAAACCGTAAACCAAATTTTTAATTTTCTAAAAAGTTTACGGTTACAGAACACAAACTGTAAACTAGCAAATAAGGAAATCGTTATGATTAACCACAAACCAACACTTCTAGAAGACCCCACAGAAGAGCCAATTTTTCTTTTTTCTTACGAGGTGGAGAGATACAGAAAAGAATGCTTGTCGCAAGAACAAAAAGACACACTAGAAAAACTTGTTAATGAAGTGCATTTGAACAATCCCCAAAAAACGATTATGGATATTTGGTTGGCGTTGGTTGAGCATTGTGGTGTTTCCAATTACCACAGCATAAAGAAAGACAACTACGATGAAGTATTGTCATTTTTGCAAGGTATGATACCAAACACACAATGAGCTTTTATTTTAAAGGGGTTATTGCCAGTGCAGGGGGGCGGTAAGTTTAGCGATGGCGTGATAGGCACAGATGAGTTTTTGGCATTTCGCCAAGACTGGATTAACCGCACAAGCCTTACAGCAAGCCAGCTTGTCGCCATTAACACAGACGGCGACAGTATGTTCCCCACAATACCAGAAAACGCTACTGTCTTAATTGACAAATCAAAAAACACCGCCAAAGACGGTCGTATCTATGTGATACGCATCGGCGAGCAGTTGTATGTCAAACGCACCCAGTGGCTACCAACAGGGCTACGACTCATCAGTGACAACACCATTTACGACCCCATAGACCTATCAAAAGCCGACCTAGACAGCTCCGACATTGAAATCTATGGGCAAGTCATCCACATCAGCTACGACTTACCCCACTAGCTACCACTCACGCATAAAAAAGCGACCACTACTTGGTATGGTCGCTTGATTTTTAGGCTGGATGATGGGCGTTTAAACACTATTTAAACGCCCATCAAAATTTTATCATTTATGCAGGTTTTTTCATCATTTTTCTATCACTTTCCATCAATTTTAATCATTTTGTTTTCTGCATATTCTTGACCGCCCAACCGCCCACAGCTTAGATGTATCAATGGCTCGGGCTTGGTCTGCTCTCTGGTCTGGTCTATGCAGGTTTAATCAGTCCCCCATACATCAAAAAAAGGGCGTCATGCCCTTTTTGTTTTAAACTCTCACTTGCCACGCATGTCAATTATCCATACTTCTGCTTGTGAGCCCAAGCGCAACGGCACGCCCCAAAAGCCATAGCCTGATGAGACCACCACATGCGTGCCGTTGATTTTTTCGTGTCCGTATGCCACACGGTTGATGGCTTTGACGATAAAATTGGCAGGGAAAACTTGTCCGTTGTGGGTATGCCCTGATACTTGTAGGTCTATGGGTAGCTGTACATTTTGGACAATCTCGCTTGGTCTGTGGTCAAGCAATATCACAGGATAGCGAGTATCCACGCCACGCATGAGCTCGTGCGTGGGCAGACGGTCGGCGTAATGGTCATCATATCGCCCGATAATCGTCATTGGCACGTCATTGATAATAAACATCTGAGCGGTGTCATCAAGCAGTATCGCTCCGCTATCACGCACCGCCTGTACGATGGCATGGCGTTCTTTGGCGTTATACAGGTCGTGATTGCCAAGGCTTGCGATGAGATTGCCATTGACTGATTTGACCAAATTGTCAAAAGCGGTGTGCATTTTTTCGCCATGATAAACGTGCGTGTCATCATCCATAATGTCGCCCGGCATGAGCAGTACGTCTGCTTTTTCACGTTTTAAAATGTCTGCCAAACGTTTAAGCTGGCGACTGCCGACCAAAGAACCCAAATGGGTGTCGCTTGCCACAGCGACCCTGACAGGATTCATCGGTTTGTCAATCTGTATGGATAGATGTCGCACCACAGGCGTGTAGGCGTTATAAACGGACAAGCCAACCAATCCAATAAAGCTTGCCACGCCAAAGGTACGCACCATCACCCCATCTACCCCGCCCATGATAGTACCAAAAGATGAGATGTGTTTTATGGCAATCACAAGCAGTGTGGTCATGATGATACTTAGCACACCAAGCCACAGCACCGCCATATAACTCATACCAAAGCGGAACATGCCCACAAACAGCGTAACCAAAAACAAATGCGTGATGACAAACATACCCACAAACACCGCCGTTTTGGCATTGGGTAGATAAGGTTTGATAAGCCAAAATATACCCTTTGCTCCGATGTAAGTAAACAGCTCAATGAGTAAAATCGTTGTGGCTAAAAAGAAAAGTCGTCTCATTGTCCCACCCCAAAAAACCCCATCACCTGCCGACCGATAAAGCCCGTATCAAACGAGCGAGTGCGATAATCATAATCCAAAAACCCAATATGCCCACCATATCTGGTGTCCAATAGACGCACATCATCAGACACGTCCGAGCGTTCGGCAGTTACGCCCAAAAATGGGTCGTCTTGGGCTGTGATGATGAGCGTGGGTTTGTTGATGTGGATAAGAAAAGGCAAAGCAGACGACTGACGATAGTAGTCGTTTTTGGAGCGAAAGCCATGACGGGGAGCGGTAAAAACATTGTCAAAATCACCCAAGCGTTTGGCGGATTTAAGGATATTCATCTCATCGGTGGTGAGATGGTTGTCTAGGGCTTTTTTAATGATGGGGTTTAGCAGGTATGGCGTGTAAATGTGTCGCCCTAAAAGTCGCTCCATAGCCACTGAACTGCTTGCCAAGTCCACAGGAGCGGATACCACCACCGCACGCTGACAAATCACGTCTGTGCCATATTCGCCCATGTATTTGGCAAGGGCATTGCCCCCAAGAGACACGCCAACGGCATAGATGTGGGCAAATTCGTTTTGTAAATGTGTCAAATTATGATGAATCTCGCCAGTATCCCCTGCGTTATAAAATACCTTGCCTGAGACCGCCACACCGCCACACGAGCGAAAATGAGCGACCACAAAATGACAATTTGCCCCGTGTACTGCAAAAGCGAGCGACTTGGCATAATGGCTTTGGCTTGACCCTTCCATGCCATGAAATAGCACGATGAGTGGTTTTTGGTATTTGCCGTCCACCTTGACATCGTCAGTCAGTAGGTAATCAAACGCCACATCGCTTTCATTCAAAGAATCTTTGATGAGCTTGCGTGTATAATTGGGCGTGTATTTGACGATGTAGCGGGGCAAAATGGTTTGTAGGTGGGGATTTTTAAGCCAAATGGGTGGGTGAAAGGTGGTTGTCATCATATTAATAATGGCTGATTAATAAAGTAGCTATTTTAGTACAAATGTAATAATTTTTCAATGTAAAATAAATTAAAGATTTGTATAAAATTAATTGCTTAATATCAATAACTTTGTAAATAAATAATTGGTAAAATAATACGATATTCTTTTTGGGTATTTTTATCATACCATAAAACAATAAAATTTATTTCACTGCCAATAACATAATAGCCTTTCTTTAAATATTTACCTAGCTTGGGAATAAACTTCGATTTAGAAAAAGCAAACAATTGTTTTTGGTCATAAAATACACCAGTATCATTTGCAAATAAGGCATCACCAGCATTCAAGCAATTTTTAATCAGTTCTTGTTTTTCTTTAAAATGACCCAAATTTACATCTTCATGGGTTAAATATAGTGCTAACTGTTTTACTTCTTTCTTGGTATGCGTATAATTTGCCATATCAATATTTTGGCATAACTCAAATAGCCCTTTTTGATTGCTTAAAATACTTAAATGCTGTTTGGCACGAGAAAACGCAACATATAGCACCCTTTTTTCATCGTCTGTTTGGTATTTAGGATTGTCCAAATATACAAAAACACTGTCGTATTCTCGTCCTTTGGCTTTGTGAATGGTAGAAACAAAAATACCGCCCGTTTCTACGTGATAAAAGTTTTCCAATCTTGATTCTTCTATAAAAATACGCCAATCTGACACATATTTTTGATTGGGATTTGCCAATTCAAAAGCATTGATTAAATTGTTTAGTAAAAATAGATTTTTACTGTTTTTGCAACGCTCGTTATTGGTTTTTTCTTTGGCGGATTGCCAAGTGGTATCATCAATTAAAGATTGATGTTCTGCAATCTTTAAATAATGGTCAAATACCCGTACTTCTAATAAATCTTTTACCTTAAATCCGTCATTGGACTGCACCAATTTACACGGTAAATTGTGCTGTCTTAATTGTCCTGCAATATAAATCGCTTCTTCATTGGTTTGGGTTAATATGCCAATACTGCCACCCAGCAAGATTTTTTGCTTTACCTGTTCTATTAAATAAGGCATAACATCGCCAGAATAATGTACGCCTTTTACTTTTTCTTGTGCATTATTAACAGCAATGATTTCTTCACTTTTTAAACGATTATGAATATTTTTAGCAAAATGATTGCAAAAATCCACAATGTGCTTTTGACTTCTATAATTATGCGTTAGATAATGGCGTGTCGCCCCCATATCGCACAACCGCCCCATATAATCAGGACTTGCCCCCATAAAAGTATAAATGGTTTGGTCATCATCACCCACCGCAATCACTCGCATTTCTTCATTTTTTGCCATCAAAGTTTGAATTAACTCAAATTGGGTTTTATTCATATCTTGGGCTTCATCAATGACCAACACTAACTTGGCAATACGACTTTCTTCTACTTCGCCCTTGTTAATTTTATCAATCGCTTGTTTAATGATTTTATCGGCGTCTTTCAAATCACCAACCCGTCCCAATAAATCAAAACAATAAGAATGAAAAGTCTTTATTTCAATAAATCGTCCTGCATTACCTAAAAGCTCCACCAAACGCGATTTAAATTCTATGGCGGCGGCACGAGAAAAGGTGAGCATTAATAATTGCTCGTGTTTAATGTCTTCCATTTGATAAAGACTTGCCAATTTATGCACCAGCACCCTTGTTTTGCCACTGCCTGCGGTTGCAAATACCACCATATGCTGACTTTGATTGTCATTAATAATAGCTAATTGCTCGCTTGATAGATTACCAAACCACTCATTAAAGCGTTGTTCGGTCATATTTTTATTTAAAACATCGCTGTTTTTAAAATAGGTTTTTAAAAACTTTTGATACTCTTGGCTAAAATAATCATTGACAAGTTGTAGGGCGGATTCTTGATTTTCGGTCATTAAATTGGCATATTTACCGACAATATGAATTTGCTCACGGCGAGTTTTATAATAATGATAGAGTTTTTTATAATCGTCTTTGGTGTATTGTTTTCTATTATCCATTTCTAGGCGTGTTAAATGTAGCCGTTGATACATCACCAAAAATCCACCGTCAATTTTAATTAATCCCATTCTGGAAATATAAAATAAAGCGTCTTCTAACTCATCAAAGCTAATTTTGGATTTTTGACCATTATAAAAAGCCGATTGTAATTCTCCCAATGAAAAATCAACGGGCAAAGTCTCATTACTTTTATCGCTTTTTTCTTTATTTTGTGCTTGTGCCAGTTGATATAAATAACCTGCAAGCCAAATGGCTTTTTCTTTTTTATTTTGCATAAAAGCCAAAATATCATCATAAGAATGATTTAGCTCATAATTGATTTCTTGATAAGACTCTTCGGCTCGTTTTATCCAGTTTTTTATTTTCCAAAAAGTAAGTAAAGATTTAATGGTTTTTGGACTGATTTTATCATGATGATATTGATTGGCAAATTTATGGTTGAGTGCTTTTAGGCTTGTGCATAATACCCCTTCGCCCAGTTGAAATTGTTCCAATAATAAAAGCTCAATGCCATACAATTCATTAATTTTATTAACAATCGGATAACTTCGGCTATTTTTAGGAATATAGGCTTGTAAATCTTGTTGGTCGGCTAAGATTTCTTCTTTTCTCATTAAAGTAATGAGTTTGACGACTTTTTCGGTTTGTAATCCCAAAACATCAGCAATATAGTCCACTCGGGATTCTGCTTGTTCATCGGTTAATTGCCTTTGACTTCTTTGTGAAAAGAGTTTTTTGATAATACGAATGGCGGTTTGTTTATCATCAAAAGCAATTAAAGTAGAATTGTTGATTTTTTCAATGGCGGTTTGGGTATTGGGCGACAAAATACTATTGGCAAAAACCTTTGGCATATTTTGCCCACGCTTAACATAACCAGATTCTTCTAGGGCATTAATCGCGGTAGTAACACGAGTTTCTATGTCATTAATTTCATCATTCCATCCTGCTTGGCGGGCGATTTCTAGGGCGGAAATGGACATTGCTTTATTTTTGGCAAACTTTTCTTTTAAGGCACGCCATATTTGCCCGATTTCTTTTTGTGATATTTTGGTTTGATTTAATAAAATAAAATGCTTATCCAAATCATCATTGGAAAATAACACATAGCATTTGGCTTGTATATTTTCATCTCGTCCTGCACGTCCTGCTTCTTGCACATAATTTTCCAAAGAATCGGATATTTCAAAATGCACCACCAAGCCCACATCTTTTTTGTCTACGCCCATTCCAAACGCAGAAGTTGCCACCATTATTTGCGTTTCGCCCGTGATAAAGCTATTTTGATTAAATATCTTTAATTCGCTGTCCATTTTGCCGTGATAGGGCAAGGCATTAAATCCGTCTTGGGATAATTGCGTGGCAATCTCTGCAGTTTTTTTGGTACGAGAAACATAAATAATCGTTGGACAGTCATAAATTTGAATCAGTTCTCGCAGTGTTTGGTATTTTTGTTCTTCATTATTTTGGGGAATGACTTGATATTGCAAATTTTTTCTTTCAACACTTGCCGAAAATAATTTTAATTCCAAATCCAATTGTTCTTTAAAATAATGTTTGATATCAAGAATGACTTGTGGTTTTGCAGTGGCGGTAAAACAAGACACAGGAATATTGAGCCCAACCATTTTTTGGCTTTGAATGCGGTTAATAAATTCGCCAATGTACAAATAATCCACCCGAAAATCTTGCCCCCACGCCGAAAAACAGTGAGCTTCGTCAATGACAAAACGAGCAACCGTACGACTGGCAATTAAATTTTCAATGGTGCGAGAACGCAAACTTTCAGGCGAAATGTATAATAAACTTGCCGTGCCGTCTTTAATACGAGTAATGGCTTTTTGGCGTTCTATGGGGTCAAGCAGTCCATTAATGGTAACTGCTTCGGTAATACCACGACTTTCTAAATTGTCCACTTGGTCTTTCATTAAAGATTGCAAGGGCGAAATAATAACCGTCAAGCCTTTTTTATTTTCTCCAGCCATTAATGCAGGAATTTGAAAAGTAATGGACTTTCCGCCCCCTGTGGGAAATACCGCTAATAAAGACTCACCATTAATGGCAGACTGTACTGCCTGTGCTTGTAATGGCTTATCATCATAACTTCTAAAATCATCATAACCAAAATATTTACCCAGTGCTTTTTTGGCATTTAATTTCTCATCACAATAAACACAGGATTTATGACACGGTGTGGCACGAAGTTCATTAAAAATATACTCAATTTCTGGGTGTTTATATAACACCCAGCTTGGGTTAATAGAATGGCGTTCATCACACTCAATGAGTGCCAAAACATGACACAGTCCAATCGGATATTTTTGAATAAACTCATTTAAGATGGAATGCTCGCAAATTTTATGTTGAAAGTGATTTTTAATGAGCGTAACGATTGATGAGCACTCTTGATTAAAATTAACAATTTTAAAAAATGGTGCAAACCCTGCTTTTTCTTTTAATAACTGATAAAAGATGATTTTTAAATTTTCTGATAATTGATGAAAAGCGATGATTTCTTGTTCTAACAGCTCTCTTATAATCATACAATCATTTAGAGGATTGTTGGAGTTTTCAAAATCGGTTTTATAGTCTTTATTTAGGGCGTGATACGGTCTTTTTGGAAATAATAAGGCGGACAAATAGAGCGTATCAATAATGTCTGTGGGATTTTTATTAATGCTTTGCAAATCCGATTGAATATAAGTATAATCGTGATTTAAAAAATTATGCCCACAGATAAAATCTGCGTCTTTTATTTGGTTGATAATCTCACTAATTTTGGCAGTATGTAGATTTTTATCGGCAAAAACCGCCCCAATGTCCATAATCTTTTTGGTATGGGTGTCAATTTCTAGGTCAAGGTAGGCAATGTAAGGCATGGGGTTTGGGTGCTGATGAATTTGGTTTAGTTTATAAAATTTTTGGGTAAAAATCCAGTCGTTAGCACTTTTCTATCCATGTATGTTAATTGGCAATCCGTATCACAAACCACACCCCCACACCCCCAATCGTGAGCTTGATTTGTGAGCCGTCTGTTAGACCTTGCGGGAGTGTGGTGCGAACGGTGCGACCTTGATGGGTAAAGGTGATTTGTCCGCCCTGCTGACTAAGCTCCCTACTGATGACGAGCGTGGGGAAGGTGTTTTTTGGGGGTTTGCTCGCTTCTTTGGCAGTTTGGGCGATGATGGTTTGGGCTTTGGCAAGTAGGGCTTTGGCATTTTTAAAAATGCCCTTATCCGCTTGCCAATCTCTTTGTAATTCGTGGATACGCTTTTCGGCAAAGTTGGCAAATCTTTGGGCGTTTGTTTCAAATTTTTGCAAATTTGCCATAACAGTGGGCGATTTTTGGATTTCTTGGTTGATTTTTTGGGTCAATTTGCCTACCGCACTAAAATAGACGGCGTGATACACGTCATATTCGGCACGTTTTTTGGGGTCTTTTAGGGTGGCGTAGGCTTCGTTTATTAGTACGATTTGTCCGCCTTCGCCTGCACGGTCGGGGTGGTGGCGTTTGGCAAGCTGACGGTAGGCGTGCTTGATGTCGTCCGTGCTGGCGGATTTTGGCACGCCTAAAATGGCATAATAATCGTGTTTGGGGGGCTGTTTTTTCACGACAAAGCATTCTCCAACGTTTCAAGTTCGTCCATTTTTAACAGTAAATTCTCTTCGATGTCCGCCACTTGTTTTTGCCATTCGCTTTGTTTGGCAAGTAGATTTAGCAATTTATCCTTATTGTCATCATCGTACAGACTTTGGTCGGATAAGGCGTGTTCAATCTCGCCAAGCTCGCTGGTGAGTTTATCTAGCTCTTTTTCGAGTTTTTCAATCTCTTTACGAAGTGGGGCGGTTTTTTGGCGGTTTTCGGCATTTTTTTTGCGGATTTCTTCTTTGGATAGGGCAGGTTTGTCGCTGACGGCCGTGGTGGTGTTGGCTTTGGTCTCTTTATTTTCTGCCTTGTTTTGGGCAAGTTTGGCAAGGCGAGCCTGTCTTAAATGCTCAGCATAGTCCGCCATGTCGCCTGTAAATTCGTCCGCTCGTCCGTCCGCCACCAGCATGAGATTGTCGCAGACGTTCATCACCAAATCCCTATCGTGCGAGACTAGGATTAACGCCCCCTCAAAGTTTTGTAGGGCGAGCATGAGAGCGTTACGCATGGATAGGTCAAGGTGGTTGGTCGGCTCGTCCAGCACCAGCACGTTGGGGCGTTGCCAGACGATAAGGGCGAGGGTTAGCCGTGCTTTTTCGCCCCCAGAAAACAGACGGCAAGGTGTGTCAATCTTATCGCCACGAAAATTAAAACTGCCCAAAAACGCCCGCAAATCCGCGTCCGATGTCGTGCCAGCCAGTCGCCTAAGCAAAATGAGCGGGGTGGCAGATTCGTCCAATGCGTCCATTTGGTGCTGATTAAAATAGCCAAGCATGAGATTATCAGACGCTCGGTGCGTGCCTGAAAGTAGCGGTAAATCGCCCACAAGTGCCTTAATCAGTGTACTTTTGCCTGCCCCATTTGCCCCAAGCACGCCAAGCCGTGTGTCGGGCGTGATTTGCAAATTGACCCTATTTATCAAGGGCTTATCATAGCCGATAGACGCATTATCTAGGCTGATGAGCGGTGATGATAAGGCGGTAGGTGGATAAAACGCAAAACTAAACTCACTGTCCGCCATGACGGGAGTGATGTCGGTCATGTTGGCAAGCTGTTTGACACGGCTTTGGGCTTGTTTGGCTTTGGTGGCTTTTGCCCCAAAACGGCGAATGAAGTTTTCAAGGTGAGCCTTAATCGCTTCTTGGCGTTCAAAGGTTTGTTGTTGCTGGGCTAAGCGTTCGGCTCGGGTGCGGATAAATTGGGCATAGTTGCCAGTGTAGAGCGTGATGCTCTCTTGCTCAATGTGGGCGATGTGCGTACAAATGGTATCCATAAAGGCTTGGTCGTGGCTGATAACGATGATGAGACCGTCAAATTTACCAAGCCAATCTTCGAGCCACAAAATCGCATCTAAGTCTAAATGGTTGGTCGGCTCGTCAAGCAGTAGCACGTCTGCTCGGTGCATGAGCGTGCGAGCTAGGTTTAATCGCATACGCCAACCGCCCGAAAACTCACGCACCATACGGGTATGTTCATGCTCGCCAAATCCTAGCCCTGACAAAATCTGACTTGCCTTAGACGGCGTGCGATAGCCGTCTATCTCATCAAACCTTTGGTAAATGGGGGCGATGTCATGCTCGGATAAGGCGGATTGGTTTTGGATTTTGTCGTTAAGACGATACCATTCATCATCGCCTGATAATACATAGTCTAGGGCGGTCTGCTCGCTGGCGTGGACTTCTTGTGCCATGTGGGCGATTTGCCAGTTTTTTGGCATGGACACACTGCCCGCGTCCGTGCCATGCTCGCCTAAGAGTGTGGCGAACAGCGTGGATTTGCCCGTGCCGTTGTTGCCAGTGAGTCCGATAGTTTGACCTTGATGAAGTTGTAGATTGACCCCGCTAAACAGCAGGCGACCGTCTCGGCGGACGGCGACTTGGGAGAGTTCTATCATGGTTTTTTGTGCAAATTATAAAAATTATCCATTATACCTTGTATCGCTAAAATTTGGGCTTATTATGGTATAATCATCCCTAAGAATTGTAAAAATTTTAAAAAGAGAAAAACCATGCAAAATGTCATGACCCTAACCGACAATGCCGCCAAAAAATTACAAAAACTAAAAGATGCCGAAGGCAATCATGAGCTCATGCTTCGGGTCTATGTCACAGGCGGTGGCTGTTCGGGTTTTTCCTACGGCTTTGATTTTGCCGATGAGCTAGACGATGATGATGCCACCTTTGACAATGGCGATGCCACGCTCGTGGTGGACAGTCTTAGCTATCAGTATCTACACGGCTCAACGATTGACTATATCGAAGGGCTTGAAGGTTCTCGCTTTGTCGTGGACAATCCCAACGCCACGACTACCTGTGGCTGTGGCTCGTCTTTTTCGATTTAGTTTGAGGATTCTTGGATTAGTAGCAATCAAACCGTCTTAATGGCGGTTTTGTTTTGCACGTTCAGTCTGACAAATCAAGGCAGTACAATATTAACTATCTGCCAGTCTAGCACTTGATGGCGGTGCATGATGGTGGTATAGGGCTTATCTTTGATGGTGGTATCAACTTCAAAGCAGTTGATACCACAGTACGACAGCTTGGGCTGGGTTGGCTGTCCGATGTTATCGCTTGCCTTGGTAGCGATGGCGGTTTTTTGATTATTGATGGCGATGTTCATGTCGCCTGTGCTGATGTAGTCGGTGAGCAGTCGTTCGGTATCAACATAACCGCCAAATAAGGCAATGCCCACAAGCATGGGTTCAATCTCAGGCTGAACGTCGCCTTGGGCAAGCCGAGTTAGATTCTCAGGGGTAATGCCCTTATCCACGGCAGTATTGATAAAGCTGTGGGCGATGGTATTAAGCTTGGCACCATCTAGCCCAAGCAGTCCGCCAAAGAGTGGCAAACCCTGCACCACGTCGTTAGAGCCGAGCCAGTTATCGGTTTTGGTGATGAGCTGATGTTTTAGGTTTGGGCGTAGTGTCTCAAAGTCTATACTGTTAATAATGGGGGCGTAGTCGCCATTGTCATAAGCGTTTTTTAGGGTGTAGAGCTTATAATAGGGCGAGCCTGCCACGATGACAAGGGCGATGATGACAAGTGCCAAGAGCAGTTTGGTGATTTTCATAAACACATGATGATAATAGGGATGATGTGGGGTATTTTGCCATAAATTTTTGAAAATTGGTAAAAAATCACACCAATCACGCTTGATAAATGGCATAAAAGCACCATAAATAGGCAAGTTTTTATTTTTGCAAATCGTGACCTTTTTGGGTCGCCTAAGTAGCCAAAAGCCAATCAGGACAACACATGAGTAAAGATTTTTATACCATTTTGGGCGTGGACAAGTCGGCAGACGATAAAGAGATTAAAAAAGCCTACCGTCGTCTTGCGATGAAATATCACCCCGACAAAAATCCAGACGACCCAAGTGCCGAAGAAAAGTTTAAAGAAGCGACGATGGCGTATGAAGTGCTTTCGGATGCTCAAAAACGTGCCACTTATGACCGCATGGGACACAGTGCCTTTGAGCAGGGCATGAATAACGGTGGTTTTGGCAATGCTGGCGGATTTAGTGCCGATGACCTAAACGACATCTTTGGCAGTTTCTTTGGCGGTGGGGCTCGTGGTGGTTTTAGTGGCGGTGGCGGTTTTGGCGACATCTTTGGTGATATGTTTGGCAACTCTCGTGGCTCTTCTCGTGCTAGCAAAGGAGCGGATTTGCTCTACCAAATCAATCTCACCCTAGAAGAAGCGGTGGCTGGCTGTAAAAAAGAAATCACATACAGCACGAGCGTTCACTGTGAGACCTGCGATGGTAAAGGGGCAAAGTCTGCCAGCGATGTCGTCAGCTGTCCTACCTGTGGCGGACATGGTCAGGTGCGTGTCCAACAGGGCTTTTTTGTCATGCAGCAAACCTGCCCTGACTGCCGCGGCACTGGCAAAAAAATCAAAAACCCCTGCCACAACTGCCATGGCAAAGGCAAACAGCACAAATCTCAGACCCTAGAAGTCTCCATCCCTGCCGGCGTGGACAATGGCGACCGTGTCCGCCTATCAGGCAAGGGCGAAGCGGGCGACAGTGGCATGCCAAATGGTGACCTATATGTCGAGATTCATGTCAGACCGCACGACATCTTTATCAGAAATGGGGCGGATTTGCACCTTGATATTACTGTCAATATCGCCACCGCCGCACTTGGCGATGAAGTAGAAATCCCCACGTTAGGCGGTGGTCGCCTAAAAATCAAAGTCGCCGAAGGCACCCAAAGTGGCAAGCTCCTGCGTGTGCGTGGCAAGGGTGTAACGACCGTGCGTGGTGGCATGCAGGGCGATTTAATTTGTCGCATTATCGTTGAGACACCCACTAACTTGACAAGCGAACAAAAATCCCTGCTCGAACAATTCGCCAAAACCCTAAATGGCGACAACGGAGTAAGTGCCAAGAAAAAAGGCTTTTTTGATAAAATCAAAGATGAAGTTAAAGACATTTTTGATTAAACCTAACCTTTCAAATAAAACACGGTAAAATTTTACCGTGTTTTTTATTTTTGGTGGTAGCCTAAAAAGTATGCCAAACTAGGTTTTCCGTTCGCTCTGAGCCATGCCTACGGGTCGGAAAACCGTTATGAGCAGGCAATAGTTTTCCCTTGTAGCATGCTTTTTGAGCCAAAATCTTATTTTTTAAATTTACTTTTGGCAAATTTTTGGTTATCATCAAATCATCTTAAACTTTAATCCCAAGGAAAATCATCATGGCACTAAACATCGCAATCATGGGTGCATCAGGTCGCATGGGGCGTATGCTCATCCAGTCCACACTAGACAACCCCAAAGCCAACCTAGCGGGAGCATTTGTCCGTTCTATATCTAGCCTTATCGGCGTGGACGCAGGCGAGTTTGTGGGCGTGGGTAAATGTGGGGTTACACTCTCTACGCTAGATTTGTCAGGGGTGGACGTGCTCATCGATTTTAGTTTGCCCGATGCCTTAGATGAGGTGTTAGAGGCGTGTATCGCCAACAAAGTCGCCCTTGTCATGGGAGTAACAGGGCTTGACGAAGCCCAAGAAGCCAAACTGCATGAGGCAAGCAAACACATCCCTATCGTCTATGCTGGCAACTACTCCACAGGGGTGAATTTGTCGTTAAATCTACTTGCCACCACCGCCAAAGTGCTAGGCATGGACGCAGATGTCGAAATCATCGAACATCATCACAAACATAAGCTAGACGCACCGTCCGGCACGGCTCTCATGATGGCAAATGCGGTGGCAGATGCCCGTGGACAAACGCTCAAAACATCCGCTGTCTATGGCAGACAAGGGCAAGCCAAACGCACCGATGGCGAGATTGGCATTCATGCGGTGCGTGGAGGTGAGATTGTCGGTGAACATACTGTGGAATTTATCATGAATGGCGAGATTGTCGAGATTACCCACAAAACCCAAAGCCGTATGACCTTTGCCAATGGGGCAGTACGAGCTGGCTTGTGGCTCCATAACCAACCTGCACAGCTGTATGACATGCAGGACGTGCTTGGGTTGAAATAAATGGCTTGTCAAATGGTTTGACTGGTAATTTTTGCACACAATAAACCTACAAGCTCCTTTCTAAAAAAGGTTAAAATAGCTAAAAGTTACTTAAAAAGCCATTTTAACCTTTTATTTTTTATGAAAAAACCACTCATCATTTTAAGCTTTCTTGCCACGCTCGCCCACGCCAACACCCAAATGTATGTCATTCACACCTATGGCGGCCCTGCCCTACTTGACATCATCCAAGATGAGCTTGGCAATCGTGGCACGGCACGGCTATATCAAGACAAACTCATCATCAAGGCGACCCCTGCCGACTATGAGCGTATCTCCGCCCTTGTCCGTCAAGTGGATGTTGCCCCCACCCAGCTTAACATCTCGCTTGCCCTAAACAACCAAACCGCCCAAAGCAGTCAAGGCGGTCATGTCAATGTCGGCATCTCTCGGCAGGTGTGGATAAACGGGCAATATCACAACACCCAAAGCCAAAGCACCACAAATCAGCACTACACCGTACAAACCCTGTCAGGCTCGCCTGTGTCTATCACTCAAAGCACGCTCATCGGGCTTGTAGGTGGGCAAGCTCATCAGCGATATGGCAGAGTGTGGGTGAATTTTGGTGCGTCTTGGGTGGCGCTCACAGATGGTTTTTCTGCCAAAGCGACCGTCTCACCAAACGGTCAAATCCGCCTAAGTCTACACCAGTCGGCACGCACAGGCACGCTTAGCATCCAAAATCTATCCAATGACATCATGCTACACCGTGGACAATGGACAAAAATCGGCGACATTCGCACCGACAACACCACACGTGGGAGCTATGGCACGAGCCAATATTCACAGACCATGCCGATTTGGGTTAGGGTGGATTGATGGTAAGATATTGTATATGATTATCATTTATTATATTAGGTATGTCTTGAGCCATATTGGGTGTTTGCTTAAATCAATAGTTTTAAAAATTAAAAATAATCTTTTAAAAAAACCATACAGCTAACAAAATTGAATTTTACCACGGAAACTGTTCGCCCTGAGCTATTTTCCGTCATGGTTCGACAGGCTCACCACGAACGGAAACCGTAGCACTTTTTCATTTTGTAGAGTGTACATTATAAAAGTAATTGATTTTTATATAAATTTTTATTAAAAAATTGATTTTTCTATTTTTTCCGCACAAAATTTCAAAATAATGCTTGCATTTTATTTCTTGGTGTGGTTTAATACACACATAACAAAATGCTAATACATGATTTTGTTATGATATGACGATTTTTAGAAATTTGTTAATAGTCATTAAAATTTTAAATTAACTTGTTAATTTTAAAATCTTTAATTATTGATAACTATTACTTAAATCGTCATTAATCTCAATATTAATTTACTTTTTAAGGAATAGCATCATGGCTAAATTATCTCTTGACGGTCTAAGCGACATCGACGGTTTCATTGCAGCAGCATTGGTTGATAGCGAATCAGGTCTTGCCCTAGCTGCTTTGGGTACTGGCGTTGACCTAGAACTAGCTGCTGCTGGTAACACTGAAGTGGTACGTGCTAAGCGTAAAACTGCAAAAGCATTGGGTCTTAACGAGTCTATTGAAGACATCCTGATTACTCTAAGCGGTCAATATCACCTTCTCCGTCCACTAGTACGTAACGAGAATCTATTTTTGTACCTAGTGCTTGATCGTCAAAAATCAAACCTAGCAATGGCTCGTCACAGCCTAAAAGGTTTTGAAACTGAATTAGACTTCTCTTAATTCTAATTAAGATAATGATTAAAAAACACCTGTCTTTGGCAGGTGTTTTTTATTTTCAAACAATCACTTTGCCAATAATGCCAATTATTTGTCGGTTGGTCGCTATATTTGGTATTTTGGGGTGCCCTAGTTGTATAATAACAAAATAAATTCGCAAAAAATAAAAATCCTACAGACCGTCAATGGATTGTTGCATAATATGAGCTTTAGCATAAACAGGCTGTATTTCTATGTTTTTTGTATGAATAATGAAAGTAAAAGCCCTATTCCCCTAAAATTTGCGATATGTGGAATATTTTTGCAACAATTCTTTTATCTATATTTGTATTTTTGTCCTAAAAAGCTGAGATTGTATGACAATTCGGCAAAATTATAAGGAATACACCGTGTCCTTTTCAGTATCTAGATGTGGTCATGTGATACCATCTAAACAGCTGGGGTTTAGCTTGGTTGAGCTAATCATTGTTGTTGTAATTATAGGTGTCATAGCCACTATTGCTGCTCCAAATATCAATAGGTCATTAGAGAGTCAGCGTAATAAATCTACCGCCCAAACCATTGTCGCTGCCATGAAAGAGGCACGTGCAGAGAGTATGATGCGCCGACAGGATGTGACACTTACTCTGACGGGAAATAATGCGACATTGACGGTAGCGGGTACCACATTAAAGAATTTTAATATCAACACCTCAACGCCAGTAACAACATCAAGCGGTGCTGCCACGGTGGTATTTTTAGCAAACAAGCGAGTTAATCCAGCATCGACCTTTACGGTTGCTTGTGATAGTGAAAGAACTCGTGCAGGACGAGTGGTGGCGGTTGATGTTAATGGTAATGTTAGCTTACGTTCGGAGAATAGCCAATGTTAAGACAGAATACCTGTATTGGCCAACATGGCTTGGGCATGGTAGAGGTTATAGTATCATTACTACTGCTTGCTGTTGCTGTGCTTGGGTTTAGTGCCATGCAGATGAGAGCGGTAAAGGCAACAGATGAGACGCTTATTCGTAGCGATGCCATGGTAGCAGTACGTAATATTGCAGAGGACATGCGTTTGCATCCTACCGCAGACATGAAGCAAAGATATCGTGATGCCATCGCTGCACATGGCACTAGTGCAAACCCTGCCACTTATGCAGCAGCCATACCAGCTGCACCTGACACAAACTGTGCAACATCCGCTTGCACTGCAGCACAGCAGGTGGATTATACTGCCCATCAAGCCATGAGACTGGCTGCAGATAACCAAATGATGCTAAACGCTTTGGACTGTCCTGGTGCAGGATTGGTGCGTGTTTGTCTGATTGCAAGCTGGGGAGAGACAACTCCGACCGTTGGTGGTGGCAATGAAGACTGTATTTCTGATCAAGGCACCTACAATCGTGGTTCAAGCTGTGTTGTATTGGAGACTTACTAATGATCAATAAACAACAAGGTTTTACTCTCATAGAGTTGATGATCTCTCTTGTGTTAGCTTTGCTTATCATCGCAGCAGTTGGTCAGGTATATGTGATCAGCGTACGTACAGCCACTGTCCAAGAAGCGGGTTCTAGTATCCTAGATGCCAATGTGTTTGGTCTGCAACATATTGAGAATAATATCCGTATGGCGGGTTTGGGTCTGTCAGAGGCTTCCAAGGCCAGTGCTGTGGACAGTGGCGTATTAGCAGGTGGCGCTAATGCTGAGGCTGTTCGCGCGTTAGGCAATCTTACCACTGATCTTCTTAGTCGAGATGCATTAGATGCTACCACGACAAACACCAATGGTGGTGGTAGTGATCAGCTAACCATTCAGTATAGAGCACCTGTGAACATGCGTGACTGTGAAGGTAATTTGGTGTTAGGGCCTAGAACGGGTGTTTTAGAAATGCCAGGTAACCCTGTCGGGCCCATTGATGGTCAGATTATTATCGAGCGATACTTTGTCCGAGCCAATGGCGATACCTTAGAGCTTCGCTGTGATGCTGGTCTATATGTCTCTGATGTCATCGTTGAAGATGGTGGTCAGGGTACGGCAGATGCGACCATTCTAACGGGTGCCACCGAGCAGAATAACATCCATCGCTTTGGCGATGACGGGGCGTTGATTGTCTCAGGCATTGATGATTTTCAGGTGAGATTTGGTGTTGCCAATGGTGACGGTATTCATTATGTGACGCCGACAGAATATAATGGTATGGGAGCTAACACAGCAATCATCGCCATTCAGCTTGGTCTTTTGACTAAAGGTAGTGTCTCATCGATTGACGCTCCAGAAAATCCAACTTATAGCATTTTAGGTAATCAAGTTGGGATGAAAGATGGTCAAGGCAGATTTATTCGTCGTGTCTATGAGACTAACATCATGCTACGTAACTCACGTGGTCGTTCTTAATCATGTCTTGGTGCGACTATGACAATACAACAATATAATAAAGGTGGTACTATGGTAAATCGCTCTGAATCTGGGGTGGCACTGATTGCTGTGCTCTTATTTTTGCTTTTGATTGCGATTGCAGGCATGATAGCGGTGCGTCAGGGTAGTTTGGATTTACGTGTTGCCACCAATGAACAAGCTGACGTGCTGATGTTAAACTCATCTGACTCTGTATTGGCTCATATCGAGACGGTAGCTGGCGATAATAATCACGTGCTTCGCCCCCAGATGATGTCTCAGACTAGAGGTGTGCTTGGCTACTTCATTCCCATCGGTGGTGCCAATGCGGACCCTAATGAGAAAGTAGACCATCAAGTGCGTTTTTGCTACACACCCAATGCACAGACATTTTTTGATGTCGAGAGAGCTCGTGTGTTACTGCCAGGTGGCGGCACCATGCGTACCAATGATGGTGCTTGCAACCCCAATAATGCC
Source organism: Moraxella bovis (assembly GCF_002014975.1). Lineage (GTDB taxonomy): Bacteria > Pseudomonadota > Gammaproteobacteria > Pseudomonadales > Moraxellaceae > Moraxella > Moraxella bovis. The sequence continues at coordinate 58,142 of NZ_MUXV01000048.1, forward strand.
CAAGACTATATATCGGGGCGTAACACTGTTATGACTCAGGTGGTAACCCGTGGATTAACCAGTCAGACTGCCGATAGTGATAATTTTAAGTTAGCATTAGAAGGCGAGCAGACGGGTGCAGGCTTAACACCGCCTAGCTCTCGCATTGCCATGCACAGTGTGTCTATGCTGCCTGGCTTGTCCAGTGCTGGCAGTGCTGATATTAGGAATTGTATGGATATGGCGGTCGGTGATATTACGAATGCCAACTATGGCAATAACTTCGGTACAAGAAATTTAACCACTTGTCTCCAAGAGCAAGGTGTCCCTGCCAAAGCCATCGTTGAAGAAGCTACTCTGCGCTTTGAAAGAGAGGCGGATGTCTGCGACAATGCTCAGCTTGCTGCAGACGGCACCTGTCGGGCACCTACACCATAAGAATCTTAAGAGTAGTGATTATTAAAATACCAAGGTAATATATGATGAAAACATTTTCAATAAAACAGCTTAGTCACGCCATTATCGCCACCATGACGGTCATGAGTGCAGCGACACTACAATCTCATGCCAATACTGTTGAAAAACGCATTGGCGACCTAGAAATCTATGAAGCACCTACAGGTGGTGGCTCATCAGTCATGCTGATGCTGGATAACTCAGGATCGATGGGTCCAGCCAGTGTGGGCGTTGATTATCCTGGTAGAGGATGTCGCGATAGTCGAGATCTTCGGTTTGACACTAACTTAGTTGTTGTCAAAAAAGATGATGGCAGTCCTGGCGAGCGTGTCAGTTATACAAGAAACTACTGCACCTCGACGGCGTATTATGATCGTATGGCACGTCTAAAAGATGCCATTATGCCACTGCTGGCCGATCCAGCCACAGGCTTTGGGGCTGACTATATGCAGTATAAGATCGGGCTGGGTAACTTTTTTATGAGAAGTAACGTTGATGGTGGCGGGGTCATCTCTTATCCTGTCTCTGAGCTGACTTATGAGCACAGACTGGCGATGGCGAAAATCATCGCGGGTCTGACAGCCAGCACCAACACACCCACCGCTCATGCCTATGCCGAAGCGGGGGCGTATATGCTAGGGACGACCACGAGTGGCTCAACAGAGATGGCGGACTTTTATACTTTGGTAACGTATGGTAACAACCCAGCGAACGGTACTCCCATGATTCGCTGTACTGCACCACAGCCCAAAGAAGGTCGGCTAGACACCACATGTCCGAATTATGGTATTATGAGGGCAACATTTAGCCGACAGCTATTAGCTGATCTTGGTGCGAATTATCAATATAGTAATGGACGGACAACTTTTTATTATAAAAAAGAAACCCTACCCAAGGGGGCTACAGGCAGTGGTTTTAACATGGCACACTCAAATGCCATCAAAGACAACACTTATGCCTCCCCGATTGGTAGTAGTCAATGTGACGGTCAGGGCATCTACTTTCTGACAGATGGTGAGCCCAACAACGCCAGCGGTAATGGCGTTGCTGACAATGCCACCACTTCCATCATGAATGCTGCCTTGGGGGCGAACCGTCTGTCTTTAAATGGTGGACTTTGCTCTATTAATGGCAAACCTAGAGATATCATTAGTGCTGGTAGTGGCTATGCCAGCGCTAGAAGCACCATCGGTCATCCTCAGTGGGAGTGTATTGGCGAGTTTGCCAAGGTATTGACCAGTAAAGATAACAAGGTGGGTAAGCCGATTTTGACAGCCACGGTCGGTTTTGGTAAGGTCTTCGAAGATGCAGGTAGATATAAGACCAACAAGGAGGTGGTGGATCTTTTCACAGGTGAAAAAAGCACCAGAAATATCTATGACTGCTCTCGCATCAAAAACCGTGATGCGAAAAACCTATGTTATCTGGGTGAGCGTGGTCATGGGTATGGTCAGGGCGGTTTTTATTATGCCGAATCTTCGAAAGATGTCGCCAGAAGTATTGTTGAATTTGTAACTAGTGTGACGGGCAGTATCTCAGCCGCTCCTTCAGGAACGGTGGCTGTGCCAACTGACCCATTATCTATCGCCAGCTTGCAGCCTTATGCCTATCTGCCCATGCTACAGGCGAATATTGCGGACGCCCCTGCGACCTGGCCGGGCAACTTAAAAAAATACCACACGCTAAACGGCACATTATATGGTAGAGATGGGGTGACCAGACTCTATCAGACGGCAGGAGGCTCCACCTTCCCCTATGCCACCAACCCCAGGGCTCTGGATATATGGCAAAAAGGAGATGCCGCCGATGGTGCCATTACCACAGGGGGTAGCTATGCACGCTTGCCCACGCCTACGGCAAACAACAAGAATACCGTGCGTACAGTCTATGTAGAAGATGCTGGTAAGATGAAGAAGGTAGGTGTCCAAAACGGTCAGCTATTTGGCTTTGATACCTTGTCAGCGAGCTACAGTGCCTTAGATAAGGCGTATATCCTGCATTACCTGGGCTTTGGTAATGTGTCTTTGTTAGAATCAGACTATCAAGGCACGCCAGCACAGCAGAATGCTAAACTACAAAGTGAGTTTAGCAAAGCACCTGTAGGCAAGCCGGTCATGGGTGGTATACATCACTCTGTACCAGCATTGGTGGCATACCAAGGTCAGTTTGACAGCACAGGCAACGTCTCATCAACACAAGGTCGTCAGGACTACGTGCTGTATGGCTCCATGAGCGGTTCTTTACTTATGGCAAATGCCAGCACTGGCGAAGAGGAGTTTAGTTTTATCCCTCGCAGAATGTTTGAAGATGACAAACAGCGTAGAGCTCTAAGCCCATCAGGAACAGGCACTTCTGGCGAGCCTGCCTTTGGGGTCGATGCACCTTGGGTGATTAATGCTAAATACAACTATGACTTTTCAGCTTCACCCACACGGATTACCACCGATGCAATTGCCGCTTCGAATAATGCAACAGCTCAGGGGCGAGGTCATATCTATGCCTACGGCGGTCTGCGTATGGGGGGTGAGGGTCTTTATGGCTTGGATTTGACCGATAGATTGGCACCTAGCATGCTATTTAGCATAGACAGCAAAACAGCTGGATTTGAACGCATGGGTCAAATTTGGGCGAAACCTGTTGTGGCAAAAATCAAAACCGGAACTGGCAGTAGAGGTGAAAGTATTGAGCGTGAGGTGTTGATTTTTGGCGGTGGCTATGACATGTGCTATGAGAACACCCTGTTCAAACTAAATGATGCCAACAATAAGGATACAACGTGTGCTAACAAAGCAGAGACCAAAGGTAATGCGGTTTATATGGTCGACTCAAAGACAGGAGAGCTGGTTGGACGCTGGACAAGAGGTGAGAGCATTGGTGGTGCAGGTGTTACAACCACCAGCGGGTTAGCTCATATGAATCACAGCGTGGTGGGTGGCATTACAGCACTTGACCGCAACAATAACGGTTATATTGACCATCTGTATTTTGCCGATTTGGGTGGTCAGGTGTTTCGTGTTGACTTAATTGAGCTATCAGGCGAAAATAACGAGACAGAACTGACCAACAAGATAACCAGAGGTGTGGTCAGGGTATTTAACGCCAACGAGGGTGGTTTGGGCGAAAATCACATCCCTTATCGTTTTTATGAAGCACCGATTGCAAGTTTTTATACCGATCCTAATGATTCACAGCGTTTTGCGGTGGTCAATGTCGCCTCAGGGGACAGAAGTTCGCCACTAAGCCGTCGCCGTGGATTGTCAGACGCAAACCGTATCTATGGTATTATCGATCGTGATATCGCCAGCACCCGTGTAACCAACTCGTTGATTGGGGCAGATGGATTGATGAGCATCAACCTAAATAATTCAAATTTACGAAAAATGGACACCAAGGAGATTGCTGGAGCTCAAGACACAGAACAATACCGTGAGTCGCTCATCAAAACCATGAGAGACAAAAAGCTCAATGAAGAAAAAGAAGTTAGAGTGGGTGATACCACCATCAAACTGCCAGTATATGAGCACATGGGTTGGTATTATGACATGATTCGTTATGATGGACGTATTGATGTTGAGAACCTAAAAGCGGTCGGACCGGGCATGGTTGCAGGTGGCGTGTACTATAACAGTGTCTATAGTCCTGATTTTCAGTTTGGTAGTGGTGGGACGTGTGAAGCTCGTACCATAGGTGCAACAGAGCGTCAAATGTATTGTATGCCTTGGGGTGTCTGCCCAACCAATACTGCCGAAAAACCATCTGCAAATGGCACGTTAGGTTATGCAACGGCTGGTATGGGCATCCAAGAGTTGGCAACCGTCGCCTATACTTCAGAGCGTGATACAACCACAAACTTGCGTACCTTCCTAAGTGCTCAAACCGTACAAGAAAGAGCCAGTATGGCAAACACTAGCCCTTCCCGAGGTGGTGGTTCAGATGGTCGTTTCGTTGATACGGCAGGTACATCGGTTAATACTGGTGTCGGTGTTGATTTGCCCTCACAGCCACAGATTGACAGTGAAAGATACAACCTGCGAGTGAATCGTTGGTACGATTTCCAAAATGCGGAGAGATGATATGACTCAGAGGTTTTTCGTTAAACATCACGAGCAGGGTTTTACCTTGTTGGAGCTGATAATTGTGGTAATAGTTGTGGCGATACTTGCCAGCATTGCCCTTCCTAACTATCGCAACATGGTTGTTCGCAATGCAGAGTCAGAGGTGCAGTCTACCATGGGTAGAATCCAAGTGGATTTAGATAGATGGCGAGCATCTGCCATGACCTATCGTGGTTTTGTACCTGTCAGAGATGTCGATAATAACGGAAGATTGATTCATAGTTACGGTGATAATAATAACACCCCTAACGGTACTGTTATATTCGTGCCGTTAGGCAGTAACCAAAATAACTTTCGCTATCGTATTGAGTTAAGAGACGGTGATAATACAGCAGTCGGTCTAAATCCTGCCATTAATGCCAACATTGTAGGCTCGGGACGCTCTTGGGTGATGCATGCCACGCCAAATCCCAATAATGGCAGCATTAATAACGCCAGTGCTTTTGTACTGCGTAGCACAGGTTTTAAGTGTAAATCCAGCGCTGGTGCTAATCCGACTGTGGTAGGTCTAGCTACGACGACCTGTAATGCTGCAGGGCAGGAGACTTGGTGATGAATAAACAACAGGGATTTACACTGATAGAAGTAACCATTGTGGTGGTGATTATAGCCATCTTGGCAGCCATTGCCATTCCTAGCTATCAAGATTATGTTGTGCGTACTAAGCGTGCAGACATGATGACAGAATTACAAAATATTGGTAGGCAGTTAGAGGCAAGAAAGCTGGCGGTGGGACGGGGCGGTTACCGTGCTTTGGCAGCTAACAACAACCAAGCCATCCAAGATTTGCTTGGGGGCTATCCTCGCTCAGGTATTGCATTATATAATGTAACCATCGGTGACCTAGACTCTGGTAACTGGGTATTAACAGCAAATCCAAGTGCAGCTGGTACACAAGCTAGAGATGGTGCACTTGTTCTAAGCGCCAATGGTAGAAAATGCCGTGATAATAGCTGTGGCATGGGTGATGAATGGAGAAATTAGTAGCTCTGTTATTATCATTCTAAGTTGCTACTTAAAACTCACCCAATAATAACATATCGGGTGAGTTTTTATTAGACTTCTTTCCAAACCCCGATTTTTATAGATCTTTAAAAACTTCAAACCTAGTGTTTATAAGGGTTTATTTTTAGTTTGGAAAGAGGTTTATTGCCAAACATTTATCAATCAAATGTATCGATTTGGTTCTCTATTGATATATTTTACCAAATGAATAAGCATCTTTTCCAAAAATTCTTTGCAGTCATACGCTCATCTCTATTATAATAGGAGTGTTGAACTTTTGTATTTGCAATAAAAGCAAGATTTAGCCATTTTCATGCAAAAACATCGTTTTATTTCTACAAAATTTCTAAATGTTAAATTGTGTTGTAAAGGTTCAACATACCCTAGACACATTAATAGTTTAATACGGATAATATAATGAATCCATCTTTACATTTTACCCTGCCCACTTGGTTTAACTCAGCCCTTGTGGCGGGCATGAAGCGTGGCATAGAAAAAGAAGGTTTGCGTATGCAGCCCAACGGACACGCCTCCAAAGTCTTCCACCCTGCCAAACTCGGCTCAAAACTCACCCACCCCTACATCACCACCGATTATTCTGAAAACTTATTAGAACTCATCACCACACCCAAAGCCACCATCAAAGATGCCTTGGATATGCTTCGTGAGCTTCATGTGCTGGTGCATCGCTCGCTAGAATATGGCGAGCTGATGTGGCCGTTATCCATGCCGTGTATGTTGTCGGCAGATGACAGCGACATTCCGCTTGCTGATTATGGCACGTCCAACATCGGCAAACTCAAAACGCTCTACCGCTCAGGGCTTGGGGTGCGATACGGTCGCAAAATGCAGACCATTGCAGGATTGCATTATAATCTATCGGTGGGCGATGACTTGTTTAACAAATGGGCAAAGGCGGAAGTTTGCACCGATTTACAAGATTTTAAAAACAAAAAATATCTGGGGCTAATTCGCAACTTCAAACGCCTAACGCCACTTGTCTTATACCTACTTGGGGCAAGCCCGAGCGTGTGCGGATGTTTTTTGACAGGTCGCACGCATGACCTTCTACCGCTTGACAACGCCAAGCACACTTACTATCAGCCTAACGGCACAAGCCTACGCATGGGCAAATTGGGCTATACCAACAGCGTTCAAAAAGAGCTGGACATTCGCTACAACGATTTGGATGAATACATCAAAGGACTAAGACAAGCCATTGGCACGCCATTTGCCGACTTTACGGACATTGGGGTGGACGACAAAGACGGCAATCCTGTGCAGATTAACGACCACATTTTGCAAATTGAAAACGAGTTTTATAGTCCCATCCGCCCAAAACAAGTAACCCAATCAGGCGAGACACCCACGCACGCCCTACAAAGTCGGGGGATTGCCTATGTGGAGTTTCGTGCCATTGACCTAGACCCGTATAGCGACATCGGTATCACGACCGCTACGGCGTGCTTTTTGGAGATTTTGGCATTGTATTGCTTGCTGTCCGAGTCGCCTGATTTGCTACCTGATGAAGAGCAGTATTTGGCGGACAATGTAGAAACGGTTGTCAATCACGGTCGCAAAAAAGGCGTGCGTATCACGACCGAGCAAGGCGAGCAGGAGCTACATGAATGGATTGTGCGTACTTTGAACGAGATGCAGCCCATTGCGGACGCTTTTGATGAATATCACGAGGGCAACGACTATCGCAGTGCATTGGCACTCATGCAAGGCAAGGCAACCAATCCAAACTTTACGCTGTCGGCACAGATTGAGTCGGATTCAAGACGGCTTGGCAGTACATGGAAACTTGGGCAGTTTTTGGCACAAAAGCACCAAAATGAACTGCTTGGCTATGCCATCAGCAATGAAAACGCCTTTAATTATGCCAACATTGCCATACAGTCCTTTGCCGACCAACAGCAGTTAGAGCGAGAAGAGACCCAAGATTTTTATGAATACTTACAACAATACAGATAGCACCATGTTAAAACACCTAACTTTTCGCACGCTGTGTGCGTGCTTATTTGCCTTGTCGGTCGTGGCGACCTTTGTGGCGATTTTTTATTTTCAAAAGCATTTGGGTCTTGACCCGTGTCCTTTGTGTATCTTTCAGCGAATTGGCGTGTGGATAATGGGGGTGTTTGCCTTTGTTGGCATGCTTGTAAACCCCAAAAAACTTTGGGCTAAGCTTACCCTATGGGGCGGTATGGCTCTTGGGGCGTTGTGGGGGCTTGGGGTGGCAGGTCGTCATGTGTGGCTTCAACACCTGCCTGCCGATGAAGTGCCTGCCTGCGGCCCAGGGCTGAACTACTGGGTCGATACCTTGCCGATTTTGCAGGTGTTCCAAGAGGTACTAAAAGGCTCGGGCGAATGTGCTGAGATAGACTGGCAAATGTTGGGGTTTAGCATACCTGAGCTGACCCTTGCCATGTTTGCGGTGTTTTTGGTGATACTGGGTGTTGGGTTTGCCAGGATACTAAAAAAGCAGATGTAAGGTTAAGGTAAAAGAGAAGACGGAAAAATTTTTCCGTCTTTTTTATTTTAGCCTTAAATTCACAACCCAACCGCAACACCAAATAACATAAAGAAATGTTCATCAATTTAATGTATCATTAAGTTACCACACAAAATAAAGCATTAAAGAGTATGAGCACTTCTTACAAACATCTTAGCATAGATGAGCGTGAAAAGATAATGGTTTTGTTATCTTTGGGTAAATCTATGGGTATAATTGCCAAACAATTAAACAGAGCCAAGTCCACCATTTGCCGTGAAATCAAGAGAAATGGCGGTGTTGACAATTATTCAGCAATCAAAGCAACTTGTCTTTACCAAACAAGAAGACAAGCCTGTCGCCCGAGCTTAAAGCTCACCAATCCGTATGTATTTAACTTGGTACAAGACAAGCTATTTAACCATCAATGGTCGCCTGAGCAAATACAGCATCGCTTAGCCCTTGAAGGTAGCCAAATAACGGTGAGTTATGCAATCATCTATCGGGGTTTGTATCAAGGCTTGTTTTGTTACTTTGGTAGATAGATGTAGTCGTTTTTTAATTTGCACAACCGTCAAAGCCAAAAAAGCAACCTTGGTCAGTCAAGCCATCATCAATGCCTTAGTGAATCAGCCTGTGCATACAATCACACCAGATAGAGGGAAAGAATTTGCCAAACATCGAAAAATAACAGACCACTTAAAAGCAACCATCTACTTTCCACCACCAAGACAGCCTTGGCAAAGAGGAAGCAATGAAAACACCAATGGGTTATTAACAGAATATTTCCCCAAAGGGTCTGATATTAACCAATGGGACAATCAATACATACAAACAAAGGTCGCCAAACTCAATCTGCGACCTAGAAAATGTTTAAATTGGCGAACACCTTATGAGGTCTATTATCAAAAGGTGTTGCAGTTAGTTTGATGATTCAAGAAATAAAAAAACCGTCTTTTACCAAAATTTGCTATAATTTGCCAAATTATCATAGTAAGGCACCATCATGCACATTCATTTTTTGGGTATTTGTGGGACGTTTATGGGGTCGCTTGCCCTGATTGCACGTTCGCTTGGGCATACCGTTACAGGCTCGGACACCGCCATTTATCCACCCATGAGTACCCAGCTTCACAACGCTGGCGTTGAGATTTTGGAGGGCTACAAGTCAGCTCACCTAGACCCTGCCCCTGATTTGGTGGTGGTGGGCAACGTCTGCAAACGTGGCATGGAGGCGGTGGAATATATGCTGGACAAGCGACTTCGCTACACGTCTGCTCCACAATTTTTATCCGAACACGTCCTACAATACCGCCATGTCCTAGCGGTGGCAGGCACGCATGGCAAGACCACAACCACGACCATGCTTGCTTGGATTTTGCAATATGCAGGGATTGACACAGGCTTTTTGATTGGTGGCGTACCACTTGTGGCTACCGATGATGAACGCTTAAAATCTGCCTTTACCCACAGCTCGCATTTGGGTCAAGACTATTTTGTCATTGAAGCGGACGAGTATGACAGTGCTTTTTTTGACAAACGCTCAAAATTTGTTCATTATCGTCCCACGACTGCAATTTTAAATAACTTAGAATACGACCATGCTGATATTTTCGCTGATTTAAAGGCGATTCAAACCCAATTTCATCACATGATTCGCATGATACCGCCAAGCGGTCAAATCATCATGCCAAAAGGCGTGGAGAGCTTAGAAGATACCCTAAAAATGGGCGTATGGACACCTGTTTGGCGGACAAGCGTCGGTGATGAAGCAGATTGGCAAGCGACTTTGGAGCAAGCGGACGGCTCGGTGTTTCACGTGAAACATATCGGACAAACAGGCGATGAGACAGGTACGGTAACTTGGGGCATGAGTGGCGTGCATAATGTCAATAATGCTCTGGTGGCTATCGCAGGGGCGTACAGCGTGGGCGTGAGTGTGGCGACAGCGTGCAAGGCTCTGTCAAACTTTGCAGGGATAAAACGCCGTATGGAGCTCATCGGCGATATTGGCGGGGTGCAAGTGTATGATGATTTTGCCCATCATCCGACTGCCATTACCACCACGCTTGACGGTGCTAAGAAAAAACTCACAGGTCGCAAAATTTGGGCGGTCATTGAGCCACGTTCTAACACCATGAAATTGGGTGTTTATAAAGCCGAGCTTGCTCCGTCTGCGTCATTGGCGGACGGTGTGATTTGGTATGAGCCAAAGGGGCTGGCATGGGGGCTAAAAGAAGCCATTGGCGAGACAGACGGACAGGTCGTGCTTGATAGCATTGATGAGATTTTGGCGTTTATCAAGGCAAATGTCCGCTCAGGCGATGCCATCGTTGTCATGAGTAATGGCGGATTTGAAGGGATACATGGGCGGATTTTGGAAATACTGACTTAACCATCACAAAGACTTGCTTAGGCAGGTCTTTTTTTATTGCTCTTTTTTACAAAAATCACTCACAATCATTGCATATTTGCTAAGATTTTAACCAAATCATCAAAAATCTGCCTAAAATTTGACATTCGTCCTACATTATTAACGTTTTTGGGGTAGTGTGGGCGGTAAGATTGGCTTACAATTCGTTTAACTTTTACATCAAGTAAAAAGCAGACAAAGCAAATTGGTCAGGTTGGTAAAGGTATTCTAAGACCATTGTTTAACCATGGTTTAATTGATTTGCCAAAGCATTTATGGGCTAGGCAGTTATAGGAGAGACATCATGAGTATTATTTGGACAATCATTGTAGGATTGGTTGCAGGACTGTTGGCACGTGCTATCAAACCAGGGGCAGACTCAATGGGCTGGATTATGACCGTTATTTTGGGTATTGTCGGGGCGGTCGTTGGCGGATTTTTGGCGAGTGTGTTGGGCATGTCAGTTGAGGGCGGTTTTGGTGGCTTGGTGCTGTCAGTCATTGGTGCCATCATCGTGCTGTTCATCTATGAGTTTGCCACGGGTAAAAAACGTGTGAAATAATTAAAAATAATTTAATCAAAAAATATTGACATTTTAAAATGTTAAATTTTGATTTGACAAAAACCTTGCTATGATATTGGCAGGGTTTTTGGTTTGTGTAGGGCGTGCCTAACCTTTATAACACAATTTAAAATATAGAAATTTTTTAGAAATAAAACAATGTTTTTGCACGAAAAATGGCTATCCGACCACTTAATTTTTAGGCTCTGGTTCAAAAAGTATGCTACAAAGAAAACCGTTCGTGGTGAGCTTGTCGAACCATAACGGTTTTCCGACCCTTCGACAGGCTCAGGGCGAACGGAAAACCTAGTTCAGCATACTTTTTGGACTACTATCAATTTTTAAAATTAAGTTAAAATCTTAAGATTTATCAGATTAAGTGGTCGGATGTTTTTCATAATAAAAGCTTGTTTGATAGAACGACTATCAAACTTCACTTTTTCCTTGAAGAACGGGCGATTTTCCTCATTTTCATTGCAAATACAAAAGGCAGGCACGCCCTATTTATTTTATCAAACCCCTTGATTTTTTAACAATTAATGAGTATTATTATCATCATCTAAATTCCTTATTTATAACATGGTTTTTTGATGTATGTTTAAACCAATGGAATAAGGGTAATTTCAATTTATTGATGTGGTTGGAAATTTTATGATGATACCTTCTTTTGAGTTAAAAAAATGGGCGACCTGCTTGGGGCTTAGCCTTGCTCTCATCGGCTGTGGCAACGACAAGCCTGCCGAACAAAAAACCGAACAAGCCCCCACACCCACCGCCCAAACCGACAAAATGACGGTGGTAACGACCTTTACCATTATTGAAGACATTGCCCAAAATGTCGCAGGGGACGCAGCAGACGTTCATTCCATTACCAAAGCAGGGGCGGAGATTCATGACTATGAGCCGACCCCAAAGGACATTGCCAAGGTCAAAGAAGCCGATTTGATTTTGTGGAATGGCATGAACTTGGAGCGTTGGTTTGAAAAATTCTATGCCGATGCCAAAGACACTCCTGCGGTGGTGGTAACGGACGGTATCACGCCTATACCTATCAAGGCAGGCTCATATAAGGATTTGCCAAATCCGCACGCTTGGATGTCTACGTCTAACGCCTTGATTTATGTGGAAAATATCAAAAACGCATTCATCAAACACGACCCCAAAAACAAAGACGTGTACATCAAAAATGCCGAAGAATACGCCAAAAAAATCAAAGCCATGGACGAGCCACTTCGTGCCAAACTTGCTCAAATTCCTGAAAATGAGCGTTGGCTGGTTACCTCTGAAGGGGCATTTAGCTACCTTGCCAAAGATTATGGGCTAAAAGAAGCCTATCTGTGGGACATTAACGCCGAGCAGCAAGGCACACCCCAGCAGGTCAAGGCACTTATTGACACGGTCAAAACCAACAAAATTCCTGTGGTATTTAGCGAAAGCACCATTTCGGACAAACCTGCCAAACAAGTCGCCAAAGAAGCAGGAGCGTATTATGGCGGTGTGCTGTATGTGGACAGCCTAAGCGAAAAAGACGGTGCAGTGCCAACTTATCTTGACTTGTTAAATGTAACGGCAAGCACGGTGGTTAAAGGGTTTGAAGACGCAAAAGCTCAAAAATAATTGACAAGGCGATTTGGCAAGATAAAATACGGTATCTTGCCAAATTTTTGATTTACAAAATATGGGAATATAGTGTTTATAAATTAGGCGGTAGGGGCGAATACAACGCCCAAATGCTAAGGGTTTTATTGGGCAAATTGCAATTTACCCCTACAAATCCACCATTGATTTATTGTGCTAATTTCAAAAATTTCTATCTTTTTTAAATCAATTTTTCACAATTATGACATACATTCACGATTTAACCGCCAGCATTAGTGTTCAGGATTTGTCCGTGCGTTACGCCAACGGTCATCACGCCCTTTTTGACATGAATTTTGCCTTAACAGGTGGGACAACTTGTGCCTTGGTGGGGGTAAACGGCTCTGGCAAATCCACGCTGTTTAAGTCCATTATGGGACTGATTAAACCTCAATCAGGGCAGATTTTGCTCTGTGGTTTGCCCATTAACACCGCCCTAAAACAAAACCTTGTCGCATACGTTCCCCAAGCCGAAGAAGTGGACTGGCAATTTCCTGTGTCGGTTTATGATGTGGTGATGATGGGGCGGTATGGCCATATGAATTTTTTGCGACTGCCCAAGGCAATCGACCGCCAAAAGGTAGCAGACGCCATGGCTCGGGTGGATATTTCTCATCTAAAAGACAGGCAAATCAGCGAACTGTCAGGCGGTCAAAAAAAGCGGGTGTTTTTGGCTCGCTCGCTTGCCCAAGAAAGCAAAATTATCCTGCTTGATGAGCCGTTTACAGGCGTTGATGTCAAAACCGAAAAGGCGATTATGGCTCTGCTTGACGATTTACGAAGCGAAGGGCATTTGATTTTAATCTCCACGCACAATCTGGGGACGATTCCAGAATTTTGCGACCAAGTGGTGATGATAAATCGCACCGTGCTGGCAAGTGGTACAACCAAAGAGACATTTACCCAAGAGAATTTGGAGAAGGTGTTTGGGGGAGTGTTACGGCAAATTCGCTTGGCAGGCAAGGACCTGCACGATGACGATGACAGTCGTGCGGTTACGATTTTGGCGGACGATGAAGTGCCTGCGGTGTTTTATGGGGTGCATGACGGCACGCCCGAGCGTAGCCACTGCGATGAGATCGCACAGGCGAGCCGTGTGGGGCAGGTCAATATGAATCAAAAACGGGCAAAAAATGACGACGTACAACTGTACAACCCTAAAACCGACACCACAACGCCCAGCCCCACACCAAATTCAAACCCAAATAAGGATATGCCATGAGTGAGCTGTTTGCCTTGCTTGCCGAGCCTTTTGCCTATGAATATATGGTAAAAGCGATGGTGATGTCGTCTGTGGTCGGTGGCGTGTGTGCGTTTTTGTCGGCATATTTGATGTTAAAGGGTTGGTCGCTTATTGGCGATGCCTTGTCCCATGCGGTCGTGCCGGGGGTGGCGATTGCGTATGCTCTCGGCTTGCCTTATGCGATTGGGGCGTTTTTTTCGGGGATATTGGCGTCTTTGGCGATTTTGTGGGTTAAATCTTTGACAAACCTAAAAGAAGATGCGGTGATTGGCTTTATTTTTACCACGTTTTTTGCCTTGGGACTGTTTATCATCTCTATCAATCCCACGTCTGTCAATGTTCAAGAGATTATTTTTGGCAATATTTTGGGTATTAGCGATACCGACATGATACAAGTGGGCATTGTCATGGCGGTGTCGCTTGGTTTTTTGCTCGTTTTTTGGAAAGATTTGCTTTTGGTGTTTTTTGATGAAATCCACGCCAAGTCGGTGGGACTGTCGCCAAAAGTGTATCAAGTGCTGTTTTTTAGCCTGCTGTCTGCGTGCGTGGTGTCGGCACTACAAACGGTGGGGGCGATTTTGGTGATTGCGATGGTCATCACCCCAGGGGCAACGGCATATCAGCTGACCGATAAATTTAACACGATGGTCAAAATTGCGGTAGCAATTGGCGTGGCAACGGGCGGACTTGGCGTGTATTTGAGTTATTTTTTGGACGGGGCGACAGGCGGTGTGATTGTGCTGCTTCAAACGCTGTGTTTTGTTGGGGCGTTTTTGTTTTCGGGGAAGTTTGGGGTTTTGAGAAATAGGAGCAGGGTGGGGTAGTGCAAGGAGTGCTTGTACCGAGTTAATAGCTTTCGTTGTTTTCAGTTAATTTCTCAAATAAAGTTTTTGCCCCAATTTTGGTGATATCTGAAAAATCATTGGTAACATTCACGACTTTATATTCATAACCATTGACAGAATAACTATCTTGGCTATCAAGATTGAAATCAAAATTAACAAAACCAGTTACTGTATGTGTACGAATTGTAAATATATCATCTTGTATGATATCAGCATAAAAATCAACCTTATAAGAATAAGTAAACTTATCAGGAGTTTTGGCATTGCTTGGTGAGTGTATATAGCCATCATAGATTACTATTTTTGAATAAGGAAATTCTTGTTTTCTTAAACTTTCAGCTATGATTTTTCTAATTTCTGGCTCCGCTCTTTGTAGTAAATTATTATATCTTTCCGAGTGTATATATTCCATCTCTTCCTGTTTTCTTGCATATTCTTCTGCCTGTCTTTTGGCTCTTTTTTCGCTTTCTGACATTGTTGCGTTTTTTACAATTTCTAGGAGTTCTCGTCTTTCATCTTCTGTACAGCCAGTAATGAAAAGCGATAATAAAATGATAGAAATGATAAAGCTTGTTTTCATTTTTTGCTTTTCCTATGATATTGAATTGATTTAAATATCAATTATAAAAAGTAGAGTATGCCAAAAAACACAACACAACCAATGATAAGTGAAAATATTATGGCGTACAAAAATGGAAAAGTAAACCAAACTACCGCAGCTACAATTAAAGCAGGTATCCAGCCAAGTACCAATCCAAAAAAGTTGAATAAAACAATTGCTGTTACCCAAGTAGCAAAAAAG
The DNA here is from genome assembly GCF_002014975.1 of Moraxella bovis. Classification (GTDB taxonomy): domain Bacteria; phylum Pseudomonadota; class Gammaproteobacteria; order Pseudomonadales; family Moraxellaceae; genus Moraxella; species Moraxella bovis. Next base: position 73,694 of record NZ_MUXV01000048.1, read on the forward strand.
GCGATTATTGAGCTTAGCCATGCTCCATCAAAAAATGAAACATCATCTTTTTTGTTACTCATAATAATGTCCTTATCGTAAAGAAATAACCTTATTTACCCTAACAGTATCTGTATTTGCTCCTGATACTGTGATATTAAGTACGGCGTTATTGTAGAGATAGGGGTCATCAACCACCGCCAAATTAACTGTACCCGTGTTGTATTCTCCAGAATACACTTTCATTGTTTGATTAACTCGTATGGTTTTGGTATCAGCACCCCTAAGCGTAACCGTGCCTTTAATATAAGCGGTTTCGTCCCACCAACACCCTGTGCAATCCACTTGGATTTCAGTATCAATATATTGACCGCCACTCACTTGCGGGTACACATAAAGCTTGCCCATTGCCAATGCGGTAACAGGGATTAGAAATAATGGCAATAAAACCAATTTTTTAAGATTTAATTTCATAAATATAGCCCTTTGGTAATTTTTAGTATTAAATAATTGACTTTTTGGTAAAAAATATATAGAATTTGCTTATGGTATCTTAATATTTTACGGTTGTAAACCAACAAAAAAGAACCAATTTAATCCACAATTTTGATTTTAACCCACAAAATAGAGTTTTTATGACAGTTAGTGATAATTTAAGAGAGTTGAGAGCGGAATTAAAATTAAGTCAAGATGAAATGGCATACGAAATTGGTATGTCAAAAAATGGTTATGGGAAATTAGAAAGAGATGAAAGTGATATTAAAATTAAGCACTTAGAACAAATCGCCCAAACTTTCAATATTAAAATGGAAGATTTGGTAAAAGAAGGTGCCGATTTTAGTATTATATTGGGAAATAATAATAAAAATTCTAAGTGTAGAGACATAAATTTAAGAGACAACAGTATAAATAATCAAAACAACTATTATAACGACCAACAAGAAATAGAAAAACTCCAACTTATTGTCACATATAAAGATGAATTATTGTCTCAAAAGAACGAAATCATCGCCCAAAAAGACAAAGAAATTGAACTTTTAAGAAAACTTTTGGACAAAGCCTAATTTTGCAACTATTGGTTGCACTTTTTAAAGATACAAAATGACCCCAACTGACCTTCTCCTAACTCCCCTATCTTACCCTTTTATGCAACACGCCCTATTATCATCGGTCGTTGTTGGGGCGGTGTGTGCGGTGTTGTCGTGTTATGTGGTGTTAAAGGGCTGGTCGCTCATGGGCGATGCGATTAGCCATGCGGTGTTCCCAGGAGTGATTGTGGCGTTTTGGCTTGGGGTGCCGATGTCGCTTGGGGCATTTGTGGCGGGGCTATTTTGTGCCATATCGGTGGGGTTTTTAAAAAATAACACCCGTATCAAGGAAGATACGCTCATGGGCATTGTCTTTGCAGGCATGTTTGCGGTAGGGCTTGTTATGTTTACCAAAATAGACACCGACCAGCATTTAAAGCATATTTTGTTTGGCAATCTGCTTGGTATCAGCCGTGAAATGCTTATCCAGACCATGATAATTTGTGGGGCGATTTTGGGGGCGGTGCTGTTAAAAGGCAAGGATTTATTGTTGTACTGCTTTGACCCAAGTCATGCTCGTGTGGCAGGACTGTCGCCCAAAGTTTTGCATTATGGGTTGCTTATTTTATTGTCCGCCACAATTGTGGTTGCCATGCAAGCCGTTGGCGTGATCTTGGTGGTGGCGATGCTCATCTCCCCCGGCATTACGGCATTTGTCTTGTGTCGGCGATTTCATACCATGCTGGCTGTGGCGGTGGTAAGTTCGTGTTTGACCAGTTTTTTAGGCGTGATTTTAAGTTTTCATTTGGATTCGGCAACGGGGGCGACGATTGTGCTATTGCAGGCGGTGGTGTTTATATTGGCAGTTGTCATCTCAAAAATAAAAGAAAAACGCCAATCATGACGACTGGCGTAGGGTAGTTTAGCGAGTGCCAAAAATCTTATCGCCAGCATCCCCAAGACCGGGGATGATATAGCCGTCTTCGTTAAGATGACTGTCAAGCGATGCGGTAAAAATCTCAACATCAGGGTGAGCGTCATTGACAAGTTTCACGCCTTCGGGGGCGGCGACCAACACAAGGGCTTTGATGCTTTTACAGCCGTGTTTTTTTAGCATATCAATGGTGGCAACCATACTACCGCCTGTGGCAAGCATGGGGTCTAGGATTAGGGCAGGGCGTTTGTGAATGTCTTTAACAAATTTTTCAAAAAATGGCACAGGTTCAAGCGTCTCTTCATCACGTTGTAAGCCGACAAATGAGATTTTGGCGGTGGGCAACAAATCAAGCACGCCATCTAACATACCAAGTCCCGCTCGCAAAATCGGCACCAGTGTTACCGTTTTACCCTTGACCTGCGTGCCTTTGATGGTGCTACCATCCCAGCCGTCCATGTCAAAATCTTCGGTCTCAAAATCACGACTCGCTTCATATGCCATCAGCCGTCCAAGCTCGTTGGTGAGCGTGCGAAATTTATAGGTAGAGCAGTTTTTTTCTCGCATGAGCGATAATTTGTGACGGACAAGGGGGTGGTCAATGACGGTAATTTGCATGATAATTCTCAATAAAGGTACAAAATGGGAAATTTGGTGTATTTTACCATTTAAGTAGGGTGGCATGAAGTGTTTTTGATAATTTTTTAATGAGAATAAAGTACAAATGTAAATACGGTTGTAATTATAAATCATTGATAAACCTAAATTTTTCTAAACTGTAACAAATCATTTCAAAATAACCATTATGTCACCACAAACGCCAAATCAGCAATAATTTTTTACCGTTATACAGTATCAAGTTTGATTTTCTTCTTATATAATACCAATCAAAATGAAGCAGTCTTACTTCTTAATGAAGTTAGGATTGTTTGATTTGATTATCATATTTTGTTTACCTTATTTTAAGGAGTTCTTATGAAAGCAGTTAAATTCATCGCCCCAATCTTTGCTCTTGGCGTTGCCTTTACAGGTGTGGCTCATGCAGAAGCGACCATGGATGCGGCAAAAGCGGACGAAACCGCCACAAAAGTAAGACAAGTGTCATACAGTTGCAACAAGGGTGGTGCAGTCAAGGTTACTTATGGCTTTAATAAGCAAAAACTACCAACCTATGCCGAAGCTCATTTAGGGGGCAAAACTCGCTTTTTGCCGATTAACTTAGCACATTCTGATGTTGCTGGCACATCTTTTGGTGATGAAAACAGTTGGACAATTAGTGGTGGTGCTATGACACTGGGTAACTACCATAAGTCAGATGTATTAATCATGGATCCAAATTCCGAAATTCAATACAAGCATTGTAAAGTTGTCGGCACTAAAAAGATTAAGGGTTAGTCTGAACGAAAAGACAGTCTACTGACTGTCTTTTTTTAAATAAACAACAAAATCAATACCTTAAACCACTTTCTCTAAAAATATTCAAAAAAGTGCTTGACCCCCACCAAAAACC
>NZ_MUXV01000049.1 GCF_002014975.1 Moraxella bovis
AAATAGATATTGAAAATTAACATCTGGTATTTTTTAATAAAGATATATTTTTAAAATTTGGACGTATGGGACAAATTGCCATTCACCCAAAAGTCATACTTTATCACAGAGCGAATGTGATTTGCCAATAATAACTCCATCAGCCCAATGGCAGGCACACCCTAATTAGCAGGCTTAATTTTTAGCTTTTTATAAAGGACTAGTGATTTATCTATAAATAAAAACAGGTCTTATCCGTTAAGACCTGTTTTTACAAACCATTGGTTTATTCCATGATCCCTGTAATGTCCACAGGGTTATTTGCCACTTGCTGTTTTTTGGCACCGTCATTGCGTTTGGCTTGTAGCTCTTGTAGGTACTCTTCGGTAATCTGCCCCGCCACATAACAGCCGTCAAACACCGAGCAGTCAAAGCCATCAACACGACTGTATTTGGTGTTATTAACCGCTTCCACCAAATCATCCAAATCTTGGAAAATCAAGCGGTCAGCCCCGATAATCTCACGCACTTCATCAACCGTACGCCCCGATGAAATCAACTCACTCCGCACTGGCATGTCAATGCCATAGACATTGGGAAAAATCACAGGCGGGGCAACGGATGCAAAAAAGACGTTTTTCGCCCCAGCATCTCGTGCCATCTGAATAATCTCATGACAGGTCGTCCCACGCACGATAGAATCATCCACCAATAGGACGTTTTTGTTTTTAAATTCCAAAGGAATGGCATTTAGCTTTTGGCGGACACTCTTTTTACGCATGGACTGCCCAGGCATGATAAAGGTACGCCCGATATAGCGGTTTTTGTTAAAGCCTTCACGGTATTTCACGCCCAGATGAGTGGCACATTCTAGTGCCGAGTTGCGAGATGTATCAGGAATGGGAATGACCACGTCAATGCCATGCTCATCACCCCATTCTGCGATGATTTTTTGGGCAAGCTTTTCGCCCATCCGCATGCGAGCCTTATGCACCGAGATATTATCAATGATACTGTCAGGACGGGCAAAATATACATATTCAAAGATACAAGGCGTGTGCTTGATTTTGTCGGTGCATTGTTTGGTATACAGGTTATAATTTAAATCAATAAAAATCGCTTCACCAGGGTTGATGTCTCGCACCACTTCAAAGCCCAGTGCAGTCAGTGCCACCGACTCAGACGCCACCATGTACTCCACGCCAGCGGAGGTCAGACGGCGACCATAGATGAGCGGGCGAATGCCGTTAGGGTCTCTAAATGCGAGCATGCCATGTCCTGCTATCATCGCCACCACGCCATACGCCCCTTGACAGCGGTCATAGACAGCTTGCAAGGCGGTAAAAATATCATCGGGGGCGAGTTTGGTTTTGGTGAATTTTTGTAGTTCATGGGCAAAAATGTTAAGTAGCACTTCCGAGTCCGAATCGGTGTTCAAATGACGGCGGTCATGCTCATAGACTTCTTTGGCAAGGGTTTCGGCATTGGTTAGGTTGCCGTTGTGTGCCAAGGCAATGCCATAGGGAGAATTAACGTACAAAGGCTGAGCTTCTGCCGTGCTTGATGTGCCTGCGGTCGGATAGCGAACATGCCCGATACCAAAATTCCCCACCAAACGCACCATGTGCTTATTTAAAAACACATCTCGCACCATGCCATTGTCTTTACGCAGATACAGGCGGTCATCTTTTAGGGTTACTATCCCTGCCGCATCCTGCCCTCGATGTTGTAACATGGTCAAGCCATCATATAACATCTGACCCACAGGCTCATGGGCACACACACCAATCACACCACACATAGTTGTTCACTCCAAAAGTTTGGCAACACGCCAATTAGGTTAAAAAGATTTAATGCTGATACAGATTTTTAACAAATTTTTTATATTAAAAAATCCGCCCTATTGATACGGATTTTCTACTTGATTCCATGCTTCACCAAGCACTTCGGTCAATAACGCCTGTGCCACAGGGGCAAGGGGCAGTAAGTTTTGGGCGAGAATGGATTCTTGCCATTGGGGTAGTTTAATAAGCAAGGGGGATGCGATACTTAGGATAATCAGCACTTTTAACACGCCCTTACCTGCCCCCAAGATACCACCCAAAATGTTATCCAAAAAGCCCAATTTTAAAAATTTTAAGGTTTTTAATGCCAGCCACGAGATAACGTGCGTGATACTCACAATAATCAGCACAATCACCAAAAACGCCAGCGAAATCTGTAAGACTTCGTTATCAACCACACCTGCAAACAAAGGCGAGAACTCTTTGGCAAGCGCTGACGCCACAATGAGTGCGACAAACCACGCCACCAGTGACATCGCTGTCTTAATCGCCCCTGCTTGAAAACCACGCCACAGTCCAACAAGCACCATAAAGGCGATACCAATATCAAGAATACTCATGCTTTATTCGGCTCGCCCGAAGTATTTTTGTCCAAGTTGCTATCATTCACGTCTTTATCCAAATCATCAGATTTATCCACCACAACCAAGGCACGCTCTTTGTAGTTGGCAATGCTTTGCACGCAGTCCTGCACGAGCGAAGGACCTTTATAAACCAGTCCTGAGTACAACTGTACGGCGGTCGCTCCTGCACTCAGTTTACGCACCGCCAAATCACCCGTGTCAATACCGCCCACCCCAATCAAATCCACCTTGCCCGACAGTCGCTCAGCAAATGCCGTCAGTACCAACGTGCTTTGATGACTAAGCGGTCTACCTGACAACCCACCATCTTCATGGGCATGCTCTTGGTCTTCGACACCCACCCGTGATAACGTGGTATTCGTGGCAATCAGCCCATCAATGTCAAAGTTGGTGAGATTTTTAGCGATGTCATCTATTTGGCTCTCGTTCAAATCAGGGGCGATTTTTAGGGCAAGTGGCACATAGTAGCCATGCTCGTTTGCCAGTTTTGTATGGCAAGTTTTAATACCATCTAACAGATGAGCCAGCTCAGACGCTCCTTGCAGGTTTCGCAAATTGGCGGTGTTGGGACTAGAAATGTTAATGGTGATATAACTGGCGTACGGATAAACCCGCTCCAAGCAGTACACATAGTCATCCAAGGCACTCTCAACAGGCGTGGTCGCATTTTTGCCGATGTTAATACCAAGCACGCCTTTGTATTTGGCACGCTCAATATTGGCAATCATCTTATCCACGCCATCGTTATTAAAGCCCATGCGGTTGATAATCGCCCCACTGTCCGGCAAACGGAACATTCTCGGACGTGGACTACCCGCCTGTGGTTGTGGCGTGACTGTACCAATCTCCAAAAAACCAAAGCCAAGCTCAGCCAAGGCGTCAATATACTCGCCATTCTTATCAAGCCCTGCCGCCAATCCCACAGGGTTCATCAGGCTAATGCCCATGCAGTTGGTCGGCATTGACTGGCGTGGATAAGCAAACCCAAGCAGGCGTGCTGTATTCAATCGCTCTAAATTTTCAAGCGTCCATTCGTGGGCTTTTTCAGGTTGCATGGAAAATAGATAAGGGCGAAGTAAGCTATATGACATGGGTCTCTCAAAATGGATAAATACATCTTTTGACATTATAACACATTCTGTTAAAAGATTAAATATCACTCATGATTGACTTTTGACCGCCTTTTATCATCAAAAACCGCCACCCAAATAGGTAGCGGTTATGTTATCAGTCCATCAAGGTTGCACAGGCGAGAATCTCTCACTTTGACGTGCCAGACCTTGGGCGATGATGTCGGCTGTCATGACTCGATATTCTGCCAAGTCAAACATCGGCGGGGGCAAGCCGTCTGCGTCCAGATACGCCACCATACGAGCGACTATCGGCATATGACATACCACAGCTATCACTTTATCATGCTCATGCCCATAGTGCGATGTAATAATCCGCTCAATGTCCGCCACGCCTACCACAGGGTCATCATCGGGGGTAATACTGTCTAACGTGATGAACGTGGGATTTTGTCCTTTGTCAGTTGCGGTATTTTGCAAGATTTTGGCGGTTTGGTCGGCACGATTAAAGGGACTGGCGATAATCATGTCAAGGCTATATCGTTCGGTTAGGTGCGTGGCAGTCTGGTTCGCCTGAGCTTGTCCAAATTCGGTCAAATCACGCCCAGCATCATCAGCACAATAGGCGGCTGCTTGTCCGTGTCGGATAAAGATAAGTTTCATGGTAAATCCTTCTTTTAATATAGGGCAAATTGCAATTTGCCCTTGGGGTGTGTTGAATATTGGTATTTGCAATGAAAATCACGAAAAATCGCCTGTTTTTCAAGGAAAAAGTGAAGTTTGATAGTCGTTCTATCAAACAAGCTTTTGACTTCGAGCCACAAGATTTAGCCATTTTTCATGCAAAAATTGATTAAATTATCAAATTTTCATCTTATTTTATAAAAATGTTATCAATGGTAGGCACGCCTACATATTTAGTTAAAATTTTCAAAGGTACATTTGCAAGAACACAGCGAATTTGACAATCACACCCTATTTATCATCTTTATCATCAATAGCTTCATCATCTTTGGGCTTATTCTCTTTACTTGCTTTTAATACTTTATCAAACTCTTTTGACAGCTTTTCATTGCTCTCATCATGGGGCATGACAAATTCCACATCACTTCGAAACCCTGTTTCCATCAGGTTTACCGCCACACTCAGAGCCGATTTGTTTTCATATAGCACCGCATATAAGGCATGAGTGATTGGCATATAAATACCCAGTTTTTTGGCTTGCTCTTCCACCTGAGCGATGGTATTGACCCCTTCGGCGGTTTGCCCCAATTTTTTAATGGCGTTATCCAGCGTGATGCCCTTGCCAAGCATATTACCGATTTGATAATTGCGACTTAGGGTGGAGTTGCAAGTGGCATACAAATCGCCCACACCTGATAAGCCTAAGAACGTCAAGGGGTTTGCCCCCACCGCCACGCCAAATCGGCTCATCTCTGCCAACGCGCGGGTCAGTAGCATGGCTTTGGTGTTCTCGCCCACGCCATAGGCATTTGCCATACCCATTGCCACCGCATAGATGTTTTTTAAGGCTCCGCCAAGCTCCACGCCCTTGACATCATCGGAGGCAAACACCCGAAAAAATGCACTGTGCAGTGCCGTCTGTACCGCCACTCTGAGTGGTTCGGACGGGCTAGCAATCACGCTGGCGGACGGCATGTTATTCATGATTTCAAGAGCAAGGTTCGGGCCACTCATCACCCCAAAATTGACCTGTGGCAACTCGTCCTTGATGATGTCGCTCATCAGGGCAAACATGCCTTTTTCTATACCCTTGGTCAAAGACACCACCGCTTGATGTGTGATGTATGAGCGGATATTTTGCAAAGTCTCACGCACCGCCGAGCTTGGCACCGCCACAAAGATGATGTCTTTGCTTTTAACCGACTCCGCCAAATCATGACTAAATGCCAAACGGCTATCTAGTACATGATTGGGTAGGTATTTTTTGTTAATACGGGTTTTTTGTAGGGCTTTGACCGTCTTTTTATCACGCACCCACAGGGTTGTCTCACAACCATTTTTGGCGGACAAATTTGCCATTGCCGTCCCAAAACTACCCCCACCGAGTACCACGATACGCAGGGGTGTATCCATGTCCTTATCCACATGAATGCCAAGTGTGTCGAGGTCTGGCTCTTTTTTGCGTTTTTTGGCAAGATGGGCAAGGTTTGCCAAAATTCCGCCTTCGGCTTCGGATTTTTCTAAAAGATGTCGGGCTTCTTCTAAGCCTTGATTGATGCTTTGGCTTGCCACATCGACAATTTTTTTGACTTTGGGGTTATCTTTTGGCAATTTCATGGAGTCATCCTTTTACATGGATTTTTACAGATCCAAATTGTTAAAACATTCAATTAAAAATTTTTTAACTTTTCAATTTTTTTATCATTGTTTTATCAAGGGCGAATAAATTACCCCTACCATTCAAAAACAATCAAAATCGTTGAGATTGATAATTTATTGATAAAAATAAACAAATTCCGACAAATCCACCGCTTCACGCTCAGGCATGGCAATATCGCTTGACCCAACATAAACAAATCCGCACACGGTATTGTCATCGCTAACCCCAAAATGGGCTTTGACGGCAGGCTCATTACACAAATCGCCTGTCCGCCATACCGTGCGATAGCCCATGCTTTGTAGTGCCAACAGCAGGTTTTGCACCACCGCCCCCACGCACAGAAGTTGCTCAAACTCTGGCACTTTTGGGTGCTGTTTGTAGTCGGTTGCCACCGTGATAATCATCGGAGCCCGTTTTGGCATATTGATGAGTTTGGTGCGTGCGGTGTCATCTAGGCTCTCGCCGTCTGCTTCGGCTTTGGCAAGCCCTGCTTGGAGCAATACCTGCCCAAATTCATCAAGGGCTTTGCCTGTCATCACGCCAAACCGATAGGGGCGTAACACCTTATGGTCAGGGGCAGTCATCGCACACAAAAAGGCGGTGTTTAGCTCATCATGGCTTGGCATGGGTAGGGAGAGTTTGCCAATGCTACGGCGAGCATGGATAAGGGAGATTAGGTCGTTCATGGTTGTTCTCGTTTGATTTTACTTTTAATCGGTTTGGAATATGAATATATAGGAATAATTTATTTTGCCCAAAAATCAAGGTTTTTTATACAAGACAAATGTAATTCACCCAATCATCGGGTGTGGAAAGTACGCCAAGTACGCCCCTACAAGGCATTTTTCAAAATTTAGCATTGGTACAAATTGGGGTTAATTTGCTATAAACCCCCTATTCCACCCGATGCTCTTCCGACAGATACTCTTCGGACTGCATTTCTAAGAGGCGTGAACGTGTCCGCTCAATCTCAAAGGCGAGTTTTTCGCCTTGATACAACTCCAAAATGGACTGCTCGGCACGCACAAGCAATTTGACACGGCGGTCATAAAATTCGTCCACCAAATAAATAAATCGTCTGGTTGGGTCCATAAACGTATCCGTCAAGGCAGGGACATTATCCACCATTACCGTATCAAAATCACTGGCAATCTCAATAAAATCAGACGCCGAACGGGGCTGCATACACAAATCCCTAAAACTCGCCAACAGCATGGTCTCGGTACGCTTGATGATATCAATCTTGCGCCCACCGATGACAATGGGGTCGATCAGCACTTTTTGACCACCTGCCAGCGTGTCAAACCGCTCGGACAGCCAGTCTTTGGTGTCGTCCGTTAGGGGCGATGAGTAGAGTTTGGCTTGCTTTAACAATCTTAGCCGATAATCCACGCCTGCGTCAATATTCATCACGGTTGTGTGCTTTTCAACCTGCTCGATGGCAGGCAAAAAGCGGTCTCTGTGAATGCCATTTTTATAAAGTCCAGACGGCTCAATGTTGGAGGTTGCCACAAGCGTAATGCCACGCTCAAAGAGCATACTAAACAAATCGCCCAAAATCATGGCATCCGACACATTGGAGACAAAAAATTCATCAAAACAAATAACAACCGCCTCAGCATGGATAATATCCGCCACTTTTTGTAAGGGATTGACTTGCCCTTGCAATTTGACAAGCTCGGACTGCACCCGCTTCATAAAATGATGAAAATGCAGTCGCATTTTTCGCTCTATCGGCAAGCTGTCATAAAACATATCCATAAGCCACGTCTTGCCACGTCCGACACCGCCCCACATATACAAGCCTTTGGGAGGCGTGGGTTTGGATTTGAACAGACTGGCAAAAAAGCCTTGATTGGTGTTTTGGCTTGCCATGATTTCATGGTGCAATTTGTCAAGATAAGCAACCGCCTTTGCTTGCACGTCATCATGGCTAAAATTGCCTGTGGCTAGGGCTTCATCATAGCGTTTTTGGGGGGATAAATTGGTCATTATTTTTCCTTAATTTAAGCTCATTTTGTGAATGTTTTTCGGCAACCAAATAAGAATGTATGATTTTATAAACGGTCAAAAATAACAACGAACACGTACACACAATTATCATAAATACCGAATGCCAATGGCTTGGTGCACCACGTTGTAACTGTGTTTTAAATAAATTGATGTGCGGTTTGTCTTTTAAATAATACACTTCGACAGTATCGCCCAAAGGTTTACCACAAGACATTCCAACAGATTTGATGTACCTTTTACCATTCACATCAAAACGATAAAATCTTGTGGCATTCTTTCCACAATATTCACGGTAGGACGTGGCTAATATCAACACGCCATTGTCTTTTAATAACTCGTGTTTCTTTATGGTTTTTTGCTGATTGTGATAAGCAATCCCACAAAGCACGGCAATTATCAAAGCAGTAATCAAAACCACCACCCAACATAATGCTTTATTGCTTGTTATTAAAGCAAACACTTCGCCGAGACTGACTTTATTTGGGTCTTGTGATTTTGACATGGTTTATTTTTCAATCAATTCTTTTAACTCACTAAGTTGCCCATGAAAAAAGTGGCTCGCCCCTGTCATCACTTTACTGCGTATGCCAAACTCATCGGCAAAATCCGCCATACTGCTTGGGCGGACAAATTCATCTTGGTCGCCATAAATCATGAGCGTATCGGTCGGCAAGGTTAGCCCTGTTGGGTCGTTTTTTTCAATGGACGGGGCGACGAGCGTGAGTTTTTGCAGATTGACATCGTAATCCGCCAACACCTTATCCGCCACACGGCACGCAATAAATCCCCCAAAAGAAAATCCCGCCAGCCAGAGTGTCTTGGCATTCGTCTGTTGCAGCGCCCAATCAAGTACGCATAGGCTGTCCAAATACTCGCCATTGCCATACTCAATCTCACCGCTTGAACGCCCCACGCCCCGATAATTAAACCGCACGGTATCCATGCCATTTTCTTTACAAAAGCGGTATAGGGTCGTAACAACCTTATTATTCATTGTCCCGCCTGCTTTGGGATTGGGGTGCAAAATGACGGCAAGCGTGTCTGAGTTTGCCCAATGTGCATCCACTTCAAGCACTGCATTATCGCCCATGTGTGGGGCAAGGATTAGGGTTGTGGGTTTTAAGTTTTTCATGTTTTTAAAAGTATAAAATTAGCCATTATAGCATAAAATCAGACTTATACAGGTGTTTTTGTGATGGGTTTTTATGATGAAATTTTGGAATTTTTTTGTAAAATAGGGATAAATAATTAAGATTATGTTAAATAAATTTTTAAAATAAAAGGGAATCATAAGTTTTTGTGTTAAAGTTACCACAAATTTTTGATATTTGAATACTGCCCTTTTTGTAGGCGTGCACAGCACGCCCCTACACCAAAACATCATTGCGTTTGTGGTAATTTTAAAGTCTATTGAGTATATAATAATACTCGTGTTATCACACCTCAAACCTTGCCCAAATCGGTGCATGGTCGGACGGTTTTTCTAGCCCACGAATGTCATAGCTAATCCCTGCACCCACGCAGTCTTGGATAAGTTTGTCCGTACACAGAATATGGTCAATTCTAAGCCCCCGTTTTGGCGTGTCATCAAAGCCTTTTGAGCGGTAATCAAACCAGCTAAACTCGTCTGCACTGTCAGGCTTAAACTTACGGTAAGTGTCATATAAATCACGACTCATCAGCTCATCATACCATTCACGCTCTTCGGGCAAAAATGAACAGGTACCATTTTTTAGCCAGCGTTTGGCATTTGGCTCGCCAATACCCACATCATTGTCATGGGGCGAGATGTTCATATCGCCCATGATGACAAGCTCACGCCCCTGCCCTTTTAGCTCGTCAATGTAGCGGTTTAGGTCGGCATAAAAGGCACGTTTCATGGGGAATTTGGTCTCATGGTCTCGATTTTCGCCTTGGGGAAAATAGCCATTGATGACATCAATCTTACGCCCATTGACATCAAATCTGGCATGAATCAGCCGTCTTTGGGCGTCCACATCGGCAAAGGGAAAGCCCTTTTGTACAAAAATCGGCTCAAATTTGGACAAAATCGCCACGCCATAATGCGACTTTTGCCCAAAAAATTCCACATGATAGCCAAGGCTCTCCACGTCTTTTAAGGGAAAGGCTTCATCATGAACTTTGGTTTCTTGCAAACCGATAATATCCGCCCCAAGCGTATCACGCACGGCAACAAGTTGGTGGGGTCTGGCACGCAGTCCGTTGATATTAAAACTGACAAAAGTAGTCATTGCGATATTCTCTTAAAAAATAATGGCATATTATAAGGGCAAAACCACAAATATAAAGGGCATGCCGACCGTTGGTAACATTTTTACAAAATACCTGCTTTATACATAATAATTTCTGCATAATATAAATTATTAATCATAAAAAATTATAAAACAATAAGCTATAGTATGCTAATATCAAAAAACTTTATTTTTATTATTGGGGCAATTATGGCTAATCGCATTAACTGGAGAGCCTTTGGACCGGGCATCTTGATTGCATCTGCTGCCATTGGTGGGTCGCATTTGGTCGCATCAACACAAGCAGGGGCGTTGTATGGTTGGCAACTTGCCATCATCATCTTATTGGCAAACTTTTTTAAATACCCCTTTTTTCGCTTTGCCACCGACTATGCTTATGAGACAGGCGACAGTCTCATCACAGGCTACGCCAAAAAATCCAAATTTTATCTTTGGGTATTTTTTATCCTATCCATCTTATCAGGCATGATTAGCACGGGGGCAGTGGCACTGCTGACGGCGGTGATTTTAAGCTACATGCTCCCCTTTGAACTATCTACCATTGCTTTATCAGGCTTGGTCATGGTTACTTCTTGGGCACTCCTTATCTTTGGGCATTTTCGAGTGCTTGATAATGTTACCAAATGGATCATCATTCTTTTGACCGTAACGACCGTCTTGGCAGTGATGGTCGCAGGGGCAAAAGCCTCCCCGCCTGCTCCTGACTTTGTGGCGGTCTCGCCCTTTAACATGGCAGGGCTTGCCTTTATCATCGCTTTGATGGGCTGGATGCCAACACCATTAGAATTCTCTGTCATCTCATCAATATGGACTGCCAAAAAAATCCGTGACGACCACCCCACGCACAAGCAAGGCTTGCTTGACTTTAATGTTGGCTATCTTACTTCTACCATCTTGGCGTTATTTTTCTTGGCATTGGGGGTGTTTGTCCAGTATGGCACAGGACAAGAGATTGCCATGCAAGGCGGTGCCTACATCGGGCAGCTCATTGACATGTACACCAACACCATCGGCGAATGGGCAAGGGGTTTGGTGACGTTCATCGCCTTTTTGTGCATGTTTGGCACCATCATCACTTGCGTGGATGGCTATGGTCGTGCCAACGCCGAATGCTTTACGCTCATCAGCGGACACAAGTCATCAGGCAAAACCACGCTGTTTTGGACGACCGTCACCACCATCACAGGTTTTGGGCTTATCACGTTCTTTATGGGGCAGATGGCAACTTTGCTCAAATTTGCCATGATTTCTGCCTTTGTTACCGCACCGATTTTTGCCTATTTGAACTACTCACTCATCAAAAGCCGTGGCAAGAAACTCTCGCCTTTGATGAACGTGTATGCCATCTGTGGGATTGTGTTTTTGACAGGGTTTACAGGGCTGTTTTTGTTACAGTTTTTTGGGGTTATCGGATAAACTTTGCACCAAACCACGATAAAAAAACCAGTCGCTTGACTGGTTTTTTGTTGGATGGGGCAAAATAAATTAAGACAAATTAGACGCTTGCACCAACAGCTGGGTGTACTTATGTTTTGGCTCTTCAAAAATCTGTCTTGCTGTACCCATCTCCACCACTTCGCCCCCACTCATCACAATCACACGGTCAGAGAGTGCTTTAACCACCGACAAATCATGACTGATAAAGATATAGCTTAGTCCATATTTCTTTTGTAGGTCGTTTAAAAGCTCGACCACCATGATTTGAGTAGAGCGGTCAAGAGCAGAAGTCGGCTCATCAAGCAGGACAAATTTCGGCTCTAAGATAATCGCTCGGGCGATGGCGATACGCTGACGCTGACCGCCTGAGAACTCATGCGGATAGCGGTTTATCATAGTAGGCGATAGATTGACTTCTTTTAAAATCTTCACCACCTTTTGCCGACGCTCTTCTTTGGTCATCTGTGGAAAATGCACGGTCAAGCCTTCTTCGATAATCTCACGCACGGTCAAGCGGGGCGAGAGTGAGTTAAAAGGGTCCTGAAAAACGATTTGCATGTCACGGCGTAGGGCTTGGCGTTTGTCGCTCTTTGTGTCAATGATTTTTTCGCCATTAAAACGAATGTCGCCCGTGGACGCCACAATCTGCATGATGGCACGCCCCAGCGTGGATTTGCCCGAACCTGACTCGCCCACAATACCAAGCGTCTCGCCCACTTTTAGGTCAAGCGTAATACCTTTGACCGCATTAAAAGTCTTGGTCGGCTTACCAAAAAAGTTGCGTGCGACGACATAGTCCACCTTGACATCGTCCGCTGTGATGAGTCTGGGAGCGGATTCATCAAGGATGGGTTTGTGGTTATTAGGAATGGGGGTCAAAAGCTCCACTGTATAAGGGTGCTGTGGGTTATTAAAGACGTCTTGGGTTGTGCCACGCTCGATAATCACACCATGTTGCATGACACACACTTGGTCGCTGTACTTTTTAACCAGTCGCAAATCATGGGAGATTAAAATAATCGCCATGCCCAAATCACGCTGTAACTCTAGCATCAAATCCAAAATCTCCGCCTGCGTGGTCACATCAAGTGCCGTCGTCGGCTCATCAGCGATGAGTAGGTCGGGCTTATTGATAATCGCCATCGCAATCATGATGCGTTGGAGCTGACCGCCTGAGAACTCATGCGGATATGCCGTCATTTTTTTGTCGGCATTGGGGATTTTGACCTTTTGTAAGGTATCAAGTGCCAGCTTGGTCGCTTCGGATTTGCTCACGCTCGGGTTGTGAATGCTGACCGCTTCTGCCACTTGTTTGCCAATAGGGACAAATGGGTTTAGGGAAGTCATGGGCTCTTGGAAAATCATGGCAATCTTATCACCACGAATGGCACGCATCTCACGCTCAGACAAGCTAAGTAGCTCTTTACCATCAAAGAGTACCGATGAGTCTTTACCAAAACTGGCGATGTTTTTTGGCAACAGTTGCATAATCGCCATTGACGTGACCGATTTGCCCGAACCTGACTCGCCTACGATGGCAAGCGTCTGTCCTTTTTCTACGGTAAATGATGAATCTTTGACCGCATGGACAAGCTCTTCATCGGTTTTTAAAAATACGTCCAGATTTTTTACTTGTAATAATGTCATATCATCTATCCTTTGGGTCTAGGGCATCACGCAAGCCATCGCCGATAAAGTTAAAACAAAACAGTGTAACCACCAAAAAGGTAGATGGTACAAGCAGTTGCCAAGGAGCGACTTGCATGGTCTGAGCCCCTTCTTGGAGCAGTGCCCCCCAACTGGTTCTCGGCTCTTGCACGCCCAGCCCCAAAAAGCTCAAAAATGACTCAAACAAAATCATACCCGGCACGATAAGAGATGCATAAATCACGACCACGCCGAGCACATTTGGGACGATATGACGGGTCACGATTTGCCAGTTATTCACGCCTGTGACTCGAGCGGCTTCAATAAATTCCTTGTTTTTTAGGCTTAATGTCTGACCACGCACGATACGAGCCACGTCAAGCCATGATACCAAACCGATTGCCACAAAAATCAAAATGATATTACGCCCAAACAGGGTTACCAATAAAATCACAAAAAACATAAAAGGAAAGGCACTTAGGATTTCTAAAAATCGCATCATGACCATGTCCACTTTACCACCCAAAAAGCCAGAGACAGCACCATAGACCGTCCCCACCAATACCGCCACCAACGCACCAGCAACCCCCACCATGAGTGAGATTTGTCCACCGACAGCTGTCCGCACGAGCAAGTCTCGCCCTAAGGTATCCGTACCAAAATAGTGCTTGGTTTCCATAGATGGGGCGATACCCATGTTACTCCAATCTGTGTCAGCATAGCCAAATGGCGAGAGCATGGGGGCAACAATCACAAATACCGTGATAAGAAGCAATATCACACCACTTGCCATGGCGGCTTTGTTACGGCGAAAACGTCGCCATGCATCTTGCCACAGACTTCGTCCTTTTACCACAGGCTCTACGGCTTGCACTGTTTCGCTTGCATTCATAGACATACACATTCCTTTTAGTATTTAATTTTCGGGTCAATCACGGCATACAAAATATCAACAATGGCATTAAATAGGATTGTCAATACCCCCACCAAAATCGTCAAACTCAGCACAAGGCTATAATCACGGTTTAACGCACCGTTCACAAACAGCTGACCGATACCGGGCAGACCAAAAATCGTCTCAATCACGATAGAGCCTGTGACAATCCCCACAAAAGCAGGTCCTAAATACGAGATGATGGGCAACATGGCAGGACGCAAGGCATGTTTAAAGACAATGTGCGACAAGGGCAAGCCTTTTGCCTTGGCGGTGCGGATATAAGGGCTGTTCATCACTTCAATCATCGACCCCCTTGTGATACGAGCGATACTCGCCACATAGCCTATCGCCAATGCTGTCACAGGTAGCACCAAATTCATGAATGCCCCACCATTCCAGCCCCCTGCTGGAAACCATTTTAAAATGACCGCAAAAATCAGCACAAGTAGCGGTGCTTTGACAAAGCTTGGCATGACCACGCCCGTCATCGCCAATGTCATTAACACATAATCAAGCCAGCTGTTTTGTTTTAGGGCGGCGATAACCCCAAGACCAATCCCCAACACCACCGCAATGATGAATGCATACAAGCCAATCTCCACCGAGACAGGCAAGGCTTGGGCAAGCAGTTCATTGATGGTGTAATCCTTGTACTTAAAAGATGGGCCAAAATCCCCTTGAGCAAGCTGTTTTAGATAATTTAAAAACTGAAGCCATATCGGGTCATTTAAATGATATTTCGCCTCGATGTTGGCAAGTACCGCAGGGGGTAGATTACGCTCGCCCGTAAAAGGACTACCAGGGGCAAGTCGCATCATAAAAAATGAAATGGTAATCAAAAAGAGCATGGTTGGAATGGCTTCTAACACACGCTTAAAAATGAGTTTAAACATAAGCACTCTCTTATTGTTGTTGCAAGTCCATGGCAACGTAGAAATCCTGCCAGTTTAACAAATGTAACGATGACGTATTATGTCCTTTTGTCATTACTTTTTACATTTGTCATCATCTAACATTCCCTCTACTGATGAGTTTTATCTAGGGCGTGCCCGCCCTTTATAACACATTTTAACATTTAGAAATTTCATAGAAATAAAATGGTGTTTTTGCATGAAAAATGGCTAAATCTTGTGACTCGAGGTCAAAAGCTTGTTTGATAGAATGACTATCAAACTTCACTTTTTTCTTGAAAAACGGGTGATTTTTCGTGATTTTCATTGCAAATACAAAAGGCAAGCATGCCCTAAAGAATCGGTGGTTTATTGTAACATAAGCCATTATATACACCTATTAATTATTTTTGATAAAACATCAGTATTTAAAACTTTTATTAAAAAAATCTCATTGCAAAAAATTTGCATCAATCATAGGGCGTAATTTTTAAAAACAACAGCACCTTACAAACAACTGCAAGGTGCTGTGATTAACGCCAATTATTTTAACGTCCAGTCCTTGATTTGCCAGTTACCGCTCGGGTCATTTAGTGACTCTGCTTCCAGATAAGGCTTTTTGAGACGAACCGAGATGGCAGTATAAATCGGCACCATCGCCATATCCCTATCCAAAATCGCTTCGGCATTGTGGTAAATTTTCATACGCTCATCATCACTAGTGCCTGCATTTAGGGTTGAATCCAACAGGCGGTCAAATTCTGTATTTTTGTATTGACCTGAATTGTTACTGTTGCCCGAGCGTAAGATATTTAGGAAGGTTGATGGCTCGTTATAGTCGGCACACCATCCTGCAAATGCTGTATCAAACTTACCTTGACGGCGAGTATCTAACATGGTTTTCCATTCTTGGTTGATGATGGATACATTGACACTACCGCCAAATGATTCATTGAGCATGGATGATGTGGCTGTGGCGATACGCTTGCCTGTTTCGCTCGTGCTATATAGCAGTTCAAACTTTAAAGGCTTGCTCGCTGAAAAACCCGCCTCTTCGATGAGCTTTTTGGCTTGTGCTACTCGTGCTGATTTGTCAAGTTTCATCCACTCGTGGCTGACCTCGCCCATGCCGTGAATGGCAGGTGGGGTAAACTGATAAGTTGCCTTCTCACCACGACCTAACACTTTTTCAGCAATCGTCTCACGGTCTAACGCCATGGCAATGGCTTGACGGGCTTTTACGTCATTAAAAGGTGCTTTAGCATGATTATATTCTAAATAAAAAGTACACAATTTTGGCGAAGAATGCACCTCATCAGGCAACTCCTTTTTGATGCTTGCCAAATGCTCCGATGGAATGGCGGCAAGCTCAACCTCGCCTGCCTTATAGCGGTTGACTTCTGTGGAGGCTGATGTGATGGGTAGGAACGTGGCTTTATTAATATTACCCGTCACTTCGCCAAAATAGGCAGGATTTCGCTCTACGGTGATGTGACTATTAACCACCCAATCGGTCAATTTATACGCACCACTAACCACGATGTTGGCAGGGTCAAGCCATTTGTCACCATGAGCGTCAATCGCTTGCTTTGGTACAGCGTATGCCACAGGCAACACCAATAAGTCAGGCAAATAAGGCACAGGGTCAGTTAGTGTAATTTCAAGGGTTTTATCATCAATGGCCCTCACACCCAAGGCTTCCACATCTGCCTTGCCTTCGGCAATTTGACCTGCATTAACCACTTTGGCATCAACAAGATAACTAGAATATGGCGAAGCCGTTTTTGGGTCGGTCAGACGCTGAAAACTATACACAAAATCATGGGCGGTGATTGGCTTATCATCTGACCATTTGGCATCACGCAGTTTAAATGTCCACACTTTGCCATCATCACTACTCCACTGGGTTGCCAATGCAGGTATGGTCTCTCCTTTTTCATCAGCACTGACCAGTCCTACGAACATCTGACGCATGATGGCAAACGAACCTGCGTCTGATGTCTTATGCAGATCCAGTGATTCAGGTTCTGCTCCATTGGGTATGGTAATGCTGTCCTTGGATGCACTGATACTGCTGGCACTACCTGCTTGGGTGGACGGCTTATCACCCCCACACCCTGTCAAAGTAACCGCTCCACATAAGGTAAGCATGGCTAGGTTTAATGTTGATAGTTTCATCTTAGTTCTCCATGATGATGAAGCTGAAGCATTCCGCTCCAGCGGTGTTAATGATCTATTTTACCACTGACCAATATTTGGCTTGCCATTGGTCAAGCGGGTCTTTATTAGAATACCCTTGTACATAAGGCTTGACTAGACGGGCATTGGTATAATAAAAGATGTCAATATGAACCTCATCTTTGTCCAGCAGACTCTCGGCTTGATGATAGATTTTCACTCGCTCTTCATCGCTAAGCCCTGCCTGTAATGAACTTGCCATGATGGCGTCATATTCGGCACTCTTATAGGCTGACCAGTTGTTGGTGCTATTTGATTTCATCAAGTTTAGGAACGTTGATGATTCGTTATAATCGCCACACCATCTGGCTCGCACCATTTGGTATTTGCCTAGACGGCGGGTTTCTAGGTAGCTTTTCCACTCTTCGTTCACAAGCTCTACATTCACACCCAAGGACTCTTTCCACAGGCTTGCCATTGCCACGGCGATTTTTTTGTGGCTTTCGTTGGTGTCATACAACAGCTTAAAGGTCAACGGGTTAGATTCATTATAACCTGCTTCACCTAGTAGCTTTTTAGCCTCCTCTAAACGCTTGGCTCTGTCCCACGATTGCCATTCTGGGGTGTATTTTAATCCCCCTTTGATGGCAGGCGGGGTAAATTGATAGGCAGGTACCTGTCCTTGCCCCATGACTTTCTTGGCAATCAACTCTCTGTCTGTGGCTAAGTTTAGAGCACGGCGAACCTTGATATTATCAAAAGGCGGATTGGCAACATTTAATTCATAAAAATAAGTACATAAAGTCGGGGCGGATTTGACCTCATCGCCTAAGGTTTGTTTTAGTGATGCAAACTGCTCAGATGGCAACTCACTGGCGGTAATGTCAATCTCGCCCGCCTGATAACGCTGTACGTCTGTGGTTGCCTGTGGAATGGGTAGCATGGTCAGCTTATCCAGCTTGACATTGCCACTGTCATGATAAGATGGGTTTTTCTCTAGGACAATTTTTTCATTGACTATCCATTCGGTTGGCTTATATGCCCCATTGACCACGATATTTTTAGGATTTGTCCATTTATCGCCATGAGCTTCCACGGTTGCCTTATGCACAGGCTGTACAGACGTATGAATCATCATGTCAGGCAAATAAGGTACCGCTTCTGACAAAGTAATCTCTAAGGTCTTATCATCAATGGCTCGTACGCCCAATGCATCCGTTGACTTACTGCCCAAGATAACCTCACTGGCATTGACCACTTTGGCATCTTCTAGATAACTGGCATACGATGACCCTGTTTTTGGGTCAACCAAACGTTGAAAACTATATACAAAATCATGAGCCGTTACAGGGTCGCCATTTGACCATTTGGCATCACGCAAGCTAAATGTCCATACTTTATTGTCAGCACTCTCCCACTTTTGTGCCATGCCTGCCACCAGATTACCATCATTATCTGTTGTCAGTAGTCCTTCTGAAAACTGACGAATCACGTTCGCCTCTTGTGCACCTTTGGCGACATGCGGGTCAAGCGACTCAGGCTCGCTGGCGTTATTAATGGTAATGGCTTGCTCAGCCGTGGCTTGGGCATTGGTGCCAGTTTGGGTAGTATCGGTTTGAGCCGAGCTTGGCTTATCACCGCCACACGCTGTCAAACCAAACAAGACTGCCATGCTAAGCACAGCAGGACGAAAACGTGGTTGAGACATGAAATGGGACATAATTTCTCCTATAATAAACAAAACACAAACCACCCTAGGGCGATTTGTGCTGTTGTGATGTGTTAGTGTTTGGCGATTTTCCAATCTTTGACCTGCCATGTACTTTGCGGGTCGTTGTCTGCATAGCCTAGGACGTATGGTTTTACCAAACGGGGTGATACATAGTGATACACAAAGATGGTCGCACTGTCTTTATCTAGCACCGCTTCGGCTTGACGATACAGCTCGGCACGCTGTTCTGCGGTAACATCCGCCCCTAATGTACTACTCATCAAACGGTCAAACTCTGGGCTGTTGTATTTACCATAGTTGCTCGAATCGGTTGAGATGAATGTATTTAGGAAAGTTGACGCTTCGTTGTAGTCAGCACACCACCCACCACGAGAAACTTGATGTTTTTGAGTGCGTCGAGTTTCAAGGTAGGTTTTCCATTCTTGGTTATTTAGGCTAACTTCAACAAAGCCCAAAGAATCTTTCCAAAACGACGCTGCTGCCACCGCCAGTTTTTTGTGTGCCTCTGATGTATTATACAGCAGTTCGAATTTTAATGGATTGGACTCATTATAACCTGCTTCACCCAGTAACTTTTTGGCTTCTTCAATACGCTTGGCTTTGTCCCACGCCTTCCATTCAGGCTCATAATCTTTCATGCCTGCGATAGAATTTGGCGTGAATTGATATGCCACGGTCTGACCTTGTGCCAAGATATTGTCAGTAATGATGTCACGGTCTAGTGCCAATGATAACGCTTTACGCACACGCACGTCATCAAATGGAGCTTTGGTGTGGTTGAACTCATAATAATAAGTACATAGCTTCGGCTGAACCTTGACCTGCTCGCCCAACTCTGATTGGAGCTGTTTGAACTGCTCTGATGGCAGGGCATCTGCCGTAACATCTACCTCGCCCGCTTTGTAGCGAGTCACGTCGGTAACCTCCGACGGGATGGCCAGTAGCGTGACTGTATTGATGGTGGTCTTGGCGTCGTCATAATAACTGACATTACGCTCTAGCACGATGCGTTCATTAACTTGCCAATCTTTTAGGTTGTAAGCACCATTCGCCACATAGTTACCCACTGCTGTCCATTTGTCGCCATGTTGCTCTACTGCTTTTTGGTTGACAGGCTTGACAGAAGTATGAATGAGCGTGTCAGGCAAATAAGGTACAGGCTCGGATAAGATGACCTCAAGCGTCTTATCATCAATGGCTTTGACACCCAGTGTATCAGGTTTTGCCTTACCGTCTACGATGTCTTGGGCATTCACCACCTTGACCGCCGCCAAATAAGTGGCATAAGGCGATGCTGTCTCGGGATTTACCAGGCGCTGAAAACTATACACAAAATCCTGAGCCGTCACAGGGTCGCCATTTGACCACTTGGCATCACGAATTTTAAATGTCCATACCTTATTATCAGCACTCTCCCATGATTCTGCCATGCCAGGCACAGTGTTACCATTTGCATCGGTTGACGTCAAACCAACCAATAGCTGACGAATGACGTTAGATTCTGGTACGCCTGATACTTTATGGGGGTCTAGCGACTCAGGCTCTGCACCGTTATTGATGGTCACTTCTTGTGTATCGGCAAGTTCGCCTGTAGCAACAGATGTATTGCCTGCTGATGTTTGGGTTGACTCTTTATCGCCACCACAACCAAATAAAGCCAGACTAAGAGAGACAAGCAGTGCTGATGGTACAAATTTTGCATTCATGAGTATGTCCTTATGTGAAAAACAGTAACTTATCGTTAGCATTGCGTTATTTGAACTTGCGTAATTACCACTTATTCAAATGACAACTAAATATAATCATTTTTCACCCCCAAAGTCAAGAATTTTTTAAAGATTATGGCAAAATAATGACAACAAAAAACCACTTATTGTAAAAATAAGTGGTTTTTATGTTAAAAAACATCACGCATCAAACGGGTCTCTTAGCACAATCGTCTCGGCTCTGTCCGCCCCTGTTGAGATGATGTCCACAGGACAGCCCACAAGCTCTTCGATACGCTTGATATAGACTTTGGCATTCTCTGGCAAATCGTCAAACTTCGTGATACCGATTGTAGACTCACTCCAGCCTTGCAATGTCTCATACACAGGCGTTACTTTGGCATAATACTCAGCATCATACGCACCCTGAATCTCGCCTTCTGGCAAGGTATAATCAGTGGCGATTTTAATCTCGCTAAGGCCGTCTAGCACGTCAAGCTTGGTTAGGCAAATACCGCTCATGGAGCTTAGTACAACCGCTCGTCTAAGTGCCACTGCATCAAACCAGCCACAACGTCTGGCACGCCCTGTGGTCGCTCCAAACTCATGCCCCACCGTTCCTAAATGCTCACCCACATCATCAAACAGCTCGGTTGGGAAAGGCCCTGACCCTACACGGGTGGTATAAGCCTTAGTAATACCAAGCACATAATCAAAATACAAAGGCCCAAGCCCTGTGCCTGTTGCCACGCCCCCTGCGGTGGTATTTGAGCTCGTTACAAACGGATAAGTCCCGTGGTCAATGTCAAGCAAGGTGCCTTGGGCCCCTTCAAACATCAAGTTCTCGCCTGCCTGACGGCGTGTTTCTAGCTCGTCTGTGACGTCCACAACCAAGTCTTTTAGCTCGCTTGCCCACTCTTGACATAGAGCAAGGGTGGCATCATAATCAATCGCTTCTGCTTTGTAGTACTGGGTCAAAGCAAAGTTGTGGTATTCTAGGATAGTTGCCAATTTATCCGCCAAATCACTGCGGAACAAATCAGCCACACGCAAGCCACGGCGAGCCACTTTGTCTTCATAAGCAGGGCCGATGCCACGCCCTGTCGTGCCGATTTTACTGTTGCCACGCTTTAACTCACGGGCTTGGTCAAGGGCGGTGTGATAGGGCATGATGAGCGGACAAGCAGGCGAGATACACAGACGTTCACGCACAGGCACGCCTTTGTCGGTCAAGCCTTTCATCTCTTTTAGTAGAGCGTCAGGCGCAAGCACCACGCCATTGCCGATAAAGCACGTTACACCTTCACGCAAAATCCCTGATGGGATAAGGTGCAAAACGGTCTTTTCGCCGCCGACCACCAGCGTATGCCCTGCATTGTGTCCGCCTTGATAGCGTGCCACCGCTGTTGCTTTTTCGGTCAATAAATCCACGATTTTGCCTTTGCCTTCATCGCCCCACTGACTGCCAAGCACGACAACATTTTTACCCATGTCTTTCACCTTTTTTAAAGTTAAACCAATGCCAAATTTTGGCGTTTTTCCTATCTAGTTTAACACATAACCAAGGGGGAAAACTAGCTTAAATTGAACAAATTTTTAAAATTTATCAAATCAATTCAAATCAGCAAAAACTTGCAAAATTTTGCCAAAGCCCTTAAAATTTTTGCCAAAATCATGTTACAATATCCTGTTAAAATTCATAATTAAAAAAGGCTATCTCAATGTTCCAATTACATCCCACCCTTGCCAAAGACACCTTTTTGGTTGGCGACCTGCCCCTGTGTACCGTGCGTTTGATGAATGATTGTCAATTTCCTTGGCTGATTTTGGTGCCACGTGTCTCAAACATCAAAGAAATCTATGAGTTATCTGACGCTGACCAAGTACAATTTTTACGTGAATCAAGCTGGGTATCTAGCCAAATGGCAAAAATCTTTGGTGCGGACAAAATGAACGTCGCCGCCCTTGGTAATCAAGTGCCACAATTACACTTTCATCATGTCGTCCGCTATCAAAATGACGCTCGCTGGCCCAACCCTGTTTGGGGTTGCCCTGCCATCGCCTACACGCCCAAAGTCTTGCAACACATGAAGCAAACCCTGATGATGGCACTGCGTGGACATCATGAAATGCCTTTTGACTGGAAAATGGTGGTTTAGCGTTTAATCCACTGATTTTATTTAAGAAAATTGATAATTTATTCACATCAAGCAACACATAAAAAAATCCGTCATGACACCAAATGACGGATTTTGTGGTTTTTACAAACGATTTAATCACTTGTCTTGTTCAAATGCCAGATTTAGCGTGCCATCTTGATTGTTTTCGCTTGACTTTTGCTCATCTTGTGCCAATTTTTCTTTGGCAAGGCTGTCTTTGGCGATGACGGTATCATCTGCCTTAGTTGCTTTTTCATCTTTATCCACTGGGGTAACGGTCACTTTTACCAAACCCGCTGACAATGGAGCAAGCTGTTTAAAGGCATTTTTAGTCAGGTCAATACGCCCCACCTTACCAATACGGTCATTGACTTTACAAGTAATGGATTTGCCTGTTTTGGCATTGGTCACTTTGACATGAGTGCCTAGCTTATATTGGTTGGACGCACAAGTCATGCCGTTATTGCTAAATACTTCGCCATTGGCAGTTTTACGACCATTAAATTTATCGGCATAATAAGACGCCGTGGTCGAATGGGCAGAAGCCTGCACGCCAATCAAGGCAGTTAGAACTAGGGCGGTGATGTTAAGTAAACACATAATGTCTCTTTATAAAATAATACAAAAGATGTTTTAACCATCTTTGATGTTAGTTCTCTATGGTTGAGAAATGAATAACGGTTTTAAAAAATATGAAAACCTGCCAAACAAAAAGAATGGCTAGGGCATGCTTGCCTTTTGTATTTGCAATGAAAATCACAAAAAATCACCCGTTTTTCAAGGAAAAAGTGAAGTTTGATAGTCATTCTATCAAACGAGCTTTTGACCTCGAGTCACAAGATTTAGCCATTTTTCATGCAAAAACACCATTTTATTTCTATGAAATTTCTAAATGTTAAAATGTGTTATAAAGGTTTAACACGCCCTATTATAACAAATCATCATCCGTAACTTGTTAAGCGATTGCTATTTTTTTGTAAACGTGTATTGATACCACTCCATCATGTCGCTTTTATTTTTGGCAAATTTTAATTTGAGAAAATGTTTAGATAATTTAAAAAAAACAAAATGCGTGTATGTTTTGTAATGAATGTGGCTAAAAATAAGCCAAAACCAACGCTTTATTACTTTTTATTACAGTCCACAAAGAATATGGCAATAAAAAAAGACTACAATAAATTTGCAGGCAATCACTGCCCTGCTGTAAATTTAGCATCAACACCAAATTAAATTAAGGATACCCCCATGAAAAAAATCATCGCCCTATCATCAATCATCGCCTTGACCTTAACAGGCTGTGCCAGCACCCAACTAGACGACACCCGTGTCAAGACTGTAGAAGGCGAAGTTAAAGCTGTTAAAGTAGTTAACATCCCAAGCTTTGACATCGAAATCGCCCCACGCAAAGCCACTTGCCAGCTCATCGACACCGCAGGTAACGCTGTTGCTAGCGAATGCCTACAATACCGCCGTACCCACGAGCGTAACTATAACGTCCTAAGTGGCAACATCGAAGGATTTAGCTTTGAAGAAGGTAACCGCTATGTGCTAAACATCAGCCAAACGGCAGTTGATGATGAAGCCTCAGGCAAAGTCGTTCCTGTATGGAAACTAAACAAAGTCATCTCGGTAAATCCTGAAATCATCAATCCTGTACAGTAATTATTTCTGACTGCAAAGACTTGAATACTCTTTGTTCTTGTAAAGCCTTTCAAGTTAGTATAATCTACCCATTGGGCGAGCTTACCATCATGAAAATGACTGGTTGGTTCGTCCAATTTTTATTTTTTGACAAAGGATGTTATAATTGGCTAAATTTTAAGACAAACACACCATGACCATTCGCACGCCAAAAGAATTTAATCACGCCCCCAGAAAACGCTTTGGGCAGAACTTTTTACACGATACAGGCATTATCCGCCAAATCGTTGATAGTGTTCGCTTATCTCGCACCGATAACCTACTAGAAATCGGACCGGGGCTTGGGGCATTGACCGAGCCACTACTGGCGGAAGTGGATGGCATGACAGTCATCGAGCTTGACCGTGATTTGGCAAATGGCCTAAAAATCAACATCGGATCGAACAGCCACCCTGATTTTACCATCATTAATGACAACGCCATGCATATTGATTATCATGAGCTTGCCAAGCAGGTGGGGCGTGGGGCGTTTCGTGTGGTAGGTAATCTGCCTTATAACATCTCTACGCCCATTTTATTTCGCTTGTTAGAATTTAGCGATGTCATCACCGACATGCACTTTATGCTTCAAAAAGAAGTCGTTGAGCGTATCACTGCCGAGCCAAATACCAAGGCGTATGGGCGACTGTCGGTCATCATGCAATATCATTGCACCGCTAATTATCTTTTGACCGTGCCAAATGGGGCGTTTAACCCACCACCAAAGGTAACCTCTGCCGTGTTTCGTCTAACGCCTTTTAAGGTCAAACCCTTGCAAGCCCAAGATGAAAAACTCTTTGCCGATGTCGTGCGTGAGACCTTTAACCACAGACGTAAAACCTTACGAGCGATTTTTAAAAGTGTGAGTATGTTACCAACTTTGGACGATGAGGATTTTGCCAAAGCGGACATCAATCCCCAAGCCCGTCCTGAGACACTAAGCGTGGCGGATTTTGTGCAACTGTCTGATGTCGCCTTTGAAAAAACCAAAATTGACCCCAAATAATTATTACAATCAACCAAACTTTTTATTATTTAACTGATATAATGAATGTAGTAGCACCCAAAGTTTATCGCCATGAATACGTCATTGGGGATTTACAAGGTTGTTTTGACGCCTTTAATCGACTGCTTGTTGCCCTAGATTTTGACGAAACCCAAGACAAACTCTGGCTGTGTGGCGACATCGTAGCTCGTGGGGAAAATTCCCTAGACACCCTAAGACAAGTCAAGCGTTTGTCCGACATTGGGGCATTGACCACCGTGCTTGGCAATCATGACATCACACTCATTGCCACATGGCGGGGTGTTTTACCCATCAAGCCCAAAGACAACACCGCACCGATTTTTACCGCCCCCGACTGTGATGAGCTGTTAAACTGGCTACGTCATCAGCAATTTTTGGTATATCCCAACGACAAAACGGTATTGACCCATGCAGGCATACCACCCCATTGGAAGGTCAAAAATGCCAAAGGTTATGCCAAAGAATTAGAACAAGCCTTTGGTGGTGATTTAGATGAGCTTGATAAGCTGTTGCCTAATTTATACAGCAAAGCCATCGAACCTTGGTCGGATAAGCTAACAGGTCATGCTCGCCTGCGACTGATTGCCAACTATCTGACACGCATGCGACTGTGTAACAAACATGGCACGCTTGAATTTTCATTCAAAGAAAGCCTTGGCGATACCATGCCTTTGGGTTATCGTCCTTGGTTTGATTGGAAAGTGGTACGCAAACGCAAGATTTTGTTCGGGCATTGGGCAGCACTAGAAGCAAAAATTGCCACCGACCACGTTCGTGCTTTGGACGGGGGCTGTGTGTGGGGTGGCAAACTGGTGGCATATCGCCTTATTGATGAACGCCTTATTACCGTAAATGGCATAGACGATAGGAGTAACAACCATGGCTAATCTGTCTTTTTTCACTACAAAAGGGATGACACTGTCACATACTCGAATGGGTGTAGCCTTTTTAACGGCGTTAATCCTGTCAGCGTGTGCCAACAAACCCACCTATCAGCCAAATAATAACACTCGCACCACGCCTGCTGGTGGCAACCATGCCAAACAAGGCGTGCCCCAGCGTTACCAAGTCCAACGTGGTGATACCGTCTCAAAAATCGCCGCTCGCTATGGTCTTAACTGGCGTGAAGTTAGTCGCATCAATCGCCTAGACAGTAATCACACCATCCGTGTCGGGCAGTGGCTAACCCTATGGGGGACATCAAACCCCGCCCAAGCTGGCACAAGTACCAGTATCACACAAAGCCCCATACACTCAAATACCAATACAAACACAACCAAGGTGATTACCGTTAAAAACCCCATGGTCGGCAGTGTGGGCGTCATGCAATTTGAATACCCTGTCAGCAAAGATAGTAAAGTTGTGCGTCACTTTGGTGAAATTAGCAACATCAACGACATCAACACCAAGGCCGAAGGCATGTGGTTTATTGGCAAAAACAATGATCCGATTCGTGCCGCCCGTTCAGGGACGGTGGTACATGCTGACAATGCTAGTACAAGTGGCATTATTACTATCTCACACCCCGACGGCTTTGTTAGCAGCTACCTGCATGTCAAGGATGTCAGCGTTCGCAAAGGGCAAAAAATCGGTGTGGGCGACCCTATTGCCAAGATGAAACAGCAACCAAATGGGGCAACTTTACTAGAATTTCGTATTGCTAAAAACGGCGTCTACATTGACCCTGTGACGGTTTTAAAATGATTGGATGCAGCTAAAAACCCCACCAAAAGAAAACCGTTCATGGCAATTTGTCTGTCCATAACGGTTTTCTTTAAACTTAGAACCCCAAGAACCTGTTCACAATCAAAATATACTTGCAAGAAACTCAAGAGTTATTTGCGCTTTATTTAAAATAAAACTCCAACCACTCATAAGAAGTAAAGGTTTAATGCCAAATCTTGCTTATTTAAAGCAATTGTTGGTGCTAGCTTGCGGTTTAAGTAGTTTAACTTGTATATGACAGTTATTGATACTTTATACTCAAGTGCCAGCAAAGTAACAGATCGCTTGTGTTTATGATAAGCTGTCCAAATGACTGCCCTGTGGTGGGGGTAGTCTTGTGTTTTTATGTATGTTCATTTACAGTATTCGACCTTGGGTGCTGTAAATAACGGGAATATATTTTACAGCTACAATCAAGCAGTGAAAATACACACCCAGAGTGCAACCATGACGCCACACAAAAAATGAATTTTTATTATTAAAGCATTTAGGGCAAGACCTACCAGGAGCCATCACCACCATTCCAATCAATATGCAACAAGTACCTAACTTTATCATTCATCATCTAGGATTGACCAAAGATGATGTGGGCATGACCCCACAGTCAGGCAGTCATGACGACACACCCATTAACGACAGCGGTCTATCTCACCCTTTTTCTTTGGCGGGCGTGCAGACCAAATTCTCCATGCGTCAGATGATGACTCACACAGGCGAGCGGTTTACACTACCCTTGGTTGGTCAAAAATCCACGCTTGGCAACTGGATTGTTAAGACACCATCGCAATCACACCCTTTTGTCCCCGAAAATGAATACAGCATGATGCGACTGGCAGAGCTTGCAAAAATAGAAATCCCGCCAATCAAGCTTACACCCATCTCATCGCTTACTGGCATTGCAGATACTACCATGTTCAATCATGAAATGGTAGATATATATAATCCACCACTGGCTTATGCCATACAACGATTTGACAGGCAAACCCTAGCCGATGGTAGCGTTAGATGCATACACAGCGAAGATTCTGCCCAAATTCTTGTCAAATACCCCCATGAAAAATATAACGGTGGTAATTATGCCAGTCTTGCCAAAATCCTGTATTAGTTCAGCGAACATGGTTTGTCTGATGTCAATCAGCTCGCCAGACGAATCTTGGTAAATATCTTAATTGCCAACGGTGATGCTCATCTCAAAAATTGGAGCGTGATTTATAAAGATGGCGTAAATCCTGTGCTATCACCAGCCTATGATTTGGTTAGCACCAAAATGTATTTACCCAATGAAACCAGCTTTTCACTCAATCTTGATGGTACTAAGCACTGGTATCAAGTCAATATGACTCATTTTGAACATTGGGCAAAAAAGCGGACGTATAACCAACAAACCTTAAA
>NZ_MUXV01000050.1 GCF_002014975.1 Moraxella bovis
GGACATGGGGTGATAAGAGCGGGTAGGGGACTTTTGTTATCCACCCAAGCACGCACACAGGCACAGTCTCATTTGACAGATATCCAAGAACCGATTGGCATTGCAGATACCGCCTATCATCAGCACACCAATCTAGCAAACTCGGCCATCTCCCATCAAGCCCAAGAAGAAGATGACCAATCCGCTGTTGCCCAAAAACTCTCAGAGCAGTTACAGGCACTTCGTGGTGCAGGCGACACCAAAGAAATCTCATCGCCACAGCTAACCCTACATAGCCCAGAGGGCATACAAGCCTTGTCTGACAAATCACTTCATTTGGCATCTGCTCATCATACTGCCGTAACCGCCTCACAGCACATTAGCCTAAGTGCTGGCAAAAGTCTGCTTGCCACTGTTAGAGGGGCTGTCCGTTTCTTTGCTCAGTTGGCAGGTATTCGTCTGTTTGCTGCCAAAGGAAAAATTGAGCTCGATGCCCAAACCGATGGTATTGATGTACTGGCACTCAACAACATCAAAATCCATTCAAACAACGACTGGGTAGAAATCACCGCCAAACAAGGCATTCTCATCAATGCAGGAGGCAGCTATATTCGCATTACCCCACAAGGCATTGAACAGGGTACAGATGGCGACTGGAAGGCTCTTGCCACAAGCCACGAACTCTCAGGGGCAAACAGTTTGCCCATACAGACAAACAGTCCATTGTTTAATGATGAGATGTTTGTGCTTAGAGATATTGATGGGAATATTTTAGCAAACGAACGTTACAAGATTGTCAGTAAATCAGGCGAAGTGTTTTATGGTGTCACTGACAAAGATGGACAGACCGAGCGTATCTTTACAGGTGGCTTGACAGACGATTTGGAGGTATTTTTAGATGACAGATAGTACAAAACAAGACAATGTTCTGACAAAAGTTATGTGGAACACTCAAGTGCTTGCCCCCACACACTACCCGATAGAGCTCGTGGCAGGAGAGAGTTTTTGGTTCTTTGATGAGATGGGGGATGAACGAGTGGGCTTTTATGCCCAAGCTGGCGGTGGTTGGCGTAATGGTGCAGTAGATACCATCGGAGGCTCACCCAGTAGTCCCACATTTTTGCCTGTGGGTGTCAAACTGATGTGGTTATCCTTTGCAGAGTCTTGTTTTTATCACGCTGTCCTACCGTTGCCCATACAGTCATTGCAAGCGTTGGCAGAGCAAACACTTGATACGAATAAGCAGGTTATCAAAAACCTTATTACCATTCAGTTTGCCATCGCTCCACATGGCTTTGTGAGTCTGCGAGCAGGGTTTGGCAATCATATACAAGAGCTTAGCACACATAAAGCAGAGATGGCAAATGCTTCTTGGGAGTTTTTTGCACTAACCAACCATTTTTCTCCTGACTTGATGACAATGGAACAGTATATTGCCAAACAATTAGTAAAAGCACCAAAAGCAGTGCAAGAACAAATCAAAAACGGCAATCTACCAACCAGATGGCAAGAATACAGTGAACGCAAATTCGCTTGGCATATCGCCTGTGATGTCGCACTATTTGCCCATCAAGTTATTTATGTCAATGGCGAATCATCTTTACACTTAACATCAGCAGACAAACAAAGCACAAATGCCTCCCCAAAACTACAACCTGCCCCTGCTTGGATAGAACTCTTTTTTAGAAAAAACAATCAGAGACATTATGCACTGGTTAACCTATCTCATCATCAGTTTGGCAAAACTGAACAGCCTGAGGATGATGTGGCGGTGTTTGAGGTATTCAAAGGCTTTTTTAGCTCAAACAGACCCACCGCATTGGTTATTAACCTAACCAAAGATATGGCGGATACTGTATTTTTGACCAATGGACACAAAGAACAAGCACTAGATGCTCACATCATCACAAAAACACTTGCTGATGATGAATATCCTTGGTTTAAATAGGAGGATATATGGAACACACAAATACCAACGCAAACACAGGGCAAACTCCCCAAAAAAGCATCGGCAAAGGCACGAGTAACTCCAAAGATAACTCCTGTGTTGAATGCACGGTCAATTGCTTGGAAATCAATGTTTTCTTTGACGGCACTTGGAACAGTCGTTATAATAGTGATAGGTATAATGACCCTGACAAAGTTCACGGTGTTGAGGCAACCATTAGTAAAGGGGAGAACCAAAAAAAGACCCGTCGTCCATTTGATGGGGATACCACCTATGCCGAACGGCTACTCAAAAAAGAGTACAACGGCAATAACACAAGTTTTTCCCGAGCTCCCACAGGTGTAGACCAACTGGCACGAGCTTTTGGTGGTAATGAGCGTATGGTGGCACTGTATGTCGATGGTGCAGGTGCAGTAACACCTCATAAAGCCAGAGAGCAAACCAATCCTTTGGTTCCTGCCAAGCATTCTGATTATGACCCAAAAAATGCCCATTACAGTCTTATCAAACAAGACTTCTCAGGTGATAGTATGATTGGCTCTGGTCTGGGCATGGGCGATAGCGGTGTTTATGGCAAACTTCAGCAAATGTTTAGAAAGATATATAATGTCATACAACAAAAGAGCCAAGCCATGGAGATTGACCAAGTCAGCTTTAATGTCTATGGTTTTAGTCGGGGGGCTGCCACCGCTCGTATGTTTGTTCATCGTGTGCTAAGATACGGATATGACAAGGATATTACCAAAGAGGTGGATAAGCTACTAAACAAAGAAGAGCGGCATGTCACCCAACAACCCTTTGACCATATTTCAGACAGAGAAAACCGCAAACCACCCGCCAAACAACTCAGTTTTAAAGACGACCTAAAAACCACTCGTTTTAAAGTGAAGTTTGTCGGACTCTTTGACACCGTCAGCTCCATCGGGCTAAACCACGATGATGATGTCAAAGACGAAAAACAAGGGCTCGTCTTTAGCGATACATGCAGACCCAATCAAGTCGTCCACATTGTCGCAGGGCACGAGTTTCGCCAAAAGTTTGCCACCACCACCATTGCCAGTGCGGTTCAAAATGGCTGTGGCTTTGAGGTCGTCCTACCGGGTTGCCATACCGATATTGGTGATGGGCTGGAGACAAGGTGGGTACAAGACAAAGAGATTAATCCTAAGACAGGGCAAAAAGATTGGGACTTAAAACATGTTGATGACCCCACCACCATTTGCCATAAATACAACCTAGCCAACCTACCCTTTATCCCCCTAACCAAAGCCAAACTGTTGGCACTAGGCTTATTTCAAGTGGCTCAAGCCGAAGAAAAAGCCCTGCTAGAACTGCAACGGGCGGATTTTGGCAAAGTGATTGATATCTTGTCAGCACAAGGTTGGTTTGACAAAGATAAAAAAGAGATTTGGCGAGATGATGATACCTTTAAAATGGATAAGATTAAGGTGCGTAGGGATTTTAAAAATGGCAAAGACAGGGTTGATGACATTTCCAAACACTACCCCAAAATCGCCACCAAACTGATGCTTGACATTATGACCGATGTTGGTGTTAATCGTAATTATAATTTTAGTAAATATGACATGAACACCTTTGATGGTGATACAATGCTACAAGGACTTTCCAAAGACCTGATTGATAAAGCTTGGGAAAAATACCAAAACTTTAAAACCAACAAAGCCAAATACTTTGTTAATGAAAATATCATCAATGGCACACAAGAGGGCAAAGAGTACTATGTTGGTATTAAAGACGCAAACAAAAGCAAAATCCTATTTCACGACTATCTACACTGGTGTAGCACCATGAAAAGAGACCCAGCCAGTCTCTTACTGGCTTATGTCAGTGTTCCCCACATCAACCCAAAAACTAATCAATTTTATAGAACAGTCTATCAAGGCTAAATCACAAGGAGCAATGCCATGAAACCTTTTAACATCTGCCTTATCATTATGATAAGCTTATCATCTCTAACTCTAAGTGCCTGTGACCCATTTAAAGGTCTAAGAGATTATGGACAAGAGGCAGGGGCAAATGGGAAATTTAAAGGATTTAAAAATGCTCGTGGGGAGAATGTTTGGACTTGTAAGGGGGGGGTTATAAGAGATTATGAGGGACATAGTTACCTAAAAATGTATAATCTACCCCGTGAAATCGGCGGTAACTTTATCTGTGAAAATGGCAAGCCCAAACTTCCCAAAGACTGTCAAGGTCGGGAGATTCGTAGTGAAGCGGAATTTATTGCTTTTTGGGAAAAACATCAACTTCCTATTGGTCTAAAATACTTTGAATGTGTGAATGGTCAGCCACGCATTCCTGCAATACAGCTAGAAACATGGAAGCAGATGGAAAGAGAAAAACCCACCTGCAAAGATTCTCGTGGTCGTAAACGCCCTTGTGTGTAAAAGCTCTCCAAAGACCTGATTGATAAAGCTTGGGAGAAATACCAAGACTTTAAAACCAACAAAGCCAAATACTTTGTTGATAATGATATTATCAATGGCACACAAGAGGGTAAAGACTGCTATGTTTATATCAAAGACAAAGAAAAAAGCAAAATCCTATTTCACGACTACCTACACTGGTGTAGCAGTATGGATAGAAAATTTTTAAGCCTGATTGGTACACAAGTCAGTATTCCCCAAATCAACCCAAACACCAATCAGTTCTACCGAACAGTTTATCAAGGCTAAACAAGGAGCAATGCCATGAAAACCAAAGCCATGCTGATTTTATCAATTCTCTTATCATCAGCTCTAACCTTAACCGCCTGCAACCCTTTAAAAGGCTATGGACAAGAGGCAGGGGCAGGTGGAAGTAAACGTAGTGGACTTCAAAATGCTCGAGGGGATGATGTATGGGGGTGTCAAGGTGAGAAAATATCAGGTTTGGGTTTTTTGGATCGTTATGGACTACCCCGTGAAATTGGCGGTAACTTTATCTGTGAAAATGGCAAGCCCAAACTCCCCAAAGACTGTCAAGGTCGGGAGATTCGTAGTGAGGCGGAATTTATTGCTTTTTGGGAAAAACATCAGTTTCCTATTGGATTACCTTATTATGATTGTGTTAATGGCATTCCCAAAGTAAAAGCAGAACATTTGCAGTATTGGAAAACCAAAGAAAAATACAACCCCACCTGCAAAGATTCTCGTGGTCGTAAACGTCCTTGTGTATAATATTGCGGTATGATGTGGGGTATACGACTACAGTTATAGACTTACTATTTGAGCTTTCTTGGTTAAATCATGTTTATTTTAAGGGCAAGCGGCAATTATTTTTGCGTCCAGTCCTGATCGGTGCATTTAAATTGACCACCAGTCTCCCAAAAATGCGATTTTCTGGCTTTGACCAGTCGTGTTTTTTCTGTTTTTAAAATACAAAAGTTGGTAGTAGAATAAATGTGGCTACTACTTCTATTTCCTTGATGTCATTTGGACTATTTTGTATATAGGCGTTATTATAACCACCGACATACACACTAAACGGAGTGTTGTAGGGAAAGTCTTTATGATGGTCTACAGTAATGCAAGTGCTTTCACTAAAGCCAAATTTTTCTTTGCCAATTTTATGTGAATAATTGTACTTATAACCATCCAATCCCCTAGAAGCTAACCCAATATGATAAATGGGCTCATTATCTGTTAAATAAAAGCAGGGGTAATTATTTTTTAGGATAATAAGTATTTTACCATCTTCTTTGGCAAGAGTTGATGTAGAATAAACATGACTAGAGAATAACAATACAAGTAAATAAAAAGGTATTTTAAGCATGATTATCTCTTGGAAGTAGTTGTTTATTGGAAGGGTTGTTTTTAAATTCTTTTAAAATGCTATCAATAAGAGGCATTCCTTTTGTGTATGGATGAGGACTAGGAGATGTATGGTTATTTGTGGTGTCTATAAAATAATCTGCAATAATACTTCCTTGCTGCTCCATATTAAAGTCAGATAAGTCTTGATTGGATTGAACTTTAGAAAGATACTCATAAGCATTGGCTACTGGATAACCATCATGATGTATATAATTTCTATTCCCGAAATAACCCCCTTTGAGTGCAATAATAATACCATTTAAAAAAGTCGAGTAACCTAATTGGTACTGCCATACATGGGCCATTTCGTGAACAAAAAGATTTTTTGAAGAAATAACATCCGGAAATACCCTGCTAGGTGAAGTATAGTCCTCTTCGTAAATATCGTCAGGAAAATGAATGGTACCAAAGGGTGTCATGGCAGTTTGACTGGGCTGAAAGATTGGGATAAATCGTCCATGATGAATCTTAACTTTATCATAGTCAATGCTGTCTTTAAATATCGACATGACAAGCTTACGCTCATTTGCAGTAAGCCCTCTATATTTACCAAAATAAGTTGCAATATTTTCTTTGAAATGCCAATCAGTGAATTGGTAAGTAGGGTAGGCTGACTTTGGTATTGATTGATAGGCAAATCATACATGGCAATCTCTGCACTTGCACTACAGCAGTCCCCTTGGGAGGGGGGATAAGTACAGGATAACTAATTTCTACCAATTCCAAGGCGGTATCTGCCTGTATACGCTCTGTACAACCCTCATCGCAGGTTACCCCCTTAATGATAGAACCATCGGAAAATTTGAGTTCATATACCATGCCTGTAAGCAATGTACCGTCTTCACTTTGTAGGACAAACTGTTCATCAAACAAAGGTGTGGCAGAATCGGTGTTGCTGGAAGCTTTGTGAGCAGCGCCCTTACCTTTTGTTATTTCTACCACAAACTGTGATTGCGAGGCAATGAGTTTGGCGCCACAAGCAGTCATCATGCCATCTAATGCTAAAGATTTGCCAAAGGTATTGGCACTAGAGGCGCCTTCAATAATAGGAAAGGTACCTCGGCATTTTGGGCAAGTAACCATATCGCCCATACAAGCACCTGTTTTTCCATAAATATTTAAATTAGAGGAGGCGGTGATGACTGTACCACCATGTGTCGTAGTATCACCTTGTCTTATGGCAGGACAAACGGACATAATCATTACTCTCTATAAACTTTCGATATGATTATCGTATCATTAAACAAAGTTGATATCAATCATGTTTGTGGCACACGATCGTAAAAGTTAGCTTGCTCTGTGTTTGTATATTGAGAGAACCGTTTATCAAGACTAAATAAGGAGAGACCTTATGAAAACCAAAGCCATGCTTATTTTATCAATACTTTTATTATCATTTACCCTAACCGCCTGCGACCCATTTAAAGGTCTAAGAGGCTACGGTCAAAAAGCAGGGGCAAATGGCAAATCAAAGAGATTTAAAAATGCTCGAGGTGAGGCGAGGTTTGATTGTCAAAAAGGATTTATACATGCTCATGAAGGAAATAGCTATCTAGAAAAACACGGTCTCCCCCTAGAAATCGGCGGTAACTTTATCTGCGATGGCGACACCCCCAAACTCCCCAAAGACTGTCAAGGTCGGGAGATTCGTAGTGAGGCGGAATTAAATGCTTTTACAACCAAACACCAATTACCCTTAGCTTTAAATGACTTTATTTGTAAAAATGGTGTTCCTACCATTCCTGTTAAAGATTTAGAATACTGGAAACGCCATGAATCTATCATGCCCACCTGCAAAGACAGCCATGGTCGTAAACGCCCTTGTGTATAATATTGTGGTATGATGTTGTCGTCATGTAGGGGCTACAACCCCTACACTCACGCTCGTACAGTCAAAAAAGAGGATTGGGGCGAACGTTTTAACCCAAGTGTGGCTGTATAAATTTTAATAATAATTGTTGTTATTTTGTTCTAAATGATGTATGATTTTATAGGGTGATTTAGACATCTATTTGATGTGGTCGGGTGGCTTCTTTTGTTTGATTTATTATGAGCATAGCAACGTTGATGATTGGTAAAGTATGGTTAAACGCAAAAATATATTAGGAATATTGTGTTGTGTGTTATGTATGACGACCGCACACGCCAACACTGGGGCATCAGAAGATAAGGCAAGGCAGTATGCTCGCCAAGCCATTTTTGAGAGCTTAGCAGAGGCAGATAGAGAGCTCACCGCAGAGGAGAGACAGATTGAGGATGAGATTGTCAAGGCATATTTGATTCTGCAAAAGGAGCATGAGCAGTCACTGACACACTTACAAAGGGCTCAGACCCCAGCAACCACAGACAGTCAAAATAATGAACTTCTGGCAAAAAAATTATTAGAACTCAAACAGTCAATGTATGAGTTTTTTTTGGATAGAAATTTTGGCATGGAGCATCGTTCTGCTTTGGTTTATCCTGATGATTCACCCGATAAGACAGCAGTGGATGATGAGACATTAGAAGGTCAGACGAACCAGACCAACCATGAGGATGACAAGGCAGATGAAAAATAAGTTAATATCCCAAAGCTTTACACGCAGTTGGGTTTTACTGCCAAAGATGATGTTGCTAGGACTGCTGACGACATCGACCATCGCAGTGGCTGATCTAGATGAGGAATACTTTATCGCCCATCAAGTGGCTCAGTCCCATCAAATCCCAGGTCTTCTAAAAGGCGATACCGAGACTCTGGTCAATGAAGTGCTTGCCGAGCTTATCAAAACCCATAAGCAAAAAGAAATCATCAAACAGTACTACGAGGACAAAGCGACTTCACCCATGCTAAAACAGAGCATGGTAGAGGCTGTATCTTCATCTGAGTTTGACTCTTGGTTGAATGAAAAAATCGCTACCATTTATATGGATTTGTATAATGTGGCACAGCTT
This sequence comes from Moraxella bovis, assembly GCF_002014975.1. Classification (GTDB taxonomy): domain Bacteria; phylum Pseudomonadota; class Gammaproteobacteria; order Pseudomonadales; family Moraxellaceae; genus Moraxella; species Moraxella bovis. Next base: position 8,674 of record NZ_MUXV01000050.1, read on the forward strand.
AGGCAGATGTACAAAGACAGTCGCACCCAAGGTGATGCAGATAAACCCTCTGATGACATGGCGGTTTATTTGTCACAGTACATTCAGTCAAGCCTCTCTTATGAACACAAAAAAGAACTTCAAGAGCAGTTATTTTTAACAAAACTCAAAGAAGCCACCCAAAACATCTTAGACCAACACGCCAAGCCTGATAATACAGATAAGGATGATGATGAATATTATTAAACGCACAAAAGGTCTGTGGAGTATCTTATTACCCATCATGACTCTGTATGGCTGTGCTTCTTTGCCGTCAAGTGATGACAAAGCACCCTCTGAGATTGACGTGGTTTTGATGTCTGACGCCGACATCAATGAGGATGTGTTGGGTGTTGCCTCACCTGTTCGTCTAACATTATTACAGCTAAGTTCTGAGATACAGTTTAGACAACTGCCACAAATGGCGAGTGATGATAAGTCTTATGATGAGCTTTTGGGCGGAAGCATGCTTGAACAGACTGATGTCACCCTAAGACCTGACGAGCTTTTAGAATTCAAGCTCCCCCTAAATGACAAAACTAAATACCTAGGAGTGGCGACAGCTTATCGTGATGAGTCAAATGATTGGAAGCAATCTCTACAAAAGCAGGATAAACGCTGGTATCAAGTTAGGGACAATCATTTTTTATACTTGCATGTTCAGCCACAGGGCGTGGTTCAGTTATCCAAACAAGAAGCTTTGAGTAAAATGCTTGCCTTTAAACTCAAAGAGCAAGGCAAGAGCATGGAGGATTTTAAAAGACTCACCAAGCGTGAGCAAGACAAAGCATTAAAAAAACTTGAAAAAGCACTTGAAGAATCTGCACCTGCTGACATGTCAAAGGGCTATTTTTCGTCACCCAGGCCAAAGCTGGATGCGGTTGATGTCTTAGGGGATGGTAAAACTGCTACGGATAAAGCATTGATGGCGGATTGATATGATTTTTATATTTTTACAAGAGGTGAGCGTATGATTGATTTTAAGGTTGTTTGGGGAGAGGGCACGTTAATCTCACCTCAGCATTTTCAACAGCAAGAGCGTTATTTTGAGACACTGATTAATAATTTTGCACTCAATAAAAACCATCATTGGGGTTTTAAAAACTTGGATTTTAATGAATCCGCCAAGGAAATGGGTATTTTAGAAGTGGCACAGGTCAGCGGTTTTTTTAAAAATGGCTTGTATTTTGAAGAGACTTCTCAAAGCTGTCCAAGATTAAAGATAGAAATCCCGCCAAACATAGAATCCGAAACCGTGTATTTGGCGTGGTCAAATGAGTCTGTATACCAGCAAAACTATGCCATGATTGATGATGCTGATGGCATAAATGCTCAGTATATCCTGCACGGTATTGAGCTGTCAGATGCTACCGAATTAAATTCTGCCAAAAGACAGGTCGTCGTTGCCAATAAAAACTTACGTTTGGTATTATCAAGCCAGCTTGGTGATGGCATGATTCACCTGCCTGTTGCCAAGATTTTATCAAGCAACGCCAACGGCGAATATTTTCTGGACAAGACATTCATCCCACCATTTTTGAACGTGAACAAAAATGAGATTCTAGCCAATCATCATCAAGAGTTGCATGGTATATTAAAACAGCGTATTCAATCCTTGACTGGGGTTTTGACCAACCCATCTCTAATGACAAGTAATGACGTCAGAGACTTCCTGTTTTTACAGACCCTTAATCGCTATCAGGCTTATATGCACCATACTGCCACATTGCCTGTGATACATCCTTGTGAATTATATGAAAGTTGGTTAAAACTCTATGGTGACTTAAGCACGTTCGAGCCAACCAAAATGAACTTGGCATTGCCGAGTTACCACCATGATAATCTCAAAGAGTGTTATGCTGAACTCATGGCGTTGCTAAAACAGGCTCTGTCGATTGTGCTAGAACAAAAAGCCATTCTCATTCCGTTTGAGATGACTGATGAGACGACTCGAGTTGCCATTACACCTGATAAGTCACTGCTTAATAACTGCCGTTTTGTATTGGCGGTGAATGCCAATATCCAGCCGGAGACATTAAGACAGACACTGCCAGCGACCATCAAGATTGGCTCTGTTGAAAAAATCAAAGATTTGGTGGCTTATCATCTGCCTGGGGTCAAGGTCAATGCATTGGCAACGGCACCCAGAGAGCTCCCGTATTATGCAGGGTTTAGCTACTTTGAGCTTGATAAGACTTCTGAGCTGTGGGCGGATTTGCACCAATCATCAGGCATGGCACTACATCTGGCGGGCGAATTTCCAGAGTTACAAATCGAATTTTGGGCAATCAAACCTGTTTATTAATCAAACAGGCATGATGAGTTAAGTTATGATAATAATGCATTTAAATAGGACAAATCATGCAAACGGTCAGATTTGAAGAAATTGAGACAGGATTATCCAGTCAGCAGAGTGCCTCTATCAATGCTGATGACAGCAATCCTTTGGTGAAATCAGCCATTCCCTTGTTTGCGATAGCCTCTCAGATGAAGTACTACTATAGCAATCTGGGGAGTGCAGAAGTATTAAAACATCTAAAAGCACAGATTGAGGTTTTTGAAGAGCAGTCTGAGGGTATGGGTGTGCGTTATGAGACGGTTCGTGCTGCCAGATATTGTTTATGCACGCTGCTTGATGAATTTGCCGCCAAGCATGGTTGGGCGGATCAAGAGTGGATGGCAAACAGTCTGTTGGTCACGTTTCATAGTGAGACGTGGGGTGGCGAGCAGTTTTTTGCCATGTTGGATAAAATCAAGGCAGAGCCCCAAAAAAATCTTAACTTAATTGAGTTTATGTACTATTGTTTGGTTATTGGGTATATGGGCAAATATCAAGTGCTCAATAATGGACAGGTCAGCGTTCACAACCTCAAAAAAGAGCTGGAAAAACTCATCGCCAAATACAAGTCATTGCCCTCATCGCCATTGTTGATGGATAAGTCATCAGCAGGCGAGCTAAGCGGTATTGGAAATAAGGTGGTGCCTATTTGGGTAATGGCACTGGCTTTTGGTTTGCTTTTATTGGGGCTTTATAAAATCTTTGATTATCAGCTTACAAACAGAACAGACGACATCAATCAATCCATACAAGCACTAACCATTCCCGTCAAACAAGACACGCCCGTTGCAAGCACACAACCAAGAAGGCTGACACCGCTACTCAAAAATGAGATTGAAAGCGGGCTTATTGAGGTCAGTGAGACGCCAACAGCAAGCAAGATTACCATCTTGGGCGATGAGCTATTTGCTTCAGGCTCAGACAAGATAGAAGATAGATTTTTCCCTGTATTGGCAAGTGTGAGCCAAGCCCTAAATATCGTCCATGGTCAGATTATTGTCTCAGGCTATACTGACGATAGACCAATCAGTAGTTCGGCTTACCCCTCTAACTGGCACTTATCACAAGGAAGGGCGGATGCAGTTAAGCAGATTTTGCTCAGATATATTGAAGATGCTTCTCGAGTGCGTTCTGAGGGTAAAGGCGATCAAAATCCTGTACTGCCTAATGATTCCGAATTAAACAGAGCGAAAAATCGCAGAGTAGAAATCATTGTGTATTTGAATGAAGGCTCGCCATCGCTACAAGATACTGAAGGCACGCAAATTAACACAATGCAATAATGGGGTAATAATGAACTTTTTGTCGATGATAAATGTTGGGATGCTATGGGGTGGATTTGGGGCGGTATCTCTAATTTCCATGATTTGGTTTGGGGGTGCTTATCTTCAGATAGGCACATGGAAGCCTTTGGCGCCAACTTGGGTAAAAGTCTTGTTAAGTTGCCTTATTATACTGGTGGTAATCGGGGTAAATGTCTATAAATGGTATAAACAAAGACAGCTTAACAAACACGTCATGGAAGAGCTAAAAGCCAGCGACCTATCCTCTGATGATAAAGCAGTCAATAAAAACAAAATCACCGAACAGTTCAATTCGGTGGATTTGATTTTGCAAAAGCATAATGACACACAAAACAAAAATCTCGTACAAAGACTATTTACGGATAAAAAAGGTTACATCTATCAAAAACCTTGGTTTTTGTTGGTAGGTGCTTCAGGCGTTGGAAAGACCACCTCTATTCTAAATTCGGGGTTAAAATTCCCCATTGGCACCGTGGATAATACTTCTAGATTGGCAGGCACACAAGATTGTGACTGGTTTTTGACGGATGATGCGGTACTGATTGATACAGCAGGTAGATTCGTTGAGCAGGACAACCAGTCAAAAAACAGTGATGACTGGCAGGAGTTACTCCATCTATTAAAGCGGTGCCGTACCAAACAGCCTATCAATGGGCTGGTGTTGATGATTGGGGCGGACGACATCATGAAAAATGATGAGCAGTATCTAGAAAGCCAGCTGTCCGAATTTAGAATTAGATTGCAAGAGGTGCAAAACACATTTAACATCAGCTTCCCATTTTATGTGGTCATTAATAAAATTGACCTCATTACTGGTTTTGGGCAGTATTTTAATTATCTTACCGAAGAGGATAGAAATAAGGTATTTGGCATTACTTTGGATGTTTTGTCCGATAATTCGGCAGAAAAGATAAATATCATCACCAAAAAATTAGACGACATCGCAGAATCCATTGAGTTAAATATATTTAACAGTGTGGCATATAACAATCAGCAGAATGAACCATCAGATTTGGCATTGTCTTTTGCCTCAGAATTTGCTGACTTTACCACGCACCTAAAAAGCTATCTCAAAAAACTCCTAAATTTGTCAAAATACGATGCCATGCTTCATTTGGGCGGGGTTTATTTTACCAGTTCTGCTCAGCAGGAAATGGGGGAGATGACTCATGCCAATCCCAAATACCAACTGCAATCCAAATACATCCAAGACAATAACGGCTTAATGTTTGGTTCAAAGCCTTATTTTATTAATCATTTTTACCATTTTGTTTTGATGGAGGCGTCCAATTTGGCAGGGACGGACGCTTCTTGGCTCAAGAAGCAAAGAATGATTTATTGGGGATTGTGCTTGTTATTGTCAGTATTAACCATTGCGTGTGCGGTGATTTTTGTCAAGGCTTTCTTCAAGAACTCGGCATATCTTGACAAGGTGGAGAAAAACACCCAAGAGGCTCATGCCGTCTCAAGCTCGGTGGATGGTAGTAATGCCTTGGCAGTACTTGATTTTGCCAACAAAGTTAGGGTTATCCCCAATCGTGACATATCAGCAGAGCTAACCCAAAAAAGTTTTTTGGGCTATGTTGGTCTAAATGATTATGACAGGATTTATGCCACCTCACAACAAAAATATCGTTCGCTTATTGAGGGGAGTTTGAACGAACTCATCTCCACCACCATCAAAGAGAAGCTCAAAAATAACACCACCCAAGGCTCTTTGGCGGGACTATATCAAAATCTAAAAGCCTATCTCATGCTTTATAATCATAAGCATTATGATGGCAAATTTATCGCCGGATGGGTGCAGTCCAACTTACCTAATGAAGCATTTGAGTCAAACGCTGATAACTTTGAGCAGTTAAAGCAAATATTGATTGACAAAAAAATCACGCCAAAAGATCCCCAAGATTTGGCGATGATAAATAAAGCCCGAGAGATATTGGCAGGGCAGGATATTGGTAATGTGGTCTATGCCGATTTGATAGGATATACCCAAACTCTTGACACCAAAGGCATGCCGTCCGTATCTTTTGTGTCCATGGGTGGTTCTGCCACGCAAAGCTTATTTCGCAGGATAAGTGGCAAGACATTGAATTCTCCCATGCCAGTACTGTACACAAAATATGGCTATCAGAACCTGTTTTTGCCTTATGTAAATACTCGCCTAGATAATTTTTATAATACAGAAAATTGGGTCATGCCAAGCAATGATTTTTTTGCCTCAAAAGAGCAGGTGTTGTCAGATATTTATCAAAAATACACCAATGACTATATCACCTATTGGCAACAGTACATTGCAGACATTAGGATGTTAGAACCAAAAAATTTACAACAAACCATCGTCATGTCAAAGCAGTTATCAGAAAAAAACTCTTCTTTGGCAGGCATTATCCGTGGTATTTATGATAATACCAACCTTGTGGAGGAGGTTGCCAAGCCAACACCTGATGTTGCCAACGATGCCACGGCGAACACAGGGCAGGAAGCCAAGCAGGGCAAGGAAGCTGTGATGCAGGCTAAAAAGACCGCCAAGACCAACGAAACTTCTGCTCAGATGAGAGGCTATCTGCAGGATGTGGCAACTCATTTTTCTCAATTTCATGTATTAGCCCAAAGCAGTGAAGGCATGCCATCTCAGTTGGATGAAATTGCCAAATCAATCAATGACTTGTATGTGTATTTGGTGGCATTGCAGATGAGCATGCAAAACAATGATGCGCTGATGCCTGATAACAAGCCAGTCATTAACTATCAGGCTCAGGTCAGTCGTCTGCCTGACCCATTTAGACCTATGTTAGACCAATTTGTGGGGCAGATCTCCCAAACGAGCAAAGACTATCAACAAACCTATAAAGACGAGCAAGCACAAGCCGTCATCGAAGAGCAAAAAAAAACGGTACTGTCCATCGCTGAACAACAAGATGCCCATGTCAGGCAAGGCTGTGAAAGCTTAATTACTGGAAAGTATCCTTTTGATAAATCAGCCTCTCAAGAAGTATCGCTTCAAGAGTTTGCCAAAGTATTTGGCTCGGAGGGTTTGTTTATGCAGACATTGCAGAGTAATATTTTGGTGAATGAGCGACTAAGCACCCCTTTTTTGTCGCTACTTGAAGGTTCGGATAGGCATAAACATTACCAAAATGCCCAAAAAATCAATACAAAATTTTTGGCGGGCTCCAAAAACCCTGCATTGGATTTTACGATGAAAATCATGGCGATGGATAAAGATATTAAAGAGCTGTCCGTAAGTTATGATGGTACGCAGACCACCTATTATCATGGACCTCAAAAAAGCATCAAACTCTCTTGGCCATCAACGCAAAAAAGCATGACTCTAAAAGCCATGGATTTTAATAACCAAAGTCATGGCTTGGAAGTAAAGGGTGATTGGTCTGTGTTTAGATTGATGGATAAAGCAAGTCGGATTATTAACACCAAAGACAACAAAGGGGTGATTGCAACCTTTGAATTAGATAAACATGAAGTACATATTGAGTTTAAGTCTATCTCTGGCACAAATCCTTTTTTACTTGGTGAGTTAAAGGGGTTTGTATGTTAGTGTCATTTTATGGTAAATTGCCTCACCATGCCGAGTTCCTCACATCACATAACTTGCCATTATGGTCTAAGACCATCACTGACTGGATGATTCGAGGGCAGGGTCAGCTTGGTGAGATGATTTTAAAGCAAAATCACAAAAGATCAAGCGTGTATTTTTTTATGATGGATGGTCATGACTTGCCAGTTCAGATTTCAGGTATTTTTTTGGCGAGTCATGACAGCAGACACAGGGAATTCGCCTTTGTGTTGTTTCATGAATATGAAAAGCAGTCATTAATGTTGATTAGAGATGGTTATCAAGAGGCCATTAGGCAGGCGAGTTTTGACATTTCGTTGCTTGCAGATATGAATAATGGTGAGCTGTTGGATGGCTATGAAGATTTTTTGCAAAGAGTTGATGTGCCATCAAATGAAGGCATCTGGCAGAATGTCTGCTGTGCTCCAGAGCGTTTGAGTTCCACACAGTTAAGTAGTACACTTTATCGTAAATTAATCATGAGTTCTTAGGAGGATTGGATGGATGACTTTTTGGCGCCATTGCATGATGAGCGGGTAGCAGGGCATAATATCGAGTATGACGACGATTTTTTAAACTTAATGAGCCTACTACAAGACAAACCAGAGCAACAATATGGCGATTTGGTGGTTGAAGCTGGAATCAAGGACTGGCGTGCTATTTATGAGTCTTGTCATCAGATTTTACTGCATAAGAGTAAAGATTTGCTTGTTATGAGTTATTTTACTCAAAGTGGTATTGTACTAAATGGGCTTATGGGATTAAAAGAAGGGCTGTTTATCATCAAGGGTAATCTTGAGAAATATTGGGAGGATATCTTTCCAAAGCTTGTTGATGAAGATGGTGATTATGACCCTGATTTTCGAGTGAATGCACTGTCTTTGTTCTTTGCTCCTGATGGTATCTTAAAAGACCTAAGAAATGCCCCTTTGGTCAAAAATGGATTGTCAGGAAAGTTTCATACGGTAAAAGAGATAGAGGCTTTTTTGGAGAGCCATGATGAGTCACTATATGCTGGAGGTATTCAAAGGCTGGTCATTGATTTGTCTGTTGCCTCCGAAGATGAGCACTCGCCCATAAGCCAGCTAAAAGAGGCAGGGGTGCTCATATCGGCAATCAAGGTATTATTTGAAAAATATGAGATAAGTGGTCTAAAGTTTGAGCCTGCTGAGCAGTTAATTCAAAAGATTTTGGATTTACTAAACCAATCAGGAGAGTCTGGTTTGGGGCGACAAGATGTCACACCAACCAAGATGACCGACATAAAAACAGCAGAATCTGTCACGCCTGTGATGAATTGGGCGAGCTATTCTGTAAATTCAAGAGAGGATGTGCAATTATTGCTTGAAAAGATTCATGTGTATTTTGAAAAGCATGAACCTTCACATCCTGCACCATTATTTATCAGACGCATTCAAAAATTGATGAATCTTAATTTTTATGAAATAATGAAAGACATCAGTCCAGAATCATTAGATAGATTGGAAAATTTGGTGGGGCAACCCTTGTCTAATGATGATGAATTTAATTAAACCCAAGTCAAACCCGTAGGAGATGACATGAATAGTAAATCCGCTCAGAAATTTATTGCCAAAAACCGCTCGCCTCGTGTTCAGATTGAGTATGATGTGGAGGTGTATGGCACCGAAAAAAAGATAGAATTGCCCTTTGTGATGGGTGTGTTTGCTGACTTGGCAGGCAAAAGCAAGCAGGAGTTGCCAAGCATTGCCGATAGAGCGTTCATGGAGATTGATGCGGACAATTTTGACGACCGAATGAAATCAATCAAGCCTAGAGTTGCTTTTAATGTAGATAATAGATTAGAAGAGGATGGGACTCAGCTCGGTATTGAAATGGAGTTTGAAAAAATGGAGGATTTCTCACCAGAGCAAATCGCACAAAAAATTGACCCATTAAAACAACTCTTGGATGCAAGAACAGAGTTGTCAAATCTACTTTCCTATATGGATGGTAAGGCGGGGGCAGAAGATTTGATTGATAAGATTTTATCTGACAATGAACTGCTTCAATCTTTGGCAACTTTGCCAAAAAACGCCACATCAGAAGATAATAATTCCTAAGGAGGCGTCATGGCTACGCAACACGAACATCAAACACACACCCAAACTGTTTTCGATAATGACTTTGAAGCTTTGGTCAATAAAGAATTCAAGCCCAAATCCAAGCAAGCAGAAGATGCGGTTCAAGGTGCACTAAAAACATTGGCTCGCCAAGCACTGGGCAACACTGTCAAGCACTCATCGGATACTTATCAAACCATCCAGGCAATCATCGCTCAGATTGATAAAAAGCTATCCGATCAAATTAATGAAATTATCCATCACGAAGAATTTAAGCAAATGGAGAGTGCTTGGCGTGGGCTACATCATCTGGTCAATAATACCGAGACCAATCACCTACTTAAAATCAAGGTTATGCCTCTAACCAAAAAAGAACTCGCTCGCAACCTCAAGAAGTTTAAAGGGGTGATGTGGGATCAAAGCCCAATATTCAAAAAAATCTATGAAGAAGAATATGGGCAGTTTGGTGGCGAGCCCTTTGGTTGCTTGGTGGGAGATTATTATTTTGACCACAGTCCACAAGACATTGAAATCTTGACGGAGGTTGCTAAGATATCCTCTGCTTCTCATTGTCCGTTCATTACGGGTGCCAATCCAAGCCTTATGCAGATGGATTCTTGGGAGGAGTTATCAAATCCAAGAGATATCACCAAAATATTCCAAAACACAGAATATGCAGCATGGAGAAACTTGAGAGCCAGTGATGATGCTAGGTATTTGGGGTTGGCATTACCTAGATTTATGGTGAGAGCACCTTATAGTAGTGCCAGTAACCCTGTTGATGAGTTTCACTTTGAAGAGCAGGTATCAGACCATGAAGGGTATGCATGGGCAAATGCCGCTTATGCCATGGCAGTCAATATCAACCGCTCATTTAGCGAGTATGGTTGGTGTACTTCTATCCGTGGTGTTGAATCTGGCGGTACGGTGGAAAACCTACCAACTCACACCTTTGAGACTGATGACGGTGGTGTGGACTTAAAATGCCCAACCGAGACTGCCATTAGCGACCGTAGAGAGGCGGAGCTGTCCGCCAATGGGTTAATGCCACTTGTATATCGCAAAAACTCTAATTTAGCCGCCTTTATCGGTGCACAGTCTCTACAAGAACCAACCCAATATCACGATGCAGACGCTACTGCTAATGCCAAATTATCAGCACGACTGCCCTATTTGTTTGCTTGTTGTCGTTTTGCTCACTATTTAAAATGTATCGTGCGTGATAAGGTCGGCTCATTCAGAGAACGCGAGGATATGGAGCGTTGGCTTAATGATTGGATTATGAATTATGTCGATGGCGATCCGGTCAACTCATCCCAAGAGACCAAAGCCAAGAAACCTTTGGCAGCAGCTGAGGTGATTGTGGAAGAAGTGGCGGACAACCCAGGGTTTTATACCTCCAAGTTTTTCTTGCGTCCGCACTATCAACTAGAGGGATTGACAGTGTCCTTGCGATTGGTGTCCAAACTCCCCTCTCTTAGAAAGGACTAGCAGAACATAGCAACCCCTTAGGCGGGGGGTTGCTATTTTTTTAGAATGTAAGGGGCAATATTATGACCATTCGCTACTATATCCTAGAAGGCGACACCACCACCGCAGGTGGCATCGTCCAAAAAACCACCAATACCCTATCCTTTAAGGTCTATGGTAAAGAACAAAGCTATATCGGCGATGATGTCTGGTGCCCTGCTTGCCAATCTATGGGTAAAATTATCCCAGACCAAGACAGACTCTCCACCAAAGTAAATGGACGAATGCCCGCCTTAAATGATGACTTATGTCTATGTAAATGCAATCCACCGCCAAAGCTTGTGCATTCGCAGACGAGTTTTAGGGAAGTGGTTGATGATGGCTATAACACTCAGCCCAAAAATCACAAGGAAAAGAGTATTTCAAAAATTTTTGATAAACGCATTAAGTTCGACTTTGGAGAAATGAATAATGATATTATCCCATTTTTGAGATATAGATTAAAGATAGATGGTATAACATACGAAGGAGAGCTTGATGATGAAGGTAATACAGATATTTTCTATAGCGATATAGAAACAGAAATTACGGATTTAGAGCTGTTTTTCTCGCAAGATGGAGACAGCTAAATGGGTATACCAATCAATAAAAGTGGTGACAAGCTAATCATTAACATACCAAGCAGAGATTTAACGGCAGAAGAAATAGCCTTGGCAAGATTAATATTTGGTGAAACCATTAAGTATCAAGCAGTTAAAGTATTTAAGGTTGATTACCTACCTAATCAACAAGAAGAAACCATCGTAACACCCAATGGCAATTTATATCCAGCAAAAAAGGTATATAGAGAAAATTATGCTCTTGATGGCGATAGCATGAAACACTTATTTATCCATGAGATGGCTCATGTCTGGCAAAGCCGTAAGGGCATGTGGGTGCGTTTGATAGGTGCTAAAATACATACTTGTGCTCGTCTTAATGATACTAACCCTTATTTATACAACATTCACCAAACATTTGGAAGCAAGGTGATTAAAATGCAAACTTCTCAGAATAAATCGGTCTCTAATATTGTGACAATTAAGTCCAAGTTGTCAGATTACAACATGGAATCTCAGGCAGAAATCATAGCTGATTACTGGGCATTGAAATTTAAAAGAAACCCCGACTTAATGATAACAAAAAACTTTGAAACTAATGTCAGGGCTAGAAATTTGGATACAGTGATTCGGCTTTATGAAGAAAAAGTAAAGCAAGCAATTGGTGTTTAGGACTAGTATGAAAAAGGTAGAAAAATTCATAAAGGCAATTGCTGTTTTTATGTTATGTTTTTCTGTTATGGTGATTGGTTTGATGTTATGGATAAGTCATATCATGTCTCAAGACAAAGACCTTGTCAAAAATAATTCATTAAAAAATGCAATTATTGAGCAAAACGATTTAGTCTTTGAGATTCAAGAAGGTTATGCAAGTGGTCTTGATATTGGTTATGACAGCCAAACTGTTTATTCGCAAGGTTTGGGGAAAAAAGTATCAAAATTAACCATTGAAAATTACCCCTCCATGATTCATGATAAAAAAATTTATCATTTTATGCTATATCAATATCAACTTGGAGGTCATGGATTTTCTGGATTTGATTTTTGCATTAATAACAAAAAAGTTTTTTATGGGAAAAACATAAAAAACTGTTTAAAAGATGATGGTCTTGATTGATTTTAATAAATCTAGCAATAATCTGCGGCTGTTAAAGTAAATGGTTTGGCCTGCCCTAAATGACGACCTATGTCTATGTAAATGTAGTCCACCGCCAAAGCTTGTGCATTCGCAGATGAGTTTTAAAGAAAAAGTCAGTTCACAGGGCGTGGCAATAAGTACTGGTCGGTTAAAAGAAAACCCAACCCAAACACCCAGCACCTATAGCACTTCAGTACGCTTTGTAGATGATGATCGCTATCCTTATGCTAATGTCTCATATACCGCCAAAAACAAAAAGACAGGCAAGATACACTCAGGTAGAACTGATGAAAATGGTCAAACCCCACACTTTTTTACAGATTCACCTGATGATTATGAGATTAAACTAGACTTGGACTGACAAAATAAGGAGATGAATAATGAGTAATAAAACCACCTGCACCTCTGCTGGTACTGGCACACCAGTTACCACTCAAACCATTTGTAATAGACCGTTTATCGCCTATGAGCATGGGATTGGCGACCAGTTAGATCCTTTTGCTTGGAATGTAATTGAAGGGCAGTTAAGGGAGAGGTTGACAGACGGAACAGACAAAACATTTCCCAATCAAAAATATACCAGTCTGTGTGGACCTGCAGCATTTTTTTATTGCTTGCAAATTAAACACCCCGCCTTTTATCGCATAGCAGTACAACAGCTTTGGCAAACAGGTGAAGCACAGATTGCTAGACTGATTATCAAGCCAAAAGATGCCTGCAAACGCCCAAAAGATCTCTTTTATGATAATAACACACCAAGAATACTTGGGATAGATTGGATGACCTTGGCAGGACTTAGAAGTTCATCCAATTGGGTCTTTTCTTATGATAGTCCTGATGAAAGCATTTTTAACAAAACCCTTGCTGCAACCACACCCTTACAGCTAGATTCATGGTTTGTCCAAGCAGGGTTTAGACGTGTTGACGATAAAATAATCACAAACTTTCGTTCTGTTCAAGCATTCATCACATTCAATGAGTATTACCACAAAAAATATTGCATAGTGGCACTGATAGATAGCGATTTATTAAGTGATCTTGCCAAAATCAGCCTACCAACGCATTGGGTGGTATGGACAAGTACTTTAAATGACAAAAACGGAAATCCTATTACCAACAATCTAAAAGACAGCGATATTGTCAAGCTGACGGTATTTAGTTGGGGAAAGAATAAGTATTCCATCAATACCAATGTCAGCTTTGATGACTTTCGTAATCATGTTTATAAGGTCTTTGTTTACCAATAAAGGGTCAGCAAGATGTTGATTGAAAACAAACAGAAACTAAAAAAAATACTGCTAAAATTGCTAATGACACTACTCATTTTGAGTGTTGGTATTTTTTATGGATGTCATTCCACAATAATCGTTGAACCTGATGTTACGCTGTTGCCATATGCCAAAGTAGGTCAGTATTATGAGCAAGGGATTAAGATTCGTGCCAACTCTGGTTTTTTTTGTGGCAGTTGGACCGATGAACGACCCTATCATTATGACAAATTTTAACGATGATCACTTCACAGTTGAATACGATGAGGATACATTTGATAATACCATTTGGATTAGAGGTGTACCCAAAGAACAAGGAATGTATTACATTCATGTTTCAACAGGTTTTTATGGTGGTGGTAGATTGCACTTTGAAAGAACTTTTACTTTATACGCAGAATAGATGCAGGTAGGGGTCTATGGCAAAAAACAAAGCTACATCAGCGATGATGTCTGGTGCCCTGCCTGTCAATCTATGGGTAAAATTATCCCAGAGATGACACAGCAGCCATCACTGCACCGCCCATGCTGATAGAATGGTTTAAAAAGGCAGGATTCTCTTTGGTGGATAAATTTGCTTTAAATAATCACACCAATCATAAAGAGTTAAATAGGTACTTTAATACCAATAATTACTATGTCGTATCTCTGGTTAGTAGCAATATCTTACCCAGGGGTGGCGGTCCAAATTTACCAAATCATTGGGTGGTATGGACAAGTTTATTGCGAAGTGGGAAAAATGCTGTTGATTTAAATACCAAATTAACAGACATAGTGCACTTGGCGGTATTTTCTTGGGGTGAGAACAATTGGCCTATTCAGCCAAATTTACCACTTAATAAATTCATGTTTTACCACAAAACCGCTTTTGTTGTAAAAAGGGTATGATATGAAAAAGATGGCATTATGGGATAATATGGCATTATGGGAAAAAATGGTATTATGGTTTTTGGCAATCATAGTATTGTTAATTGCTTTTTTGGTTATTGTATTTTATAGCTCATCTTACATTGCTAATCGACCAAATTTTACCATCCAAGAATTACCCGAAGCACATCTCAATCAACCTTATTATGCAAAAATTGAGATAGAAGCCGCCATTATAGAGGAAACGGTTGACATACAAGTTTCAAATGAAGATATTATGGTGGAGACGAAAGTGTATGAAACCAATAAAGACATATATAATAAACCTGTTTATAGAACAGATTAGTCGGACTTAACTATTGCAGGTACGCCTACCAAGATAGAACTCATCACCATTCAAGTACATGGGAGATTTTACGATGCAATGTTTTCAGGCAAAGAATTTGAAAAAACATATACTATTAAAGTGTTGGAATGGGCGGATAAAATATATTATTCATCTAATTAACCATAAATAAAAACTCTCATGCCAAAATTTCTTTTAACAGCATCAAAGCTATGCTTGTTTTTATCAGTATTCCCCTTGCTTTTTATTGAATATAATAAAATTTTTTTTGGATATGATAAATATTCAATAATGTATTTATATCAAATTAATGGTACTGGAGGAGATGATGATGTCGCATTTAAATTATTGGCGATGGTTACTTTTTTCTTTGCATTATTTTTATCCCCAGTGAGAAATAAAATTGGATATGCCTTTTTATTTTCTGTTTACTTTGTATGTCAATATCTTACATTTTTATTTGTAGAAAGTTCAACCGTCTAGAATATGATATGGTCATCTATTATTTATTGTCATAACAATCATTTGCTTATTTGGATAACATTCCAGATATTATTCATTATGAATAGTTTATTATTCCTGTATTTAAAGAGGTAAAAAACCATAAACATATAATCTGTAATGCTATCCATCTTTAATCTGTGCAAATAGTAGAATCTTACAACTTTTCTACTCCAATAATCTTATTTTAGCTCTCAAGCAAATAAGCAATTACTAAACCAAAACCACACCTCAACTCATGTAAAATTAAAAATTTTCATTATTTGTATTTAAGCATTTTGATATAAGAAGATAGCTTGCAAAGCGACTCTTCGGTTAAAGCGTAAGCGTTTTGTATTGACAATAGTATGACTAACAATAAGATGAGTGATTTAAACATATAATTGACTTCTTTGGATGCTTTTGTCGTTTTGGATGATGTCCCATTGCCATTTAAATAATGAGAACATTGTGTTGATTCTTGGGTTGTTATTATCTGGCTTTTTGGTTGTTGGATTTGCACGCTATTTATCAATGATGTCTTGGGGCAATTGAAAAGACTGATAATCCATGATGTTATCGGTATACCCTCAAAAAAAGTATGGGGACTGTTGATGGATAATTCATTTTGTATAAAAGTATGATATAGACCATAACTGTGCCCCAGCTCGTGTAAAATCGTCCGATTTTTACCCATAAAAACCATTGTGTCTTTATTAATACCTATAGTCAGCAATAAAAAAATATCAATGCTATGCCGATTTTCTGGGTAGTTTTGTAAAATATTTCTTTCATCAATTTTGCCATGCAAATCAATGTCTCTATTTTCGTATTGTATCGTTACGGATATGGGGCAATATTGTTTGCATTCAGGAAAATCTTTTAGTTTCTCATATCTTTCTAGATAAGCTAAATACAATTCATTAAACAATTGTTCAGCTTTTTGTCTATCATCTGTGATGGTACTGATAAGAATAATCATCTTTTCTTTATCTGAGTTGGTCATAATATTGACTT
>NZ_MUXV01000051.1:0-2860 GCF_002014975.1 Moraxella bovis
GCTTGACATCAAAATCCATTGTGATAGAATAGTCAGCCTTGATTGATGATACAGACGATGTATCACGCACTATTTAAAAACATACTAAGAACAACTTGTGTGGATTTTTGCTAATACAAGATAACAAAAAAATTATCATTTATCAAGCAAAAATACTCAAAGTTAATTCATTTACACGATGAGCAAATTTGCTAGTAATAAATGAGCCAAAATTAAAAGTCCTAACTTTTTATTTTACTTTCTAAGTAAATAATCAATTAGGCAAAACAAAGATTAAACTGAAGAGTTTGATCATGGCTCAGATTGAACGCTGGCGGCAGGCTTAACACATGCAAGTCGAACGATGACTATCTAGCTTGCTAGATATGATTAGTGGCGAACGGGTGAGTAATGCTTAGGAATCTGCCTAGTAGTGGGGGATAACTATCCGAAAGGATAGCTAATACCGCATACGACCTACGGGTGAAAGGGGGCTTTTAGCTCTCGCTATTAGATGAGCCTAAGTCGGATTAGCTAGTTGGTGGGGTAAAGGCCTACCAAGGCGACGATCTGTAGCTGGTCTGAGAGGATGATCAGCCACACTGGGACTGAGACACGGCCCAGACTCCTACGGGAGGCAGCAGTGGGGAATATTGGACAATGGGCGAAAGCCTGATCCAGCCATGCCGCGTGTGTGAAGAAGGCCTTTTGGTTGTAAAGCACTTTAAGTAGGGAGGAAAAGCTTGTGGTTAATACCCACAAGCCCTGACGTTACCTACAGAATAAGCACCGGCTAACTCTGTGCCAGCAGCCGCGGTAATACAGAGGGTGCAAGCGTTAATCGGAATTACTGGGCGTAAAGCGAGCGTAGGTGGTCATTTAAGTCAGATGTGAAAGCCCCGGGCTTAACCTGGGAACTGCATCTGATACTGGATGACTAGAGTAGGTGAGAGGGAAGTAGAATTCCAGGTGTAGCGGTGAAATGCGTAGAGATCTGGAGGAATACCGATGGCGAAGGCAGCTTCCTGGCATCATACTGACACTGAGGTTCGAAAGCGTGGGTAGCAAACAGGATTAGATACCCTGGTAGTCCACGCCGTAAACGATGTCTACCAGTCGTTGGGTCTCTTGAAGACTTAGTGACGCAGTTAACGCAATAAGTAGACCGCCTGGGGAGTACGGCCGCAAGGTTAAAACTCAAATGAATTGACGGGGGCCCGCACAAGCGGTGGAGCATGTGGTTTAATTCGATGCAACGCGAAGAACCTTACCTGGTCTTGACATACCAAGAATTCGCTAGAGATAGCTTAGTGCCTTCGGGAGCTTGGATACAGGTGCTGCATGGCTGTCGTCAGCTCGTGTCGTGAGATGTTGGGTTAAGTCCCGCAACGAGCGCAACCCTTTTCCTTAGTTACCAGCGACTCGGTCGGGAACTCTAAGGATACTGCCAGTGACAAACTGGAGGAAGGCGGGGACGACGTCAAGTCATCATGGCCCTTACGACCAGGGCTACACACGTGCTACAATGGTTGGTACAAAGGGTTGCTACACAGCGATGTGATGCTAATCTCAAAAAGCCAATCGTAGTCCGGATTGGAGTCTGCAACTCGACTCCATGAAGTCGGAATCGCTAGTAATCGCAGATCAGAATGCTGCGGTGAATACGTTCCCGGGCCTTGTACACACCGCCCGTCACACCATGGGAGTTGATCTCACCAGAAGTGGTTAGCCTAACGCAAGAGGGCGATCACCACGGTGGGGTCGATGACTGGGGTGAAGTCGTAACAAGGTAGCCGTAGGGGAACCTGCGGCTGGATCACCTCCTTAACAAGATTATCTGATTGGCAAGAATTCACAACAAGTTGTTCTTAGTAGCGTAAGTTAAATTGGGTCTATAGCTCAGTTGGTTAGAGCACCGCCTTGATAAGGCGGGGGTCATAAGTTCAAGTCTTATTAGACCCACCATTTATGGGGTTATAGCTCAGTTGGTAGAGCGCCTGCCTTGCACGCAGGAGGTCAGGAGTTCGACTCTCCTTAACTCCACCACTTGCAATAAATTAGAACTAAGCAATCAAATTAAACAGCATACAATTAGATTTCTTAATTCTACTTTATGTAGATAACTTACAATTAACTGATGAAGTTAATTACATTATTTAACAACGTAACTATGAGTCTGGGTTAATTATTTAATTCCAACAAATAATTAACCATCCCGACCACTACTCCACATCTTTTAGGTTTTACTTAAAATTTAAGTAAGATGAGTGGTCGGATAAAGTAAAGAGAACTGAATCAAGCGTAAACATAGGTAAATCGTTACACATTACCTTTATGACCCCAAGACTACTTGGGGTTGTATGGTCAAGTAATGAAGTGCACATGGTGGATGCCTTGGCAGTCAGAGGCGATGAAAGACGTGATAGCCTGCGATAAGCGTCGGTGAGGTGGCAATATCCTGTGACCCGGCGATTTCTGAATGGGGAAACCCAGCCAACATAAGTTGGCTATCCTAACCTTTGGTTAGGAGGCAAACCGGGAGAAGTGAAACATCTCAGTACCCCGAGGAAAAGACATCAATAGAGATTCCCCAAGTAGCGGCGAGCGAACGGGGAGGAGCCGATCAAACTTGTAGTAGCAAAATGGCGTGGGAAAGCCAACCATAGTAGGTGATAGTCCTGTATGCGAAACTGCAAATGCGACATATTAAGTAGGGCGAGACACGTGAAATCTTGTCTGAAGATGGGGGGACCATCCTCCAAGGCTAAATACTCCTGACTGACCGATAGTGAACCAGTACCGTGAGGGAAAGGCGAAAAGAACCCCTGTTAGGGGAGTGAAATAGAACCTGAAACCGTGTGCATACAAGCAGTCGGAGCCC
>NZ_MUXV01000051.1:2951-5626 GCF_002014975.1 Moraxella bovis
GGGTGACGGCGTACCTTTTGTATAATGGGTCAGCGACTTATATTCTGTAGCAAGGTTAACCGTTTAGGGGAGCCGTAGGGAAACCGAGTCTTAATAGGGCGATTAAGTTGCAGGGTATAGACCCGAAACCGAGTGATCTATCCATGAGCAGGTTGAAAGTGCCGTAACAGGCACCGGAGGACCGAACCCACTG
Source organism: Moraxella bovis (assembly GCF_002014975.1). GTDB lineage: Bacteria > Pseudomonadota > Gammaproteobacteria > Pseudomonadales > Moraxellaceae > Moraxella > Moraxella bovis. Next base: position 3,145 of record NZ_MUXV01000051.1, read on the forward strand.
TCGTTGAAAAGCCAGGGGATGACTTGTGGATAGGGGTGAAAGGCTAATCAAACTCGGTGATAGCTGGTTCTCCCCGAAAGCTATTTAGGTAGCGCCTCGGACGAATACCATTGGGGGTAGAGCACTGTTTCGGCTAGGGGGTCATCCCGACTTACCAAACCGATGCAAACTCCGAATACCGATGAGTGATATCCGGGAGACAGACGGCGGGTGCTAACGTCCGTCGTCAAGAGGGAAACAACCCAGACCGCCAGCTAAGGCCCCAAATTCCTAGTTAAGTGGGAAACGATGTGGGAAGGCACAGACAGCTAGGAGGTTGGCTTAGAAGCAGCCACCCTTTAAAGAAAGCGTAATAGCTCACTAGTCGAGTCGGCCTGCGCGGAAGATGTAACGGGGCTCAAACTAGGAGCCGAAGCTGCGGATTTAATTGTTTCAATTAAGTGGTAGGGGAGCGTTGTGTAAGCCTGTGAAGGTGTGTTGTAAAGCATGCTGGAGGTATCACAAGAGCGAATGCTGACGTGAGTAACGACAAAACGGGTGAAAAGCCCGTTCGCCGGAAGACCAAGGGTTCCAGTCCAACGTTAATCGGGGCTGGGTGAGTCGACCCCTAAGGCGAGGCCGAAAGGCGTAGTCGATGGGAAATCGGTTAATATTCCGATACTTGTTTATGATGCGATGGAGGGACGGAGAAGGTTATGTCAGCCTGGCGTTGGTTGTCCAGGTGAAAGGATGTAGGTAGGTTTAGTAGGCAAATCCGCTAGACTATTACTGAGATCTGATAGCAAGCCAGTTTACTGGCAAAGTGGCAAATACCCTGCTTCCAGGAAAAGCTTCTAAGCGATAGTCATAAACAAATCGTACCCGAAACCGACACAGGTGGTCAGGTAGAGAATACCAAGGCGCTTGAGAGAACTCTGCTGAAGGAACTAGGCAAAATGGTACCGTAACTTCGGGAGAAGGTACGCTGCCGATGGTGATAAGACTTGCTCTTTGAGCTGTTGGCAGTCGCAGATACCAGGCTGCTGCAACTGTTTATTAAAAACACAGCACTCTGCAAACACGAAAGTGGACGTATAGGGTGTGATGCCTGCCCGGTGCTGGAAGGTTAATTGATGGGGTTAGCGTATGCGAAGCTCTTGATCGAAGCCCCAGTAAACGGCGGCCGTAACTATAACGGTCCTAAGGTAGCGAAATTCCTTGTCGGGTAAGTTCCGACCTGCACGAATGGCATAATGATGGCAGCGCTGTCTCCAGCAGAGACTCAGTGAAATCGAAATCGCAGTGAAGATGCTGTGTACCCGCGGCTAGACGGAAAGACCCCGTGAACCTTTACTACAGCTTTACATTGAACTTTGACCTAACTTGTGTAGGATAGGTGGGAGGCTTTGAAGTGGCGACGCCAGTTGCCATGGAGCCATCCTTGAAATACCACCCTGGTTATGTTGGGGTTCTAACTTAGATGTAACAACATCAAGGACAATGTATGGTGGGTAGTTTGACTGGGGCGGTCTCCTCCTAAAGAGTAACGGAGGAGTACGAAGGTGCGCTCAGAACGGTCGGAAATCGTTCAAAGAGTATAAAGGCAAAAGCGCGCTTAACTGCGAGACCCACAAGTCGAGCAGGTACGAAAGTAGGTCTTAGTGATCCGGTGGTTCTGTATGGAAGGGCCATCGCTCAACGGATAAAAGGTACTCTGGGGATAACAGGCTGATACCGCCCAAGAGTTCATATCGACGGCGGTGTTTGGCACCTCGATGTCGGCTCATCTCATCCTGGGGCTGAAGCAGGTCCCAAGGGTATGGCTGTTCGCCATTTAAAGAGGTACGCGAGCTGGGTTTAGAACGTCGTGAGACAGTTCGGTCCCTATCTACCGTGGGCGTTGGAAATTTGAGAGGATCTGCTCCTAGTACGAGAGGACCAGAGTGGACGAACCTCTGGTGTTCCGGTTGTTTCGCCAGAAGCACTGCCGGGTAGCTATGTTCGGATGGGATAACCGCTGAAAGCATCTAAGCGGGAAGCCCACCTCAAGATTAGATTTCCCTAAAGAGCCGTTGTAGACTACGACGTTGATAGGTTGGGTGTGGAAGCATGGCGACATGTGTAGCTAACCAATACTAATTGCTCGTTTGGCTTGACCATACAACACCCAAGTGGTTTAGTATGAGATAAGTGTAAAGATTTTACCTAACAAGCTTGAATCAATCTTGAATAACTTAACTTAAAAAGTTAAAACTTTAAAAATTAAATTTAAAGTAAAAAATAAAACAACAGACTCATAAGCAGCGTTGTTATCCTTTTACGCTGACGACAATAGCAAGATGGAACCACCTGATCCCTTCCCGAACTCAGAAGTGAAACGTCTTAGCGCCGATGGTAGTGTGGTTTGCCCATGCGAGAGTAGGTCATCGTCAGCACCTTATTTAGCCCTCTCTGTCATTGATAGAGGGGGTTTTGGTTTTTAAAATCCTTGAATTTGTGTATA
>NZ_MUXV01000052.1 GCF_002014975.1 Moraxella bovis
GTGAAGGATGTGGGGGAGGCGGAGATGTTAATTAGATCCGCCAAAAACCAACAAGCGTCTTACATGCAAGCCATGATTGATTACATGGCTGAAGATAGGGACTTGCTAGAAACTGCCACACCTGCCTTATCAGACGATTATGGTACCATAAAAGCTTCACAGGAAAATGAATATGATGAAGATGAAACGGATGATACAGGAGAGCTTAGCTTGCCTCATATTTTACTGGCATCAGCCTCTAGCCTCATTGGTGTGGCAAAGAAGAATATTCATCAATATGCCACAGAACACATCACTTTTTCATCTGGTGCTGACCTAAACATAGCAACTGGTAAAAAATTACTAGCGAGTGTTGCAAAAGGTATTGGTATTTTGGCACACGATATGGGTATCAAAATGATTGCAGCAAGTGGCAACATCAATATATCTGCTCAAAGAAATGATATTGATATTGTCGCTGAAGAAGTGCTTAGATTAATTAGTAAACGTAAAAAAATTGAGATTTCTGCTATGGAAGAAATTGTTTTAAATGTTCAGGGTAATTATATAAAGATACTACCTGACAAGATAGAACAGGGAACCAAAGGTGAGTGGATAGTGCATGCCAACAAACATGAACTAAGCAGTCCAAATACGATTGAGTTTGAACTGCCACAAGACCCTTATGATGAAATGTACGTCATTACAGATAGTAATGGAAATCCTGTTAGTGGATTTGCTTATAAAATCACCACAGATGACGGCAGAGTATATCGTGGTATCACCAACGAAAAAGGTGAGACCATCAGAGTAGGTACCGCCAATAAGGCGGTGGGATTAACGATTGAAGAGGATGAGGGGGAGTAAGAATGGGTACAACAACAGGCAAACCAACAAAACCTAGTAAACCAGCACAGCAAGGGATTGAGCAAACCAATCCCAGTAATACAGTGCATAAATCTCAAGTCAATATCACCATTGAGGTTTTAACTGTCAATTTGTTTTTTGATGGGACAAAAAACAATAAGTATAATATTGACAATAAAACAAGGTATAGCAGACAAATTAAAAAAGACCCCAAAGGTTATGAAAGTTATACCAATGCGTATTCTAATGTGGCACATTTATATGAGGCCGCCTATCAACAGACGAACAAAAATAATACCATTATCAACATTTATGTTGAAGGTATGGGTACAACCAAAGACCGAGTAGATGACCAACAAGGCTTTGCAATGGGTTCTGGAATAACTGGCATCACACGTCGTGCAAATCATGCTTTTGAAACAATGAGGCTGGCAATACAGGCAAAACGCAAGGAATTTACAATTAACCGTATTCGCTTAAATGCTTTTGGTTTTAGCCGTGGAGCGGCGACAGCTCGGCATTTTTTATCTAATTTTAAAGGACATCGTGATTTGGGTGGCTGGGGCATCGGCATCCCCTTTCGGGTAAATTTTGTTGGACTGTTTGATACTGTATCATCATTTGATTCAAGATCAGTATCAGAGGCAGGGTGGGATATCACGAAAAAGGCTGGCTTGAATGTTGCTAAAAAGGTGCCGATGCCTTGGACGGTTGTACTCCCCACCAGTGATAAGAATCATTTCCCTGAGTTTAATGATGATGTGGTTGAGCTTGATCTAACTCTTGACACTAATAAAAATACCCATCCTCTTAAAGTCTTTCAAATTTGTGCCAAAGATGAGTACCGCACCTATTTCTCTTTGACAGATATTAAAAGTGCTAAATTAGGGGGGGGCAAAGTTGATAATAGGTTCACGGGTTTTGGTTATGAAATCTATTTACCGGGGGCGCACTCTGACATTGGTGGAGGCTACCCCAATGGCATCAATGAAGAATATCGTTGCAGTTTTTATGAACACAAGCTGGCAGAATGGTTATCAAAACAAGGTTTTTATACCCAAGGACAAACTGAAACTGAGTTGCCAAGAGATGACGATATGGGCTACACCCATTTTCATCGCACGAACATCCCTTTTGATGCCTATATGATTGCTCTCAAAGTGATGCATGAGATGGCGGTTCAAGAAGGGGGTATGAAAGAAATATTTAGTGATAAATATATACAAGGCAAATGTTACAGCGATTATGATGTTATCAATGAATTGGTTGCTAATATACCTACACAGGTGCTACAAGAAGTGCAAGAAACAGGCTGGCATGCCAAGCTTGGTATTTTTGATTTTAGTCGGCATTATGGCGACCTAAAAACCTTTAGAAATCAATTTATCCACTGGTCTGCCAAAAAAGAGTTTGGCTATGAGGTGCGTCGTGGCAATACGACTGAAAAAAACGCCCTTGGTGATGCCCAGCAAGTGGCTGCAGACACAGGTGTTGCCATGGGAGCTTTAGCGGGTGCTGATAACTTGTTGTTATTAGAACCTCATCGGGTGGTGCATGATGGCTAAACAATCGCCCAACCCATGGTTGATAATTTTTATTTTGCTCTTACCGGTGTTGGTGCCACTACTGTGGGTGAGTGGCTCACTGATTGTGCTAACTATTAAGTTCATGATTTCTTACGGAGACTTCACAATGTCTAAAGCTACAAAATCTGATTTACCAACCAGTCCTACAGGTGTCCCTGCGCAAACCGACCCTTATGAATATAATTGGCAGTTGGATGTTGATAGTGCCACCTTGGCATATCATCGTGGTGGCAAAAAAAAAGGTGTGGGACTGGGCATTTTATATGTGGAATCTCGTAATAGCCCGCATCTGTATTCAGATTTTTATGATAACAAAGGGAACTTGGTTAGAAAGCTTATGGGTGCTGGTGGTACGCATTTCACCTCTCCTGAACGTTGGCAACTGCCTGCCGAGATGTACATTACTTATTATAGCGAGCTTGAAAACCAGTTTTATCAGCTAGAGACGGATTTGCCCAGAGAAGCCTTTAAAAAAGCTTTTGATGAGACTTTCTTGGATTATTTTCCAGTTGGGTGGCGAATAGACGACCCTGCTTTTGGTAACGCAATCGAACTTTATGTAGGTCCTGAGGGGCGGGTGCTTGTTTTTGTTAACAATGCCAACAATACCAGCAAACGCATTGTAGGGCGTTATCAAGCAAAGAAGATAGAGGGAGATTATGTGCTAGATGTATTGGATGATGGCAATAGGCGTTATGCTCTTGATGAAAACGGCAACTATAATAAAGAGTTTACCAGAGAGTATTTTTTTAACACGGATTTTGAAAGAGTCAAAAGAGATGCTCCTCCTTATTACGAGATGTTTAAAGTAGGTAAAGGCATGCCAATCGGCTCAGGAAAGTGGATGGATGATATTCAAATTAAGTATCCATGGAGGCTTGAAGTGATAGACCCTACAGGTGACTGGCTAGGTGAGTACGCAGTTAATTACATCAGTCGTGAATGGGATACGGTGCTAAGAGATCGTCTGCCAGAACAGATGCATGCTTTAAAACCTGTGCCGTCCAACATCAAAACTTGGGTTTATGACAAACCCACAGGACAGCGTTATTTTCTTGAAATAGATACTTATGCACGCATAAAAGATAATGGGACACGTAACGGTCGATATACCATCTACAAAGACCCTAATGTGGATTATCTTAGAAAGCGCTTTGAGTACTTCTTTTCTAATCGCACACTTGCTGATAATGATAAACCAGTTAAATCTGAAGATTTTGCTACGCTAAAAATTATCCTTGACAATAGTGGTAAAATGAGCGAAATCTATCTAGAAAAAAATGGGGTAAAACTACCCCTAGATGGTGCTTACCACTATTATCTTGCACCCGTGCAGGAAGATGGCTATTTGCCACAAGAGGGTTTTGATGAGTACATCACTGAACCCAAGGTGGACTTAATAGACCCTGAATTATCCTCAATAAACCAACCCTAAGGACATTCCATGAACCA
>NZ_MUXV01000053.1 GCF_002014975.1 Moraxella bovis
ACAGTTGTTGTTTGGTAAGGGGTAGTGCGATTGTTCTGCGCTGGATTAAGTGTGTAGTTGACATTTTAGGGGTTTTTATGGTATCATAAGTGTGTAGTTTTTACAATCCGATCTGTATTTTTTAGCGTATTTTTAGGAATATAGAATGACGAAAAAGTTTGCAGAGCTAGGTTTAATTGCATGGCTTTGGTCTAACTCTGATATGCATAAACATTGGACGTTGTCTTTGTTTGCGACCAATGTTATTCCGGCAATTGAGACAGGTCAATATGTTATATTGAAAAGAGAAGATATGCCTGTAGCATATTGTAGTTGGGCTAAACTTAGTTTAGAAAACGAGGTTAAATATATTAACGATGTTACTTCTCTTAAGTTAGATGACTGGCAGTCAGGTGACCGAAACTGGTTTATTGACTGGATTGCTCCATTTGGCGATAGTCTTACACTCACAAAACACATGAGAACGTTATTTTCAGATGAATTGTTTAGAGCGATTCGTGTAGATGGAAATTCATCGCATGGTAAGATATCTGAATTTTATGGAAAGTCTGTTGATTCAAAATTAGCCTCAAGAATATTTGCACAATATCACGAAGATTTGACGAGCAAATTGTCAACTCAGAATAATTTTATTATATCTAAAGATAATTAATACAACCTTTTCTAACACAACGAGGAGAGACATATTATGTCCAATATAAATGTAATTAAATCTAATATTCAAGCAGGCTTGAATTCAACAAAGTCTGGATTAAAAAATCTTTACTTGGCTATTCCCAAAGATTATGATCCGCAAAAAGGTGGGACTTTAAATGATTTTATTAAAGCTGCTGATGAATTAGGTATTGCTCGTTTAGCAGAAGAGCCTAATCACACTGAAACAGCAAAAAAATCTGTTGACACAGTAAATCAGTTTCTCTCTCTCACACAAACTGGTATTGCTATTTCTGCAACAAAATTAGAAAAGTTCTTACAAAAACATTCTACCAATAAGTTAGCCAAAGGGTTAGACAGTGTAGAAAATATTGATCGTAAATTAGGTAAAGCAAGTAATGTATTATCAACATTAAGCTCTTTTTTGGGCACTGCATTAGCGGGTATAGAACTTGATTCTTTAATCAAAAAAGGTGATGCTGCACCTGATGCTTTGGCTAAAGCTAGTATTGACTTGATTAATGAGATAATTGGTAATCTATCTCAGAGTACTCAAACGATTGAAGCATTTTCTTCACAGTTAGCAAAGTTAGGTTCTACTATATCGCAGGCTAAAGGCTTCTCTAATATAGGAAACAAGTTGCAAAACTTAAATTTTTCTAAAACAAATCTTGGTTTGGAAATAATTACTGGTTTGCTATCAGGCATTTCTGCAGGCTTTGCTTTAGCGGATAAAAATGCATCGACTGGCAAAAAAGTTGCTGCAGGTTTTGAATTAAGCAATCAAGTTATTGGTAATGTAACAAAAGCAATTTCTTCATATGTTTTAGCACAACGTGTTGCTGCTGGTCTATCAACTACTGGTGCTGTTGCTGCTTTAATTACTTCATCGATTATGTTGGCAATTAGTCCTTTGGCATTTATGAATGCAGCAGATAAATTCAATCATGCTAATGCTCTTGATGAGTTTGCAAAACAATTCCGAAAATTTGGCTATGATGGGGATCATTTATTGGCTGAATATCAGCGTGGTGTGGGTACTATTGAAGCTTCATTAACTACAATTAGTACGGCATTAGGTGCAGTTTCTGCTGGTGTTTCCGCTGCTGCTGTAGGATCTGCTGTTGGTGCACCGATTGCACTATTAGTTGCAGGTGTTACAGGATTGATCTCTGGAATTTTAGAAGCGTCTAAACAGGCAATGTTTGAAAGTGTTGCTAACCGTTTACAAGGTAAAATTTTAGAGTGGGAAAAGCAAAATGGCGGTCAGAACTATTTTGATAAAGGCTATGATTCTCGTTATGCTGCTTATTTAGCTAATAACTTAAAATTTTTGTCTGAGCTAAATAAAGAGTTGGAAGCTGAACGTGTTATTGCAATCACCCAACAACGTTGGGATAATAATATTGGTGAGTTAGCAGGTATTACCAAATTGGGTGAACGCATTAAGAGCGGAAAAGCTTATGCAGATGCTTTTGAAGATGGCAAGAAAGTTGAAGCTGGTTCCAATATTACTTTGGATGCTAAAACTGGTATCATAGACATTAGTAATTCAAATGGGAAAAAAACGCAAGCGTTGCATTTCACTTCGCCTTTGTTAACAGCAGGAACTGAATCACGTGAACGTTTAACTAATGGTAAATACTCTTATATTAATAAGTTAAAATTCGGACGTGTAAAAAACTGGCAAGTTACAGATGGAGAGGCTAGTTCTAAATTAGATTTCTCTAAAGTTATTCAGCGTGTAGCCGAGACAGAAGGCACAGACGAGATTGGTCTAATAGTAAATGCAAAAGCTGGCAATGACGATATCTTTGTTGGTCAAGGTAAAATGAATATTGATGGTGGAGATGGACACGATCGTGTCTTCTATAGTAAAGACGGAGGATTTGGTAATATTACTGTAGATGGTACGAGTGCAACAGAAGCAGGCAGTTATACAGTTAATCGTAAGGTTGCTCGAGGTGATATCTACCATGAAGTTGTGAAGCGTCAAGAAACCAAGGTGGGTAAACGTACTGAAACTATCCAGTATCGTGATTATGAATTAAGAAAAGTTGGGTATGGTTATCAGTCTACCGATAATTTGAAATCAGTAGAAGAAGTAATTGGTTCTCAATTTAATGATGTATTCAAAGGTTCTAAATTCAACGACATATTCCATAGTGGTGAAGGTGATGATTTACTCGATGGTGGTGCTGGTGACGACCGCTTGTTTGGTGGTAAAGGCAACGATCGACTTTCTGGAGATGAAGGCGATGATTTACTCGATGGCGGTTCTGGTGATGATGTATTAAATGGTGGTGCTGGTAATGATGTCTATATCTTTCGGAAAGGTGATGGTAATGATACTTTGTACGATGGCACGGGCAATGATAAATTAGCATTTGCAGATGCAAATATATCTGATATTATGATTGAACGTACCAAAGAGGGTATTATAGTTAAACGAAATGATCATTCAGGTAGTATTAACATACCAAGATGGTACATAACATCAAATTTACAAAATTATCAAAGTAATAAAACAGATCATAAAATTGAGCAACTAATTGGTAAAGATGGTAGTTATATCACTTCCGATCAAATTGATAAAATTTTGCAAGATAAGAAAGATGGTACAGTAATTACATCTCAAGAATTGAAAAAGCTTGCTGATGAGAATAAGAGCCAAAAATTATCTGCTTCGGACATTGCAAGTAGCTTAAATAAGCTAGTTGGGTCAATGGCACTATTTGGTACAGCAAATAGTGTGAGTTCTAACGCCTTACAGCCAATTACACAACCAACTCAAGGAATTTTGGCTCCAAGTGTTTAGTGATTTAATTTACTAGACAATATCACCACCCATATCATTGGTTATAGATTATGAAACTAGTGATATGGGTGGTGATACTTCTTTAATTAGACTTAATTTACAAACCCTTAATAGTAATTTAGTTATGATAGATTATGCTCAACAACCTGCTCTATCTGCTCTGGTTATCCTTGCCAAATACTATGGTATTTCTGCAAGTCCAGCAGACATTATGCATCAGTTTTCTGATAATACAAAAGGAGACCTGAATGAAATTGAATGGATGTTGGCAGCAAAGAAATTAGAATTAAAGGTAAAGATTATAAAACAGCCTTTAACTCGATTGTCAATGATAACACTTCCTGCTTTGGTGTGGTGTGATAATAAGCCCGATTTAGATCAAAATTTAAACTCTCATTTTATACTAACTAAAATTGATGGGGTGGGATCTGCTGCAAAATATCTCATCTACGATTTGATTGAGAATCGTCCCATAATATTAGATGCAAGTGAGTTTTCTGAAAGATATTCTGGTAAGTTAATGCTAGTAACTTCCCGTGCGTCAATATTGGGTTCATTGGCTAAATTTGATTTTACTTGGTTTATTCCTGCGGTAATCAAATATCGTTATATTTTTTTTGAAGTCATCGTTATTTCAGTGGTGCTACAGATTTTTGCTCTGATTACGCCATTGTTTTTTCAGGTTGTGATGGATAAGGTATTGGTGCATCGTGGTTTTTCTACTCTGGATGTGGTAGCGATTGCCTTGTTGGTAGTAAGTTTATTTGAAGTCATTTTAAGTGGTCTACGCACTTATATTTTTGCTCATACAACCTCTCGAATTGATGTAGAGCTAGGAGCACGATTATTTCGTCATCTATTAGCTCTACCGCTTGCTTATTTTGAGAGTAGAAGAGTAGGCGATACAGTTGCACGTATACGTGAATTGGAACATATCCGCAATTTCTTAACTGGTCAAGCTCTCACTTCAGTTTTAGATTTGGTGTTTTCTTTTATATTCTTGTTTGTAATGTGGTATTACAGCCCTACTTTAACACTGGTAGTTTTGGCATCATTACCAATATATGCGTTTTGGTCTGCCTTTATTAGCCCAATTTTACGCACTCGACTAAATGATCAATTTGCACGCAATGCAGATAATCAATCTTTTTTAGTGGAAAGTATTACTGCGGTTGGTACGGTAAAAGCAATGGCAGTTGAACCTCAAATGACCCGTCGCTGGGATAATCAATTAGCAGCTTATGTGGTTTCTAGTTTTCGGGTAGCTAAGTTGGCAATGGTTGGGCAGCAAGGAGTACAACTCATTCAAAAGATGGTTATTGTGGCAACTCTATGGATTGGTGCAAAATTGGTAATTGAAGGCAAGCTATCGGTAGGTCAATTAATAGCATTTAATATGCTGGCAGGTCAGGTGGCCGCTCCTGTTATCCGCCTGGCACAGCTATGGCAAGATTTTCAGCAAGTAGGTATTTCAGTGGCGAGATTGGGTGATATTTTAAATACTCCAACTGAGCATTCTACATCTCGCTTAACTTTACCTGATATTAAGGGTGATATTACATTTGAAAATGTTGATTTTCGCTACAAAATAGATGGGCATTTAATATTACAGAATTTAAATTTACAGATTAACGCTGGAGAGATACTAGGTATCGTAGGACGCTCTGGTTCAGGTAAATCAACATTGACAAAATTAGTACAGCGTTTATATGTACCAGAAAATGGGCGAATATTAGTTGATGGAAACGATTTGGCATTAGCTGATCCCGCTTGGCTGCGTCGCCAAGTGGGTGTTGTTTTGCAGGAAAATGTGTTACTCAATCGTAGTATTCGAGATAATATTGCCCTAACTGATACGGGCATGTCATTAGAGTTTATTATCCAGGCTGCCAAGATGTCTGGGGCACATGACTTTATTATGGAATTGCCTGAGGGTTATGATACGATTGTTGGAGAGCAAGGTGCAGGCTTGTCAGGTGGACAACGCCAGCGTATCGCTATTGCGCGTGCTTTAATTACCAATCCGCGTATTTTGATTTTTGATGAAGCTACTAGTGCATTAGACTATGAGTCGGAAAGGGCTATTATGCAAAATATGCAGGCAATTTGCCAAGGTAGAACAGTGTTGATTATTGCACATCGCTTATCTACCGTAAAAATGGCACATCGCATTATTGCAATGGACAAGGGGAAAATTGTAGAGCAAGGCACACATCAAGAATTGTTGCAAAAAGAAGATGGTTACTATCGTTATTTATATGATTTGCAGAATGGATAAACTTGTGCTATTAATGCTGTTATTTAAATAACCAAGGGAAATAATTCATGTTTATACAAGCACTTAAAGATTTTTTTATTCGCTATATAACCGTTTGGCGCAATACATGGGCAGTTCGAGACCAACTAACCCCTCCTAAGCGTACTAAAGAAGAACTCGCTTTTCTTCCTGCACATCTAGAACTCACTGACACACCTGTATCCAGATCTTCTAAGTGGACAGCTAGAATAATCATGATATTTGTCCTATTTGCTTTGCTATGGTCTTGGGTTGGACAGATTGACATTGTTGCTACAGCTTCAGGTAAAATTTCTTCAGGTAGCCGTAGCAAGACTATTCAATCTTTGGAAACAGCGATAGTTAAAGCAGTTTATGTACGTGATGGTCAAAATGTTCAACAAGGTGAAATATTAGTAGATTTAGTGGGAATCGGTTCAGATAGTGATGTTGCTCAGTCCGAGAAAGCCCTTCGAGCAGCGCAATTATCTAAGCTACGCCTTGAAGCAATTTTATCAGCATTAAATCACCGTATTAATCCTCAGATTGATGTAGCATATGCAAAGTCTTTAAATATTTCAGAATCGGAAATTAATGAAGCTCAAACTTTAGCCCAAAATCAATATCAAGCATGGTTAGCACAAGATGAACAACTAAAATTAACCTTAAAAGGACATCAAGCAGAATTACAATCTGCTCGATCCCAAGAACAAAAGTTGGTTTCAGTTGGTGCAATTGAACATCAAAAGACTGATGATTATCGGAGTCTCAAAGCAGAAAATTTTATATCTGAGCATGCTTATCTAGAACAAGAAAGCAAATTACTTAGCAATCAAAATGATTTACAAAGTACACGTAGTCAGATTCAAAAAATACAGGCTGCAATCATGCAAGCTGAACAGAACCGTATGTTATATACTCAAAATCTAAAACGTGATACATTAGAATCTTTACGCCAAACCAATGAACAGATTAATCAATATACTGGTCAAACTAATAAAGCTAAGCAGCGACAGAAATTGCTGAGTATTAAATCACCTGTTAATGGTACTATACAAGAGCTAACAGCTTATACTTTAGGTGGAGTTGTACAAGCAGCACAAAAAATTATGGTTGTGGCACCTAACGATAATCAAGTGGAAGTAGAGGTATTAGTGCTAAATAAAGATATCGGCTTTGTAAAAGCTGGGCAGAATGTTATCATCAAAATCGAGAGTTTTCCTTATACACGTTATGGTTATTTAACAGGTAAAATAAAAAGTATTAGTCATGATGCTATAGAACATCAACATTTAGGTCTAGTGTATACTGCACTTGTTTCTCTTGATAAAAGCACATTAAATATAGATGGAGTAACAATCAACTTAACGCCAGGAATGAATGTTACTGCTGAAATTAAAACAGGTAAACGTCGTGTTTTGGATTATATATTAAGTCCATTGCAGACAAAAGTTGATGAAAGTTTTCGAGAACGCTAAATTGATAGCATATTTTATACTATGTACAGCTAACAAAATTGAATTTTACTACGGAAACCGTTCGCCCTGAGCTATGCCTGCGGGTTGGTTTCCGTCATGGTTCGACATGCTCACCACAAACGGAAACCGTGGTACTTTTTCATTTTGTAGAGTGTAGTAAGTTATCTTGGTCTTTTTGTAATTGTGGAGTATTAAAAAATAATGAAAAGTTTTGAATATAAAAAATTTATTTATCTTTATTTTCTTTGGTTTGCTAGTAGCTCTACTGCTTCTGCGTTTAATTTGCAAGAAGCGTGGGTGGCTGCACAGCAACATTCTATTGATTATCAGATAGCTTTTCATCAAAAGAATTCTATTCAAGAGCAACAGCAACGAGCCAAATCGGTTTTCTTTCCTCGAGTTTCTGGAGATATTAATTACCAGTACAAACCTCACTCATCTAGCTCTGTCAAGCAAACGCAAGGCTGGAATATACAGCTTAGCCAAACTTTATTTAATGCAAGTGAAATGTCTCGATATAGTCAAAGTCGCTATGATAGCGAAGTGGCAGAACAAATTTATCATTCTGTTAAAGAAAAACTATTATACAATGTAACGGAAAATTATTTCAAAATCCTACTTAGTAATGAAAATATAGCTACATATAAAGCAGAAAAAATGTCTTACGAGCAACAGGTTGAGCAAGCGAAAGCTTTGTTTAATAAGGGTGTCGCTACAGCGTTGGATGTTCATGAAGCTCAAGCGGGCTATGATAATGCTTTGGCACAAGAGACTTCAGCAATACTTAAAAAACAAATTTTGGAGAACCAGTTTAATGATTATACAGGATTGGATGTTAAAGAGATTGAAATGGTAAATATTTCAAATTTGATTGAGCGTTATCTATTAAGAATTTCGCAACACAGTTTAGAGGAATGGCAGAATATGGCTTTGGAAAATAATCATGAATATAAGGCACAAAAGTATGATGTTAGTAGTAAAGAAGAGGCGATTAAAGTTGTAAAAAACAAAAGATGGCCTGTGTTAGTGGCACAAGTTGATTATCAGAATAATTATCATCGATCAGTCTCTCAAGATGGAGGTCATCAAAATTTTAGAACCGGAACAGATGCTAGCATACAGTTGCGTGCGAAAATTCCTTTGTTGACTGGAGGTGAATTAAGCAGTGAGATGCGTGAATCGCTAAATCAATATGAGGCAGCCAAAGCTAGGTTGGTGGCAAGCGAGCGACAAATTAAACTGGCTATTCGTCAAGCTTATACTGAAAGTAATGCCGCACATTACCAGATTCTTGCACAAGAGCGTGCACTTGTGAGTAGTCAGCTTAAATTAAAGTCAACTGAGACAGGGCAAAAATATGGCATGAGAAATCGTTTAGAAATTATACAAGCAAGACAAGCGGTTGCCCAGGCAGAACAAAAACTTGCAGAGGCAAGATATAATTTTTTGATAGCTTATGCAGCCTTAATAAGAGAAAGCGGACTGGGATTGGAAGGCAATCTGTAAAGTATTTCACCAAATGGGTTTAGTTTTTTTGATCAAAATTCAAGTTTTGCTTTGATTGGCTTTTATCCAAGTGTTCAAGAGTTTTTGGTGCTGGTTGTCTTATTTAACCGCCCAAAACAGCCAAATACCATTTAAAATATGAAGGCATTGTAAACTCAAAACACAAACTTCAAACACCCATTCCACTTAGCAAAGAGTAGGTTAACAGAACATTCTATCATATGCTGACATTTAGAATAGCATTTAGTTCTTCTTTTTTTGAACCTTGCTGGGTAATGTCGAATCAAGCTGTTATAACCTTCTATGGTAAAAGTCTCTTTTTTGCTTTGTAACTGTTGATGACTTGGGATAATTTCTTGATAGGATTTCCAGTAGTCAGAACAAAACAGTTTGATGTTGTATGGGTTTAGTTGGTTGTACAGTTTCATAAAAGTGTTGGTGTCTTGCTTACCACAAACAAAGCCTAAGATGCGTTTTGTATGTCGGCTGATGGCAAGCGGGGTCCAGCAGTAGTTTTTTTGTGTTTGGTATAACTGTGAATTTCATCAAGTTCTACAAGGTCAATTTCTTGCTTATCATCAAATCTGATTTGATGTTCTTCTCCAAGCTGTTTGACCCATTTATAGACTGTTTGATGAGAAATATTCAGCAATCTACCAATGGCACGAAACCCTAAGCCTTCTAAGTACATCTTGATTGCCATTTGTTTGGTCTCATTACTTTTATGGCGAATAGGCTTTTTGACAGAGAAGTAATGACTACAACCTTTGCACTTATAGCGTTGTCTGCCATTTAGAGCAATCGCACTACAACCATC
>NZ_MUXV01000054.1 GCF_002014975.1 Moraxella bovis
CATCTCTCGCTATTTCAGGAGCAGGGATTTTTAACCAGTTAATACTAAGTTATTATATTAACTGGTTTTTTTATGGTATTTATTATGTTCTTTTCCATTGCTTTGTAAGTAATTGATATAAGCCATTAGTAATTTTATCCAATTTACTCCCCTTATGTCGTTCTTTAAATAATTGTTCGTATTCGGCTAATGTACAGCTTTTGCCAAAATCCATAAAATCATTACTATCTATGGTTGGTTCTCCTTCATCATCAAGGCAATAACTTGTATATTCTATTGAACCATTGCCAATTACTAACTTTTCAAATTGGAATATGGATATTAAATATCCGTTTTCTAGTGGTTCAAAATAAACAAAATCACCATTCATAAAACTACCATTAGATATCCAAAAATTTCAAATTAAGCTGTTCTAAATAATTCAACTGCTCAAACTTATGTTTTTCCATATCAAAAACACCTCTAAAATTACCCTGCTGATAATAAACTTTTTGCAAGCCAAAACAACTCTTTTCACTGATACGGTTATGGGTTAGATAAGCGTTAATTAGTTCATCGCTTGCCAAAATCTGCTCAAATTGGCGTTGTGCCAGCTCTAACCGCTCTTTGTCCTGTTGCTCCTGTGCTAATCGTTCGGCTTTCTCACGCTGTTTGCGTTCTTGCTCATCCTGCTCGGCTTGTCGGTGCGTGGTTAATCCCTGTCTAATCAAATTCTCTCGATGTTCAGCCGTTGCCCCTATTTGGTCGGCATAAGCATTCTTTTGGGCGATAATGTCTCGTTCTTTATCGGTTAGGTTATCAAAAATATCAATGGTGTTTGGGTCTTTTTGGTCTAGGGGTTTGGGTTTTTCTTTTTGTTTAAATCTTAGTTCAAGATGAGTAAACTTTTTACCAGTCTTAATTAAATTATAATCTACTTTATAGGGGGATTTTTCGTTAATTTCTTTAACGGCTGTTTCTATTACCCATAACTTTAAATCTTTGCTTGCAGGATATTTATCGCCAAGTTGCAACCTTTCTCTTAAATCCTTAATACTAATTTTTATATAGCCAGTTGATTGAAATTGCATCATAAATTCATAAATTCTAAACGAATAAGAACTACTAAATTCAGCAATTTCTGATAATTTGTATTTTGTAAAATTTTCCGTTAAGTTTATTAAGAATGGTATAACTTGTGGGCTAAACCAAATCACAACTCTTTTCCAATCCTCATCTTTCATCACATCCTCAAAATAAGGATTATCAAGGATAATCATATCCGCCCATCTTGCTTTTAAAGTTTGTTCTTTTGTCTTTATCACAATAGAACGCTCATAAAGACGGCTTGCGGCTTCCCTTAACTCTCTATATGCTGTTTTTGGGTGTATATTAAATCGCTTTGAAAACTCCTTAGCGGTAATTTCGTAGCCAGTGTTTGGGTCAAGCTGTGTAGGCGAAATCTTGGCAATTGCTGTTAAGATAAGGCGTTGTTCATTTGCTGTCAGCTCATAACCAGCCACAACTAAATCATTGGCTTTTACAATTAAATCTTTGCTCATTTTTAGGTCTCATTAGCAAAAAAGGAGTAATTAATTATACACCTAAAAAGAGTTATTGTAAATACTCCTATTTGGTAGTCAATCCCTCCTATTTGAGTAGTCAATCCCTCCTATTTGAGTAGTCAATCCCTCCTATTTGGTAGTCAATCCCTCCTAGTTAGGTCTCGCAAACCTTTGATACATAAGGCTTTGCAGGGGGTCTAAAAACTATTAAAAATATATTAAAAAAATAAAAAAACGCCAAAACCGAAAAAGCACTCGGTTTTGGCTCTTTTTCTTGTTAATTTTCTTGTTTTTTTAGCTAAAAAGACAAAACAAAATCAATCCCCAAAACCACGCCCTTTATCTTTGGTTAAATCTTTGTCTAGTTGGCTTTGTTGTTTCTCATGCTGTGATTGTGTTTTTACTTCAACCAACTGCTTATCAGCAAACATTACCTTTGGATACTCTAAGGCAAGCACCTTGCCTACTTGATTTTGGTTAAGTTCAACATCTTTGGGGTTATGGTAAACAACCCCTTGCTTGGTTTCTTGCAAAATACCAAGTTCTGTAATGGCAATAATTTCCCCAAAGTAAGTGGTATTACCTTTGGCAACTTCATCAACCTGCAATTTAATTTTTTCAATGTACTGCTTGGTTTGCCATTCGTGTTTGTGCAGTCCTAGCCAGTGTTTACTCGCTTGTTTACAAAGTTCTGGGTATTCTTGTTCAATCTGTTCTTTGGCTTGTTGCTTGTGGCGTTTTTTGGGTTCTTGCTTGTACAAATCCAAAAATGCTTGTTTGGCTTGCCAAAATTCATTGTAAGCCTGTTCTTTGTCAAGCTCCCATTGTGATTTACCCATAAATTTAGGTCTCAAATCCTGCAATAAAGGCTTGTTGTTGTTTAGGGTTTCATAGGTTTTCCAAGCACTAGATTGGCGATTATTAGCTTGCTTGGTCTCTACGGCGTGTAATTTTTTGGCTCGCTCATTACATTTGGCTAAATATTCATCTAAAATTGGTTGAGTAGCCAAAAGTTCCTGCTCTGATTTTTTATAATCATCATAAAACGCCATAATTTGCGTTTTAAGCGTGTTTTTTGGCGGTGGGTGGTTCATACCATTTTTGATTTTCTGTGGCTCTACGGCGTTTCTAGGGGCATTTTTGAGCGTGTTGTGGTCGGTGGTTGGTGTTCTAAACTCGTTTTTAGCCAATTTTTCTGCTTTCACCTGCTCTTTTAGCCCATTTTTAAGCCCAATTTGGGCGTTATACGCCTTGATAGCTCGGTTTTGGTCGCCTACTTCGGTTCTAATGCCCTGCCGTTCTAATTCGGTGGCTTTCCAACCCATTTTAACGGTGGGTAGGGTCTCTAATCCCCTGTCTTTGTGGCTACGGTGGTCTATTCTTGTGTCTATGCCCTGTTCTGCTAGATATTCATTAGCAAGCTCCGCCCATTCTCTGCGGATTTCTTTAAGTTCATTTTGATTGGATAAAAGCCCTGCTTGTTTTAGTTGGGTGTTGCTCATTTCAAGTTGTGATTTTTTACCAAACTCAAATATGCCGTCCTGCTCCTGCGTGATTTGGCGTGTTGTCAAAAGCAAATGGGCGTGATAGTTGCGGTTGTCGCCCTGCTTGTCAGGTGCGTGTACGGCTACATCAACGGCTATGCCGTATTTTTGGCTTAGGCTGGTGGCAAACTCATAGGCAAGCATTTTGCCAGCTGATTGGTCGCCCTGCATAAGCTCGTGGGGGATATTGATAACAATCTCCCTTGCGGTTCTGCTGTTGCTCCGTGTCTCGGTTTTTTCCGCTCTGTTCCAAAGCTCGTTACGGTCAATATTTAATCCGTGTGGCGTGGCTAATCCTGTCCATAGTATGCCACTGCGTTTTGTATAATCATAAGTTTTCCCCAATCGCTCATCAGTAATTTCAATCCCTGCACGATACGCAATACTAGCAACGGCACTTCGTCCGCTACTTCTTGATATTGGTTTTATACTTAGATGATAAATTGCCATTTTCTTTTGTCTTTCTAACTGGGGTTTGGGGCAACGCCCCAATCGGCGTTAAGCCGAAAGGGGTCAAGGGGGTGTCCCCTTGCGAACTGAAAACTTGGGATAATGTAGCTTGGCGGAATTATAACATAGTTTTCGTAAGTTCGCACTTCGTGGATTTACGCACATAATAAAATCTGCTATAATGGCGATATGTTTTTACTTGATAAGGGCTAAAAATGGTAACACTTGAACAGCAACTAGCAGAAGCAGAGGCGAAGGTAGCACGACTAAAAGAAAAGGCTAAGAAACAAGATACAGCTGAAAAAGTGGTTATTGGTGGAATGATGTTGGCTTATGCTAGGAAAAATCCAAACAATGCCAAAAGACTGCTTGAACTTATCCAAACAGAGTTAAGGGAGCAAGATTTAAAGCGAGTGCAAAGGGCGGTTAATGAATTGGGTTTGATTGTAGGAAATTCAGAGCTTGCCAACACCAATTATCAAGGTGGTTAATTATGCCAACCATATTTTTTGAATATATGGGTGTAAATTTTGAATGGGACGATGACAAATACCAGCAAGTAATGAATGCTCGTACTATTCCATTTGAAGAATGTGCTAGTGTTTTTCTTGACCCAAATTATGTTACCATAGATGATACACGCTTTGAGTATGATGAAGAAAGATTTTTAACAATCGGTATGAGTAATCAAGCTCGGCTCTTGGTGGTGGCGTGGACTTTTAGGGGCGAAAATATTCGGTTAATTACAGCAGTTAAAGCGGAGAAATCATATGAGCAACGGTATAATCGTGGATACTAGCTATTTTGAAGGTGTGGATTTGGATAGACCAAGTATTAAGCACCCCATTTTTGAAAAAATGCAAGCCAACGCAAAGGCTATGCAATCACAAGAGCAGGACAAATTTTTAAGTCAATTTGATAACGATGTTAGAGAAACCGTTATCAGACACAGCACGCCAAGCGACAGAGAACGCCTAAACACGATGATTAGAGTGTTGTTTGGTACGGCTACTACCGCTTAATGCCATTAGGCCGATGTTTCGCAAGCCCGTTTGGGTTGGCGTGCGTCATTATTGGAATGGCATAAAAATCCCTGTTGTGCCAGCGTTGCGGTACTAGT
>NZ_MUXV01000055.1 GCF_002014975.1 Moraxella bovis
TCCATTTTCCATTTTCCATTTTCCATTTTCCATTTTCCATTTTCCAAAAAATTGTCAGCCGATTTTATATTTTGTCAAGTATTTTTATGATTATCAATCGGTTAGGGTTTGGGATTAACTCATTGACTATTTTTGATAAATGATTTATATTAACCAAAAATCCACATAAGGACACCTGATGAACGTACAGCCTTGGCATTGGTTGGTTTTTGGTCTGATTTTGATGATATTAGAGATGTTTGTGCCGACCTTTTTTCTGCTATGGTTCGGGGCGTCTGCTGTTGTAACGGCAGTGCTTGCGTGGGCGTTTGGCTTCGGCTTTGGGGCGGGGGTCATCTTGTGGCTTGTGCTGTCGGTCATCTCGTGCGTGGCATGGTTTAAATTTATCCAGCCCAACATCAAAACTCGCACGACCGCAGGGCTTGGGGGCAGTGTCATCATCGGCGAGATAGGCATGCTGACCCACGCTCCAAGTGCCGACAAGCTCGGCAAAGTGCGGTTTAGTGTGCCAAAAGTCGGCTCTGATGAATGGCTGTGCCGTGGGGCAGATGGCGAAGTGTTTCAGGCAGGCGATAAGGTCGTGGTGGTGCAGATACTGGGTAATGAGTTGGTGGTTCGGCGTAAATAATGCCATTGGATTGCTATTTATTGCCAATTCATCATATTAGATAGATTGGTAGGGGGCAATCACATTTGCCCTGTATTTCAAATTTAGATAATTTTAGATAACTGTTAGATAGGGGCTTATTATGGAAGTTTTATTTGTCTTGGTGGCGTTTGTCGTCTTTACCGTTTTTAAGGGTGTCAGACTCGTACCACAAGGCTATAAATGGGTGGTTCAGCGACTGGGAAAATATCATCAGACCTTAGAACCGGGTTTGAATTTTATCATTCCCTTTGTCGATACGGTCGCCTATAAAATCACGACCAAAGACATCGTGCTGGACATCCCCAGTCAAGAAGTCATCACCCGAGACAACGTGGTCATCATCGCCAATGCGGTGGCGTATATTAACATCATTCAGCCAGAATATGCGGTGTACGGCATTGAAGACTATGAATACGGCATTCGCAATCTGGTGCAAACGTCCTTGCGTTCTATCGTGGGCGAGATGGATTTGGACAGTGCGTTATCAAGCCGAGACCAAATCAAAACCCAGCTCAAACACGCCATTTCAGACGACATCGCCGACTGGGGCATTACCCTAAAAACGGTGGAAATCCAAGACATCAAACCGTCCCACACCATGCAACTAGCGATGGAAGAGCAAGCTGCCGCCGAACGCCAACGCCGAGCCATGGTAACACGAGCGGACGGGCAAAAACAGGCGGCTATCTTGGAGGCGGACGGGCGATTGGAAGCGTCTCGCCGTGATGCCGAAGCTCAGGTAGTGCTTGCCAAAGGTTCCGAAGAATCCATTCGCCTTATCTCATCGGCGATGGACGGCAAAGAAATGCCTGTTGTGTACTTGCTTGGCGAGCAATACATCAAAGCGATGAACGACATGGCACAGTCTGATAATGCCAAAACCGTTGTCTTGCCTGCCGATATTCTAAACACGGTCAAAGGATTGGTGGGCGATAAGTTAAAGGGGTGATTTTATAACCATTTAACTTCAAAACGCACCAATTTAAAAGGTGCGTGGTACGCACCTTGCCATACTACCAAAATAAAAAGCGGTGATAATGACCGCTTTTTTACAGATAAAGTTTTGAAAGATAGATAAAAAATAGATAAAGGCGTATGATACACCCATAAATTATCTTTTAAGTTATCTTTTAAATTATCTAAATTATCAATCAAGCTCATCAAGCCACGCCATTTGAATGGCTTCTAATATCGCTTCATTGGATTTGTCAGGTTCGCCCACAAAGTCGTCAAGCTCGCACACATAGCGGTGCAAGTCGGTAAAGCGGATATATTGTACGTCTACATCGGGGTGCTTTTCGGCAAGGGCAATGGCGATGTCTAAGCTGTCGTGCCAGTTGAGTTTCATAAAAAACCTTTTTAAAGACAAATTCACGCAAATTTTAGCAAAAAATTTAAATCAATGCTATAATAATCGCCATTTTTATTTATCATTGTTAAATTATGAGCGTACAGACCCACAACCCCCAAACCCAAAACGGGCAAAAAAAAGGCAAACCACAAATCGCCAAAGCTGACCCCACCAATCCGCACCTAACGCCGATTGACCGTGAGATTTTGACCCCGCCAAACGGACACAAAAAAGTGCTATTACACTCATGCTGTGCCCCTTGCTCAGGCGAGGTCATGGAGGCGATGCTTGCCAGTGGCATTGAATTTACCATTTATTTTTATAACCCCAACATTCACCCCAAAAAAGAGTATGAGATTCGCAAAAACGAGAACATCGCTTTTGCCGAAAAGCACGGCATACCGTTCATTGATGCTGATTATGACATGGATAATTGGTTCGCTCGTGCCAAAGGCATGGAGCAAGACCCCGAGCGAGGTCGCCGTTGCACCATGTGTTTTGACATGCGGTTTGAACGCACCGCCCTATACGCCCATGAGCATGGCTTTCCTGTGATGACAAGCTCGCTTGGGATTAGTCGCTGGAAAAACATGGCTCAAATCAACGACTGTGGACACCGTGCCGTTGCTCCTTATGAGGGTCTTGATTATTGGGATTTTAACTGGCGTAAAGGCGGTGGCAGTAGCCGTATGATTGAGATTAGCAAGCGTGAGCATTTTTATCAACAAGAATACTGTGGCTGTGCTTATTCGCTCCGTGATACCAATAATTTTCGCCGTAGCCAAGGGCGTGAACCCATTAAAATCGGCGTGAAATATTATGGCGATGATGAGTAAATAAGCCATTAAGACCAAAAGACCGTTTGATGACGGTCTTTTTTGTGTCTTTTTGTTTACATCACTTACATAAATTGCTTATTTATAAAACTTATTAATAATTCAACTACATAAAATTATTTTAACTGATGAATGTCGTGTTATGATAAATTAAATTTATCACAAAACAAGAAATCATCATGACCATCAGTAATTATCACATTTATCCGACCGCCATTTTGCTTGCTGTGCTGTTTTTTGGCATGGCGATTTGGCAGGGTAACAGCTCATGGGGAGCGTTGGCGGGGGTAAGTTTGGTGTTTGGCAGTCGTAAACTAGACTGATTGGGCAAATCTTATGATGACTCGTCTTAGCTTCTAGCGGTTTGGTTTTCAACCGTATTGGATTGTTGTGATTTTTTAAATTACAATAAATTTTATCAATCATAATTTAGAGTTCATCAAGTTTTTTCAATTTAAAAAATCAAATCAAAACATCAAATTATTATAATTTACCAAATCATCAATCCTGCCTATAATAGCTCCATAGATTGACAAACCAAGCAGCAACAAAGTTCAAGCCAGCAATCCAAGTTAGCAATGAGTGTCATTTGTATTGTTTACATACGCTAACCGGCAATTATGCCATTTTTTGTTATGCTTATTCTGTCATACTTTGATATCGTAACACACCCTAACCATAGGATTTATCATGACTGATACCCCAAAATGCCCCTACTCAGGCACACCCCTTACCATGAGCAACGGAGCTCCTGTTGTTGATAACCAAAACTCATTGACCGCAGGTGCCAGAGGTCCCTTACTTGCCCAAGATTTGTGGCTAAACGAAAAACTTGCCGACTTTGCTCGTGAAGTCATTCCAGAACGGCGTATGCACGCCAAAGGCTCTGGGGCGTTTGGTACATTTACCGTAACCCACGACATCACAAAATACACTCGTGCCAAGATATTTAATGAAGTTGGTAAAAAAACTGAAATGTTTGCACGGTTTTCCACCGTGGCAGGCGAGCGTGGGGCAGCGGACGCCGAGCGAGACATTCGTGGCTTTGCCCTAAAATTTTATACCGAAGAGGGCAACTGGAATATGGTGGGCAACAACACGCCTGTGTTTTTTTAAGAGACCCCCTAAAATTCCCTGATCTAAACAAAGCGGTCAAACGAGACCCACGCACCAATATGCGTAGCCCCACCAATAACTGGGATTTTTGGACTCTACTGCCAGAAGCACTGCACCAAGTTACCATTGTGATGAGCGACCGTGGCATTCCCAAATCCTACCGCCATATGCACGGATTTAGTAGCCATACTTATAGCTTTATCAATGCTGATAATGAACGCTTTTGGGTCAAAATGCACTTTCGCACAAAGCAAGGCATTGAAAACTTAACCGATAGCGAGGCCGAAGCGGTAATTGCCAAAGACCGTGAAAGCCACCAAAAAGATTTGTACGATGCCATTGAAAAAGGCGACTATCCAAAATGGACCATGTACATTCAAGTTATGCCAGAGGCGGACGCCGAGAAAGTACCGTATCACCCCTTTGACTTGACCAAAGTGTGGCCAAAAGGCGATTATCCTTTGATTGAAGTGGGCGAGTTTGAACTCAACAAAAATCCTGAAAACTACTTTTTGGATGTAGAACAAGCCGCCTTTGCCCCAAGCAATCTGGTGCCAGGCATTAGCGTATCGCCTGATAGAATGCTGCAAGCACGCCTTGTCAATTATGCCGATGCACAGCGTTATCGCTTGGGTGTCAACCGCCATCAAATCCCTGTCAATGCCCCACGTTGCCCTGTGCATACCAACCACAGAGACGGTCAAGGGCGAGTGGGCGACAACTATGGCGGACGTCCGCATTATGAACCAAACAGCTTTGGACAATGGCAAGAACAGCCCCAGTACGCCGAGCCACCCCTAAAAATTAGTGGCGATGCCAAGCAGTGGGATTTTCGTGAAGATGACAGCGATTATTTTAGCCAGCCAAGAGCCCTGTTTAATCTCATGACTGATGAGCAAAAACAAGCCTTGTTTGACAATACGGCAGGAGCAATGGGCGATGCACTCGATTTCATCAAATACCGCCATATCCGCAACTGCCACGCCTGCCACCCTGATTATGGCATGGGTGTTGCCAAGGCGTTAGGAATGACGGTAGAAGATGCCATTAAGGCGTATGACACCGACCCTGCCAAGCATTTGGCGAGCTGTCTAAATCCCAAAGACTTTGCGTAAAATTGAAAAATATGTTGCGTAAAATTAAAAAAACCACTCTTCATGGGTGGTTTTTTATTGCAAAATTTTTTTGGTGTAGTAAAATTTACCTTGAAAGTAGGTAGCAAGTCAGTTAAGTTTGCCAATTAAACTGCCCATCTTGGGTTTGCGTACTGAATATGTCAGTGCGGATAGCTTTTATAAAGCACTTGGACAGAAATGTCAACTGCTTTATGATGTTAATTGCTGTGAATGCATTAAAACTTAGCATATTTATATCCTTTGATTTGATGATACATAGTATTATTATTCTACAATTGGGGTGCTTCTTCTGATAGAAGCGTAAGGTGCACTTACTGGCTGTTATGCGTACTCCGCCTACTTTCATTTTTTATTCTGCAACAATTATGAAATCAAAAAAAGTCAAAGACCCCTCTTGGTTTAAACTAAAAAGATACCCTCATATCGGATTGCCAGTCACTTCTAAAAGCAAAAATCAAGTAATTCGCTATATTACCAATCCTGAAAAAATAGCCAAACATGCGTTTTGTCCTTTCATTCATACACAAATAATCACGCCTAAATTTCGCAAACAGTATGATCAAGACGGCAATATATTACACAATGGTAAGCGTGTACACCTAAAACCCAAGGTGCGTGATATTTATTATGCCAATCATTGGGATGCTAATATTTTTGCTTATTATGCTTATCTTTTGCAGATTCATTACGAAAAAAAGTTAAATCAAAACAATCTTGGCGATGTGGTAACTGCTTATAGAAAAATAACTACAGTAGATGGTTCGGGTAAATGTAATATAGATTTTGCCAAAGAAGTTTTTGATGTTATAAAACACCGTGCACAACAAGAAGAACCGACAGTCATCGCAGTAGATATAGAGGGATTTTTTGATAATCTTGACCACGCCTTATTAAAAAATGTCTGGAAAAGCGTGCTTGGGTTGCAAGAAAGCAACACTCTACCCAAAGACCATTATAATGTCTATAAGGCAATTACTCAGTTTTCATACATAGATTATGACAAAATATTTGAATTATTTAAAGAGAAAATTATTATAAATCATAAAGGAAAATACAAACAAAAATCAATTAAAAAAATTACGCATCTATATTCTCAAGAGGCGGTAGGTTTTTGTCAATTAAGGGAGCTTAAATATATCCGAAGTAAAGGCATTATTTATAGACAAAAACGTAATAACACAGAAAAAAATTTATATAAAGGCATTTGCCAAGGCTCTGCTATTAGTGCAACTTTGGCAAATATTTATATGATTAATTTTGATACCTATATTCATCAAGAAGTACAGAAAATTGGCAGAATATATAAGAGATATTCCGATAATATTGTGATTGTTTGTAATAGCTCTCTTAAAAATGAGATATTGGTATTATTAGAAGAGTCAATATCTAAAATTACCAAGTTAAATATTAAACAAGAAAAAACCCAAATATTTTATTTTTTTAAAGAAAATAATAGCGTTAAGTGTCTGCAAGAGTTTGGTGGTCAAATTAACAAAAATAGTTCAAACAGAAGATTTGAATACTTAGGATTTGGTTTTGATGGTACAAATATCTATCTCAAAAATCAAGCTTTAGCACAGTATTATATGAAAATGAGTCAAGGCGTTAAACGCTGTAAATATTACTCAAAAAGAATTCAAAATAATACGAAAGGCAAGTTATTTATCAATCGATTACATTATAGATATTCATATCTCGGTGCTAAAAAATCAAAAAGATATATTAGACGATTAAATACGAAAGATAAATGGGTTTTTCAGCGTCAGGTTTGGGGTAATTTTTTGGGTTATACTTACAATTCGACAAAAATTATGCAATCAGATAAAATTCGCCATCAAGTTAGAAGGCACTGGAAAATACTCAATACTAAAATTAAGAAATAGGCTTATGAAGTTTATTTTAAAAAAATTTTAAATAATTATTCTTTATATCAATATAATAGAAAATTTTTTTGTATATATTTTTAACAGGAGTTTTTATAAAAAAATATCTATGTATCGTCCTAATGCTTGCTATACCTGCTTTTACTAGTAATTGGGCTTAAACGGACGAAACCAACAACTTTAAAGAGTATTTAGACAAAGACAGCGTGCGTGTCAAGTCTTTTACAGGCGGTGGGTAATATGTTAGTGTGTGGATACGAACAGATTTTAAAACTATTCAAAATTTAGATGGTAAAAACTATTGGCAAACGAAAATTTTTGATTATTATGACTGCGTTGTTCGTAAAAATGACTTTGATAATATCATTCATTATAACAAGCAAGGCAACAATGCAGACAGTTATGAAGGTTATGTATCCATTTATCCCTCGATTCCTTATAGGGCAGGCGAGAGCCGGCTTGACTATGTCTGCTCACAAGCGGGGCAGTAAATCAAATCCGCTTTATAAAAAGCGGATTTCTCTATAAATCTATTTAAACAAACTCCCCAAAAAATTCATCAATATACCCCACAGGCATATCGGTAAGCGTATGTCGCCATTTGGGGTTTTTGTCTTTATCAATAAGTAATGCCCGTACCCCTTCTTTAAAATCGCCATGATTGACACAATGAGTCGCCACCACTGTTTCCAAGTCAAAGATTTGTTTTAAAGAAAAATCTTTTTTAGTCGTTTTTAAGTCATGATAAATTTTAAAGGTAATCGCTTTTGTGGTGTCCGAGCCATTTTTATAAATGTCTATGGCGGATTTGATAAAGTCATTATCGCCTTGATAATTCATTAAGGCATTGTCAATCGCTAATAAATCGCCTTGATTCATGAGATGATTGATTTCATCAAATGACTTTAATAAAATGCTCTCGCCCAATATAGATTTATCATGAAATCCATTTAAACAAGCAGATAATAAATGATGATTGGTGTGATTATCCTTAAAATCAATTTGACAAATACAACTTAGCACGTCGTCAAATCCATCATGACCGATTGCAAAATCCGCCACGCCAAACGCATGAGCGTCCGCCCCTGTAAATCTTGCCCCCGTTAGCCCCAAAAACAGCCCGACCTTACCCGCCAAATGATTTAAAAAATAAGACGCCCCTGCGTCAGGAAATAGCCCGATAGAGACTTCGGGCATTGCCATGAGCGTGGCGGACGTAACGACTTTATGGCTTGACCCGACAAACAGCCCCATACCGCCCCCCATGACAATCCCATGCCCCCACGCCATGATAGGCTTGGGATAGGTGTTCATGGCGTGCATGAGTCCGTACTCGTGCGTGAAAAAGTCGTGGGCACTCGCCCCACTCGCTCCGCCATAAAGCGCCTTGATGTCACCTCCTGCACACAGCCCCTTGTCGCCTGTGCCGTGTAGCACCACGACCGCCACGCTGTCATCATCTGCCCATGTATCTAGGTGCGTGCGTGTGGCTTTGACCATGTCTAAGTTTTGGGCGTTTAGAGCTTTGGGGTTGTTGAGTGTGATGACGCCAATGTATTTGCCGTGAGCGGTTGGGGCTAGGCGTGCCAAAATCGTGTCGGTCATGAAAAATTCCTTTTAATGGTTGAAATAAGGATTTAATATAACAAATTTAAACCGTCAAATCAATATTTTTAAATTGAAAAATTACACCAGTTATTTTATAATCTTTTTATCTTTTAAACTCATTTAATCATTGGAAAATATCATGTATTGTTTAATATCCCCTGCCAAAAACCTAGATGAAAAAACCGCCATCCCCTTTAATGTAGATAACCATTTAAGCGAACCTGTACTTATCAATCACGCCATAGAATTAATGAAAACCCTAAAAAATAAAGACGTGATAGACTTACAAGAGCTTATGGGCGTATCTGCAAAAATCGCTGAATTAAATGTCGTCCGCAACCAAAATTGGACTTATCCTTTTGATGATAATAAAAAGCCTGCCATTTATTTGTTTGACGGTGATGTTTATACAGGACTTGACGCTTATTCATTAAACACCCATGAGATTTTATATTTAAATCAGCATTTGGGGATTTTATCAGGCTTATATGGCATTTTAAAACCTTTGGATAATATGCTACCTTATCGGCTAGAAATGGGTACGAAATTAAAAACGCCCTATGCCGATGATTTATATGGCTATTGGAGTGATGAGATTACTGATGTGATAAATGATAATATCAAAAACAGCGGTTCTGATGTATTGATAAATCTTGCTTCCAATGAATACTTTAAAGTGATTAATACTGCCAAAATCAAGGCGGAGATTATCACGCCCAAATTTTTAGACCAAAAAAACGGGCAATATAAAATCGTGAGTTTCTACGCCAAAAAAGCCCGTGGCATGATGATGAATTTTTGTGCAAAAAATCAAATCACAAACCCCGATGAGCTAAAAAACTTTGACATGGACGGTTATTATTTTGACGAAAAAGCAAGCAGTGATGATGAATGGGTGTTTAAACGAGATGAGCAGATTTAACAGTATTTTTTAATAAATTATTTAACTTAACAATTATTGGCTCTGGTTCAAAAAGTATGCTACAAAGAAAACAGTTCGTGGCGATCTTGGGAAACCTAACGGTTTTCCTACCCGCAGGCAGGCTCAGGGCGAACGGAAAACTAGTTTGGCATACTTTTTAGGCTACTACCCAATTATTTATTGTAACAACGCAAAAATTACCGCCACTTTGCCCAAAAAAGTGCTAAAATAGGCAAAATTTTGGTTGTAAATTTAGTTGTTTTATCACGTTAATTTTAGTTGAAAAAGGTAATTCTTATGGCAAAAGCACCCAAAGAAAAAGATGAAAACATTGAAGGCAACAAAGAAAAAGCGTTGCAAATGGCATTGGCTCAGATTGAAAAGGCATTCGGCAAAAACACCATCATGAATCTGGGCGATGAGTCTATCAAGGTAGATGTTGAGACCATTTCCACAGGCTCGCTTGGGCTTGACATTGCTCTGGGGATTGGCGGTTTGCCAAAGGGGCGTATCATTGAAATTTTCGGGCCTGAAAGCTCGGGCAAAACCACGCTCACCCTACAAGCGATTGCCGAATGCCAAAAACAAGGCGGAAAATGTGCGTTCATTGACGCAGAACATGCCCTAGACCCCATTTATGCCAAAAAATTGGGTGTAAATTTGAACGAACTTATGGTATCTCAGCCCGACAACGGCGAGCAAGCCCTTGAAATCGTGGACATGCTTGTGCGTTCTGGGGCGGTGGATTTGATTGTGGTGGACTCGGTTGCTGCCTTGACCCCAAAAGCTGAGATTGAAGGCGAAATGGGCGACAGCCACATGGGTCTGCAAGCACGTCTGATGAGCCAAGCCTTGCGTAAAATCACGGGTAACGCCAAACGCTCTAACTGCATGGTGATTTTTATCAACCAAATCCGCATGAAAATCGGCGTAATGTTCGGCTCGCCTGAGACGACAACAGGCGGTAACGCCCTAAAATTCTATGCCTCTGTCCGCCTAGACATTCGCCGTATCGGCTCGGTCAAGGACAAAGAAGAAATCATCGGTTCTGAAACCCGTGTCAAGGTCATCAAAAACAAAATGGCTCCCCCGTTCCGCCAAACCGAATTTGACATCATGTATGGCGAGGGCATTAACCGCTTGGGTGAGATTGTGGACATCGGGGCAAGCCTTGACATCGTGGGTAAATCAGGGGCATGGTACAGCTATGAAGGCTCAAAAATCGGTCAAGGCAAAGCCAATGCCTGTCAATTTTTGGCGGAAAATCCAGCCATCGCCCAAGAGATTAAAGCCAAAATCCGTGAGCTAAAACTTGCCAATGTCGTGCCAGTCGCCCCCAGCGATGATGACGGTGAAGTGCCTGAATATGTCGAAGGCATGGACGACTAATTTTATGATCAAACCCATAAAAATACAAACCTTAGATGACATTTTAGCAGACATGGGACAACCTGTGTCTGCTAAAACTTTTGATAAAAAGAGTAATAACAGCGATAACACGGACGATAAAAATACCAAAAAAGCGGATAAAACGAACGATAAAAACAGCAACAAACAATCCGATGATAATTTTTTATCTGATAAACCAAAAAATTTAACTAACACCGCCAAACACCCTTTTAAAAAATCTAAAAAAACAGTTAAAAACACCCAAAATTCCAACTCCCAAACCGACACACCAACACCCACACGCAAACGCAAATCCCAAACAAGCGACAACAAACCGTCTGCGGTAGGTTTATTATTAAAAGACGACAGTCAAACGGTGCTTGATGATAATTCTTTAAAATTATTAAGCCAAGTGGAGATTGAAAAATTACAACTTCCCGACAAAGAAACTCGCTATTTGCGTTGGCTTGCGTTTTATTATTTATCCAAAAAAGAGCTGTCTCGCCATGAACTAAAAACCAAACTCATCTCCAAAGACTGCGACCCGCAGGCGGTGGATGACTTGCTTGATGAATTTGCCGAAAAAGGTTATCAGTCCGACACACGCTGTGCGACCATGCTCGTGCGTGAAGCGGTACGCAAAGGGCGTGGCGTGCGGTATTTGACAGATGGCCTAAAAAAAGCAGGGCTTGATGTCAAGGCGTTTGGCAGTATAGATGAACTTATCGCCATGAGTGATGTAGACAGTGTGGCGGACGGCACGATTTTGGACGATGACAACAAGGGTGATGACAAGGATGATGAGATAGACTGGCTCAAACTTGCCGTAGAAGCTCGCTGTAAAAAATATGGCGACACAATCCCAAAAGACCCCAAAGAAAAAGCCCGCCAACTGCGATTTTTGCAGCATCGGGGCTTTGAGATGGGTGTGTGTTTTGATGCGTTAAAGATGAATTTGGGGGATTTTGAATAAAGGTGATTTTGAGTAAAGTAGTCAGGCTTGCCTATCACGGTAATCCATCAACCCTACCCCTACCACTTCTAGAATCTGTGAATCTTGGTGTGTGGCAACGGTGCGGATGAGTCGTGACGGCGAGTGCGTGAGCGTGTTGGTCAGACGATGAGCGAACTCATCTAGCACCGTCATCATGTCATCACCCTGTGCCAGACGGTGTTTGGCATGCGATAACAGTCGGCTTTTATGCTCGTTTGCCATCATGCGATAATCGGCAATATAACGTCTGGCGGACAGCAGTTGCATTTGACTCTCGATACTTAGGGTCAGCTGACTGACCATCAGCTCCGCCTCTACCGCCGCTTGTTTTCGCTCTTCTAGGTTACCTGCGATGACATGCTGTAAGTCATCCACCGAATACAGATAGACATCATCAAATCCGCCCACCGCAGGGTCGATGTCTCGTGGCACTGCCAAATCCACCAGTAGCAACGGGCGATGACGACGCACCTTTTGGGCGTGCTTAACCATCTCTGTGCTAATCAGCGTCTCCATGCTACCGCTACAACTGCTCACCAGATCAGCACGGCTTAGCACCTGCCCGAGACTATCTAGCCCCACGCACTCAACATGCACCGACCGCCTTGCATTTTGTGCCATTTGCACCAGCTCATCTTTGAGCAGTTCGGCACGCTGTGGACTGCGATTGGCGATGATGATGTTTTTCATGCCAAGGCTTGCTACGTTATGAGCGACAAGGCGATTCATCTCGCCTGCCGCCACCATGAGTAGCGTGGTCTTCTCTGGCTTGTCAAATATCTGCGTGACCAGTTTGGCGGTCGCAAACCCTAACGTCACCGCCTGCTGTCCGACTTTACTGTCACGGCGGACACTGCGTGCTGACGCAAAAATCTGCTGAGTGAGCCAATGAAAATCACTGCCCACCCCACTTACTGCCTGCGACTGCGACACCGCTTGTCTGATTTGCCCCAGAATCTGTGGCTCGCCCAGTATCATCGAGTCTAGCCCTGACGCCACACGAAGCCAGTGGTTCAACGCACGGTTATTTTCATAAATGTACAAAAAAGGCGAAATGTCATCTAGTGCCACGCCCTTGAACTCGGCAAGCCACGACCGCACTCGCCCCGCCTGCACGCTCACATCATCATCGTCAGCGACCGCTTGCCATTCATCGTCAAACCCCACATAAATCTCACTGCGGTTGCAAGTAGAGACGATGACCGCCCCCGAGACCGACTCATCAAGACGGCGAATGTCAGTAATCGCCTGTGGCAAATCCGAGCCAAAAGACAACCGCTCTCGCAGGGCGACAGGGGCGGTTTTGTGATTGACTCCGATGACGGCTAATTTCATGACGGGCTATATTTGGTAGGTAAAAATAAACGGACAAACGATGAAATGGATTATTATAACAGCATTTGCCAAAAACACACAAAAAATGGGGGTTTTTATGAAACTTTTCAATCAAAACACACATTTGACAAAATCAATCGTTTTAAATAGATAATTTTCTTATGTTAAAATATACTCATATCTAACGAACTTAATATTTATCAAAGGTTCATCAGCACTATCTCCACACGTCCTTTATTGTTGTCATGTTTATCGGATGTGCATAGCACGCCCCTACACTCTTATATTATTGAGCTTGTGATAATTTTAAAATTTGTGGCTATACACTTAAGATTTTTAATTTAAAAATAACCATAAAAATTGGCAATCTCTCGCCCATTTTATTGCCGTCTTTGTAATAAATAAATCCCCACGCCTGCACTAATGATAATCGGCAATAACGCCATAAAAAACGGGGAGAGCCCTGTTGCGAGCGCCACAAACCCCGTCAAATCAGTCAAATAACTAAACAAAAGTCCCGTCAATAACGCCATGACAATGCGAAGTCCCAAGCCCTGCGAACGCAGTGAACCAAACACAAACGATGAGGCAACTAACACCAGCGACAATACCGCAAAGGGCGAGAGTAATTTTTGCCAAAAGGCGACTTCATGACGAAGCGAGCGTCTGCCTTGATGGGTCATGAGCTGTTTATGGGTCAGAAGGTCGGTCAAAGACAAATCCTCCGCCTCTTTGGTCAAAAGATGAACATCACTCGGGGCAAGGGGCAGTGATAAGGTCTTGTGCATATCAAAACTGCGAGAGACGCCCGTATCGCCCACGGTCAGCTGTGCCACGTCAGTCAGTTGCCACTGATAATCATCGCCTACCTGCTCATGGAACACGCCACTGCCTGCACGGGTCGCCCCCGTGAGATTCGCCCCTTTGTCCAGATAGTAGCGTTTGGTTGCCCCCAGTTTGCCATCCGAGTCGGCATAGCTGATATAGACAATCTCCTGCCCTTGCTCGGTGTCATTCACCGCCCAATAGCCATTGACCGTAAATAGCTTTTTATTAGGTAAATGATTGGCAATCTGTGAGGCTTTGTCGTTGGTGGTAGGCAAAACAAACTGATTAACCGCCAGCGAAATCATCACAAACAAAAACGCAGGTAACATCGCATAACCAATGATGCGATACACGCTGATTCCGCCCGCTCGCATGACCACAAGCTCGCTGTTACCCGCCAGCAGTCCAAGCCCTATCACCGCCCCCAGTAATGCCCCCGTGGGGATAAACTGCACCAAAAAATAAGGCGAGCGGTACAAAATAAAGCGTAACGCGTCAAAATATGTATAAGTCTCGGATAGGTTTTCAAGCTCGGACAGATAGGCAAAGATGATTTGCAATAGCCACAAGCCCACCACCGCTCCCATCATGGCAAACAGTGCCGAGCGGATGACATAACGGGGCAAAATCCATGCTTTCATGATACCCCCCGCTCTGATTGCTGATGACCTTGGCGACTGATGCGATTTCGGCGAAGCTGTGCCATGATACGGTCATGATAATTTAGATACAAGGCAAAAGCGATGAACAACACCAATGCCACAGGATAGATGTACACGCCAATCTTGCCCTTACTGACGGTTTCTTTGAGGGAAATCAAAATCAGCACATTTGCCACAAACACAAAAATCGCAGGAATGAGTTTGAGCCATCTGCCTTGACGGGGTCGCACGGTCGCAAGCGGTGTGGCAAGCAGCACAGCGATAATCATCAAAAACGGCAACGACAAACGATAACCGAGCTCGGCACGCACCTGCTGTGGGCTAAACGTGCTGTTTTTTAGGGTTATCTCGCCTTGCACCCCACGCACACTCAAAAGCTCGCCTGTGGCAATGCCTTCTATCTTCATCGGGCGTCCTTGACTGTCGCTTTTACCCGTCAGATGAATGCGATATCGCCCAAAGCCCACTTGATTATACTGACGACTGGCGGTATCCACTTCATAACGTCGACCTTCGTGCAAGTCAAGCACCACCGAACCATCATGCGAGGCGGTTGGCACTTGCGTGGCGGATTTGGCTAGGATAATCGTGTCTTTGTCCGAGAGCAATTTTTCAGGGATTTTACTGGTGTCAAGGAGGCTTTGGGATTGATTGGTTTGATTGTCGTCTTGTGTGTCATCGGTTGGCGAAGTTTTATTGCCATTCATTTGAATCACAATCACATCTTTTAAAAATTCACGCTCATCGCCTACTTCACCGACATACAGATGATAGTCGCCACTGCTGATGAACTCTTTGGTGCGAATCAAATCAAAAATCTCCACCACTGATTGTTCTTGCCAAATGTTGGTCGCCTTTGCCACGCCCCACGGCTTACCGATGAGCGTGATAAAACCCTGCATGACAAACACCACAAGCACAAGCGGTATCAGCCATCTTGATACCATGCCACGACTGACCCCGCCTGCGTTTACCACTGCCATCTCATGGTCGGCATACAGTCGCCCAAACACCAGCATAAGCCCGATAAAAAAAGACAAAGGAAAAATCAATTCCAAAAAATAAGGCAAATTATAGCCGATGAGTGTCCACAGCACCCCCACATCCAGCCCCCCTTCGGCAGCCATGCCAAAATAACGTATCAAGCGACCACCCAAAAGCATGACCACCAAAAACCCCAGTACAAGGGCGGTGGTCGTGGCAACTTGGCGTATCATGTATCGGCGTAAAATCACGGTGCTAGACTGATGATAAAAAATGCATTATTATAGCAAATTTTCATGGGTTTTGCTAAAAATAACGACAAGTGTTTAAAACATAAACTGTAAAATAAACCCCCGTTATTTACAGTATTAAGGTAAAATACTGCAAATGAACATACACAAAAACACAAGACTGCTTCCCCACCATAGGAAAGCCATTTGAACTGCTTACCATAAGAACAAGCGGCATTGTTAAACTAAAAT
>NZ_MUXV01000056.1 GCF_002014975.1 Moraxella bovis
ACTTTTTGGATTACTACCTAATATTTTATTAAAAGGATTTTTATGAAATTTGAACTCTGGCTTATTCCATTATTTATCATTGCAAGCCTACTACACGGCATTGCGGGTATGGGCTTTCCGCTGATTACCATTGGGGCGTTGTCGGGGGTCTATGGGCTGACTTCTGCCATTGTCCTTGTTCTTGTACCAACGGCGGTGCTTAATCTGATTGCGTGGGTCGGTGGCTCAGGCGGTGTATGGCACAACGCCACTTTTTATCTTAAAAAATATTGGTCGCTGGTCGTGGTGTCCATTCTTGGCAGTGCGTTGGGGGCGTATTTGCTTCTGGTGGTTAATTCTGCTTATCTGATGCTTGCCTTGGCGGTGGTGGTGCTGTGGTATGCCACAACGAGTCTGATGGGTAAAAAAATCGTCCTACCCAACACCACCACATCGCTTGTGGTGATTGGCTTTGTGGCAGGCGTGGTCGGCGGGGCAACCAATGCGATGTCGTCCGTGCTTTTGATGTATCTACTTTCAATGACCGATGATAAGGACACGATTATCAAAGTTGGGAATTTGTGTTATTTTGTCAATAAATTGGTACAAGCCATTGTTTTAAAAGAAGTTTTATTAGAAGTGCCTACCCAAACTTGGACGATGATAATCGGCTTAACCGTGCTGTCGGTGCTTGGCATTGTCATCGGGGCAAGGCTTGGCAAACGCCTGCCGTCCGCCAAATTTCGCACACTTATCCTGTGGGTGCTGGTCGGACTTGGGGTGAAGGTTGGTTGGCAGGGTGTGCAGGGGGTGTTGGGGTGATTTGTGATAATGATTGGATAAAGCTATGAACGCCATTCAAAAAGAAAAAATTACACAGTTAATTAATGAACTTGTGGGTGGTAATCATAGCGAAGAGCGGGGTAATGAAATACATCATGAACTTGATAAATTGATTATTGACCCAAAATGGAGTGGTTATATCTTTTGGAGTAATGATTATATTGACTCAGATGGTGGTTTTATTGCCCATAAATTTTTTTGAAAAAATTCAAGAATACCAGCTGTCCGATGAGTGCCAAAGAAATCAATATGTGATTTCTTTGGTAAATGATTTATTAAAAAAATTTTTCAAGAAAAATCAGAAACCCAAATTGTTAATGAATTAAATAGCCTATTGCCAAATACGGATTGGATTGATTATTTATTTGTCAGTAAAATTTGTATTGATAAAAACAATGAGTTATACGAACATAATTTTATCAATTTGGTTTTTGGTTGATTTTTAATTGATAAGGCAAACACTTTAATTTTTGGTTTTTGTGTTTCTTTTTGTTAGTGAAGAATGTTTGCTGTAAAATGGAGCATTACATGAAAGTTTTATTGGAAGAATATTTTATCAATGATGAAAGTGGGATTTCTCATGATAAATTATTGTATCACATAAATAAGATGATAAAACAACAACAAAAGTGCTGGATTAATTATTCAGAACAAGAAAAATATGAGTGGCTAAGGGCTTGTTATTATTATAATAGAAAACATCATAAATACAACCAAACCATTCACATTTCTGGCAAAGACATACAAAGCAAAAATTCATTTTTATGTTATTTTTCTGAACAATTGGTGGGTATTGGTGGGTATTGGTGGGTATTTTGGTTCTGACTTAGATGGATTTGATGATTGTTTTGATATTTTTGGCGTTAAGGATATTACTGTCTATTGGTGTGATTTTAATGAAAGTAATTTTAAAGAAAAAGACATCATTGTTGATATTTTAAAAGAAAGAAAATTAAATGTGGTTCTTTGTTGATTTGTAAGGTGCGTATTACGCACCTTACACCCCCAAATTACCCCTTAATCTCCCCCCAACTCACCCCAAACTTCCTCAAATATTTCCTTAATCTATCGCTATCATTACCACTTGCCTTATCCAGCCGTGAATGATTAAACAATGCCCGTCCTGCACTTGCCATCGTGGGGTGGGATTGGCAAAGTTTAATGACATTTAATAATTGCATTTTATCAAATTCATCTAAATGTTGGGCATTGATTTTATTTAACAATTCGGGGTTAATATTAATATTGGACTTTTTGTCAAGTTGATTATCATCGTCCGCCCATAATTCTTTTAAACGCCCAATTTCATCATTAACCAATTTTTCATTGATTTTGCCATCATTTGCCAAAGTCGCAAGGCGTAAAATACTCGCCGATAAATCCCGAAAATTGCCCCGCCAAACCGCCCCATCACTCATACAAAACGCCAAATACCGCTCATACGCCTCCTTGCCAAACCGCACTTTCCGCCCAAGCTCAAAGCCTGCAATGTCAAGCTGATAGGCGATGTTGGGGGCGATGTCTTCCTTGCGGTTTTTTAGGGCGGGCAGGGTGTATTGCCAAACATTGATACGGGCGTACAAATCTTCCCGAAATGTTCCCGCCCGCACACACGCTTTCAAATCCTTATTTGTCCCTGCAATGAGCCAAAAATCGCTGTGTACAGGCGTATCCGATCCCATCGGATAAAAGCGTTTGTCTTCCAACGCAGTCAAAAGCATCGCCTGTTCGTCCGCCCCAAGCTCGCCAATCTCGTCCAAAAACAGCACGCCCTGATGAGCGGTCAAAAGATAGCCGTCCCGTGCCGTCATCGCCCCCGTAAACGCCCCTTTTTTATGCCCAAACAGAGCCGAATACGCCATATCGCCCCGCAAAGTTGCACAATTGACTTCCACAAACCGCCCCGCCACCAAATGCCGAGCCTTTTTAAGCTCATAAATTCGCCGTGCCAGTTGCGATTTGCCCGCCCCAGTCGCCCCCATAATCAGCATGGGCGACTTTGAACCCATCGCCACTTGTTCAATTTGCCCGATTAGGGCGTTAAAGGTGGGGTTTTTGGTGGCAATGTCGGTTTTCAAAAACCGCACCGCATCGTCCTTGACCTTGCTTAGGCGACTGGCTAGGGCATCATAACGAGCCAAATCCAAATCAATCGTCTCCACTTGGCAAGGGCTGTCTTTGGGCGGAGCGGTCTGCAAAAGTAGGCTTGGAATTTGGCGGCTTTCCACCAATAAAAACAGGCAAATCTGGGCAACGTGCGTGCCTGTGGTAATGTGGGTAAAATAATTTTCTTGTTCAATATCAAAAGGATAGCTGTCCGCCCAACTTGCTAATTTTTCATACACTTCGCCAAAATCCCACGGATTGTCAAGGGGTATATCCACCAAATTGACCGTGATTTCTGGGCGAATCTCCTTAATGTCCGCCACCACTTGCTCGGCAAGTGCCAGATATTTTGGCGAAATAAACAGCTCCACACGGTCAAACGCCATTACCCTATGCACATTGACATTCGGTCGCCATTTGGCGTGCCGTCTTTGGCTAAATCCATCGTCCAGCACCGTACCCAAAAAGCCAAGCATGACCGATTTTTTCATTATTAATCTTCCAAATCTTTGTTAAATTCACACGCACTTTCAATAATGGCTTCGTTCATTTCTTCAACACTCGCCCCTGTTGTGGCGGTTAAAATGCCAAAAACATCATCAAAACGCCCTTGATTTTGGGTTGTGATTTTATCATTTTCTAAATTTTCCATTAAAATTACCTAGAATAAAAAAATATAAATCTATCTAATATTATAGATTTTTCCCAAAATTTTTACAAGCCAATACTAAAATTTCTCCAATGTTAAAATTTTAATCCATTAAAAATCAATTACTTAAAAACTATTTTTCCCAAAATTTCCCAAGTTGGCACAAGATTTGGATAATGATAAATACGGGCACGCTGTCATACAGGGGGCGACGCTACCAAAAACGATTGGGTCTTGGGTAGTCTGGGTAAAACTGGGTGTTGTTCGCAAGCGGGGGTCTTGGTACGGTTGCAGATGCAGGTACTGGCTATGGCAAATGGTCTACTACTGGCGCGCGTTTCCAATAAGACTGCTCGGCTGTACGACTAAAAATGGCAGTAACAGCACAGATGCGGGTTCGAATCCCGTCGTGTCCACCAAATTTTTCTATCTTTTTGTATAACTTCATAAATGGAGATTGGTTATGAACACCAACATTTTTAACCCCCAAACCACCAACCACCAAGGGGGCAAGGCGTACGAGTTAAGCCCCAAACAAGCCCTTGCTCAGCTTGTGTGTACGGGGACTTTTAACCAGACTTTTTATGTCACAGGGGGCGAGCAGATTGGCGAAGTCATTGATTTGGCACACAAAATTGACAACGCATTTTTGGCAAAACTTGCCCTATACGCCCGTCAGCACGCCTTGATGAAAGACACGCCCGTTGTGCTTTTGGCGATTTTGTGCGTTAAGGCGGACGGTCAGCCCTTTGCCAAAGCCATTTTTAAGGACATTGTCAATAATGGCAAACAGCTTAGAAACTTTGTTCAGGTAATGCGGGGCGGGGCGGTTGGGCGTAAAAGTTTGGGTAATTTTGCCAAAAATTTGGTGAATGAGTGGTTACTTACCGCTAGCGACAGACAATTTATTAACGCCAATATCGGCAATAAACCCACCCTAAGAGATGTCATTCGCCTAAGCCACCCAAAACCTTTTGATGACAAGAGCGAAGCCCTTATCAAATGGGCGTTGCAAAAAGACTTTAATTACAATCACTTACCGCCCCTTGCTCGCTCGCTCCTTGACTTTCAAAAGGACAACCAACAGCCCTTGCCCGACTTGCCCATTGAGTGGCTGATGTCGCTTGATTTGACAACGGAGCATTGGGCAGGCCTTGCCAAACAAGGCTCGTGGCAAATGGTGCGAATGAATTTAAACACCTTTGTCCGTCACGGCGTGTTTGGCGTGGACGGTATGGCGCAAATGCTGGCGGATAAATTAGCGGACGAGCAGGCGGTCAAACACGCCCGTGCCTTTCCCTATCAGCTTTACGCCACTTGGCAGGCTCTGGGCGATGATGTTCCTGCCGTCATCAAAAACGCCCTAAAAACGGCGATGAGCCACGCCCTTGCCAATGTGCCACGCCTTGACGGGCAAATCGCCATCGGCGTAGATGTGTCAGGCTCTATGCACTCGCCCGTAATGGGCTATCGGCGTGGGGCGACATCGCAGGTGCGGTGCATTGATGTGGCAAGTTTGTTTGCGTCTGCGATGAAGGTTGCCAACCCCACAGCGATGATTATGCCCTTTGATACCCGTTTGCACCAAGTGATTGATTTTAATGATAATATTAGTCAAATCACAGGCAAGAAACCTTTTAGTGTACGCCTAAAATCCGCCTTTGGCAAAGCGGACACCGCCCAAACACCGCCTGCCGTTGATGTGCTTGCCTTAGCCGAACGGCTTGCCAAGTTTGGCGGGGGCGGAACACACACCGCCTTACCGCTTGCCGAATTAAATCGCCAAAAAGCAAAGATTGATGTGATGATTTATTTTTCGGACAATGAATCGTGGGCGGACGAGCAGTCTGGGCGTGGCACACAAATGATGAAAGAATGGCGAATTTTAAAAAAGCGTTGCCCTAATGCCAAGCTAATATGCGTGGATTTACAGCCTTATACCTCTTCCCAAGCCAAAAATGGCAATGATGTGTTAAATGTTGGTGGATTTGGCGATAATGTCTTTAAGGTCATTGAAGCGTTTTGTTGTTACGCAACACGATAAAACTATCAAATGTTTGCAATAAAACAAACAAAATTTTTCTTTCACTTGGTGTAAAGGCATTTCAATTTATTTATGACACAAAACAAAAAACACCTTTAATTTTTTACATTAAAGGTGTTTTTTTCACTTAAATTTCAGGCTTAATTGTTATTGAACTCATCTCATCAATAACCCCTTGTAATTCATCAATCCGATTTTGGCATGAACTAATTTTCTCCTTTAATGATAAAATTAGTTCATATCTTTCACTAATGCTTGGTAAATCATCATTCCCCCATTCGTCGCCTATTTCGGTATTGATAATGTGCATGGTTTTTTCATACACCACATCAGGTATTAACCAACATAACATTTGCCTTGTTTCTGTGCTATTGCTTGGTGTGATTATGTTTTTATGGCTACGAAAAGCATTAAACAACCATTCAAATCTTTGATTATTCTTGCACCACTCAAAGTCTTTAAGACTTCTTTCATTCATTGCCTTAAATCCATTGTGCTTTTCTTGCATTTCTTTATCAGAAAATTCAGGTTGCAATAGGCTTTGAGCAATGTTTTTGGTGTAGTTATTTGCTTCTTGTGCAATAGATTCTTTCAGCAATACACCAAAATCCGCACGGTTTACAGGCATCATTTCAAGTTCTTTGATTTGCATTTCATAGCTTGATTTTTCTTGATTCAACTGCTTTAATTCATCGTGCCATTTTTGAATTTCGTTTTTAATTTTAGCAATATCATTTTTAATGGTTGATTTGCTCATAGAGTAGCCCCTTGTTTTAAACATTCACGCACCGCCACTTCATAACTTACGCCGTATTGGGCTTGGTAAGCTAACGCTTTTTGGTGCAACTGATAGGATTGGTTATTGCTGTTTCTTTTTGAAAAATTAGCAGTATTTGCTTGCTCACGCATCACCGAAATAACTGCTGTTTCATAATCAGTATTAAAAGCATTCATCCACGACAAAGCATTTTCATGAATGGTATTGCCAGCATTAAAATTATGGGTATTTACCAATGCTGTTACACAGTTTTGCACAAAAGAATGCTCTGAAAAACTAAGCACTTCCATGCCTCTCACCCAAGCTAAACCCAATAGAGCAAACTTGGGCAACGATTAAGAGATGACTTAGAAGTCATTTGTCAGAGTTTGATACAATCGAAGAAGGTTTGAAGTGTTATTTTGGGGTTTGGTGGGTATAATGCAAGACTTGGTTGGGTTGCACAGATTATTACTATCAGGAATAAAAGAATATGCTGATAGCAAAAATTATCAAAAACATACACATCTTATATTTAGTGATTATGCCATTGCTGGATTTGATAGTCAATTGGCAGGGATTGCTCAAAAGCATGAAGTAACCGATGGTTACAACGCTTGTCATACAGACAGAGTATGCAATCATTGGGGAAATGTCTGTGTGCTATTTAATCAAAGTGATACTCATACACTCATTCACGAACTGGGGCATAGTTTTGGGTTATCGCATACTTTTGAAGATGAGGTAGGATTAATCTTCTCACAAGGTTATACTGACAGCATCATGGACTATGAACATACCAAAAATGGCGATGGTAATTTACATAAAGGCACTCAATGGTCTCTTTTTAAACATCATTGGGATATTATGAACAATGACAACAACCTTGAATGGAAGTAACTTTATGAAATTCACCCATTTATTATGTATTTTTGCGTTTTGTGTTTATTCACAAATAAGTTACGCTGGTCGTTATCTCCCTATATTTTTAACTGATTTGGAGCTTGTAGAACGCATTGAAAAATATGATG
Source organism: Moraxella bovis (assembly GCF_002014975.1). Classification (GTDB taxonomy): domain Bacteria; phylum Pseudomonadota; class Gammaproteobacteria; order Pseudomonadales; family Moraxellaceae; genus Moraxella; species Moraxella bovis. The sequence continues at coordinate 7,410 of NZ_MUXV01000056.1, forward strand.
ATAAAAATTTTATTGAATATGGCTTAATAAGCGGTTCAAATTATTATTTTGATGAGCATTATGTGTCACCTGATATCCCTTTTAGTGTTGGGCTACGATACTTTTTTCTTGGATATTTTGAACACTCAAAGGTGGTAAATAGTGGCGGTCGTATTCCGCAGGAGTTTTCATTGTTTTATGATAAAGACCCTGAGGAGCATCTAATATTTGATTTTGAAAAAGACAGAGTTATTACCTTAATTAAGATTGCTACCGATAACGAGAAAGAGGCTGAGGCTATTTTTTATAAACTATATCGTGATTTTTTAAGTCAAACCAAGCAAGAATGTTATGACTATTGGTGCTATATTGGCTCCCAATATATTTATGACGATATTATTATTAATTTTCACGGTAGATTACAGGGGCATGATAAAGATGTCAATACTGGAATTTATTGGATTGATATTAGAAGGAGGTCAGAGCGATGATTATGCTCACTCTTTAAATAGCAATGGACTAAAATACACAACGACATCAATTTAACCAAATCCATCGGAGTAGCCAAATGAGATATCTTAAACTGTTTATCATACCACTTATGGCACTGTGTTTTAATGTGGCATTTGCAGGCCCACCAGAGTGTTATAAGGGCAGAGCATTGTTTGAAAATAGAGAAGCTTTTTTGAGCGTGTTGAAAAATATCATGCACAAGATTTGGTAAATAATGAAAAAAGGCTAGCAAAGGATTTGATGCTTGTTCCGATAGGCTTGTTAGAATGGAATATTATTTTTTTCCGTCCAATATCGGGACAGCCTAGAAAAATATACCCCCTATATTTACGATGGGGAACGCCAAAAGGTTGTCACTTTACTTAACATCATTACCGATGATAAACAAAAATCTGAGCAGATGTTTGATAAGTTTTATCAAAAATATTTAGAAGACTATGTGTAAAATAAACCCCCGTTATTTACAGTATTAACCCTTAAACATACAAT
>NZ_MUXV01000057.1 GCF_002014975.1 Moraxella bovis
ATTAAGGTAAAATACTGCAAATGAACATACACAAAAACACAAGACTGCTTCCCCACCATAGGAAAGCCATTTGGACTGCTTACCATAAGAACAAGCGGCATTGTTAAACTAAAATACATAATTCAAAGTTCCATTCCACTTAGCAAACAGTAAGTTCAAAGTGTTTTCTATCATTTTCTCGGATTTAGAATAACATTTTGATTTTCTTCTAAATCTTGCTGTGAAATGCCTAATGGGACTATTATAGCCCTCTATGGTAAAAGTTTGAGCTTTGCTTGTCATATGTTTTGATTTTGGAATGACTTCAAGGTAAGATTTCCAGTAGTCACTACAAAACAGTTGAATGTTATGGATGTTCAATTGATTGTAAAGCTGTTTAAAGGTGTTGGTGTCTCGTCTGCCACAAACAAAACCTAAGATTTGTTTTGTTGTTCTGTCAATGGCAAGCGGGGTCCAGCAAGCGTTTTTTATGCTTGGTGTAGCTATGAATCTCATCAAGCTCAACGATATCTATCGCTTGATTGCTATCTTGTTTGATTTGATGTTGTTCGCCAAGTTTTTTAACCCATTGATAGACTGTGCCATAACTAATACCTAATATGCGACCAATTGAACGAAAGCCCAAACCTTCTAGATACATATTGATTGCCATTTGCTTGGTTGCTTCGCTTTTATGATGCGTTGGTTTATGTACTGAAAAGTAATGATTGCAACCTTTGCACTTATAGCGTTGTCTGCCATTGTTAAAACCTGCTTTGACAAAGTGTTTGTGCTTACATTTAGGACAACTATCAAATGTTTCGTTCATTGGTTTTTACTCTATGGTAAAGTATTGAGTTATTTTAACTTATGTATTTGTTTTTAACAATACCCGATTTTCAAAAGGGCGGATTTGATGAAAATGACAGCCTTGCTGTGGTCGCCAAATTATCAGAATTGGGCATTGATTTTATTAAAATTTCTGGCGGAAACTACGAAAGCCCTGTAATGCTGGCTGAAAAATCCAGCACACGCCAAAGAGAAGCCTTTTTCCTAGATTATGC
>NZ_MUXV01000058.1 GCF_002014975.1 Moraxella bovis
TCATGCAAAAATTGACAAAAGCGTTAAATTTTCATCGTTTTCATAAATAATGTTATCAATGTTCAGCACGCCCTAATACATCTATTATAACAAACTTCACACCGCATTTCATGATGGCTATTACCATCAAGCAAATTCAAGCGTGGCAAGTAAGGCCTGATAGTCTTTTTCTACCGATGACTCCTCAGCTCGCAGTTCGCTAATTTTCTCGCAAGCATGCATGACCGTGGTATGGTCTCGCCCGCCAAACACTTGCCCTATCTCAGGAAAGCTGTCTTGGGTCAGCTCACGCACCAATGCCATCGCCATCTGACGAGGGCGAGCGATGTTGCGAGCCCGTTTTTTACCAATCAAATCTTTGACCGACACGCCATAATACTCCGCCACTAGGTCACGAATGTTCTCTGCATTGACCGCCCTTGCTCGTGCTTCAATACGGTCTTTGATGGCGTGACGCACCAGCGAGAGTGTCACCTCACCGCCCACCAATAGAGCATTGGCACGCACTTGGTTTAACGCCCCTTCTAATCGGCGGACATCGGGGGGCATGTTTTGTGCCATAAAAATCGCACAGTCTTTGGGCAGCTCCATGCCAAGCAAAGTCGCCTTTTTTTGCAAAATTTGCATACGCATTTCAATGTCAGGCGGTTCAATGGCAAGCGACAATCCACCCTCAAAGCGTGACAAAAAACGTGTGTCAAAATCCTGCATTTGTGACGGTGGTCTGTCAGACGCCAAAATCAGGCGTTTATCACCTTTGGTGAATTCGCCAAATAGCGTCATCAAAAACTGCGAGACTTTCGGGCCGTTTTTGTTGTTAATCATGTGCACGTCATCAACGATGAGCAAATCTGCTTGACAAATCCGCCGAAGCAAAGAATCCGCCCCACCCTCACCCCCACGCAAGGCGTTAATGGTCACCTTAAAAAACTGATCTTTACTAAAATAACACACCAAAAGCCCAGCACGCTCATAACGATGAGCCACCGCATGCATAAGATGAGTCTTGCCCAGCCCTGATGAACCATAGATAAAATACAAATGCGTGTCGTGCTTGGCAGCCTTATCGGTCAGATTTTTGGTTAGCTCTTGGCAGGCGTTATATGCCAGTGCATTGGATTTGCCCTTGACAAAATTTTCAAAGGTAAACCGCTCTTCTAAGGGTTGGCTCTCCTCGATGCTTGTCGGTTTTTTGGATGATTTGGGCTTTTGTTTTTTAGGGGCTTTATCTGCCTTGTCGCTTTTTGGTACAAGGGGCATGACCCGAAGGGCGACACCTGACACATCCTGACCACCACCATCTGCCAGACGTGCCACCACCGCACAGATTTTGTCATAATAATGCGTCTCAATGCGACGGATAAACACATCATTAATGGCGAACAATACCAGCATCTCATCAGCAAATACAGGCTTTAAGGAGCGTAGCCACTGATTAAGCTCACCCTCTTTTAGCTCATGTTTTAACTCAGATAAGCACGACTGCCAAAACAGCTCAGCATCGACATCATGCTTTTGAACATCGCCAATCATGTCGTCATCACCCACCCCATTATCCGCCACGCCTTTGTCATCGACAGCAGGGGTGTCATTTTTCTGACCAACACTCACATCCATACCAGCACCCACCTTATCAGACGGTAGATGTTCTGGCATAACTTCATCAAATAGCGATATGTTTTGCATGATAAATTAACTCAAATAACAAACTTGGGTAAGCAAAATCTAACTGAAAACGAATTTAAGTGATTAGCCAGAACACAGCCAGCCCACTTTTCATGTTTACATTCACTCAAACATCATTATAAACTAAAAGTTATGATTTAAAATCATCATAACGATAAGTTTTTGATAAAAATAATTAAAATACAAGTCAGGCGAAAAATCCTGCAATTCTTGGTAATTGTATGATTTTTAATCAAATACCAACTTGCCCGCCCTTAAATGTTTGCCTATAATACCACAAATTTGACATTTTGCAACGATAATTTTTCTGTGGATAAGTTTGTGGATAAATTTGTTGATAAGTAAAACAAAGAACTTATTCACATTTTACCCACAAGTTATATACAGGTTTATAAACAATACAAATATATGATTTTTATAAAATTTTAATACTTATCCACAGAAATATTAAACCCTTATTATTATTATTTTTTATATTAAAATAAAAAATAAGCCAGTAGAAAATCTGTGGATAACTTTTAAAATAATTTAAAAGTTATTACATTTTGACAGTCAGAACAAATCACATGTCATAATACAAACCATCAAAAAAACCAAACTTTTAAAAAATAACTTGACTTTGATTCATCTTTTTGGTAAAGTACGTAGGTTTTTCGCCAAACATCAATAATGACATATTGGATATAATCCAATACTCAACTGTTTGGTTAAACATAACCCATCACAAAAAACGGCTTCTGCAGAGCCTGTGATACAACCTTAAGGTAAATTATGAAACGTACATTCCAACCCAGCGTTCTAAAACGCAAACGCACTCACGGTTTCCGTGCTCGTATGGCAACCAAAAACGGTCGTCAAGTTTTGTCTCGTCGTCGTGCCAAAGGTCGTCATCGTCTGACCGTATAATCTTATAGATTATCACAGATTAAGCACCCTTTTGGGTGCTTTTGTTTGTCCAAATTTTGCCTTAAAAGTTTGTAACTTTAAGATTTTGTATGCTGGATAAACCATTGACGAAACACACTAAGCCTTGTATGATAATTTGATTTAATACGTTTATGCCATGACAAGTCCACAGCAACCCACCCCGCCATTTTGCTTTACCAAAGCTCAGCGTCTGCTTAGCCCCAATGACTTTAAACGGGTATTTGACAACCCTGTCAAAAAAATCCACTCAGAGCATTTGCTTCTATTTGTCCAAACAGGCATGTCAGAGCAAACGCACGCTCGCTTGGGGCTTGCCATTACCAAAAAAAAGGTTAAACTGGCTGTCATGCGTAACCGACTAAAACGGCTCACCCGTGAACAGTTTCGCCATACTGCCCCCATGCTTGGGGTGGTGGACGCGGTGCTGATTGTTAAGAAAAACTACACAAAAGAGACTGACTTACATGGTGAGCTGACCCACATTTTTGAAAAATTATCTACCCTATTCCCTGCTGATAATTCCCAGTGATTTTTGATTATGCTTGTCAAATTTTTACTGCTTGTTATTAAGTTTTATCAAAAAGCAATCAGTCCGCTTGCCCCCGCTCGCTGTCGGTTCTACCCGACCTGTTCTGTCTATGGCATACACGCCCTAAAATGGCATGGCGTGCGTGGCATACCGCTTGTCATTAGGCGGATTTTTCGGTGTCAGCCGTGGGGTGGCTCGGGGGTGGATTTTGTGCCGTTACCTTTGGCTCGTTATCGTTACGTGCATTGTGATGATACCGCCCTTGTCCGATTTGCCAACTTGGGTGTTTATAAAGACCGCACAAGTTATCAAGCGGTTAGAAGTCAGATGATGAAGTAGTGGGCTGTCTTTATTAAAGTTTCTAAAAATCAATAACTTATCATTTTATAAAAAGTCAGCCCGTAAGTAAATATAAGTAAATGCTAGGTTTTTTGGTAAAAATTTAGTAAAATGGCGGATTTAGATTTTTATGGGTGGTTGTCCGCCCCAATCAGGACTGTTTATGCAAAAGATTTTTCGGACTTTGATTATCATTGCGATGCTCATCACATCGTATTTGCTTATCTTGGCTTGGCAAAAAGACTATGGCGGTCAAGCACCTATCCCTGCTCAGGCGACCTCGGTTGCAGGTTCGGATTTGGCACCTGTCACAGGCGATTTGCCTGCCTCCCCCTCCGCTCCAACTGCCCCTGCCAGTACCAATCTTATCTCGGTCAGTACCGATGTGTATGACATTAAAATCAATCCTGTGGGCGGTGATGTGGTCTATGCAGGACTCAAACAGTACGCCAAAACGCTGGGCAGTGATGAAGCCTTTGCTATTTTGGAGACAGACGCTCGCACCTATGTTGCTCAGTCGCTCATCGGCGGGGCGGACGGCATTGACACGCAGTCAGGACGTGCCACGTACACCAGTCCAAGCCAAAGCTACACCCTAACGGGCGACACTTTATCCGTGCCGCTCACGTACAGTAAAGACGGGCTGACCATTACCAAAACTTATACCTTTACCAAGGGTGATTATCCCATTAAGGTTACTCACAACATCAATAATGTGAGCGGTAAGGACTTTAATGGCGAGCTGTTTGTGCAATTAAAACGAGACAACAGCAAAGACCCCGGTCTTGCCGACAAAGGCATGATGGGCATTGCCACGCATTTGGGCGGTGCTTGGGGGACGGCTGATGAGCCTTATAACAAGCTTAAATTCAAAGACTTCAACGATGGCGATATTACCAAAAACGCCCAAAACAGTACCGATGGCTGGGTGGCGATGGTTCAGCATTATTTTGTCTCAGCGTGGGCACCTGACAGCCACAAGCCTGTCTTTTTTAGTCGCACCAGTGGTAACGATAACTACATCGGCTATCAAAGCCCCATCAGCGTTGCCAATGGCAAACAGATGAGCGTGGATGATACACTCTATGTGGGACCAAAGGTGCAATCACAACTGTCTGCTGTCGCCCCAAGCCTTGATAAGACGGTAGATTATGGCATATTTTGGCCAATCTCCAAGCCGATGTTCCTAATCCTTGATGCTCTGCACAAAATCTTGGGTAACTGGGGCTGGGCGATTGTTGGCTTGACTTTGATTGTCAAAATTGCTCTGTTTTGGCTATCCAACAAAAGCTATGTGTCGATGGCAAAGATGCGTGCCATTGCCCCCAAATTAGAAGCCCTAAAAGAAAAGCACGGCGATGACCGCATGGCGATGAGTCAGGCGATGATGCAGTTGTATCGTGATGAAAAGGTCAATCCGATGGCAGGCTGTTTGCCGATTTTGCTACAAATGCCAATTTTCTTGGGGCTGTACTGGTGTTTGGTGGAGAGTGTGGAGCTACGCCACGCCCCGTGGATTTTGTGGATTAAAGACTTGTCGGCGATGGACCCTTGGTTTATCCTACCCATTTTTATGATGGGGACAATGTATGTTCAGCAACTGTTAAACCCACAGCCAACCGACCCAATACAGGCTAAGATGATGAAAATGATGCCACTTATTTTCGGGGTATTTATGCTGTTTTTCCCCGCAGGTTTGGTGCTGTACTGGACGGTAAACAACCTGTTTAGTATGGCTCATCAGCAGTTTGTTAATAAACGTGTTGAAAAAGCCTACAACAAACCTGTCAAAGTGTTGTCCGATTGATATTTGACAATCACAAACCAATCCGCCTGTCTGGGCGGATTTTTTGTGGGCAAAGTTGGCTAAATAATGGTAAAATGACAAAAATTTTATCAACCACCACTATGCCAAATCAATCTCAACAACCCACCATTGTCGCCATCGCAAGCCCTATCGGTCAAGGAGGGGTAGGTGTCATTCGTCTGTCTGGACGCACCGCCCACACTATTGGCTGTGCCGTATCGGGCAAATCAGCTCTCACGCCACGCCACGCCCATTTTGCCAAATTTAAGGACAATCAAGGGGCGGTCATTGATGAAGGGGTCATCATCTATTTTAACGCTCCGCATTCGTTCACAGGCGAAGACGTGGTGGAGCTACAAGGGCATGGCGGTATGGTCTTGCAAAATCTGCTCCTTGCTCGCTGTTTTGAGCTTGGAGCAAGACAAGCGGCTGCAGGGGAGTTTTCCTTGCGTGCCTTTGAAAATGACAAAATTGACCTAGTACAAGCCGAAGCGATAGCGGACGCTATTTCTGCCACGAGTGTCGCTCAGGCAAGCAGTGCCATGCGTTCGCTCTCTGGGGAATTTTCCAAAAAAATCAATGACTTATCAGAAAAAATCACCAACATTCGCTTATATGTGGAAGCAAGCATTGATTTTCCTGATGAAGATGATGTGGAATTTTTGTCGGACGGGGTGATTGAGTCCAAGATTGATGAGATTTTGCGTGCCATTGATGACATTTTGGCAACCGCCAAACAAGGTCAGCTCTTGCGAGACGGCGTGCAGGTGGTGCTGGCAGGTCGCCCCAACGCTGGCAAATCAAGCCTACTAAACCGCCTAGCAGGGGTGGAGCGTGCCATTGTTACCGACATTGCAGGGACGACACGAGACACGCTGTCCGAAACACTGGTACTGGACGGTTTGACCGTGTATTTGACCGACACCGCAGGGCTTCGAGATACGTCCGATAAGGTGGAGAAAATCGGCATTGACCGCGCCAAATCCGCCGTCAAACAAGCTGATATTTTGCTGTTTGTTTATGATGTCAGTAGCGAGAGCGAACCATTTGCCCTTGCCAAAGAGCTGTTTGCTGATATTATTGATGAAATTGGCATGGAGAATTTTGAGCGTAAGCTTGTCATGATTGCCAATAAAGCTGATTTATTGGGTGGTGTTTTACGTGAAACAATGGCTGATTTTAATCATAATAATAGTCATAATGGCGAAAATGTTCCATGTGAAACCATGCAAAATAATTCAAATGGTCAAGAAAATTCTCATGTTCCACGTGAAACAGTTAGTCAAATAAGGGTCTCTTGTGCCACAGGGCAAGGGCTTGATGAATTGGTAAATTTATTAAAAGACAAAGTGGGCTTTCATCCGCCAGAGAACAGTCTCATCGCCCGCACCCGCCATATTGATGCCCTAAAACGTGCCAAATCGCACGCCACAGACGCTCATACTCAGCTTGTCGTCTATCAGGCAGGGGAGCTGGTGGCGGAGAGTCTAAGACTGTCGCAGACGGCATTGGGCGAGATTACAGGGCAGATGAGTGCTGATGAACTCTTGGGGCGGATTTTTTCAAGTTTTTGTATCGGAAAATAGGAGGGCGATGTGCATTGTCCGTTTTGTAGTGCCATAGACACCAAAGTGATTGACTCACGCCTTGCTGCCGAAGGCTCGCAGGTTCGCCGTCGTCGCCAATGTACCGAGTGTGGCGAGCGGTTTACCACGTTTGAAGTCATGGAGGTGGTCATGCCCCGTATCATCAAAAGCAATGGTTTGCGTGAACCTTATGATTATAACAAACTTCGCCGTTCAATGGCGTTACCGCTACAAAAACGTCCTGTGAGCATTGACGAGATAGATACAATCGTACACCGAATTGAGCAACGCCTACGCCAAACAGGCGAACGTGAAGTATCCAGTAAGGTGCTTGGCGAGATTGTCATGGCGGAGTTAAAGGCGATTGATGATGTGGCGTATGTACGTTTTGCCAGCGTGTATCGGGATTTTCAGGACATAGAAGCCTTTAAAGCCGAGCTTGAAAACTTCGCTCCCAAAGTGTGCCATGATAACCTACAAGGACAAAATCATGACTGATAGTTTAGCTGATAATATGTTGTCCGATACCGTCAAATCTCGCCTAAGCCCTGCCCTGTCTGATGATGAAAAGTTTATGCTTATGGCGTTAAATGAAGCCAAAAAAGGCGAATTTACCACTCGCCCCAATCCTGCGGTGGGCTGTGTGATTGTTAAGGATAGCTTAATAATTGGCAAGGGTTTTCACCCTAAAGCAGGTTATCCCCATGCCGAAGTATTCGCCTTAAACGATGTCAAAAATAGCGGACAGGACACAAAGGGGGCAACCGCTTATGTAACGCTTGAACCGTGTAGCCATTTTGGTCGCACGCCCCCCTGTGCGAATGCCTTGATAAAAAGTGGCGTGGCTCGGGTGGTCATCGCAACGCTTGACCCCAACCCACAAGTCGCAGGCAAAGGCGTGACAATGCTGTTAAATACAGGCATTGCTGTAGCGGTGGGGGTGTGCGAAAACAAAGCTCAAGAGTTGAATAAAGGCTTTTTAAAGGCAGTGGCGACAGGCTTGCCGTATGTTCGCCTAAAAATGGGTGTCAGTCTAGACGGTCGCATTGCCATGCAAAATGGGCAGTCTAAATGGATAACGGGCGAGTTGTCTCGCAGGGATGTGCAAAACTTGCGTGCCAAAAGTGGGGCGATTATCACAGGCTCAAACACGATTATCGCCGACAACCCTGCTCTAAACGTACGTTTGCCCGATGTGGAGCTTGATAATATCGGCATAACCGCCATACCCCAGCCCAAAATCGTGGTGATAGATAGACGTGGCAAGTTGTCGCCTGATGATGATTTTACGGTACTCAAAAACCCTAATACACTGATTTGGCAAGATGATTTACCTGCTCTTTTAAAAACGCTCGTGGCAAAGTATCAATGCCATGATGTGCTGGTGGAGACAGGGGCGACGCTTGCCACAAGTTTTTTAAGCCAAAACTTGGTAGATGAGCTTATCATTTATCAAGCCCCTTGTCTTTTGGGGGCGACTGCCCGTCCGATGTTTGGGGGGCAGTTTGAGCGGTTGCAGGATAAGCTAAATTTTACGCTTGTAGATGTAGAGCGGCTTGGCGATGATGTTAAGATGATTTTTCGCCCAAAAAACTTATCCACAACTTGATTGCTTAAATGATTGAGCAAAAATTTGGCAAAAAATGTTCCACGTGAAACTGTGGAAAACTTTTTAAAAATCGACGGTTTTGATTAAAAACAAGATTTGATAACACGCCATAAGCCTTGATTTTAAAGTGTTCCACGTGAAATTAAAAACAGCTAACCATGTTCCACATGAAACATCTTTGGGTTGTGGATAAGTTAAATGGATTATTTGCAAAAGGTCAATGGTTAAAAAGTTATCCACAACTTATTTATAAAAATTTTCTAAATTTTTTATGGAATTTAAGATGGGTAAAGCAGAATGTTTCATAGATAAATGATTGATTTTTTAAATCATGTGCAAAACAGCAAATCATTTAAAAAACCAATCATAAAAGGTAAGCCATGTTTACAGGTATCATAGAGACAACAGGCACGCTGATCGCCATTACGCCCACAGGCGGCGATGTGCAATTAACCATTTCCGCCCCCGAGCTTGATTTTGGCGATGTCAAATTGGGCGATTCCATTGCGTCCAACGGCATTTGCTTGACGGTGGTGGCGATAGATGGCAACAGCTATGCGGTAGATGTTTCACGTGAAACATTAGCCATTTCCGCCCTAAACGTCTGGAAAGTAGGCGACACGCTGAACCTAGAAAAAGCCATGCTTCCAACCACACGTTTTGGTGGGCATATCGTGGCAGGTCATGTGGACGGCGTGGGCAAAATCGCCAAAATCGCCAAAGACGCTCGCTCGGTCTATATCGAAGTCGCCCTACCGTCAGAGCTGATGAAATACACTGCCGACAAAGGCTCAATCACGGTGGATGGTATCAGTCTCACGACCAACCGCATAAAGCCGTCTGAACATATCGTTTGCCTAAATATCATTCCGCACACTGCTGAGATGACTAACATTGCACGACATTGGGCGGTGGGGCGAGCGGTGAATATAGAAGTGGATTTGGTGGCACGGTATTTGGAGCGACTTATCGGAGCAAAAATCGATACACCCCAAGGCAACATTACCGAAGAGCTATTAATAAAAAGTGGGTTTTTTAAATAGGTTTAATGAATTCAATATGTGGTATAGGATTTGAGGTGGCGTGCTGTACACGTCTATAAAATGATAATACCAAAGGACGTGTCCAGTACGTCCCTACATTCATATTATTAAATTGGATTGCGGTAATTTAAAAATATATGATAATTACCCAATATTATAAAGGTAAAAAATGAACCATAAATTACGCCTAATTTTCGCAGGCACACCAGAATTTGCCAAAGTCGCCTTGCAAGCCCTGATTGACCGCCAAGATGAGCTAAATCTTGATATTGTGGCGGTCTATACTCAGCCCGACCGCAAGGCAGGACGGGGACAAAAATTGACCGCCAGTCCCGTCAAAGAGCTTGCCCTTGGCCATAATATCCCTGTGGAACAGCCGATAAGTTTTAGCTTAAAGCATGAAAACGGACAGGTTTCACGTGAAACACTTGCCAATTATCGTCCTGATGTGATGATTGTTTGTGCGTACGGTTTGATTTTACCGCTTGGCGTGTTAAATACTCCAACTTATGGTTGCCTAAATATTCACGGCTCGCTACTGCCTAGGTGGCGTGGGGCGGCTCCCATTCATCGGGCGATTTTGGCGGGCGATACGACTACAGGCATTACCATCATGCAGATGAATCAAGGGCTTGACACGGGCGATATGCTCTACAAGCTCCCTTGCGACATTATAAATACTGACACGACCCAAACGCTTCATGACAAACTTGCCGAGCTTGGCGGGCAGGCGATGGTAATAGTGTTAAAGGACTTGGCAACTTACCAAGCCAATGCTAAGCCACAAGACGACAGTCTTGCCAATTATGCCGAAAAAGTAAGCACCGATGAAGGGCAAATCAACTGGCAAAATTCTGCTCATCACATTAACCGCCAAATCCGTGCGTTAAATGCGTTTGCTTTTTTAAATGGCGAGCGTATCAAGGTGCTAGAATGTACGCCCATAAAGCCTGACCAAACCACGACCGAGACGGCAGGTAAGATTGTAAGTATAGGGCGAAAGGCGGTGCTGGTGGCGTGTGGTGCTGATGACAATGGCGATAAGCATTTGATAAATATCACAAAAATGCAATGGGCAGGGGGTAAGCCTTTGACCGCCGAACAAATTGCGGTGGGTGATAAATTAAAAGACGGGCAAGTTTTTGATAATAATGCTGACAATGGGCAGTAATATGCAAATCAATCCACAACTACCCGTCCGAGCCAATATTATTTTAACCCTTGAAAAAATCAATCAAGGGCAATCTTTATCATTATTATTGGATGATTTATTAACTGCCGTCAAAGATAATGAAAAAGGCTTTACTCACGAATTATTATTAGGCACGCTTCGTCATTGGCACGCCATTAGTCGCATTGGCGAGAGTTTGATAAAACAGCCCCTAACCGATATTGGCATTACTTGTGCGTTAAATATGGGCTTGTATGAACTTTTATATATGAACACGCCTGATTATGCCATTATTAACGAAACATTAAATGCGGTCAAATCCTTAAATAAAAATTATGGCGTAGGGCTAATTAACGCCATATTGAGAAAAGTGGCGGATAAAAAAGAAAAATTCGCCAAAAAGATAAATAAAAATCACAGCCTGCCAAATTGGCTTGCCAAAGAATTAAAACAAGATTGGGGTGATTATTATGAAAATTTGGGGCAAAATCTGCGAAAACCCGCTCCGATATTTTTGCGTGTGAATGGCAAATTTAGCACGCTTACATATTATGCCAATCTGTTAAATTCTGCCGATATCGCCTACGAAATTCTACCGCTTGGCGTGGCGGACGAGCGTGTGATTAAGCTGACTGTTTCGCAAAAAGTGCAATCTTTACCACATTTTCAAGACGGTTTTGTGAGTGTGCAAGACCGTCATGCACAGCTTTGTGGGCATATTTTAAAGGCGTTAAACCTACCCAAAAACCTAAGACTGTTGGACGCTTGCACCGCCCCAGGGGGGAAGTTGGCTCAACTGTTGGAGTTGTCAAACGATGAGTTTCACGTGAAACATATCACGGCATTAGACAATGACGAAAAACGTCTAAACCGTGTGCATGACAATTTGGCTCGCTTGAAGTTGGCGGACAAGGCGGACGTGATTTGTGCGGATGGCACGAGTTATCAGGCGGACACGCCCTTTAATGTCATCGTGCTTGACGCTCCGTGCAGTGCCACGGGGGTCATCAGGCGACACCCTGACATTGCCCTGCTTCGCACCGAGCAAGATGTCGCCCAAACGGTCGCCTTACAAGCTAAAATTTTACAAAATCTATGGCAAAATCTGGCGGTGGGTGGACATTTGCTCTATATTACCTGCTCCTTGTTAAAGGTGGAAAACGAATGTCAAATCACAAATTTCCTTGCCAGTACGCCAAACGCCAAAGCGGTGGATTTTGAATTGACCCTACCCAATCAAATCAAGCAAGCGGCGGGTTATCAATGTTTGCCGTTAAATGACGATGACGGCGACGGATTTTATTATGCGTTGCTACAAAAAGTGGATTAAAGGCAAAATAAATGATAATATGAATATTATTTGTTTGATAAAATAGGTGGCTAAACGCCAAAATCATTTGTCAGGATTATGTCAATTTAGACAGACAGGCATTTGAAGAAAAATATCAGATGTATTATGATTGATAAATAATAGGAGTTGTCGTGGATATTAAGCCGATACAAACCATTGAACAAGCTGTTCAGTACATGCAGTCCATTCCAGTTCAAAGACAGCAAGGTATTTTTGATTATTTGTATGCTGATATGATTGATTATCAAAGCGAATCAAAAACAAATCAAGAAAAACGCCAATTTGGATTATGTCAAGGTAAAGGCAGTTTTAAGTTGTCTGATGATTGGGAGATGAGCGAGGAAGAATTATTGGGACTATAACATGAAAAATCAGTACGTTATAGATACGCATATTTTTCTATGGTTGGTTTTTAATCCTAATAAAATCAATGCTAAAATCAGGTGTTTATTAGAAGATAAAAATAATAGAGTTTTTATCTGTAATACCAGTTTTTGGGAAATTTCTATTAAATATAATCTGGGTAAATTGGATTTAAATGGCGTATCACCCAAAGAATTGCCTGATATTGCCATAAAAATGGGTATTGAAATTATACAGGTTAATCATGATATTATGGCAAATTTTTATCAATTACCAAAAGTAGAAAAACACAAAGACCCATTCGATAGAATTGTGATTTATTATTGTATTTATCATAAATTAACATTGGTTTCTATTGATGATAAATTCAATGAATATCAAAAGTTTGGTTTGAATTTAATCTAATTTTTTAATTTAAAAGGTACTTTTATGAACTATATCAGCACTCGTGGCAATACCGCTCCCATGCAGTTTAGTGACGTTCTATTGATGGGGCTTGCCCCTGACGGTGGTTTGATGCTCCCTGAGACTTACCCACAGATTGACCGTGCGACTTTGGATAAATGGCGGTCGCTGTCTTATACCGAGCTTGCTTTTGAGATTATGTCGCTGTTTGCCACCGACATTCCCAAGGATGATTTAAAGACGCTCATTAACAAAACCTACACCAAAACCGCCTTTGGTACGGACGAGATTACCCCTGTTCGCACATTAAAAGACGGCATTAAAATTTTGGAATTATCCAATGGCGTAACGCTTGCCTTTAAAGACATGGCAATGCAATTTTTGGGCAATGCCTTTGAATATGTCCTAAAACAAAAAAACAAACGCCTAACCATTATCGGAGCAACGTCTGGCGATACAGGCAGTGCCGCCGAATATGCCTTGCGTGGTAAAGATAATATTGATGTCTTTATGATGTCGCCACACGGCAAAATGAGTGAATTTCAGCGAGCCCAAATGTACAGTCTCATGCACGATAATATCCACAATATCGCCATTAATGGTATGTTTGATGATTGCCAAGATATTGTAAAGGCAATTCAGCAAGATAAAGCATTTAAAGACAAATATCAAATTGGCACGGTTAATTCTATTAACTGGGGTCGTATTTTGGCTCAAATTGTTTATTATTTTAAAGGCTATTTTAATGCCACCAATAATAATGACGAGCGGGTAAGTTTTTGTGTGCCGTCTGGTAATTTTGGTAATGTCTGTGCAAGTCATATCGCCCGTGAAATGGGATTGCCAATTCATCGCTTAATTGTGGCGACCAATGAAAATGATGTGTTAAATGATTTCTTTAAAACAGGCAAATACATTCCCCGCACCAGCGAAAATACTTTTGTCACTTCCAGTCCGTCTATGGACATTTCTAAGGCATCAAATTTTGAACGCTTTATTTATTTATTGGTGGGCAAAGACAGCGAAAAATTAAACGCCCTATGGCAAGATGTGGGTAGTGGTAAAGGCTTTGATTTATCGTATTTATTAAATGACGCTCAAAATAAATATGGCTTTGTGTCTGGTAAATCTACCCACGCTGATAGAATTGCGACCATTAAAGCGGTTTATGAAAGTGATAAAGATTTGCTTGACCCACATACCGCAGACGGTGTCAAAGTCGCCCGTGAAGTGCGTCTGGCTGATGAAGTGATTGTCGTTGCCGAGACGGCATTGCCAGCCAAATTTGCCGAGACCATTTTTGAAGCCATTGGCGAAATTGATATTCCACGCCCTACTCATGCCAAAGACATTGAAAGCCTGCCTCAAAAAGTGGTGGTATTGGATAATAAGGTGGAATTGGTCAGGCAATTAATTGAGCAAAATGTGAAATTGTAATTTATATTTAAAAAAAGGGTGTATTTAATATACCCTTTTGTCATTCTGGAAATGTATAATGGCTAAAATGTTAGATAGACAGCAACAAGCAAAAGAATATCGAGAACTAAAAGAAAGATTTGATGCAATAAAACTAAGTGTTATCAACAATTTAGATAAACTTGGTCAATTGGCAAATGATATTCTGATGGATGAATTTTACCATCTAGCTGATTATATTGGTTGGATAAAAACCAATATTAATAAAATAGTAAATTATAGAAATATATACATATTAGAATTTTTAGATATAAGAATTGGTAAAATTCTCTCAAAAACATCTGATGATGATTTTGTAAAATCGGAAATAATGGAGATTAATTTCCTATTGGATAATTATCACAATATATCACAAGAATTTTTAGTAAAACTCAATGAATATTTTGATGGTATTTATCAAGATGCTTGGTTACAGGTCGGTAAATTTTCAGAATTAAATGATATTTACAAAAATCATAAAACCTATGAAATTTATGAAAAATCAGAAGATGTAAATCATAAAAAGTATATTTTCTAGATTGCAATTGCTATTTTATTTGCTATTATTGGATTCTTCTTTTCAATATTCAGTAAGGCTATTTATACCCAATGCTTTTTTGGAAATTTATGTATTTTAGAGTATAATGATATTGATTATTGGATTATGAAAGCTGGCATCATCTTTATTACAATTACAGGCGTTACTTTCTGTTTAAAACAAGCCATTCATTACCAAAAGAAAAAAGACAAAGCCGAGCAAACCCGTTTGGAGCTAGAAGCCCTACCAACTTACATGTTTAATTTTTCTGATGAACAGAAAAATGAAGTTTATAAAGAATTAACTGGTAAATATTTTGGGCGAGATTCTGATAATGAGGGTTGTCAAGCAATGTCTGATGTGATTCAAGAACAGATTAAGTTAAGTAATGAAGTTTTAAAGAGTGCTTTGGAAAAGAAGTAATTTTAGATTGGTTTTTTGGAAAAAATCATGCTAATTTCAACTTAATCTAAAAACTCACGCCAAAAACCCTACCAAAACGTTGTTGTTACAACATTTGATTTGGTGGTGGGTGATGGTCATGATAAATTTGTCATTGAATATTATGGCGAACGCTTTGATGAGATGCTTATCACGCAAACTAACGTTGCTCCATAACTGTTGTCGCCACAGAGATGACAAGTGGCGAGTGTATCGTTCTGTTTGACAACACACGGCACGGCTAAAATGTGATGTTTTGTAGGTTTTTATGGCTATCTTATCCAAAAGTCGCCAAACGATGTATTTTTGTCGGAAAGTTACCGCCAAATAATGATAAAATAGTTAATATTTTTTTACATTTTGTGGTATGCTAAGCAAGATTTTAGCAAGTTCGTGTTTTTCTAAAAAGACACACTTGTTGCCTTTAATAATGGATAAAATGATATGAAGCTAACAGCCCTAAAAAGCCTGATGACCGCTTGCCTAATCGGTGGCGTGATGATGTCATCAGCCCATGCAAACAACCCTGCTCCAACCATCAAAGCAGACGCCCCCAACCGTTATACCGTCAAAAAAGGCGATACATTGTGGGACATCTCTGGTAAATATCTGAGCGCACCGCATAGATGGCGTGAGATTTGGGCGACCAACAAACAAGTCAAAAACCCACACCTTATCTACCCTGGTGATATTCTTATCATGTGTATCATTAAGGGTCAGACCTTGGTCGGCGTGGACACAGGTGAGGGCTGTGCAGGCATTGAACGTCAAATCCAAGAGGTGGCACCCAGTGAACCAGTTCGTCTGACACCGCTAGAAGGTAGTGTGCCACCTATTCCATTATCAAATATCCGTCATTGGCTTGACCGTTCGGTGATTGTCAATCCCGATGATTTTGAGACGACCCCTTATGTACTGGCGTCCAAAAAAGGCAATCTTATTACCGCAACAGGCGACAAGATTTATGTTAAAGGGGCACTGCTTACCCCAGGTCAGACTTATGGCGTGTATCGCAAGTCCGAGCCTTATGTAGATGTGCAGACAGGTACGGTGATTGGGCTAGAAGCGGTACAAGTAGCTCGTGGTATCGTGACTGATGTGGCAGGTAATGGCGTATCAAGCATTCAAATCACCCAGTCATTCGACACAGAAATCCACGAGGGCGACCGCGTCTTCTCTGAGGTACCAACCCAGCTTCCTGTGGTGTTCTACCCTGCCCCTGCTGAGGTAACTCGTGGCGGTAGTATTGCACGCGTGATGGGCAGTATCGGCAGTGCCGCCAAAGGCAGTGTGGTCGCCATCAATATCGGCGCTGCCCAAGGAGCAAGAGCGGGTCACGTTCTTGATGTCTATCGTAAAGGGGCGTTGGTGCGTGACATTCGTGATAACGACACGCCAGTACGCCTACCTAGCGAAAAAGCAGGTCAGGTGATGGTGTTTAAGGTATTTGACCACATCAGTTATGCTTATGTTCTCTCATCAGAGTTACCACTAAGTAAAGGCGACCAGTTGGTGCCACCGCCTTATCTATAATTCATTGATAAATAGTGATGTATTAAAATTGCCAATACGCTTGTATTGGCAATTTTATTTTGCCAATGAAATTTTATAAAAAAGACAGTAGTGATATAATGCAAGCCTGTCATTTAACATAAGAAACAAACATGAGTTATCAGACACTAGACGAGACATCCGCCACGCTTGCTTTGTGGTATGTGGTAAATACTTCTTTGACCGCTTTTTATAAATTGACCGAACAATTTGGCGGTGCAAAGCAGGCTCTGACAAAAGGGTTTGGGGCATGGCAGGAGATTGGTGTGCATAACGCCCACATCAAAAGATGGCAGGATGTTGATGACGTCATGGCGATGGTGATCAGACTGCATGATGAAGCAGGGCGTGGGGCGTACGGTATGCTTCTGATGGATGATGAGCGTTATCCTGAAATGCTCAGACAGATGTATGACCCACCACCAGTGCTTTTTTATCGTGGGGAGGTGACACGCTTGTCGGATAGGCAAGTGGCAATCGTCGGCAGTCGTTCCCCCACAGAGTTTGCTTATCAGATGACTTTTAATATGGCAGAATATTTGGCTTATCAGGGACTGACCATCACCAGTGGACTGGCAGGCGGTATCGATAAAGCGGCACATCTGGGCGGATTATCAAATGGGTGCGGACAGACGGTGGGGGTGATGGGAACAGGCATTGATGTGTGCTATCCTAAAAACCACAATGCTCTGTATGCTCAGATTATCAATGAGGGTGGCTGTCTCATTAGTGAACTACTGCCCGCCACGCCCGCCACCAAGCACAACTTTCCACGCCGTAACCGTCTGGTAGCAGGGTTATCACTTGCCACGCTGGTCACCGAAGCCGCCATTGCCAGTGGCTCGCTCATCACCGCACGCCTGACCGCTGAGCAAGGTAAGCAGGTTTTCGCTGTGCCTAGCTCTATCGATAATGTTAATGCCGAGGGCTGTCATCATCTCATCCGCGAAGGGGCAACCCTGATTTACCACCCCAGTCAGATTATTGATGAACTCAGTGGAAGTGTGATGGGCTATAACGACCTACCCAAAACCTTCTCTCGGGGTGTTTCAGCCCTTGATAATGCTCATGAAAAACTCCCTGTGTCCGCACCAGTTGCCATTGCACCCCATTTGCAGGGCGTGTTTGATAAGTTATCCAATCAGCCGACTGACCTAGATACACTTGTGGCGGCGACTGCTTTGGATGTTGGGACATTGCTGGCGTCTTTGTTGGAGCTTGAAATGATTGGTATGGTAAAAGTGGTCGGGGGTCGCTATGAGCGAGCATGAATGTATCACTCACAGTGCTGATGTGGCGTATGAATGGGTCATGCAAGGTAGGATTTTGGCTTACCCTACCGAGAGTGTATGGGGGCTGGGCTGTCATGCTTTTGATGTACAGGCGGTAAATAAGCTTCTTGCCCTAAAACAACGCCCTGTCGAAAAGGGCGTGATTGTACTGACTTCGGATGAATCATACATTGATGTATTTTTGAAAAATCTGCCGAAGGCTCGCCAAAATGACATCATCAAAAGCTGGGCGCATGCCGATGACAGACGGCAGGCGAGTACATGGCTGTTTGATATTCCTGATGGAGTTAGTATCCCTCAATGTGTGCGTGGCAAACATGAGAGCCTTGCCATTCGAGTAATCAACCATGCCAAAATCGCCAAATTATGTGATTTGCTTGCTACTCATGATAACAATCCGTTTGGCTTTTTGATGTCTACCAGTTGTAATGTTGGTGGACAAGTCCCCGCTCATGATTTTGAGATGGCATGGCGTTATTTTGGGAATGAAGTCTGTTATCTGCTCGGCGATACGCTGGGCTATGATAAACCCAGTCAAATCATTCATGCCAGTACAGGGCAGGTGGTGCGGTAGTTTTGATGATAAAAAACCCTTTGTATGATACAAAGGGTTTTGGTTTTTTAAAGCAAGCAGATTGCTTAGATACCAGCAGCAGCTTTAAAAGCAGCTTCATCAAAGTCATCACCGTGAGTCACAACCACAGTGCCTTTGTCGATGTTTACGTTAACAAATTTAACGCCGGCGATAGTTTCGGTTTTAGCAACTAGAGCGTCAGCAGCAGCTTGGTCGGCAACAGTTAGATTGAATTGAGATTGTGGCATAATATACTCCATGGGTAAATGAGAATGATGTGGATGTGTTTAAATGAGATGAGTTTGAACCAGCTCATCATTTAGAACTTAGTCTTATTTTAATCGATATCAAGCTTTGCGCAATAAAATACAGATAAAATGCCGTAAACTAAGCCTTAATAGCATTGATTTTACAAGCAATTACAATGTAAACTAATGTAACCTAAAATTGGCGATTTGCTACGTATTTCAACCATTTTGATGGTGCGATTAACAAAAAATATTGGGCTCTGGTTCAAAAAGTATGCTACAAAGAAAACCGTTCGTGGTGAGCTTGGGAAACCTAACGGTTTTCCTACCCGTAGGCATAGCTCAGGGCGAACGGAAAATCTAGTTCAGCATGCTTTTTGGACTACTATCAAATATTGATGAAAATGGCGTTTTGTCAATCAATTTTAATGCGTATTTTAAAAGTTTTAAATAGGGCGTGCCTGCCTTTGGTATTTGCAATGAAAAATAGGGGAAATCGCACGTTTTTCAAGGAAAAAACTTGAGGTTGATAGTTATTCTATCAAGCAAGTTTTTGACGATGAAAAACAAGATTTAGCCATTTTTCATGAAAAAATGGCTTAAAGTGTTAAATCTTCATCTTAATTTTATAAAAATGTTATCAATGTTAGGCACGCCCTAACTATTCCTTATACATTATGTACCAAAATGTTTGTTTTTCTTACTAAATTGTGATTTAATAGACATCCTGCAAAACTACCCAATCCACCCAAACACGAGCTTTACCCTAAGTTCAAATCTTGCCAATGATTTACGATAGGTGGTTAAGAACATTTTAAAGGCTTAAAACTTGGCAAAGATATGTTCTACTCTCACCCGTGTTTTAGACAATAATGCGTTATAATCTTTGGCTTCTTGTACTAATGGGTATTTCTTGGTTGCTTTTAGTGGCGTAAAGGCATTAGCATGTATGTGTTTTATGCCTTGATAACCACTGTCTGCTAGGATAAACTTAGCATTTGTTAAATTTGGGGGTATTATTAAAAACAAAT
>NZ_MUXV01000059.1 GCF_002014975.1 Moraxella bovis
CCTTGAGGTGAGGTTAAATGTGATTATAGATGATTGGAGTAAGCGAATCAATCAGATATGCTTTGTGTATCATCACTTACTGTTACCGACACAAATCATTAATGAGTTATCAATCAATCATAAAATAACCGCATCCATACTGGCGGATGTGACCAGTCTATGATTATCGTATGACGGTCTGATACACTACTTGGTTAACCGTGATTTGGCTATTTGACAAACCCACTATGACGCAGTAACGCCCCCATGTCAGCGTCTCGCCCCATAAAGGCGACAAAGCTGTCTTTGGCAGGGCGAGAACCGCCCATTTGTAGGATTTCGTTTTTGAAGGCATTACCAATGGCAGGGTCAAATACGCCATGCGTGGCGGTGTTTTGACTGCTTTCAAATTTGCCAAAAGCGTCCGCCGACAACAGCTCCGCCCATTTATACGAATAATACCCTGACGCATAGCCCCCTGCAAAGATGTGACTAAACGTGTTGGCAAATCGGTTATTGGCAGGCGGTTTGATGACGGCTATTTCATCACGCACGCCGTCTAGCACCGCCAAAATTTCATCATAGTCCGACAGCTCTTTGCCATGAATGCGTAAATCAAACAATCCAAACTCTATCTGGCGTAAGGTTTGTAGTCCGCTTTGGAAGTTTTTGGCGTTCAACAGAGCGGTCAATTTATCTTGGGGCAAGGGTTCGCCTGTCTCTACATGACGACTGATGAGAGCAATCCCGTCTTTGTCAATGGCAAAATTTTCCATAAATTGACTGGGCAATTCCACAGCGTCCCACTCCACGCCACTGATACCTGCCACGTCCGAGAGCGTGATTTTGGTCAATAAATGGTGCAAGCCATGCCCAAACTCGTGAAACAGCGTGGTAACTTCATCAAAGGTTAAAAGGCTTGGCAAATCGCCCACCGCAGGCGAGAAGTTACCCACGATAAAGCCGACAGGAAGCTGTTCAATCTGGCTGTCTTTATGCTTTTCTTGAAAGCCTGACAACCACGCCCCACCACGCTTGCCCGTGCGAGCAAATAGGTCAAGATACAGCCCGCCCATCAAGCCGTTTTTGTCATGCAATTCAAAAAACTGCACGTCCGTATGCCAACGTGGCACGTCTGCCGTCCGCTCGTTAAAGGACACACCAAAGAGCTTGCCGATGATATCAAACAAACCGCCCAGCACCACAGGGAGTGGAAAATAAGGGCGAATCTCATCGCTGTTTAGGTTGTATTTTTCAAGGCGGATTTTTTCGGCTAGGTATGGCGTATCCCATGGCTCAACCTTGTCAAGCCCAAGCGTTTTGCCCAAAACCTCCATGTCCGCCAAATCCGCCTTAGCAAAGGGCTTGGCGTGATGAGCGAGCGTTTTTAAAAAGGTTTCAATCTCGTCTTTATCATTTGCCATTTTGCTTGCCAAGGATACTTGGGTGTAGTCGTCAAAGCCGAGCAGTTTGGCTTTTTCTTGGCGTAGCGTGAGTATCTCGCTCATGATGTCGCCATTGTCAAATTCGGCGTGTCCATAGCTAGACACGGCACTGGCACGAGTGTTGTAGGCGTGGTAGAGCGTCTCACGCAAGGCTCTATCATCGGCGTACTGCATGACCGCCAGATACATGGGTGCGTCAAGCGTGGCAACATAGTCGGTTGCCAGTACGCTATTGGGGTGCTTGGCTTTATAGGTGTCGCCTGCCGATTTTAGCAGGGCAAGACCGCTTGGGGTAATGCCTGAGAGTTGGGCTTGGCTCAAGGGCAGGGCGAAGGCTTGGGTTGCGTCTAGGGCGTTGTCCGAGAATTTGGCGGACAGTACCGACAGGCGAGCAGAAATCTCGGCAAAGCGTGCTTTTTTGTCATCATCTAAGGCAACCCCAGACAGCGTAAAGCCTTGTAAGGCAAGCTCTACTGCTCGTGTTAGGGCGTTGTCTGCTTCTAGCTTTTCTAAATTATCATTCACAAGTTTATAAAGCTGATACAGCCTCACCGATTGCCCTGTTTTGGTAGAAAAGGCGGACAAGGCAGGCAGTACGTCATGATGAGCGGTGCGAATCTTTTGGCTAGACACCACGCTGTTTAGGTGGGAGAGTATCCCAAAACTGCGGTTTAGGTTAAGATTTAGGCGGTTAAACCTACCGATGATGTCAAGGGCTGTCGTTGGCTCATCGGTGCTTGGCAAATTATCCAAAAACTCATCGGCAATTTTTAAATCTTGCTCCACTAAAGCTTTTAGTGTGCTTGCGTCTGTTTTGTCAAAATCCACAAGGCGTAAACGCTCATCTAGGGCTTGTGTGTGAAAATCAATCATGGGTGTGTTCCTAAAAATTTTGGGCTTAGAGTTTGGGTTTATAATAAGGATAACAACGCACTTTTGCAAGGAGTAGCGTGGACGTGGGGTAAGTTGCTTTTGTCATAAAAGCGTGATATGTTTGTCTTTTACTGTTTGAATTTTTAAAAGCAAAAACATGACTCCCATTCACGTTGTTTCTTATAATATCCATAAAGGCATGTCGCCCTTAAACCGCCTTGTTAAGCTCCAACGCATGGGGCAAGCGTTGGCGGATTTGCCGATTGATGTGTTGTGTCTGCAAGAAGTGCAAGGGCAAAACCTAAAACGAGCCGTCGCTTTTAACGAATACCCCGACCAGTCGCACCATGAGTGGTTTGGCGAATATTTGTCGCTGTCGCACAGCTATGGCGAAAACGTCCGCTACCCACACGGCAATCACGGCAACGCCACGCTCTCACGCCACCGACTAGACCCCAAGCACAATGTCAATATCACCGTCTCACGTCTAGAAAAACGGGGCGTTTTGCACAGCGAGATAGCCCCTGACGGTTGGGGCGTGCCTGTGGTTGTGCTAAACGCTCATTTAAACCTACTAGAAGCCGACCGCACCAAGCAATACAAGGCAATCAGCGACTATATCAACAGCGAGATTGACAAGGATAAACCGCTCATTTTGGCGGGGGATTTTAATGATTGGGCGAAAAAATCGGGGCGGTTTATGGCGGATTTGGGGCTGTCTGAAGTCTTTTATACCAAACATGGCAAACACCCTGCGACTTTCCCTGCCAAGTTTCCCATGATAAGCCTTGACCGCATTTATGTACGGCATTTGGCTGTCCTATCCGCCCAAGTCTATGGCGGTGTGCCGTGGTCTGATTTGTCTGACCATTTGCCGATAGGGGCGAGATTGATACTTGATAAGACTAAGGCGTGTTGAACCTTTATAACACTATTTACAATATAGAAATATTTTAGAAATAAAGGTACGTTTTTGCATGAAAAATGGCTAAATCTGGTTTTTCATCGTCAAAAACTTGCCTGATAGAATGGCTATCAGTCTCAAGTTTTTTTCTTGACAAACAGGCGATTTCCCCTATTTTTCATTGCAAATACAAAAGTTCAACACGCCCTGCTGAAAACTAAGCCAAATTTTGGTATCATATCCCAAATTTTTCTGAGAAATCTCATGACAAATCCAACCAAACCCATTCGTACCCGTATCGCCCCATCGCCCACAGGCTTTCCACACGTTGGCACGGCTTATATTGCCTTGTTTAATATGGTTTTTGCCAAATCGCAAGGGGGTGAGTTTATCCTACGCATTGAAGACACCGACCAAGTCCGCTCTACCGCTCAGAGTGAGCAGATGATTTTAAACGCCCTAAAATGGGCAGGTTTGACATGGAGCGAAGGCCCTGACGTGGGCGGACAGTTCGCCCCGTATCGCCAGTCCGAGCGTTCCGAGATTTACAAAAAATACGCCCAAGAACTACTGGACAAAGGTCATGCGTTTCGCTGTTTTTGCACGACAGATGAGCTAGACCAAATGCGTAAAGAGCAAGAAGCCCAAGGCTTGCCCGTGCGTTATGACGGGCGTTATGCCAATCTGAGCCGTGAAGAGAGTGATAAACTTGCCGAGAGTGGCAAGCCCTTTGTCATTCGTATGCGTGTGCCGACAGACGGCGAGTGCGTGATTCATGACATGCTTCGTGGCGAGATTAGCATTCCGTGGGAAACGGTCGATATGCAGGTTCTACTAAAAACAGACGGCTTGCCGACCTATCATCTTGCCAATGTTGTGGACGACCATTTAATGCAAATTTCCCACGTCATTCGTGGCGAAGAGTGGATTAACTCCGCCCCCAAGCACAAACTTTTGTATGAGTATTTTGGTTGGGAAATGCCTGTATTGTGCCATATGCCCCTACTGCGTAACCCCGACAAATCCAAACTCTCAAAACGCAAAAACCCCACGTCAATCACCTATTATAAGGACGCAGGCGTACTGCCCGAAGCCTTGATTAACTATTTGGGGCGTATGGGGTATAGCTTGCCAAATGAAGCGGAGAAATTTAGCTTGGATGAGATGATTGCGAGCTTTGATATTAAGCGTGTCTCTTTGGGTGGACCTGTATTTGACATTGAAAAACTCTACTGGCTCAATGGCGAATACCTGCGTGCGATGAGTGCGGACGAGTTGAAGGCGAAGATTTTGGCGTGGGCAAGCGATGATGATAAGCTGACTGCCATTGCCAAAGCCATTCAGCCACGCATTAATGTGTTGTCTGATGCGGTAAATTGGGCAGGCTTTTATTTTCAAAACTTGCCAAACGTTACACCAGACGATTTTGCCCATAAAACGCTGGATAATGATAAATTACTTGAAATTCTCTATCTTGCCACATGGCAACTAGAAGCCTTGCCCGAGTGGAGCGAGAATAACATTTATCAGACCCTAAAAGGCTTGGCAGGGCATTTTGAGATTAAGTTAAAAGACTTTATGCAACCGTTTTTTGTGGCGATTGCAGGCTCAACGTCTAGCACGCCTGTGATGAACTCCATGTACGTCATCGGGGCGGACATGACCTTATCACGACTACGCCATGCCTGTGAAGTTTTGGGCGGACTTGGTAAAAAGAAATTGAAAAAATTGGAAGAGACGAATAAAGCTTTGCCGAATTTTTTAAATCAAGAATAAGCTAATTAAAAACCGATAATTTTCAATAAGTTATCGGTTTTTTTAAATCTTATTTTAAAAAGTATTTGACAAGACACAGAGGCTTTTATATAATACGCCCACCTTAGCAAAGGGGCTATAGCTCAGTTGGTAGAGCACTTGCATGGCATGCAAGGGGTCAGCGGTTCGACTCCGCTTAGCTCCACCACTTCTTTTTAGAAGTAGAAACACAAGCACCTAGGCACGCTTTTTGAGCAATCTTGTGTTGGTTCGTTAAGTTTTACGCTCCATTCGTCTAGAGGCCTAGGACATCGCCCTTTCACGGCGGTAACAGGGGTTCGAATCCCCTATGGAGTGCCAAATTCTAAATCCCCAAGTTACGGCTTGGGGATTTGTTGTTATGTCGGTAGGTTTTTCGCTTTATGGCAAATTTCACCACGCATTTGACCGTTGCTGCCATTGCCAGTACTGCCCTTGCCACGTTTGGCTTTGTGGGTGGGTTATTTGGCTTTGGCACGGCCGTTTTTTGTTTGGCGATAGGGGTTATTGGTGGGCTGTTGCCTGATATTGACCTTGAAACATCCATTCCTGCCAAGCGATTTTTTACACTCATGTCGTTATTTGTCGCCACGCTCACCGCCATTTTGTACACCGCCTATCAGACCACAGGCACACAGCTGGTGGAGCAGGCACTCATGGTGTGGGGTGGGGCGTTCGTGGTTGTGCGTTATGGCGTGATAGGACTGTTTAGCCATCTCACCGTTCATCGAGGCATGGTGCATTCGGTGCCATACATGGCGATGTGTGGACTGTTTGCCATCTATGGGGCGTTTTATGGCTTTCGCATGACCGCCAAAGTCAGCTGGTTGTTTGGGGGATTTTTGTTCATCGGGTCGTTGGTGCATTTGGTGCTAGATGAGATATACAGCGTCAATGTGCTGGGGCTTAAACTCAAAAAATCATCAGGCACGGCATTAAAGTTTTTTGAACGTAAAAAATCCCTGCGATATGTCATGCTCTACATCATCGTGCTCGCTTTGTTTTTATACGCCCCTGATTATCAGCCTGCCCTAAATGGCATTCATGCATTGGTACAAAAATTTGCCACTGGCACCATTTAGCACGCTTTTATTAATTTTACCAATCATTGTCATTACATCCCACTCATGTCCGCCATGATGACAAACCTGCCATCAGATGATAAAATGCGTGATATCCAGACAGATGAGTTTATCATGAATAACAATACCGACATTAACTATTATCCTGCACGCACCCTAGCCACACCCATCACTGCCACTGGCATAGGGCTACACAGTGGCAAGGAAGTCACGCTCACCTTGCGAGACGCTCCCATCGGCACGGGTATTGTGTTCGTACGCACCGACCTTGATAACGCCCACATTCCCATGAGTGCTACGCTTATCCAAGATACAATGATGTCGTCTAACTTAGTGGCGGGCGATGCACGAGTTGGTACGGTAGAGCATTTGCTCTCAGCAGTGTCAGCGTGCGGTTTGGATAACCTATATATAGAAGTCAATGCCCCTGAGATTCCGATTATGGACGGCTCGGCAGCACCGTTTTTGTTTTTGATTGACGAAGCAGGCGTGGCAGAACAGCCCGCTCCCAAAGCCTTTTTAAAAATCAAAAAAACCGTGCGTGTGACTGATGAAGACAAATGGGCGGAGCTTGCTCCTTATGATGACGGTTTTTTGATGCATTTTGAGATTGATTTTAATCATGCCGCCATCAAAGCGACCGAGCAGACCACGTCGCTTGATTTTAGTACCGCCAATTTCGCCCGTGAAGTGGCGCAGGCTCGCACGTTCGGCTTTTTAAAAGACTTAGAGATGCTCAAAAAGCACAACCTTGCCTTAGGTGGTAGTATGGATAATGCCGTGGTGCTGGATGAGACATCGGTGGTCAATGGCGAGTTACGTTATCCCAACGAATTTGTCCGCCATAAAATACTAGATGCGGTGGGCGATTTGTTCGTCATTGGGCATAACATCATCGGTAAATTTAACGCCTATAAATCAGGTCATGCCCTAAATAACGCACTCATTCGAGCGGTATTGGCAGATGACAGTGCCTATGAAATTGTAACAAATTATGACAAAAATAGCTGTCCGATAGTCTTCATTCCGCCCAAAAATCCGCTAAACAACGGCAATGATTAGAGGTGATTGTTTAGAGTTTGGCAAGTTTTGGGCAAAACTTCAGTAAGAAACCCAAAAATTAATCAACATCTAATGTAATAAACACAACAGCGAGCTGACAGTAGCTCGCTGTTGTGTTTGTGGGGGTTTTGGGGGATTTGCACAGGGCTTTTATGAGAGTTTTATGGAAATTTTGTGAAAATGGGCGGATTTCTTTACATAAGATTACAAAAAGACCGTAAAAGTCCCAAATTTAAGAACAATTATCATTCTTTGGTGGTGGCGGTTTGAATGAGTTTGATAAAGGACGCCTGTAAACTTGGATTTTTGATGACAAGTTTGGCAGTCTGTGTTATAGTTCGCACCGTGTTTTCGCTTAATGGTTTTTCTAAGGTGGTTGGAGCGGTGATTTGATCGCTGACACGCTGATGAATTTTGTGATTGACAATGGCCCCCATTTTTGAAAACTGCCCAAATGCTGGATGTTCATGCAGTGCCGACAGACATTCTTGATGTAGATAACGTACATGATTGGCGGATGTGATGGTTGGTAGTGCTAAGGTGATTTTATCATCATGAGCATACGCCACTTGTATCTGACTACTAAGCTCGCCCAACACACCTGACAGCAGGGGGGCGGACAGATGGGTCAAGTGAGTAAAGTAGGCAAGTCGTCTGCTTAGGTCTTTGGGAAGTTTCGCCCCTGCCGCCGCTTGTTTTTCGGTGCGATTGGCAAGGTGGTTTGGAAAATGGGTTTTTAGATATAAGTCATCACTCATCATAATACCTTTTAAAAACTGACGGACATGGTGTCCAAGAGCTAAGTTTATCACGCCACCCGCTCAATGCCAATGCCTTATTGAGCCAAAAAGTACGTTCGGATGCGTATGGCATAAACCCAAGCTTTAACAAAACTAACCCATCTGACATCACTCATGTAAACAGGGGACGACCAACCCACAGACAAACGCTGTGTCGTCGTGCATGATGGATGCGAGGCAATCTTATGAAAAAACTCTTTTGGTTAATGTCGGCAATTACCCTGACGACAGTCAGTGCAAATGCAGAAAGTGGCAGAATCACCATCTCATCTGCCAATGGCGAGCGTCAAGTAAACATCATCGCACCGCCCATGCCTACCCAAACGCTAAGCAATGCTGAGCTTGACAGTGCCATCAATGAGCTGATGGGGGCGTCACAAGGTAATTCTCGTCTGACCCAAGGGTTTAGCACCAACACCCAAACACTCACTAACTTTTCAGCAAGCAATAATACAGGCAGTACAGTCGCTGCTCTAAATGGCTCTGCCCCTGCCACAGCTGCTCGTCTGGCTGCCCGTGCCGCTCACGGCAAGAGCGTGGGTCGCTGTGCCATGTATGTGCGTAAGGCACTACAATCCGCTGGTTATAGCTTCACCCCACAGCCATCAGCCTATCAGTATGCTAATGGTACGCTTGCCAGTGCAGGTTTTACCCGTATCAGTAATGACAACTACGTACCACAGATTGGCGATGTAGCAGTCTTTAATCGTACCAGTAAAAATCCGCACGGTCATATCCAAATCTATGATGGTAGCCAGTGGGTATCAGATTTTCGTCAGCCTAATTTTAGCCCGTATCGCAACCACAATGGATACAGCGTATGGCGTGATACTCGTTACCTAGATGCTACGGCAAATACAGGTACGATGCTTGCGATGAACGAGCAGTAATTTGATAAAGACAAAGGGCGATTATTCGCTCTTTTTTGTTGAGTGTTTGTTTTAAAAGCAGGCGTGCCACGCACAAAAAAGGACGCATTTGGTACGCCCTAGATGTCATGGTTATAAAGCATTGTGCCATGCCACAAGCTCATCCACGTCCCTTTTTATGCCGTCTTTTAACTGTGCTAAACTCTCATAATGACGCTCGCCATGCAAGTATTTTTTAAAAATCACACTCAATGTCATGCCGTACAAATCTCCTGTAAACTCTGGCAAATGCACTTCTAGGCGATAATCCGTGCCGTTTACGCTTGGGCGTTTGCCGACATTGACCGCCCCAAATAGGCTGCTTGCGGTTTGACCTTTGATGCCGCCCCCTAAGGCATATAAATCAACTGCCTTGCCGTCCTTAACTGCTAAAATATCCGCCCCAAAAATCCCCTGTGTGGCAGGTTTTAGCCTATCTAAGGCAACGTTGGCGGTGGGAAAATCAAGCGTACGCCCAATTTTGTCGCCATGTACCACTTGCCCTGTCATGGTATAGTCTCGCCCAAGCATGATTTTGGCGGTGTCCAAATCGCCCTGTGCCAACGCACCACGCACCGCCGTGGAGCTAACTCGCACCTTATCATGGGCGATAGTGGCAAGGCTATCCACGCTAAACCCCAGCCCCTGCAAAAACGCCTTATCGCCTGTGCGGTCATGTCCAAAACGAAAATCATCGCCCAGCACCAGATGCTCTGCCCTCAAAGTGGTCAAAAGCGTGGCAAAAGCGTGGGCGGATAGGTGGCGAAAATCGTCATTGAAATTTGCCTTGATGACAAAATCTATGCCATGACCGCCCAGCAAGGCGACTTTTTCGGCAAAGTTTGTCAAGCGGGCAGGGGGGCTTTGTGGGCTAAAAAATTCCCTAGGCTGTGGCTCAAACACCATGACGGCAGTGGCAAGTGATTGCTTGGTGGCGTCTTTGATTAAGGTTTGGAGCATTGCCTGATGTCCCAAATGCACCCCATCAAAGTTGCCAATGGTCAAGGCGTGTGGGGGCAAGGCGGTGGGGGCATGTGGGTCTAAGTTGATGATTTGCATGAAAATGAAAAATGGACGAACAAAGGACATATTATAGGTGAAATTCATCATTTTTTCATAAAAAATTACCATAAAATTTGTTATGATGACCGGTTTGTGTGATGTGATGATTGATGATGATAAAATTTTCTGTCAAATGGCTGTGGTTTGCCATACTGGTGTGGTTTGGGCTGTCCTGCTATGGACTTTTTTTGCGTGTACCAAGCTGTCAAGTGCCAAGCATTAGCCATTTGGATAAAGTGGTTCATTTTGCGATGTTTTTTGGGCAGTTTTATTTGTTATCACTGTTATTTAACATCAATACCAAAACCAAAGCACTCTACCTGTGGGCGGTGGCTTTGGGCTGGGCGATGGCAAGCGAGCTGATACAAGGCTATTTTACCACACGCACCATGGATGTATGGGACGGCGTGGCGGATATGGTAGGGGCGAGTTTGGCGGTGGGGTGGGGGTATTTACGGCAAAGGGGGTGTTTTAAAGGTATTGTTAATTGACCGTGCTTTTAGATGCATTTGCCCTATAAACGCATTGATTTTTGGATGAATAAATTACCCTACACGTCTAAATTTTAAAAATATCTCTTTATTGAACAGTACCTATTTCAAATGTGTGTACCCTACCCACTCACGCCCGATGATAGGGGTGATTATTAATGATACTCATCGCCCGATAGAGCTGTTCTATCAGCACCACTCGCACCAAAGGGTGGGGCAGGGTCAAATCCGACAGCGACCATTTAAAATCCGCCTGCGTTAGCACGTCCGCCGACACCCCGTCCGCCCCGCCGATGACCAGAGCGATATCGGTGCCGTCCGTCATGGCAGTCTGCAAACGGTCGGCAAGGCGTTCGGTAGAGAGCATTTCGCCTTTGACTTCTAGCACCCAGAGCTTTTCTTTGGGTAGGCGAGCGGACAAAATGGCTTGCCCTTCTTGGGTTTTGTATTTTTCTATTTCGGCAAATGATGGATTTTTGGCACGTTTGGCAGGGGGTATCTCCACAATCTCGGTACTCATCATTGGCTGTATGCGTTTGGCGTATTCGTCCACGCCTGTCTGTACCCATGCAGGCATTTTGTGTCCGACACTTAGGATTCTTAATTTCATGGCGATTTATCAAAAGTAAAAAGCGTATTATAAATAAAAACCACAAATATTGGTAAAGTGTAAAAAACTCACCCGTTATTTACACTTAAAGAGCTTAAAGTCATGCATTTAAATGATGCTGGTGTCTACTTGTAAGATGACCTTGTGGTGATTGATGATACATTGCACCTTTGCGGTATGACGCTTTTTCTTGCCAGAATACATCAATGCTTGGTTTTTTTAGAACGATTAACACGCACTTCGCTCACATCCACAATCGCAATGTCATCTTTGGTGGGTGTTTGGGTGGCAATGGCAAAGCCTTGCTTGCTTAGTGTGTCTTCAATCCAATGGCTTTTACGGATAAGTGTGCTTTCATGGATGCCAAAGTCAGCGGCTATCTGCTCATAGGTGCGATATTCTTTAAAATACTGCAAGGTTGCCATTAACAAATTGGGCATACCAATTTTGAGTTTTCTACCACCTCTTTGATGTATGCTAGCTTGTGCTTGCTCTAAACAAGCAAGTATGTTGTTAAAGACTTCTCGCTTAACACCAATTAAGCGTTTAAACTTTTCATCAGATAAGTGTGTGGATGCTTCGTAGTTCATTGGGGTATTTTAGCATAGGAAGGGTTTTGCAGGAGGTCTATTGTTGGCATTGACGCATTTCCAAGTTTACATACAGGATTTGCAGTATTTATCAATGGATTTTTCTTTATCAATCAGCGGTACAAATTGGCTTGGCGTTATTGCCTATTACCATTGGTTTGATGATTTCTACCCAATATTTTGCCTTTCATTATGGGGTGGATTTATTGGCAGGATTCATATTAGCAATTGGCGTTTTAATGTTTATCAACTATTATCAAAAGGTACAATCATGACCATACTCCCCCTACGCCTCATCGCCACAGGCAAGGCATTGTCACAGCAAAAAGTCCATTCTGGCGAGCTTGATAAACACCTAAATAAACCAGACGGCTATGTACAAAAAAGAAGTGGCATTTTGTATCGTCATCACGCTGATTTACATTTAACCCAAGCTGAGTTGGCAGGGCAGGCGATTTTGGACGCGTGCAAGCAAGCCAACTTGTCTTTGTCGGACATTGACCTTTTGATTACGGTCAATGGCGTACCACAGCAAGCCTTGCCCAGCACCACAAGCCATATTTTTGCAAAACTCAATTGGCAAGGCACAGGCTATGATGTCAATGCCAGTTGCGTGGGCTTTTTGCCTGCTTTGCAACAGGCAGAAGCGTTATTGAATATGGGGTATTACAAACGCATTGCCATTTGTGCGTCCGATTTGGCGTCTCGGGGCTTGAATTGGCAGAACGATGAAACAGCGTTGATTTTTGGCGATGGGGCAAGTTGCGTCATTCTTGAAAAAGGGGCGGGCAATGGCGGTGGGCTGACGAGCTTTTTGATGCAAAGCTATCCTGACGGCATTGAATATTGTCAAATCAAGGCAGGTGACACAGCAAGAAATCCCAAAACAGGCATGACGGACAGCGATTTTTGTTTTGCCATGGACGGCTTTGGCGTGTTTAAAAAAACGAGCGAAGTGTTGCCCGTCTTTTTGGAGAAATTATTTGCCACACCACAAAATCCCTTAACCATCAAAGATATAGATTTGTGGGTAGTCCATCAAGCCAGTCATTTGGGCATGAGCCATCTCATCAAACGCTTGCACATTGACCCACAAAAAGTCATCAACATTTACCCCACGCACGGCAATCAAGTCTCTGCGTTCTTGCCCACGGTGCTACACGAAGCGGTCATTGCTGGGCAATGGCAACGGGGCAAAACGGTGGCACGGGGGCGGGGCTGACTTTGGCAGGGGCGATTTGGCAAATTTAAACAATGGGTAATCAATGAAAATTTTAATCACAGGAGCAACGAGCGGACTTGGGCGGACAGCTTGCGATATGGCGTTGGGGCGGGGTCATCAAGTCATTGCGGTGGGGCGAAACAAAGAAGTATTGAACGAGCTTGCCACGCTTGGGGGTCAGACTTATGCCTGCGATTTGGCGGTGGAGTGGTTGCCCAACCACATTTTTGAGACGGTGGATGCGGTGTGGCATTGTGCAGGGTTGTCATCACCTTGGGGAGCGTATCAGGATTTTTATGCCGTCAATGTGGGGGCGACAAAGCAACTTGCCGAGCAAGCAGGACAGGCAGGCGTGCCGTATTTTGTGCATATTTCTACGCCATCTTTGTATTTTGACTATCAAAATCATCTTGATATTAAAGAAGATTATCAGCCTAGCTCTTATGTCAATCACTATGCCCATACCAAAGCCCTAGCCGAAACGGTTATCCTAAAAATGGTGCAACAATTCCCCCAAACACGCTATATTATGCTCCGCCCCCGTGCGATTTTTGGCAAATACGACCAAGTGCTGATTCCCCGTTTATTAAAAGTGATTGAACAAAAAGGCTTTTTGCCCTTGCCAAATGGTGGGCGGGCGATGATGGATTTCACTTTTGCCGACAATGTGGTGGAAGCCATGCTCTGTGCGGTGCGTACGGATTTGCCAAGCGGTATCAGCGGGCAGGCGTTTAACATTACGGGTGGCGAACCGATGGCGTTAAGGGCGGTGCTGGATAACTTGTTTGTTGATGAATTAAAAATGGACTTTAAGGTTAAAGCCGTGCCATATCCGATTTTGCGTACGCTTGCATTAGGGCTAGAAACCATCGCCAAACTGACCCAAAAAGAGCCGATTCTGACCGCTTATAGCGTCGGGGCGTTGAATTTTGATATGGTATTAAACATTGATAAGGCTAGGCAAATACTCGGTTATGTGCCAAAAGTGAGTATGGCGGAGGCGATTGGGCGGACGGCTGTGGAATTACGCGTTAAGGAGTAAAATAAAACCGTTTCAGGCAGCCCGAAAACAAAAAAACACCGTTTTCATCGTAAAAAAGGTGTTTTCTCATTATTTCAAATACTTGGCATGAAAGGCAATATGCTCGCCAATAAAACTAGAAATAAAATAATAGCTGTGGTCAAAACCCGCTCGCAAATTAAATTTAGGCATTGTTAAACTAAAAT
>NZ_MUXV01000060.1 GCF_002014975.1 Moraxella bovis
AGACTCGCCACAGGTGGTTATGGTGAAAAGTTGTCCTATTGTGTTGCCTGACATATTACCCCCTTATGATTTAAAGCAAAGTGGAAAAATTACCACCTGCCTTTCTTTATTGCTTTCATCACGCTGTTTTTCACAAAAAGGTTTACCTGCCAAAACAACCTCACCTTCATACTCATAAACATTTGGCATTGGGTTGTTAAACAAAAGCACTGCAACACCATTGGTTTTTGATTGTGCCAATGTTTTATTTTGACCAAAATTCACATCTTGGTCGCCCTTTAGCCCCATGCCTGTATAAAGCAGCTTATCATCTTGCCATCTGTCTTGATAAACACTGTCTTTTTTATGAACCAAAATCAACACATTGTTTTTTTCGACTGCGGCGCATACCACTAGAATTTGATACGCCGAATTTTTCCATCAATTGAGCGTTAGTAAATACCGTACCGATTTTTAGATTGGTTAAATCCATTATCTCCCCTTCACCCTATCCACCTGCCTTTTAAACTCATCACGATATTCCAAAAGCTCCTCGCAGGTAATAGCAAAAATCCCACTTCCGCCTTTTTGAAAGGTGAGCCAGTCAAACTGAATCTCAGGATAAGATTGGCGTAACGCCCATTCGCTGTCGCCCACTTCACACACCAAAAGCCCGTCTTTGGTCAGATAATCAGGAGCATGGTACAAGATTTGGTGTACCAAGTCCAAACCGTCCTGCCCTGCCGCCAAGGCGTGTTCTGGCTCATGCAAAAACTCAGGTGGCAACTCCGCCATGACCGCAGCATCCACATAAGGCGGATTGGTTACAATCAGTTCGTACTGATTCTCGGCAGGGATTTTGGCAAACAAATCACTCTCAATGAGATTGACCTGATGAGATAATTCGTGATGTTCGACATTCGTCCATGCCACTTCTAGGGCATCTTTATCAATATCCGCCCCGTCGACGTTGGCATCAGGGAAAGCTACCGCCAAAGCAATGGCAATACAGCCTGACCCTGTGCAAAGGTCTAAAATCCGCTCAGGCGGAGCCAGTTGCAACTCTTGTAAACCATGGGCAAAAAACTTGGCTTTGCTGGCATTATCCACATCAAAATACGGGTAGAAGTTTTGATTAATAAGCTCGGCAATGGGCGAGCGTGGAATAAGCACACGCTCGTCCACATAAAACGGCAAATTGCAAAAATACGCTAAGTTAATGAGATACGATAAAGGCTTACGCTGAATAATCCGCTCGGACAATAGGTCAAGCACCGCCTGCTTTTCGCTATCAGTCAAACGACAATCCAAAATCTCAGGATTTGCCCCCCAATCTAGGTTTAACGTATGCAGAACAATGGCAGAGCTTTCGGCAAATTCATCGGTCGTCCCCTGTGCCACCACCACGTCATATTCACGCAGTTTGCTTACACAAAAACGGATAAAATCCCGAATGGTACGCAAATTTCGTCCTGCTTCATCAAGCTGAATATGCAACTCGTCAATTTGGGTAGGGCTTAATTTGCGATTGTCTAGCTCGTCTAAGTGTTCTAAGTTGTCTGGGCTGTCAAATTCTTGCTCGGCATTATCGCTAAACTGGTCATCTAAATGGGTGTCTGACATGATATTCTCTTAATCGCATAAAATTGCCATTATAAAGAAAAATCGCCCATTTTTAAACCGCTTTTTAAATGAGTCATTAAATTTGTGGTAAAAAATGGTTTTTTGGGGGAAACATTGATAAAATAGAAAATTTAAACCTTGTGTTAATTTGGTAGGAGCGAATCACATTCGCCCTAATGATTTTGGATAATTTCAAACATACCAATGATTAACAACATCACATTTTAAAGATAACAGATTTATCAAAAAGAGACATCCATGACCGACAAACTCCCCTTTTGCCTGCCTTCCGACATCACGCCCGAGATTTTTTTGGCAGAATATTGGCAAAAAAAGCCTCTACTTATCAAAAACGGCTTGCCTGCCCTTGTGGGTATGTTTGAGCCGACAGACGTGCTTGATTTGGCGATAGAAGACGGCGTATCAGCACGGCTTATCACCCAAAAAGACGACAACCCAAAGGAGTGGACGCTCAAAAATTCGCCTTTGACCGAGCAAGATTTGCAAAACACCCCACGCCTATGGACAGTGCTGGTGCAAAACCTAGAACAGTGGTCGCCCGAGCTTGGCGAGCTGTGGCAAGCCTTTGATTTTATTCCAAAATGGCAACAAGACGACATCATGGTATCGGTCGCTGGGGCGGGTGGTTCGGTAGGCGAGCATTATGATGAATATGACGTGTTTTTGGCACAAGGGTATGGCTCTCGCCGTTGGACGCTTGGCAAAATGTGCAGTAGCGACACGCCATTTATTGAAGGTCAGCCCATTCGCCTGCTTGACGACATGGGGCAGATTATTTTTGATGAAATCCTAGAAGCAGGGGACGTGCTGTATGTACCGCCACGCCGTAGCCATTATGGGGTCGCCCAAGACGACTGTTTGACGTTTAGCTTTGGGTTTCGCCGTCCCAACATGGTGCAAATCCTAGACGAAGTGGCAGATGTTGCCACAGGCGAACACGCCCTATTCTCTCCGCTTATCCTGCCCCAAGCCTTACAAAACAACGCTTATGAGCTGACAGACGAGAGTATTTCTACCATAAAAAATGAGCTTATCAATTTACTAAATTCTGACAAAGGCAACGCCATTTTAACCCAAGCGTTGAGTGAATTGGTTAGCAAACGCCAATATGATTTGATTGCCTTTGATGACGAACTTGCCCCTGATGAACTGGCTGAACGCTTACAAAATGGCGAATGCCTGATGATAAATCCTGCCTGCCGATTTGTCCGACAAAATGACGATTGGTACATCAATGGCGAATGCGTGTGTTTTAATGATGAAGAGCTGGCACTCATTAACCGCTTTACCAATCATGACGTGATTGCGTTTGATGACTTATCTTGTGATTTGGATAACGACTTATTGGCAAGTTGTGCAAATTGGCTCAATGATAATTGGCTGATTTTGATTTAATTCATTTAAATGCCAAGCAACAAACTTGGCATTTTCTACCGCCAACACCCAACCACACCTACCCCCAAAAGAGCATAGCCAAAACCCCCGTTTTCTGCTATAATCGCCAATTTTAAATGATTTGATAGCTCAATGACCGACAAAAAGCCCCTAGATACCGTAAAAACGTCCACCCTTTCTCGCCAGTTAAGCATTGCCAAAACTTCCCTAAACATCGGCAAAAACTGGGCGAAAAGTGGCGTTACGGGGCTTTTTTTATCCAAAGAACAGCGGGAACTCCAAAAACACACGCTCATGCAAGAGCAGGCGGATTATTTGGTGGCAGAGCTTGGCAAATTAAAGGGGTCAGTTGTCAAAGTCGGGCAAATGCTGGCGTTATATGGCGAGCATATGCTCCCTCGTGAAGTTGTCAATGCCCTGCACTCCCTAGACGCTCAGACCGCCCCACTGGCGTGGCACATCATCTATCAGACGATACGGGCGGAGCTGGGTGAGCGGATTGATGATTTTGAGATTGAGCGGACACCCATTGGCACGGCAAGCCTTGCCCAAGTCCACAAAGCCACGCACAAATATTCAGGACGAGAAGTTGTCCTAAAAGTCCAATACCCCAATGTCGCCCAAGCCATTGATTCGGATTTGTCGTTATTTAAACATTTATTAAAGGTTACCAACGCCGTCCCCCAAACCAAAGCCCTAGATGACTGGTTTGGCGAGATTAGGCAGTTATTACATCGGGAAGTGGATTATGTCATGGAAGCAAACACCACCAAGCGATTTGCCGATTATCTCAAAGGCGATGAGCGGTATATCGTACCGACCATTTATGATAATTATTCCACGCCCCGCCTGATTTGCATGAGCTATGAAGCAGGCATTCATTTAAATGACCCTGCCCTACAATCATTAAATCAAACACGCCGTAATCACTTAGGGCAATCTGCCATTGACATTGTCATACGAGAGATTTTTGAATGGGGCGAGATGCAAACCGACCCCAATTTTGGCAATTATTTGGTCAGACTTGATGATGTTACCGAACAAGACAAATTGATACTCCTCGATTTTGGGGCGATTAAACAATTTGATGACAAATTATTAACCATTGCCAAAAATCTACTCATCGCAGGTCATTATCAAGACAAAACGATGATGAAAAATGCGATGACTGGCTATGATTTTTTTGATAAATTAACGGGCAAACCCCAAGATAATGTGGCGGACGTGCTAATGATGGCGTGCGAGCCATTTGCCGACAGCGATACCGCAGACAGCGAATATCTCGATGATGACAAATACATCTGGGCAAAAAGCGACCTATATCAGCGTGTCATGACCACCGCCAAATCAGGCATGCAGTCGCTAGAATTTAGCCTACCACCCAAAGAGCTGATGTTCATCAGTCGCAAATTTATCGGGGCATACGCTCTGCTCTCGGCATTGGACAGCCGTACGGATGCTGATAGATTGGTAAAACGCCACATCGCAAAAAACGCTCAATGATGAGCGTTTTATTTTTTATTCAAGATTAGCAAAATACTTTACCAAAATATCCAAACAGCGTTGCACTTTGATGGGCTGAAATTCTTTATCGGGCAGTCTTGCCACCAATGCCAAGGGCGGTAGTTCATGCCCTGCCAGCACGTTTTTAAGCTCGTCACTTTGGATGAATGGCTTAGCGTCCAAAACATTAACCTTGATGATGCCTTGGTGCGACATGGCAAGTTTTAGGGCGATTTTAGAGCTGTTAGTACTAAGGCGACTTTTTATGGCGACCGTCTCACCTGTAGCGAAGGTTATCGTGCGATTGCCGTCTAACAAAATAAAATCCTGCTCAGCCAAATCATCAATGCTGTGGATGGGTGCATGCCTATCCAGATAGTCGCCCGATGCCAATAATAACTGTGGCACATAAGTCAGTAACACATCATTTTTATCATGTTCACTTACTTCTTTGGCATCGACGAAACCCACGCAGATGTCCACACGGTCATGAGTCATGTCAAGCTCTTCCCCGCGCACCATAAAGTGTAGCGACAAAGATTCATTTTGCACCAACCAATCCGCCAAAGCAGGCATAAGATATTGGCAAGCCACCTGTGGTGTGGTCGCAATGGTTAGGTTGCCCATGACGTTATCACGCAAACGGCTTGCCTGATGCCAACCCATCTCGGCTGCCATTACCATTTTTAAGGCTGACTGGTAAAATAACTCGCCCACTTCGGTAAGACTAACTCTGCGTGTCGAGCGTTGCAATAACACCGCCCCAAGCTCGTTTTCCAATGAGCGAATCTGTTGGCTAACTGCACTTGTGGTAATATTTAGTTCTTTAGCGGCACCACTAAATGAACCATGCCTAACGACTGCCACAAAAACCGCCATCGCTCGCAAATTATCCAACAACATCTTAGCCCCCTATCTACCGATTCATGCAGATTATTACCTGTATTAATTATTTGTCTGACAAACCTGTAAAACAAGAGCGAAACTAAATGTTCAATCAGACCCTTTAGCAGCCTTTGCAAACACCTGTTAATATTCGACTAATTACTTTTTAATAGGCAAATAATTAGCTGGCAAGCTGGCAAGTATTATAACAAATAATTTTTATAAGTCAAATATTTATCTAAAATAATACCCCATTCTCAACTTTGTATAAGTAATTGATTTATCAAGGGCAAATTGCAATTCGCCCCCCCACAACCCGAAAATAATCATCAAAAAATCAATAAGTTGTAATTTTAAGTTGAGATTGAAGTAAAATAATATTATTTTTTAAAAAAATTTTTATTAATCATATTTATAAAAAACCAACAAAAAAAACAATAAATAATCATAAAAATTTTAAAAATAATTTATAAAAATAACAATAATATTTGTAGAATATAAATTCAAGTCATTGAAAATAAGAGAATTATTTTATTTTTCGAATAAAAGTTATTTTAAAATAGTATTTTTTTTGATAAAAAATATTTCTAGATTAATTTTTGAAAATGACATATAATAGCGAAATTAATTTTTGTCATTTTTATAAAAATTATCATATAAAAACAAATAAAAATAATTATTATTTTATATTATAATTAGATAATTATTCTATTAATTTTATATCAGGGCGTATTGAACCTTTATAACACAATTTAAAATATAGAAATGTTTTAGAAATAAAACAATGTTTTTGCACGAAAAATGGCTAAATCTTGTTTTTCATAATAAAAGCTCGTTTGATAGAATGACTACCAAACCTCACTTTTTCCTTGAAAAATATGCGATTTTTCTCATTTTTCATTGCAAATACAAAAGTTCAATACGCCCTAATAATTTTTTAATAAACCTTAAAAACATCTAAGAAAAACTGGCAAAAAACACCATTAAAACAGGTGAGATAAGATTGGTAATAAAACCAAAGCTGATGACTAGCGGAATGATAGAAGCCCCACCCGCCTGCGTGAGTGTTGGCAGAGTAAAGTCAAGGCTGGTCACACCCCCAAGCCCTATCGCTGCCGATGATGAATGTCGCATGACCCATGGGATAAAGATGAGTGCCAGCACTTCTCGCCCTAGGTCGTTTAGCAGTGCCACACTGCCCCACACCGCCCCATAAGCGTCCGTCATTATCGTGCCTGAGAGCGAGTACCAACCAAAACTCGATGACAACGCCAAGCCCTGAGCGACTGACACGTCATCAAAAAGCAGGGCAAAAAGGACACCTGAGAGCAGTGTTACCCCCACAAAGATCGAGCTGATTTGCAAGCCCCGCTTATTTAGCAGTGCTTGTTTGAGACTGACACCTGAACCTTTGAGTGAAATACCCACCAAAAACAACAGTAGCATGAGTAGCACCGTCGTGGTCTTCTCTGGCGGGTGCCACGTGGCAGGTAAAAACTTAGCAATAATAAAGCCCATCGCCAGACACAGGATTTGGGTCAGACTGCCGTGAATGCTGACATTAGGCTTGGCAGTCGGGCTTTGCTGTGAGCGATACTGACAAGGCGATATACGGTCAAAAACCACCAAAGCCATCAACCCTGAGCCGATGGTTAGCACCATAAGTACCGACAGATACAGGGCGATATTGGCAAGTTTATGCTGTAAATCATCAACCAGTCCTAGCTCCATGCCAATCACCATCAAGATGATGAACACCAGATAATTAAGCCCACGCTCCGCCAAATGCGTGCTTTTTTTGCTGTTTGGCAGGGCAAAACCAACAAACATCGGGGTTAGGATAAGCAGAAGTGTGATGATACCTTGCATGGCGTGACGGCTGGTGAATGATTTTTGAAACATCAGAGAGTGAGCGTAAGATTATAGCATTTTTTGACAAATAGACAAGATTTTGATTAAAATTTATTCAAAATGAATGATTTACGTCCAACCGAAGTCCAAACCATTTAATCAAAAAGGACAGCCAAAACCGTCCTTGTGTATTTTACAAGTCAAGCACTTAGAGCTGATTGGTGCCAAAGGTATCG
Source organism: Moraxella bovis (assembly GCF_002014975.1). GTDB lineage: Bacteria > Pseudomonadota > Gammaproteobacteria > Pseudomonadales > Moraxellaceae > Moraxella > Moraxella bovis. The sequence goes on from NZ_MUXV01000060.1 coordinate 7,494, forward strand.
CAGGCTTGGATGTCGCCCGTCTCAAACCCCCGATAGAACCAACGCTGACGCTGAGCACTCGTGCCATGAGTAAAACTGTCAGGCACCACGTGTCCGTGCGATTTGTGTTGTAGATAGTCATCACCAATCTTTTCGGCAGCGTCTAAGGCTTCTTCGATGTCACCCTGTTGTAAAAAGCCAGTGCGTTCGTGGTTTTTCTTTGCCCACATGCCTGCAAAGCAGTCAGCTTGCAACTCTTGGCGGACGGACAGCTCATTTGCCTGTCGCTCATTGCCTTGCATTTGGGCTTTTCGCACTTCTTGGGATATTCCAAGCAGGGTCTGAACGTGATGTCCCACTTCATGAGCGATGACATAGGCTTGGGCAAAGTCGCCCACTTGGTCTTGGCGAGACAGCTCGGTGCTGCCATGACGCTCACTGCCAATACCCATGTGCCGTCTCATGTCCACAAAAAACTGCGTGTCCAGATACACTTTTTGGTCGGCAGGGCAATAAAAAGGACCGCTGGCAGATGTCGCCGCCCCACACGCTGACTTGACCGAACCTGTAAACATAACCAATTTTGGTGGCTGATAAGTACCACCGAGTTTTGTAAAAATGGGTGTCCACACGTCTTCGGTATCGGCAAGCACAGTCGCCACGAACTCACGGCTTTCGGCTTGGTCGGCAGTCTCATTGGCAGGGGCGGATTGTTGGTGGTTCGCCTGTCCTATCTGCTGAGTGACCCCTAGCGTGGTCTCGGGACTAACTCCAAATACTTTCCACAGGACAAGGGCAAGGATGATACTGCCAATACTTAGCCCACCTGCCTTCATACCACCACCGCCACGGCGGTCTTCGATATTATTACTCTGTCTGCGACCACGCCACTGCATAGCTCACCTATTATCGTAAAAAATTAGCCTATTATAAGGCAAAATTGCAAAAAATCTGTAAGAATTTTTAAAAATTATGTATAATTAGCGTGTATTGAACATTGAGCCTTGCTTAGGAGCTGACATGGTCTCACCACTTCCTTTTGAAACAGTCATTCATAACCCCAAAGACAAACCCATCGAACACGCCGTGATATGGCTTCATGGCTTAGGGGCGAACGGTCATGATTTCGTGCCTGTCGTACCTGAGCTTGGACTCTCCGATGAGCTTAGTGTGCGATTCATTTTTCCGCACGCCCCATCCATCCCTGTGACCGTTAATGGCGGTTATGTCATGCCTGCATGGTATGACATCTTGGAGATGAGCCTAGACAGAAAGGTGGACACCGCCCAAATCAAGGCATCTAGCGAACGTATTAATGACTTGATTGATGAACAAGTGCGTCTAGGCATACCCAGTCAGAACATCATCATCGCAGGGTTTTCCCAAGGCGGTGCTGTTGCTTATCACAACGCCCTGACCAACAGCCGACCATTGGCAGGACTACTTGCCTTATCCACTTATCTTGCCACCGAGCAGGAGATTGGCGAGCTTGATATTAATGCGTCCCTACCTGTTAAAATCGACCATGGCGATTATGACGATGTCGTGCCATCGGTGCTCGGGGTTAAGGCAAACGAAAAACTCACCACTTTGGGTCTGTCGCCTGAATTTAAACGCTACGGCATGGCTCATCAAGTATGCATGGAGCAGATTAAAGACATTGGCAAATGGATGAATAAGGTGTTTGATAAAAGCTAAATAACAAAACCCTGTTTACACAGGGCTTTTATTTGTAAACAGGACTTATTTATTTGGTTTATTTGGCAAATCCCTAAGCTCCCATGTCGGCGTGGATTCATAGACCTTTGGTGGGGCTTGAACTTTGGGGTTTAGACCCACCGCAATCTTATGCCAAATTGACGAATTATCATACGCTTCTCGCTCGGCAATGGCGGCTTTCTTTTTGCGTTGGATTTGGTTGTTTTGAATGACGTAGACCGTGCGAGTATCGCTCGCCACCGTTTGGGCATTTTTATCCATCACGATGGCTTCTAGCGTGTACTCGCCTGCCACCAAATCAATGGTTGGCACGCTGGCGGTTAGCCCATCACCCACCACTTTGCCATTTAATAGCACCGCTGTGGTATAGCCCATCTCCAATGTTGGCGACACAGTAGCCTGCACATCAATGCTCTGGACAGGGCGATGATAGGCACGGTCTTCGGCAGGCTCGGTGATTTGGATGTGATAAGCAAAGCTCAATGTCGGCAGGATAGATAATGCCACGCACATCGCTGATTTGAAAAAGGTTGATTTTGAAAAATGAGTCATCTAAAGTTCCAATGTTACAAAATAATCTTATTGTACCCAAAAATCACCAAAAATGCACGCAAAACAAAACGGCATAAAACCAAATTCATGCCGTCTGTCTTTTTAGGGCGTACCCTAACGATTAGCAACGATAATACATATCAAATTCTAAGGGGTGTACCGCTTCATTAATACGCTGTACTTCTTTCATTTTTAGAGCAATATAGTCGTTAATCATCTCTTTGGTAAAGACCCCACCTTTTAACAAAAAGTCATGGTCATCACGCAGGGCATTTAGTGCCACTTCTAGATTTTCTGCCACCGTTGGGATAAGCATTTCTTCTTCTGGGGGCAAATCATACAGGTTCTTATCGGACGCTTCACCAGGGTCAATTTTATTTTCAATGCCGTCAAGCCCTGCCATAAGTAGTGCCGAAAACGCCAAATAAGGGTTGGCAGAAGGGTCAGGGAAACGCACTTCCACACGCACCGCCTTGGGGCTATTGACATGAGGGATGCGAATCGATGCCGAGCGGTTGGACGCCGAGTACGCCAGCTTAATCGGTGCCTCAAAGTGCGGTACAAGGCGTTTGTAGCTATTGGTGCTAGGATTGGTAATGGCGTTTAAGGCACGAGCGTGCTTGATGATCCCACCAATAAAGTACAAAGCAGTCTTAGACAGTCCTGCGTACTCATCGCCAGAAAACATGTTTACACCATCTTTTGAGATGGACATATTCACATGCATGCCCGAGCCATTGTCTCCAACTAAGGGTTTGGGCATGAAAGTGGCGGTTTTGCCAAATTGACTGGCGACATTTTGTACGATGTATTTAAACTGCTGTACTTCGTCCGCTTTTTTAACGAGCGTATTAAAAGAAATACCGATTTCTAGCTGACTGCTCGCCACTTCGTGATGATGTACTTCAATACGACCTTCGCCCATGACTTCATCAATGCGGTCGCACATCACCGCACGCATGTCATGATAATGGTCAATGGGCGGTACGACGGCATACGCCCCTTTGACGGCAGGACGCTGACCGCTATTGCCCCACGCATAGTCTTTGTTGGTACTCCACGCCGCCGCTTCAGAAATGACGGTGTGTCTGGCTCCTGACATATCAATGTCCCATTTGACTTCATCAAAGACAAAAAATTCAGGTTCAGGGCCTATCAAGGCTTTATCGCCCAGACCTGTCGATTTTAGGTACACTTCGGCACGCTTGGCGATAGAACGTGGGTCTTTGGCATAGCCTTGCATGGTGTCAGGTTCGATGATGTCGCACACCACCACCACCGTTGGTACTTCAAAAAATGGGTCAAGATAGGCAGTATCAACGTCCGGCAACAATATCATGTCCGAGCTTTCCACGCCTTTCCACCCTGCCACGCTTGACGCGTCAAACATCTTACCGTCTTCTAGGGTGTCTTCGTCCACGCTGTATGCAGGAAAGGTTAGGTGCATTTCTTTGCCGTGTGTGTCGGTAAAACGAAAATCCACCCATTTCGCCCCTGATGATTCAATCAAGTCAAGTAACTTATTCGTCATGCTCGCTCCAAATTTGTAACTTAGTTAATCGGTTAAACTGCTATAATTTACCACCGCTTTGGCTTTTATGCAAATGGTATTTTATGATAAATGTGCGTTTATTCATGAAAAATTATCAGCACCACTTTTAGCCTAAGAAAACGAATATACTCCAAAACCAACATTAATCTGGTAAATTCATCTGCGACTGGTCGGGATTTAACCCAAAATAAAACACAAACGTCGCCACCATGCTATTTGCCAAAATAAATGCCAAATCCAAGCTCTCATGCCCCATCACAAACCTCCCAAGCAGTGCCGATACCGCAAGCATGACCACAAAACACGCCAATAATAGCTGTATCATGGTCGGGTGTGTGAGTGTGTAGTTTGTGCCTGCTTTGCGTTTGGGATTTAGGATTTTTAAATTTATCATAAATCCGATGACATATACCGCACTACCTAATATTAAATAACCAAGAAAACCCATCTTTATTTACCTTATCCGCCCAAACGTTTGCAGTGAGCCGTTTTTTGTTTTATCTCGCCATAATTAATCGCCCCCAGCTCATAACTAAAACTATCTCTATCAATCACCGTTACCGCTTGTATTATTGGGCTATTTTCTCTAAACATTTCTATAAATAAAGCCTGCATTTCTGACTCCTTCTCATATTCTCGTTGTTTTGATATGGCATTATAAATCATCACATGATTAATATTCCCCACATTTACCGTCAAATGCTTACCATCAAAATCCCAATTATCTTGCGTACTCATAAAGACGGATTGAATATCTACCCCTTGATAAATCTGCCGAGTTTCGCCATAACCTACCGAACGCCCATCGGCAAAGAAATGTTGTATATTTTGACTTTTGGTAACATTGCCGTCCACTTGCTCTATCAATAAATCACATTGCCAAACCCCAACCAAATCATCTTTATTAAAATCGGTATTGGCATAAGTCATGGTCGCCATGAGACTTATGATACTGGCGATGAATAATTTTGGTATGGCTGATATTTATTCCTATGTTTTTAATATTAAAATGACTAATATAAATTAAGCGATAATTTTTAATTTGATATAGGGCAAATTAATTCACCCTATATCAAAAACAATTAACCAATAATTAATCAATCTTTTAAATTGATATTGGATTTATCATGCCATTGGCAATAATTCCAACTTCTCGCCCTGCTCTACCGCCTTGCGATTTTTTATGGTATTCGCCCAGCGTATGACGTTTTGGTATTCGTGTACACTCAAAAATTCAGACGCGTTATATTTGGCATAGTCATTCTCGCCAATGTACAAATTGCCTAGCACCAACGCCCCATACCACGGATAAATCGCCATGTCAGCAATGCTGTACTCGCCCGCCATATAGTCATGCTCCGCCAGATGTTTGTCTAGCACATCAAGCTGGCGTTTGGTTTCCATCGCATAGCGGTTAATGGCGTACTCAATCGGCGTGGGAGCGTACGCATAAAAATGCCCAAAACCACCACCAACAAAGGGAGCTGGACCCATTTGCCACATGAGCCACGACAGCATTTGGGCGTGGTCGGTCGGATTTTTTGGTAAAAATTTGTCATACTTTTGGGCAAGATAAAGCAGTATCGCCCCACTTTCAAACACCGATATGGGCGTGTCGGTGCTATAATCCACGAGTGCAGGGATTTTTGAATTGGGGTTAATCTCCACAAAGCCTGTGCCAAACTGCTCGCCATTCATGATGTTGATTTTAAAGGCATCATAGTCGAGTAGCCCCAACGCCTTTAACTATTCTAAGATGATATTAACCTTAATGCCGTTGGGCGTGTTTAGGCTGTATAACTGATAAGGCTTATCGCCTTTTGGCAAGGTTTGTTCGTGCCTTGCCCCTGCACTAGGTCGGTTGATGCCACCAAATTTTCCGCCCATGTCATTAGGCGTCCAAACTTTTGGGGGTGTGTAGCTCATAACTTTACTCCAAATTAAATTTTACGTTTGCAATGGTTATTTTCAATATCAACTGGAAAATCCTCATCAATACCTTCAAAAGCACTAATATAAGTGTCTTTGTCGATAAAACGAATGCGAACCATCATTTCATCTGCCATCTCTTTTTCAAAATTTGCCCGCTCTATGATGGATTTTGCAATCAAAATTGAATCCTTGCTGTGCTTGGGAAAATCGTCTGTACTGTTGTAATTTGGCATATCCACCGCATAAGATTGGACAATATTATCATAATATCTTATTTTATCGCCCATTACTTGCCATTTTGACAATGCTTTTATGGTGTCAATCTGATAAAAATCATCATCTTTACCCCACTTATAAATTATTGATTTTTCGGACAATATACCATTATCACGATATTCAATATCGCTGGTATAGTGAAAATATTCATCTTCTACGCCCTTACATTCCCATTTACCCACCAAACTCTGTTCAAGATTTGCCATTACTAATGTTGGTAAAAACAAAACACACGCAAGAAAATTTTTAAGCATTATTATCTCCAATTAATATACAATCAATCATTAAAACCAAACTTATTTTAAGCGTTGGCAATGCCCTTCAAAACCATCTTCAAAATAATAACGGTGTTTATCTTTGCCATCAAATTCAAGATAATGCCAATTATTTTCTTCAAAACTCTCCATCATTAATGCCCTACCTTCTGCATTTACTTTATCGTCAAATTTATAAAAGCCACCATCAGGTAAAATAAAATAATATTGATAATAATTGATGTCTGGATTACTCATCAATAGCTTATTATCTTTGAGTTGCCATTGATAATTCATGATACCAAATTCCAATTCAGGCAAATTATTTACTTTTTCTTTGATTTCCATAAACTCCGTTGCCGTACCATCGGCATGATAACGCATGAGTGTTTTTAACAAATAGTATTCACTATCTGCCACGCAACGCCAATCACCTACCACATCAGGGGCAGATATATTGCTATTTGCTAAGGCTGTCATGGGTAATATCATCGCCCATAAAAGAGATTTTTGCATGATTATTCCTTATAAAATAAAACCAAATAAACCTTGTTTATGACACGTGGTAAATATCTGACTGTCCACATCATTCGTGATAAAAGATTTTTTATTGATAAAATGAATATCAAACGTTCTTTTGTTAATGTCATTATTTATCATGTCCTGCACCATTGGCAAGGATTTTTGTAGGGCGATATTTGCCTGCTCCAAATCATCTTTATTGGCATTTGGCATTCTGACGGCATAATTATGAAATTGATGATTGCCATAATGCAGGGTCTCTTGTGCCAATGTCCATGACGATTTGGCAGTGGCGGATTCGATTTGATAGGCATAATCATTAGGCTGTCCATAATAAATGCGAATATGCTCGTGCATGGTGTGGTTTTTAAAAAACTGCAACTGACTTTCTTGTTTAATGAGCGGATTGGCGTGTTTGATATGGCATTGCCATTTGCCAATCAGGGCTTTATCGCTATCAGCATGGGGACTATATGACGGATTGGCAAGACCAATTATCGGCAGTATCATGCACAGACTTAGACTGGCACTCATCATGCGTTTAGACATAGCCAATTTCCTTTAAAAACTGATATAACTCATCGGCAAATTTGGCGTACCCTACCCCATTGGCGTGGATTTGGTCGGATTTTAGTTTGTCGTCCGATAGGATATTTGACCATGCTTTTTCAAGTAATGGTACGTTCATCTCGCTCGCTACGTCTTTATACACAGGGTTATCGCTTGCCTTGCCAAACAGGGCACTGGCGGATAAATGTGGCTCGGCAATCAGCACCACAGGGATATTTTTGTCTTGCAATGCCTTGATAATGCTTACCAAATTAGCACGGGTTTCGCTGGCATTTACTCGTCTTAGCACGTCATTGCCGCCAATCCCCAGTAGCACCAATTTGGGATTTTCGCCAATCACGCTGTCCATGCGGTTAAGTACGTCTTTGGTCGTATCGCCATTAACGCCCATATTGATGATGTTCCAGCCTGTTTTTTGAGCAAGGACAACAGGATAGCTTTGGGATTTGTCCGCCCCATAGCCAAAGGTTAGACTATCGCCCAATGCCACAACCTTTGCCCCGCTTGACATGGCGGTATATTTGGGCGTGTCGCTACACCCAATGGCGAAGGCAATGGGCAGGACGATGAGTGATTTTAATAGGCTACGGCGGTTTGGCATGGTTTTTTCTGGTTAAATTTTTAAAATTATAACAAAAAAGACGGAAAAATTTCCGCCTTTTTTGTGGGTTTTATTTTACTAAAATTACAGTAAAATTTTGCGTGGGTCAGCAAGCAATTTGGCGATATAGCGAGTAAACACCGCCGCATCTGCTCCGTTAATCGTGCGATGGTCGTATGACAACGATAGCGGTAGCATAAGACGTGGTTCAAACTCTTTGCCATTCCAACGTGGCTGATAGGTAGATTCAGAAATCCCCAAAATTGCCACTTGTGGGTGATTAACCAGCGGTGTGAAATAAGTACCGCCCATGTTGCCTTGGCTTGAAATGGTGAATGACGCACCTTGCAAGTCTTTGGCGGACAGTTTCTTATCACGGGCTTTTTTGGCAAGCTCGCCAATCTCAATGGCAAGCTGGCGAATGCCTTTGGCTTGGGCATCACGAATCACAGGCACAATCAAACCGTCATCGGTCGCCACCGCAATACCCATGTTCACCGATTTACGGATAATCATTTGGGTGTTGTCATCCGACACGTGGCTGTTGAATTTGGGGTGCTGAGTCAAAGCGTAAGCAACCGCCTTAACGATAAACGCTAAAATGGTAAGGCTCACGCCTTGTGCCTTAAACTCGGCTTTTAGCTCGTTACGCATGGCTTCGGTGTCGGTAATGTCCGCCAAGTCAAACTGCGTAACTTGTGGCAAAAGCGTGTTTAGGTTGAGCTGCGGAATAGAGACTTTTTGTAGGCGCGTTAGTTCAACCGTCTCAATCTCACCCCAGATTTCTTTATTGCTCATGTCAGGCAGTGGTGGCAGACTAATCGCCGAACCGCTTGCCACGCTGGCAGTGGGCTTGGTGGTGGCACTGCTGATGACCGACTTGACATAGCCAAACAAGTCTTCTTTTAGGATACGACCGTGTGGAGCTGTTCCCTTCACAAGGCTAATATCCACGCCCAATTCACGAGCCAACTTACGCACGGCAGGTCCTGCGTGAGCGTCTTTGGCACGAGCGCTCACTTCTGCTTCTGGCAGTTTGGCACCGCTTGCAGGGACGGACGCAGGAGCTTCTACCTTTGGTGCTTCTACCTTAGGCGTATCAGTTTTGACTTCTGCTTTGGTTTCGCTTAGAGCGGACGTTTGGGCAGGGGCAGAACCACCTTTAATAGTAATAAAGGCTTGACCGTTGGTTACGGTATCGCCAGCATTTACCAAAATCGCCTCTACCACGCCGTCAAGTGGGGCTGGCACTTCCACAGATGCTTTGTCAGACTCAACAAGTAGCAAGGATTGACCCTCGGTAACGCTATCGCCAACCTTAACAAGCACTTCGGCAACTTCAGCACTATCCACGCCCAAATCAGGTAGGCTGTGCGTTTGGCTTGCACCGCCCGAAACCGCACTTGGGGCTGGCTCAGATTTTGACTCTTCAGCTGTTGGAGCTTGTGGCTCTTCTTTTGGTTCTTGTGGGACTTCTTGAGTTTCTGCTTTTGAAGTAGAGTTAGATTGACCTGCTTCTACCTCAAAAAGGGCTGTACCCTCAGAGATACTGTCGCCAACTTTTACCAAAATGGCGGTTACGGTACCGCCCACAGGGGACGGCACTTCTACGGACGCTTTGTCAGATTCTGCCAAAATTAGGCTGTCATTTTCGGAAATAACATCGCCAACTTTTACCAAAATTTCTGCCACTTCGGCACTGTCTACACCCAAATCGGGGGCTTTAATTTGCATGATTTGTCTCCTTATTTGGGTTCGGTAATATTGCTGTCGTTAAGCAGTTTGGCATCTGCCTTATCTTCGCTACGCCCTTCGGTGCTGATGGCACTGTCTGGCTCATCTTTTAGCTCAGGCACAGCTTTTGGTGTTGGGCGCGCAGGAGCTGGGGCATCTGGGTAGTAGTCATGGTGTGGTTGCGGCTGCCATGCAGGAAGTTGGTCAGCATCAATACCAAAGCTAGAAATGGCATCTTTAACCAAACGCACGTCAATCTCGCCCTCGTCCGCCAACTTTTTCAAGGTGGCGACCACGATATGAGCTGCATCCACATTAAAGAAGCTACGCAAGTTGGCACGAGTGTCCGAACGTCCAAAACCGTCTGTGCCTAGCGTGGTATAAGGGCGTGTGTCAGGTAGCCAGCCACGAATCTGCTCAGGATAGTTACGCATATAGTCGGTAGCAGCAACCACGATACCTTTGTGTGGGGCAAGCTGCGTGGTGACCCAAGGCAGTTTTGGTTCGTCCGTTGGGTGCAAGCGGTTGTAATCGTCGCACGCCATGCCGTCACGAGTCAGCTCGTTAAAGCTCGTTACACTCCATACGTTGGCTTTGATGTTAAACTCTTCTGCCAAGATACGAGCTGCTTTTTGCACTTCTCTTAGAATCACGCCTGAACCAAGTAGCTGCACTTGGGTTGAGCCGTTGTCTTCTAGTAGGTACATACCACGTTTGATACCTTCTTCAATGGCTTGTCTGTTGTCACCAATGGCAGGTTGGTCGTAGTTTTCATTCATGAGTGTGATATAGTAGTACACACGTTCACCATTGCCATACATACGTTTTAGACCGTCATGCATGATAACAGCAAGCTCATAGCCAAAGCATGGGTCATAGCTGACACAGTTTGGTACGGTGCCAAATAGAATATGGCTGTGTCCATCTTGGTGTTGTAGGCCCTCGCCGTTTAGCGTGGTACGTCCTGCGGTTGCCCCAAACAAGAAGCCTTGGGCTTGCATATCGCCTGCCGCCCATGCAAGGTCGCCAATACGCTGGAAGCCAAACATCGAGTAGTAGATGTACATCGGAATCATCGGCAGAGCATTGGTTGAGTAGCTTGTGGCAAGGCTAATCCACGAACTCATCGCCCCTGCTTCGTTAATGCCCTCTTCTAGCATATGCCCATCTTTGGCTTCTTTGTAGCCCATGAGTGCTTCGGCATCTTCGGCAACATAGTTTTGACCGACTGATGAATAAATGCCAAGTTGACGGAACATGCCCTCCAATCCAAAGGTACGAGCTTCATCAGGAACGATAGGCACAACGTATTTGTTTAGCCCTTTGTCTTTTAATAGTGCCGAAAGCAAACGCACAAATACCATCGTGGTGGACTGCTCTTTTCCTTTACTGCCTTGTAACACACCGTCAAACACAGACAATTCGGGGATTTCTAGTGGGATATGACCGCTACGGCGAGCAGGCAAGTGTCCGCCCAAAGATTCACGGCGACCCATGAGGTATTTGTATTCAGGACTGTCTTCGCTTGGGCGGTAAAATGGCAAGTTTTGCAATTCATCATCGCTGATTGGTAGGTCAAATCTGTCACGGAAGTATTTTAGACCACTCTCGTCTAGTTTTTTTAATTGGTGAGCTTTGTTTACCGCTTGGATTTGCTTGGATAGACCATAGCCCTTGACAGTTTTGACAAGGATAACGGTTGGCTGACCTTTGGTTTTCATGGCTTCGGCATAAGCAGCATACACCTTTTTGGGGTCGTGTCCGCCACGGTTTAGACGCATGATTTCATCATCAGACAAGGCAGACGCCATGTCGGCAAGCTCTGGGTATTTACCAAAGAATTCTTTGCGTACAAACGCACCGTCACGAGCGGTATAAAGCTGATATTCGCCATCCACCACTTCTTCCATGCGTTGCTTTAACGCACCTGATGTGTCTTTGGCAAGTAGGCTGTCCCAATGGTCACCCCAAATGACTTTAATCACACGCCAGCCTGCCCCACGGAACACCGATTCTAACTCTTGAATGATTTTGCCATTGCCACGCACAGGACCGTCAAGACGTTGCAGATTACAGTTGATGACCCAAATTAGGTTATCAAGCTTTTCACGACCTGCCATGCTAATCGCACCCAGACTCTCTGGCTCGTCTGTTTCGCCATCGCCTAAGAACGCCCAAACTTTGCGGTCTTCGTCTTTAATCAAGCTACGGTTGGTTAGGTACTTTTGAGTACGGGCTTGATAAATACTCATCAAAGGCCCAAGACCCATCGATACAGTCGGGAACTGCCAGTAGTCAGGCATGAGATAAGGGTGCGGATAGCTTGATAGACCTTTGCCGTCCACTTCACGGCGGAAGTTTTTGAGTTGTTCTTCTGACAGACGACCTTCCATAAAGGAGCGAGCGTACATACCAGGGGCACCATGACCTTGATAATAAATCATGTCGCCACCGTGGTTCTCGCTTGGAGCTCGCCAAAAGTGGTTAAAGCCAGTCTCATACAGGGTTGCCGATGACGCAAATGTCGCCAAATGCCCACCCAAATCATCGTCATTTAGGTTGGCACGCATGACCATCGCTAGGGCGTTATAACGCATGATTGAGCGGATTTTACGCTCTAAGTGCAAATCCCCTGGATAAGCAGGCTCGTCTTCGACGGCAATGGTATTGACATAAGCAGTGTCTAGGCGGTTAAAAGGCAAGCCTTCTTGTACTGCTTTGTTATATAGGGCTTTTAATAAGAATTGAGCCCGCTCTTTGTCGGCGTTTTTGATGACCGACTCAAATGCATCAAGCCACTCTTGGGTTTCTACATGGTCGGAATCGTTGTAATAGGTCGTCATAAAATTTTCCTACTGTTGTGAATGCTAAGATGAACTTAGCGATGAATGTCAAGCACAGATAGCTTGACAGAAAACTATGTCACTTTTGTGAAAAGCTGTGAAAAGTTACTTTTTATAAAAGCTAATTTTAGTCATATATTATAAAAGACTTTGCCTAAAATTTGTTATGTTTTTTGGTAAATGTTTATCATTGAACTATTTTTTAAATAAATAAGGCGTGCTGAACATTGATAACATTTTTATGAAATAAGATGAAAATTTTAATGCTTTAGTCCATTTTTGCATGAAAAATGGCTAAATCTTGTGGCTCGAAGTCAAAAACTTGCTTGATAGAATGACTATCAATCTCAAGTTTTTTCCTTGAAAAACGTGCGATTTTTCTCATTTTTCATTGCAAATACCAACATTCAACACGCCCTAGTGAAAATAAATTTTGGGTGAAATCATAACAGACATCTCACCCCAAGCCCACTAGCCAAACACGTATCGCCTACCACCAAAGGATGACCAAGCAGAACAAGTCACTGATAAAACGCTTGTACTGTTTTCTTGCCATTTTTGACAATGTCCACAGGCGTATCATCGCACGGCACTTGATAAATGGTGTTCGCCCCTTTAAAAATATAGACCACATAAGGACTGTCAAGCAGTGGATTGATGTTTTGACTGGCGTCCTTGATCTTTGCCAATACCATCATCTCATCAGGGCGTGCCAGTACACGCTCGACATCAGATTTATCAAGCGATAAGGCATTCACGCCAAAATAATCCCACGCCTCATCCACGCTTATCTCATCCAAAGGTTCGGGGTTATCCCACAGCGTTTTTGCCCCGTCAGGCTCTTTCATTTGCATGAAAAAACCGCCTGCCTGCTCACTGACTTTTATCTGAGCAGGGCTATTTTTCTCAACGCTATAACAGCCGACAAATGCCTCTGCCTGCCCATCTGCTTTGGCAGTCGGGGCGTTATCGGTTGGGGCGGTTTGGTTGCAGGCGGTTAAGCCAAGGGCAAAGAAAATGGATGGGATACAAGAATAAGATTTGATAGACATGGTGTGATTAATAAAGGTTAAGTTAAATTGATTCGTGTTAGTTTTTGATTTTAGATGATTTTATTAATTTGGTAGTAGTCTAAAAAGTATGCCAAACTAGGTTTTCCGTTCGCCCTGAGCCTGCCTGCGGGTAGGAAAACCGTTAGGTTTACCAAGCTCACCACGAACGGTTTTCTTTGTAGCATACTTTTTGAACCAGAGCCATTAATTTTAAAAGCAAATCATCAAGTACTGACATCATTTAAAAAAATGATAAGTTTATTAAGGGGTAAATTTTAAAAAACAAAATTGCAATCAACAATATTTTTAGACAATCCCCATCGGAATACATTACAATTTGTTTATGTTAAAATCTTATTATTTTTGGCAAATGCGACTGTTACCGATATTTGTAAATTTTAAAAATTATTCAAATAACAAACCAAACCATCACTCAGGACGGCTAGACAGACGATGATAGCCCACGCTCTCACCAACATCACCGACAAAACCAAGCTGTCGCCACACTTCATACAGACAAATCGCCACGCTGTTAGACAGGTTAAGACTGCGAGAATCAGGGAGCATGGGCAATCTTAGCCAGTTATTCGCCCCAATGTCATCACGCACAAAAGACGGCAAACCGTCTGTCTCTGAGCCGAACACCAGTGCCACCGAGCTGTTACCAACTTTAAAATCATAGTTATAAAACGGACGGCTAAACTTGGTCGTCATCGCCACGACCGTATCCACGCCCACGCTTACCAAATAAGCACGGCACGTCTGCCAGTCATCATGTACTTGCATGTTGGCATATTCATGATAGTCAAGACCCGCCCGTCTTAGCTTTTTATCATCAAGCTCAAAGGCCAAGGGCTTGATAAGGTGCAATTTTGCCCCTGTATTGGCACACAGACGAATGGCATTGCCGGTATTGTTGGGGATTTTGGGGGTGTAGAGAACGATATGAATTTGTTTCATGGCTGTATTTCGTTGTTATTTTTATAAAAAAGCCCGAACCAAATGATTGACGTATTTAAAGCCCATCTTGGTCGGGGCGATGATGTCAGGGTGAAACACCATCAGCCCTTGATGTTGCAGGGGTAAAAGCTCATTATCAATCGTGCTAATAAGTAGCCCCGTCCGCTCTTCAAAGGTGCGAGTCGTCGTGCCATCTGCCAAACGCAGGGCATTCATCATAAATTCAAAGGGCAGGCTTTCATCCGCTACCCGTTCAAAGCCTACCATCTTTGGGGCGTTATCATAATTTAGATAGTCTTTGGGCAGGCGAGATTTGGCATAACGATAAATGCCATCTGGATAATCATCATGTCCATGCAGTGTTACTTTGCCATGCCCACCTGCCCCAATGGCAAGATAGTCGCCAAACTGCCAATAATTGACATTATGACGACACGGCTCATCATCACGCCCGACCCATGCCGACACTTCATAATTGGCAAAACCTGCTTGCAAAAGTCGCTCTCGCCCTGCATTCTCTATGCGTTCTAGCTCATCATCACAGGGCAGGTCGGGCGGACTGCGATAAAAGGCGGTGTTCGGCTCAATGGTTAGCTGATACCATGAGATGTGCGTTGCCCCTGCCGATAATGCCATGTCAATGTCACGCACGGCAAGTGTGGCGGTCTGATTGGGCAAGCCATGCATTAGGTCGGCATTGATACGGGTAAAGCCTGCTTGTTTGGCGTTTTTGACGGCATTGACCGCTTCATCATGGCGATGTATTCGCCCCAATGTCGTCAACACCTCATCATCAAAGGACTGCACACCCACCGATAAGCGGTTGATACCCAGTGCCAAATAGTCGGCAAAAGGGGCGTGTTCTAGCGTGCTGGGGTTAGCTTCTAAGGTAATCTCAATATCATCGGCAAAAGGAAGCATCTCACGCAACCCCAAAAAAAGCACCCGATACTGCTCTATCGGCAACAGCGACGGTGTTCCCCCACCGATAAAGATACTCTGTATCGCACGCCCCCCTGTTAAGGCAACCTGCGAGCGAGCGTCAGCCAAAAGCGCCTTGACATAGTCGGCAAAGGGAGCAGACTCGGGCAAGGCGTGCGAGTTAAAATCACAATACAGGCATTTTTTGACACACCACGGAATGTGAATGTACAAAGACAATGGGATATTGGCAGGGTCAAGGATTAGGCTATGTTCGTTCATGGTTTTTTGTGGCGTGACACATGCCATGCCTTTTGTTGTTTTTATGATTGGTTGTTATGATTTTTGTGTTAAGTTGCCATACTATTTGGTATTGTATTTAGCCATCATATCAGCTCACGCCTAGTCTTGCACCAAATCATCAAATTGCAACAAACCAAACTTCATCCCCAAATGCTTCTCTAAGGCAGGCAGGTTAAAGGCGTCATCTTCGCCCACCAAGCTAACAGACACGCCCGATTGTCCTGCTCGCCCTGTGCGTCCGATACGATGAACATAATCATCAGGCAAATCAGGCAATGTGTAGTTAATGACATGGGTCACGTCATCCACATGTATGCCACGCCCTGCCACGTCGGTCGCCACCAGTACGTTTACTTCGCCATCTTTAAAGCGTTTTAGGTAACGCTCTCGCTTGGCTTGGGCAACATCTCCTGAGAGCATGGTCACGTCCACATGCTTGCGTAGGTTGTCATACAGGCGTTTAACTTGGTCTTTGCGATTGGCAAAGACAATGGCTTTTTTGACATCATCACTGCCAAGCAACTGCTTTAATGCCGTCAGTTTTTGGCGGTCGGTCAATAGATAAAAACGCTGTTCAATGTTCTTATTGGTACGACTCTCGGGGGCGATTTCCACAAAAGTCGGCTGATACAGCCAGCGATACGCCAAATTCATGACGTCGGTGTTAAACGTTGCTGAGAACAGTAAACTTTGGCGGTGCGTATTGGCAGGCATTTTGTTGATGAGTCGCTTGACATCAGGAATAAACCCCATGTCCAGCATGCGGTCGGCTTCATCTAACACCAACACTTCCACACGGTCAAGAAACAGCACGCCCTTTTGCACCCAGTCAATAATCCGCCCCGGTGTGCCAATCAAAATATCCATCGGGCGACGGTTTATCTCATTTGCTTGCTTGTCATAATCCGCCCCACCAGTCATGCACAAAGCATACAACCCACTGTATTTGACGAGCTCTCGGCAGTCGCTATAAATCTGCTGTGCCAGCTCTCGGGTCGGTGCTAGGATTAACGACCGTGGCTCACCCAAATAACGTGTCTCATCATCACCAAACGGGCGAGAAAGCAGACTTTGGATGATGGTAATTAAAAACGTGGCGGTCTTGCCCGTGCCTGTCTGTGCCTGCCCAATGGCGTCTTGTCCTGCTAGGGTATGGGGCAAGATTTGGGCTTGAACGGGCGTGAGAGTCTCAAAACCCAAAGCCGATACTGCCTTTTGGATGGGTTCTGCTAGGGGTAAGTCACGAAACGTGCTAAATTGCTCGGTCAAGGGCATGTCCTTTTAAGCTAAATGGGCGAATATTGTTTGGTGTTTTTACCAAATGTTTGTCAAGTTTTTATCAATGATATTTTTAAAAATGATAAAAATCAAAAGTGATTGGCAACATTTATGTTTTTATCTTTTGATATTTTTAAATCATCCATCCAAATCATTGAAACAGGCATTAAGTGAGCCTTCCACGGCTTGCTGAACAAACCGCTCTTTGTCAGCTTTGTCATCATAAACAGGCATTTTATAAATGATGTTCAAGCCGTTTTGCCATGTCTCGTCGATGAATGACACCATGTCTTTTTTGGAAAAACCTTTTTCCACTTTTTTTAGGGCTTTATCAAGGTTTTTCTTGGCTTTGTCTTTGCTGACGCCATTTTGATGGTCGATAGCGATGTCATAAACGCCTTTACTGGCAAGCATGCAAATCCCTGCTACCTCTTCGATTCTGGCTGATTCATCCGCTGATAAGGTCACTGCCGAATGAGCCGTACCGCCAACACCAAGCAACGCTAGGATACCAAGTGTATGGATAAGTTTGTTTGGCTTTTGCATAATCACGCCTTTATAAAAGAATCAATTTTATATTTTATCATAACTTATCATAACAGGCAAAACCCAATTTAAAAGCCTAATTTTAAAAGCTAATATTAAAGCCCAGTTTTAAAACCTTATAAAAAAACCCACCCCCAAGGGCAGGTTTTGCGTGATTTAAACATCACATTAATTTGGTGACTTCTTCGGCTTGCAATCCTTTATCGCCTTCGGTCACGACAAATTCCACCATTTCACCTTCTCTTAGTGAGCGATAGCCGTCACCGACAATGGAACGAAAATGCACAAACACATCTTCGCCAGTGGCACGCTGGATAAAGCCAAAACCTTTGGCATTGTTAAACCATTTAACCTGACCTTGTTCACGAGCAGACATAACACTTCCTTAAAAATACCACATTGTAACACTTACAATGATACAAATAACCAAATAAGCCTACGCACTACGCAGTTATCGTAAACTCGTGCCTAAATATAGCACACTTTTAAAGGGCTGTAAACGCATGTAACCAAACATTAACAAAAAATTTACACCCCACTACCTTTAAAAATTTGTTAAAATAATCAGTATTTAGCATAAACACACATAGACATCAGCACTCATGAATCAAACCACCCCCCTAAACCGTAAATTATTAGTGCTAAACGGTGCCAATCTGCACTTATTGGGCAAGCGTGAACCGCACATTTATGGCACGACCACCTTACAAGACATCATTCACCGCCTATCCACCACCGCTCATCAGCACGGTATCCAACTTGACCATTTTCAGTCCAACCACGAAGGCAACATCGTGGACATCATTGGTAGCCAAGGCGTATTGGCGGACGACCACGACAAATTTGATGGGGTCATCATCAATCCAGCCGCCTTTACCCACACGTCCGTTGCCATTCGTGATGCTTTGCTTGCCAGTGGCAAACCCTTTATTGAAGTGCATTTATCCAATGTCCATGCTCGTGAACCGTTTCGCAGTCATTCGTATTTTTCGGATAAGGCGGTGGGCGTGATTTGTGGGCTTGGCGACATGGGTTATGACATGGCATTGGCATGGTTTTTAAAAAATTTATATAAAACAAACGGCGTACACTCATGACCATCATCGCTTATACTGACGGGGCGTGCAAAGGCAACGGCAAGGCAGGGGCATCCGCTGGCGGATTTGGCACGCACATCATCTATCCTACAGGCGACGTGCTAAACATTTGGGGCGGTGAGAGCGACACCACCAATAATCGCATGGAACTCATGGGGGCAATCACCGCCCTAGAACGCACGCCTGCCGATACGCCAATACAGATTTGGACGGACTCGGGCTATGTCAAAAACGGCATTACCCAGTGGATTAACGGCTGGAAAGCCAAAGGCTGGAAAAAAGCGGACGGCAAAGCAGTACTCAACCAAGACCTATGGATACGTCTAGATAACGCCTGCCAACGTCGCACCATTGATTGGCAGTGGATAAAAGGACATGCAGGACATGTCGGTAATGAGATGGCGGATAAACTTGCCAATGATGGCGTTACTGGCAGTGGCGAGTTGTTTATCAGTCACGCCCCGACAAATAACCCTGCAAACGACAAGACAGACAGCAAAACCAATACCGAGCCAAACACCATATCAAAAGAGACAGACGAGATAACCACAATGAACGAGACCACCAACCACGCCCTTGATGACAATAATTTTCATAGCACTGATTTTCATGACAATGCCGTTTATGAGAGCGACTTGGGCGATGACATGAGTTATTATGCCGACATGGCAAACATGGTCGCAGATGATGAATTCGGCCCCACCAACCCAATGGCAGATGTGGGAGCGGATGTTAATGACAGCGAACCAATCAGCCAAACCCAAAATAAAATCCCCAGCAAAAAATCCAAGAAAAAAACACCGCCTGCCCCCATGCAAGTGGTTCGCCACAACCACCAAAACCCTGACTATGACGGACGCACCGATGAGATCCGTGAGCCGTTTTGGGCGGTACTGCCCGACCCCATTCATCGTGGGGCGTCAGAACGTCAGCTGATTATGGATACGGAGACGACAGGCATTGACCCTGCCACGGGCGACCGCATCGTTGAGATTGGCATTGTTGAGATGGTCAAACGTAAGCCAACTGGGGTTCAGTTACATGTGTACCTAAATCCTGACAGGGAGATGGATGATGAAGTCATTGGCGTTCACGGCATTCACAATGAATTTTTGGTAGACAAGCCCCGATTTGCCGATGTCGCCCCTTATGTCTATGAGTTTATGAAAGGGGCGGAAATCATCGCTCATAACGCCCAGTTTGATATGAAATTTTTATCGCATGAGTTTGACAAAGTGGGCATGACCGACTTTGCCGATGTCGTGGAAGTCATCGACTCACTCATGCTTGCCCGCAAAATGTACGCAGGGCAAAAGAACAATTTGGACGCCCTTGCCAAACGCCTAGATGTCGGTCAAGACATTGACCGTTCCTACCACGGAGCATTAAAGGACTCGCAGATTTTACTTGAAGTCTATCTTGCCATGACCAGCGGACAGATTGCCATGAGCATGGAAGAAGAAGGGGTGAGCCAAGATGACAACAGGGGCGAGATTAGTTTTAGTGATTTAAGTGCCTTATCCGCCCAATTGATTCGCTCAAAAGATGACTTCTCTGCCGATGGGGCATGGCGCAAGAGCGTACTCAAATAACAATTTATCCGATATTTGCCCTATTTAGCATAATTTTACTTGCCAAGTTTCGCCAAACATGGTTAAATGTAGCGATTATTAATGCGTGCTGTAAAACAACAGGATTATCATGACTCAATCAGCCAAAACCGCCACCAATTTTGATTTATCATCACTTCATATTTTGCGTAATGAAATCGGCTCTGTGCTAAAAGACGCCGAAGTGCATTTGCGTGAGTTTTATGATGACCCTGACCAAGCCCCCCTGCTGTTAGACTCAGCAAATAACCTATCACAGTTATCTGCCATTTTTGAATTGATTGCCTTTAACGGAGCAGGACTGCTTGCCGAAAATCTATCAGCAAGTTATACCCTGTTGCATGGTAATGCCGATGGCGATGAAGATGAAAATGAGATTCTGATGACAGACATCTCAGAAGCCATCATGCTACTAGACCGTTATGTTGAATTTGTCTTATTAAAAGAAACGCCCGAACCTGCCTTGCTACTACCCATCATCAATAAACTGGGCGGACATTTGGGACATGCTGTCATCGAATCCACCACCCTAAACCAAAACATTAACAGCGTCATCATCGCCGACCCCCAAGCAAACTACGCTTCTCTTAGCACGCTTGGACTCAATGTCAGAGCCTTAACCCAAGCCTATCGTGCAGGCCTATCTGTCATCCTTGAAAATAAAGACGGCGTCATCTCTGATGATGAACGCCAAAAATTAGATGGTATGACCAAAGCCTGTGCTTTGATTGCCCAGCATTCTGATACTCTATTTTGGCAATCGGCAAAAACCATTACCCAAAACATCGCCAACGACCTGCCGCTAAGCCACGCCAAAAAGCGTATCTTGGTTTATCTAGAACAGCAATTTTCTGACTATTTGCCGATTGAGGACCGTCGTTTTGCCGAGATGGTCAGCTTTGCTTGCAACAAAAACAAAGAATTTGCCACCCTTGCCAATCAAAAGTACGCTCTAAACCGAGTAAGCGACACCAAGTTTAGCGAAATGCAACGTTTCTTATTCGGGCCCAACCGTGAAATCACCGACACACTCAACGACTTGATTCAAGAGCAAATAGAAGCCATCAAACAAAAAGTAGATAAATTCGTGCGTACCTCTAACGGCATGGGTGAGATTGGCGATATGGTCAGCATTGATGACATCAAAACCGAGCTTAATAGCTTATCCCAGACCATGACCTTGTTAGAGCTTGCCGACGCTAGCCAAGCATTAACAGCAGCCTCAGCACAAGTGAGCGGATGGCAAAATCCCACCCTAGAAGACTTGGATACTTTTTTAGATAAGTTATTGGTCGCTGAAAATTCTGCCATCTTCCTTGCTAAGAGCCACACCCCTGGGGCGGTTAAATTACCCCTGCACAACCGTGAAATCTCACTACATCAGCTCGATACTTCTTATGAGACTTTGGTTAAAGAAGCACGTAGCAACCTAACTGCAGCAACTTTGGCATTAACTGACTATATCACAGATAGTAACCGTGACATCATGAATCTGCAAAACACACCTGAGATGATTCGCCAAGTGGCAGGAGCGGCAGCGTTCCTACGCCTATCTGTCGCCTCAGCTCAGCTATACCTGCTGGCTCGTCGCTTAGAAAACGGACTGCTTGATAAAGTTAAAACTTCCCCCGACAGCGAGCTGATTCGCATCAGTAACGCTTGGGCAGATGTCTTGGTGGCGGCAGACTTTGAATTTGAAAACTTTGAAGAAAACCGTCCTACCAATGAACAAAGCATTCTCATCAGCCAAAATAGCTTAAATCAGCTCGTGGCATGAAGCATCAAAGCATCAACACAGTAGACACACAGTCATCGGCTACCCATGCAATATGGGTCGTTGATGGCGATCGTGTTTTTTGTCGTGATGGCAAGCCTTATGCATTTTATCATACTGAGATAAGCATAGATGGCTTAGATAGCTTGGATGATGGTTTGGATGACACACTAGGCGTGGTTGAACTACTACATTTTGGAGATGATGGCAGACGGGTATTTGCCATTGATTATGAAAAGATGACTAAGCCACATTCTCTCGATGGCGAATTTATCGCTTATCGCCATGCCGTTGCCGTAACCGACGGCCACACCGCCCATGAAATCTCGGCAGGCATTCAGCTGTTATTATGGCAAAAGGGCAATCAATTCTGTGGCTATTGTGGCACCAAAACAGTAAGTCGCCACAAAGAAAATGCCATGACATGTCCTACCTGCCATCAGCATTTTTATCCCAAGATACAGCCTTGTGTCATCATCGCCATCACTCGTCCCTGCCCTGTGACGGGTCAGCCTCAAATCCTGTTGGCACAACATCATCGCCATCAGGCAACAGGCATGTATGGACTTATCGCTGGATTTATGGAAGTGGGCGAGAGTGCCGAGATGACCATTCATCGTGAAATACTAGAAGAGACCGGCATTTGCGTGGATAACATTCAATACATCAAAAGCCAAGCCTGGCCATATCCAACCAATCTCATGCTTGGCTTTTGTGTCACCTATAAGTCGGGAAATATCGTCATCGATGAAGATGAGCTGTCCCATGCTCAGTTCTTTGGTAAAGATGACTTGCCACTAATTCCCAAGCAAGGGACAATTGCTTACGATCTGATCAATCAAGCATTAGGGCTAAATGAATGCTAGTGCATGCCTATCATTGATGACATCTTAACACTATTGATTTACCTTACCTTTAGATGTATTTATAATAAAAAATTGCAATTTACCCTTATGAGCTATTGTGCTTGAATAAGTCACAATTCATTCTCACGCCCCATATTGAAAAAAACAAAGAGCGAATATTCTCGCCCTTTTTATCATTAGATTACAACAATTACCACGCCTGCGACAATGCCGACAGCACGCCTTTTAACATCGACGATACGGTACTGCTACACACGCCAATGCCCGAATACACTTTGCCGTCAATATTTAACTGAACGTATGATGCCGCCGCTGAGTTGGTTTGGTTGTCGCCAAACTCGTCATCAAGCAGGCTCTCGGTCGCCTTGGCGTTAATGGCGTGTTCGGAGTAATTGGTAACGTGGATATCCTTACCTGTCGCCTTAACGAGACCGCCAATGAATGCCGACAATGCCCCATTGCCCTGCCCGATGATTTCTAGCACATCGGATGGCGTGGCGATTTGCCCGTTAAATGACACATCTCCGCCCTTGTTGTTAATCTGATAATCGCTTAATTTAAAGGTCTCTTGGGTCAGATAAGTCTTGGTAAAGATGTCAAGGAGCTCATCTGTTTTTAGCTCACGAGCCAAACTCTCGGCTTGGTTCTGCACCACTTTAGCAAAATCAATCTGCGTCCAACGTGGCAAATCAAAGCCATAATGACGCTGTAAGATATACGCCGCCCCGCCCTTACCCGACTGGCTATTGATACGCACCACGTCTTGATAACTGCGTCCAATATGCACAGGGTCAATCGGTAAGTATGCCACGTCCCAATGCTGTTCGGTTTCGGGGTGTTTTTCGTTATAGTCAAGCGACTTTTTAATGGCATCTTGGTGCGAACCGCTAAATGCCGTGAACACAAGCTCACCGACATAGGCATGGCGTGGGTGTACAGGCAGATTGGTGCAGTCGGTAGCCACTTGCACAATCTCACTCACCTGAGACAAATCAAGCTCAGGGTCCACCCCTTGTGTGTACAGGTTCATCGCCATGGTCAAAATATCCATGTTGCCCGTACGCTCGCCATTACCCAACAATGTGCCTTCCACACGGTCAGCCCCTGCCATCACGCCAAGCTCACTTGCCGCCACGCCACAGCCACGGTCGTTGTGCGTATGTAGACTCACAATCACGTCTTTACGGCTTGGCAAATGACGACAAAAATACTCAATCTGGTCGGCATATAGATTGGGCGTGGACGCTTCTACCGTTGCAGGTAGGTTCAAAATCACTTTTTGACCGTCTTGGGGTCGCCACACATCGCACACCGCTTGGCACACTTCTACGGCAAAATCGGTCTCGGTCTGGCTAAAACTCTCAGGGCTGTACTGAAAAATCCACTCGGTCTCAGGATAACGTTTGGCAATATCTCTTAGCAAAGTCGCCCCACCCACCGCAATCGCCTTAATGCCGTCCTTGTCAAGCTGATATACCTTATCACGTTGCACTCTTGATGTGCTGTTATAAACGTGAACAATGGCACGTTTTGCCCCTTTTAGGCTCTCAAAGGTACGCTCAATCAAATGCTCACGAGCCTGTACAAGCACCTGCAAAGTAACATCATCAGGCACATGACCGCCTTCAATAAGTAAGCGTGTAAAGTCAAATTCCACTTGGGCGGCAGACGGAAAACCAATCTCAATCTCTTTAAACCCAACTGCCACGAGCAACTTAAAAAAGCGTAATTTTTGCTCAATGGTCATGGGGTCAATCAAGGCTTGGTTGCCGTCTCGCAAATCCACGCTCGCCCAAATTGGGGCTTTTTCTATGCGTTTGTCGCACCAAGTGCGGTCGGGCAGGTTTGGGGCAAATTCAAAGGGGCGATATTTGGTAAAATCAAACGCAGGATTTTTTGGGGTGATTTTGGGTGTTGGCATGATAAGCTCACTTAGTAAAGTTTGGGCGACTGATTCGCCTCCTACACGTCCTATAATAATAAAGGTTTTTGAGATGATATTATCATACCAAAATTTTGCACTAATTTTTACCAATTTTACAAAAATTTTTGGCATATTTTAGCCATATTTACCAAAAAATAATGAATTTATGGTAAAATCCGCCAAATTTTGATAATTTCTCAACATGAACGCCATTAGCCTAGACCCCATTGACCACAAAATCCTAAAACTACTCACGGACAACGCTCGCCTTGCTGTTGCCGACATCTGTGAGCAGGTCAATCTGTCCGCCACGCCTGTCATTCGCCGAATTAAACGGCTTGAAGACATGGGTGTTATCACAGGCTATCACGCTCATACGTCCGCACGCTCACTGGGTAACACATTGTCCGTCTTTGTGGCAGTCAGCATGGATAAGCACACCGCCGAACGCTTTGGCGAATTTGAAAATCACATCAAAACCTTTGATGAAGTGGTGTCATGCAGCCTTGTTACAGGGCGGTCGGAAGATTATCTCTTAAAGGTCGTGGTGCGTGATATGAGCCATTATGAAGAGTTTTTACTCCATAGACTAAGCAAAATTGACGGGGTCAGTCAGCTTCATACCAGTTTTGAGTTACGGGAAGTGTTTAGTCGGGGGGCGGTATAAATTTGATTACTCACCTTTTAAAGTCTTAATAAAATCGTTTAGCATTTGTATTTGACGTTCCTTTTCACTTAATAATAAATCTTTTTGCTCAATAATAGCATTAAGTTTTTCTATTTCAGCAACCAAAGATATAGGATTATTATTGTAATAATTTGCTTTATTGTTATCACTATTTTCATTCATCATGACAAAAATACCTTTATCTGATAACAACTCAGCAATATCAATGTTAAATATTTGAGCGATTTGTTCTAATTTATCCAATTTAAGTTTTGTTTCTCCACGCTCAATCTTAGCATAACCATTAGCAGACATATGTAGTTGCTCCGCCATTTTTTCTTGCGACCAATCTAAATTTTCACGCAATTCACGAATTTTTTCATGAGTTTTCATGGTATTACCTACAAAATGGAGTATTATCACAACAAACTGGTTAGACACCTAACCGATTTGTGTGTGGTTTTGGGAATTAAATTTGACTAGAATTATTGTACCATAAAAATTTTGGAAATGATATGGCAGATATATTAATTTCAAATAGTGCAGTAGAAAAACGGCGAACAGCAAGAAAAAACATCTCTGTTGCGGTTATTGTACTTATTTTATCGTTAATTCTTATATCAATAGGAAAAATATTTGCATTAGCTGGCTTTTTTGGTGTATTTTACACCATTTATAAAGGCTTTTTTAAAGGCATATTATGCCTTTGGATTTATAAGGAGTAATATCCATGTTTAAACTCAATATAAAAACAACCACCCTTTCAATGATTTTTGCCGTAAGTAGCATAATGTTGTTCGGCTGTGAACAGAAATCAACATACACTCCAGACCATCTTGCACCAAAATTTCAAGGATTAACACCACATCCATTTATACCAAGTGGTTGGCATTGCACCCAAAAACTCATAGAAAATGGTGAAGTTGTTGGCGAAATCGTTGGATTTTATAACTTTTATGCAGACACAGAGTCTGCAAACAACAGTACAAACAGTATAAACTACACGTCAATATCCAAGGCAAATAATGAAGGCATTGCATTCATTTATAAAAGCACAGGTAATTTATCTTACGACCATCAAGAACTTTCAATCAATGGAAACCAAAAAGACTTTCTACTCACAGAGAAAACATTAGAAACTCTTGATGAATTACCTGATGATACAAAAGAATTAGTTTTACAACTATTCTCATCAGGTGATTTAAATAGCGAACCAATTATATTACAAGTTACAAATAAAGATACAGGGTATTTTAGTGCAGAAAACAATGATATTAAACTAACCTGCCAAACAGATGAGAATATTGGTATTTTCTTTAAAGACACTATTGATGAAAATCATCGCTTGGTGGCAGAATTAGAACAATAACCAATACCCAAAAACTGCAACATTAAAACGAAAAGGTAAAATTTATGAACAAGATATTTTGGTTCTCTTTGTCATTTTTACTAATATCAAATACTAGCTATGCAGGTGCCGACATAAGCAGGCTTCCAGCATGGCTACAGTATCCACTTTTGGCATTAAGTGGATTATTTTGGATCTTTGGACTATATCTACTCGTTAGCGAAGTAGTTAAAAAACAGAAAAATAAAAAGCAATCAGATGATTAATGGGTAACTCAACCATGCTCCGCCAAGTGTATCCCCAAAATAAACACGCCAATGCCAATTAGCACCACCCCGCCCACGCCCATGGCATAATTCCCAAAGCTCGCCCCCAAGCGGTTGCCAAGATACAGTCCACCTGTCGCCATAATGGTCGTGGCAAACCCTATCAGTACGCACGCCAAAACGATGTTCACGTCCAAGAACGCCAGCGACACGCCCACCACCACCGAATCAATGCTTGTAGCAATGGCGGTGATGAACATTAGGGCGATGTTTGAAATACTTGTCTGTTCTTGCTTATCCTGTTGCTCGGCTTGTTGTTCATTGGTTTGCTTATCTGCTTGTTCATCATAACACACCGCTCCACAGATAAACCGTACGCCCAACGCCCCAAGCAATCCAAAGGCAACCCAATGATCAAAGGTTTGCACCCAACTCTCAGTAGCCTTACCCAAGCAATAACCGATAAACGGAGCCAACCCTTCCACCACCCCAAAGAACAGCCCGCCCTGCACTGCCTGCCATAGGCGTGGGCGTTGCTCGCTTGCCCCTTTTGCCACTGCCACCGCAAAGGCATCCATTGCCATGCCAAAGGACAGGGTGGTAAGTGTGAATATGTTCATAATTTATCCAATCTTAGCATATCAAAGCCAGTCCTACTCATAATCCACCATATCAAAAAACGAATATCGCCCATAACCACCTACATCAGCCACCGAATGCGATAAATAGCGAGTATGTTGGTGAGTGGCTAACAAATGGACATACCAATTGATTGTCGTGGATATATCTTTGGCTTTTTGTTTATAATCTGATGACAACATGGGAAATAGGTAGTAATCCAAAAAGTATGCTATAACAAAAACTAAAAAGACA
>NZ_MUXV01000061.1 GCF_002014975.1 Moraxella bovis
GGAAGCTGTGTTTTTTGGGGACATCAATAAGCAGGCTCTATGATATATTGCCACATATCAGGGTCTTGATAGTCTTCGTTGATGGAGAAGCCTGCACGGATGACATTGGATTCTCGGTCTTGGCGGAAGCTTTTATTTGTTTCATACTCATCATCATAATCCTGTTTTAATTCTTCTATTGTATCACCTCTAATGGCACGATAGAACTCATATTTGGCAGTATTAAATTCATAACGCACTTTATAATATTTAAGGTCGGGCTGACTTGGAATGGGATTGGGTTTGGTGTCAAATGGACTGATGTTTATCCAAACATTGATATCACGCAGATAAAGCGTTAAATTTAATTCAAAACCATAGTTTTTTGTTTCTTGTTCTGCAATCACATATTGCCATTCCTCAAAGGTTAAGGGGGTTAAGCTATCTGATGAATATCTTGTATTAAGCACATACCTATCATTAGGCACATCATCAGGGTTATCATAAGTTAAGATTTTAACATTATCCTCTTTGGCAATTCTAGCATGCTGAGGTTCAAAATACTGTTGCCATCCTGCCTTTTTAAAGGCGGTAATGAGTGCCACATAGTCTTGATAAGCTTGCTCGGCGGTAGCATACTGTGTTTTACTAAGGTCTGCATGCACATCGAGACCACCGATGCCATGGGTATGTCTACTGTTTTTAGTACCCATTACCCAGCTGACATTAGAAATGGTGGTGGTTGAGTCAAAATGGTCAAAATGGATAGTGCCAAGATTATCTAAACCCCAATCCAATTCATAAAAACTCATGATCTCAGGATAATCATCACTTGTGCCGTGCGTATAAGCATAAAAATCTCGTACACCTTGATGACCAAAGTGTAGGGTGACGGTTTGGGGTGGTGTTAAGGGCGAGTTATCAGCATGACAAGCTTGTAAGCCCATCACGCCAATAATAAATACCATCAAAACAAATAGCAATCTTATCATCACATTCTCATCAATAAGCAGGCTCTATGATATATTGCCACATATCAGGGTCTTGATAGGATTCGTTGATGGAGAAGCCTGCACGGATGGCATTGGATTCTCGGTCTTGACGGGAGCTTTTATTTCTTTCCCGATTTTCATCATAATCCTGTTTTAATTCTTCTATTGTATCACCTCTAATGGCACGATAGAACTCATATTTGGTAGTATAAAATTTCAATCTTACCATGTACTGTTCAAGTTCGGGCTGATTTGGTATTGGAT
The DNA here is from genome assembly GCF_002014975.1 of Moraxella bovis. Taxonomy (GTDB): domain Bacteria; phylum Pseudomonadota; class Gammaproteobacteria; order Pseudomonadales; family Moraxellaceae; genus Moraxella; species Moraxella bovis. Next base: position 1,236 of record NZ_MUXV01000061.1, read on the forward strand.
TGGGTTTAGTGTTATTGGTTTTTTCAATTTTTAGCCATAATGTGACATCCCTAAGATACAGATTTAGGTTTAAGTCAAGTCGATATGGCTGTTGTTCTTCGATGACCTGTCGCCATTCTTCAAAGGTTAGGGGTGTTAAGCTATCTGATGAATATCTTGTATTAAGCACATACCTATCATCAGGCACATCATCAGGGTTATCATAAGTTAAGATTTTAACATTATCCTCTTTGGCAATTCTGGCATGCTGAGGCTCAAAATAGTGTTGCCACCCCGCTTTTTTAAAGGCAGTAATGAGTGCCACATAGTCTTGATAGGCTTGTTCTTGGGTGGTAAATTCTGTTTGACTAAGTCCTGCATTCATCAGGATTGCTCCTATGCCATCAGTGCGATTATCTTTTTTGACACCTGTCGCAGAAAATACATGGGGGATTGTTGTGGTGCTGTCAAAATGTTTTAAATTAACAGTACCTAGTGTTGGAGGTCGCCAATCCAAACCTGAAAAACTCATAATCTTAGGATAGTCTTCACTTTTGCCATACGTATAAGCATAAAAATCTCGTACACCTTGATGGCCGAAGTGTAGGGTGACTTCTTGGGGAGTGGGGATGCGTGTCATATCATCAGAACCTTTGTGTAAAAATACAAATAAAAAAAATACTAAAACGGAAGCAAATAAAAACTTTATCATTATTTTTTACCATCGTTACTACTATCTAAGATTAAAAATTCTGGTCCAAATAATGTACTATCTGTCCATGTGGCAATCTTTTGTAATTCATTTAGCATATATTCTCTGCCTATTTCATCTATCATAAGTTCATGATATCTTTCGGCAACTTCTACAATCCATTCCATGCGACTGTCATAATCTTCTACCATGGTGTTAGGCAAAGGTTCTACCCAAGGCTCTTTTGACGCCTTACTGGTGTCACTCATTGGTATGTGTCTTGCAATTTTAACCACATCATAGCTATAAAGGCTTGAAAAAACAACCGTTGGATCAATACTTAAAAAATGTATGATTTGGTGATTTTCCTTATCTCGTTGTATTCTCACATTTTCTTGCAATATGGGGTCATCCCAACAAATCTTTTGCAAAATATTTTTTTGCTCTTGCACAGCAATTTGCATAAGGTGATCAAGCAAAGGTTTCGCTGCTGCTGTAAATTTTTTGTGTTCGGTAATATTTTTTGGGTCATTAAAAATCCTTTCTACCTCTTTTAAATGTGTGTTAAACGCATTATTAATCTCTGTGGTGACCCCCAGTTGTTTGGCATTTGGCAATGGTTTCCCATTTTTATCTTTGGGAAAACTAAGCATAATTGGCACACTACCAGACCAAGGCAAACTATCAATCGCAGGTTTTAGGCTTTTAAACTCTTTAAAGTCTCTACTGTTCATACATTTTTTAAAACCCTCTTTATCCTGAGCCCAAGCCAAATGCCACGGGACAATATCCATGGCAAGCCAAAGATTGCCTTTGGCTAGGATATTGATAGATTCTAAAACCCTAGGCTTCTCACCTGTCAAAATTTCAGTTGATGTATCTGTGATAAAGCTCACCCATTTAGGATAACCTAGTTGGGTCCTAATCGCCCCAAACACCATCGCCATCGTCTTAGAGGCAAAAGCCCCAAGTCCCATCCAGTAAAATCTACCTCTTAGATTTGTGTTTCCAAATTTAATCGGTTGCTTAGGGTGGGCTTTATCATCCAAAACCAATGTTTCAAGAAATAGATGGGCGTATATCGCCGCGATTCGTTTTGCTCTTGCTTCATAACCAGGTTCTAGCTTATACTTATCATCCTTTGTATGATTGGAGAGCAGCTTAATTGCGGTTTGTTGGTGTAATTCAAACCAAAGTGGACACCCACAAGTAACTGGCGTGCAACTATTTTCTCTTTTATTGGTTTTACTGTACCAAGTCAGGGTTTTTGGATCATCAGGCATTGTTATCTCCTTTAGTTGTGTGCTTTGGTTGCGTTTCATCTTCTTCTGTCGTTGGCTCTAATGTCATCCACATAAGCTCAAGCGATAAATCTTTCTCTTGGGGGGTATGCACTTCTTTTGTTTCGCCCGTATCAGCAGTGCTTGACAAAAAGGATTTGTCTTTTGATGACAATCTATAATCTACCGATGACATCGGCTTACCTGTTGGCGAGAGAATCTGAAATTTTTCATTAAATAATTCTACAATGGGCAGACCTTTTAGGTCTACGCCGACTTTTTGACCTTTTTGCAAGTCATGATCGTTGGCTTTAACCTTAAAGGTGCCGTCTGTAATCAAAGTAATGCCATCTGTATTCATCAAGATTTGAGCACCCTCACAGCGTAGGCGTATCTGCTTGGAGGCAATAATATCAATTGTTTGTTCAGTCGAAATTATCTCAATGTCCTTTTTGGCGGTAAATGCCATAGAGTCATTTTGCGCTTGTAATTCTACTTTGTCTTGATTGGCATAGAGTTTGATACCACCCTGATGACTAAAAAATTTCATTGCTTTAGCACTGGTTAAATTATAATTGCTCATGGTTGCTAAACTTACATCTCTACTTGCAGTCATACTAAAACTACCTTCAGCTGCCAAATGCATATCCTCCCTAGCGGTTGCTATGATATCTGACTGTGACGAAATAATAACTTGTGGCGTCATCACTTCAGGATATTGATCATCATCGTCACCGCTAGACTCTCCCATTACATGGCGAAGCTGTTTTTTGAGATCATAAACCACAGTCTTATCTATGGGTCGCAATTCACATAAGGCTTCCACAGCTTGCTCCAACAATAAGCTATGTTGATCAATCATCGTTTGCAGTCTTGCTACTGCCTCCCCCACATCCTTCACAT
>NZ_MUXV01000062.1 GCF_002014975.1 Moraxella bovis
GGGTTTATTTTACAGTTTATCTGATAAATAAATCAAACGCCATTGTATCAATTTTTATCAAGTTTCGCTATAATTAATACTCCTGCCTGACATTTGCCCTTTTTATTAGCCACACTCGCCTGCCATGCAAAACGAACTTTTTATGATAGACAACCCCTGCATTGGCGTGTGTGCCATGAACAAAAAGGACTACTGTATGGGCTGTTTTAGAAATCGCACCGAACGCCAAACATGGCACATCATCAGCAATGGCGAGCGAGCAAAAATTTTAAAAAACCTTGGTAGACGACGTCGCAACATTAGCGCCCCACTTCGCCACAAACAACGCCAAACCCTAGTCAATTATGAGTTTGATTTTTATGGGCAGTTTGAGCAGTTAAGTTTTGATTTTTAAATCAGTGATTTTTAAATCAGTGATTTTTAAATCAGTATCGTCCTGTGGTTTTTATTTACCTTTTTTTATTTATCTTTCTTAATTTGCCTTTTTGCCTTTATCATTTATCATGGCAAATAAAGAGTAGGCACGCCCTATTTACCCATTTATTTGCCAAGCTTATTTGCCAACGTCATACACGCTTCATAACGTCTATTGACATTGGTGGCGTACCAGTTGGTGTTTTTGTCCTGTTTCATCTTTGTACTGCTAATCACGACCTGTGGCATGATGGCATAGGTGGGGTCTTTTTTATATTTGGCTTTAAACAGCTCGCTAACCCCTTGATACGTGGCGGTTTGCTCAAAACTTGCTTTTTTCTCTTTTTTCAAATCACTTCTGATTTGGGCGGGGGTGAGCGGTGTTTTGGCGGTGGCGAGCAGGTTGATGAGTGCCGTCTCGGTTTGCGATTTGGCACTGCTCACCGTGCCATTGGCATATAACAGCAAATCGCCATCAATGTCAAGGCTGATTCCTGTTAGGCTTGCCACACGTTTTTGAAAAGCGGAATTTCGACTTGAATACACGCCAGAGTTGTAGTCAGCAAAGCGATACAACGGCTTATCATAGTCCGCCTGATACATCATTAAGCGATGAATGCCGTAGTACAGACCGCCATACTGCCCATACATGTCAGCACGCAGGGTGCGGTCGTTCATGTTGGCTCGGCGGTGGCGTTTGGCGTAGTTGACATGCACCTGCATGGAGCCTAAGGTGGTGATGGGGTTTAGGCGTTCATCAAGGCTCTCACCTGTGAGCTTGGTGAGATTGTTCACGCCACTGACTTTATAGGTGCTGGCAAAGTAGTCAAACATCTGTTGGTACAGCTCGTCCAGCTCTTTTTCGGTTTTTACCTTTTTGATTTGGCTCTCAAAGCTGTTATCCTTGGTCGGGCGAGTGGCGAGCATGGTGCGAAACACGCCAGCGAGCTGTTTACCCAGTTTGTCTTCTAGCTTATCATCGATGGCACGTAAGGACGCTTGCCCGAGATTGGCAACGGCAGGATTGGCGTGAAAGTTGGACTCTTGGTCGATGACCGCAACCACGGTGCAGATGTTCTCTTTGTCCTTATGCAGTTTTAGCTCGTCAAATATCGCCCCGATGTCGCTTGCCCAACTTGCCTTGTCCTGTGAGCGGTTGGGTAGCACTTTGGCAATCTCATCATCTGACAAGATGGGCGTGTCGGGCGTCTCTTGGGTGCAGGCGGTCAGCAGGATGGCACCGCCAAACAGAGCGATGTATAAGGACAGATTTTTTAACAGTGGATTTTTCATAAAGTGATAAAAAAACAATGACAAGCCAAAAAAACGGCTTATTGTAGCAAAATAATGCCCCAATAAGCCTTGCCCGACATTAATGCCATGTGTGATTTTTGTATCACGAACTGCTGGTCACATGCTCACCGCCAACCAGTCGCATAAGCCCTTCTTGTTGGGTGGTGGCGACAAGCCTGCCATCTTGCCAAAACTGCCCGTTGTTTAGCCCCTTGGCGTGACTGGTCGTGTCGCTCCACATGTCATACAGTAGCCAGTCGCTGACATCAAAGGGGCGATGAAAATGCATGCTGTGGTCAATGCTCGCCACTTGTAAACCCTTGGTCATAAAGCTAAGTCCGTGCGACATCAGCCCCGTACCCACCAAATAAAAGTCGGACGCAAAGGCAAGCAGAGCCTGATGAATGGCGACAGGCTGGTCTTGTAGCCCATTGATACGAAGCCAGTTGGCTTGACGGGGTCGCATGGGCTGTGGATGAATAGGGTCTCGGGGCGTGACAGGGCGTATCTCGACATGGCGTTTACGCAGGTAGCGGGCTTTTAGGGCGTCGGGGATTTTGCCGACATGAGCGTCTTTTAGCTCCTGCTCACTTTGTAAGGTGTCAGGGTGCGGATATTTGGGCATGCTCTCTTGGTAGTCCAGTCCGCCTTCCATGGGTGAGAATGACGCGATCATGCTAAAAATGACCTGCTCGGTCGTGCCAAGCGTGGGGTCGTCAGGGTTGTTTGGCACGTTTTGTACCGCCACGACTTGCCGAGCCGATAGGCTTTTGCCATCACGCAAACGGCGAACTTGGTAGATGACTGGCAGGCGAATGTCGCCCCCACGCAAAAAATAACCGTGAAAACTGTGACAAGGCTTGTCTATCTGGAGCGTCTTTGCCCCCGCCATCATCGCTTGGGCAAGCACCTGCCCACCGAACACCCTTGCCCCCACGTAGTCAAAGCTCGGTGCCGAAAACACATCAAGGGTTATCTCGGTTAGGGTCAAAGTCGTCATCAAGTCACGAATCAAACTATCATCAGGCGTATTTGGCATAATCATTCCACAAATCTAAATGGCTAAGGGCAAACAGTGCTATCTGTATTGACAAATGTCATCAAACCACACCGTTTCTGGCAGGCGTACAAGTATAACAAAATTTTTGTCCATTTCTAGTTAAAAATGTTAAAATACTAAGATTATTGTCAAATCATGGCACGTACTATGTTAAAACTTCCGAATATCTCTCAGATTTTTTCTAAAAAACCAAATAACACCCCAAAACCCACCCACCAAAACCAACAAGAAGCCCCCAAAAGAGCAGAAAACAAACCATCGGTCTATCGCAACTTATCAGGCAAAGGCTTATCTTTGGCGGTTAAGGCACAAATCTTGGGCGAAGTGCCAGAGCTTGATGATGATATTCCCACCTTTTATGTGCTAAGAGAATATTCACGTTCCAACAGTCTGCTCGTGGATGTTAAAACCCAAGAGCTAAATTTACCGTCTGCCCTTGCCAGTACCAGCGTTGGCAGTCTTAATGAGAGTGCCTCGGTCATCTTTTTAAAGCACCGTCACGGCTCAGAGAACATTCCATCGCCACGCTTAGAGCGACTCATCAAAGCATGTATCGATGACCCCACATTGCGTGTGCGACTCATCCCCGTGACCATCCTATGGGGACGAGCCCCAAGCAAAGAAGACAGCCTGTTTCGCCTGCTCATGGCGGACGAATGGAATAGTCCCAGCATTCCCAAACAGCTCTTTAATATCGGGGTCATGGGGCGTGATACGGCAGTGCAGTTTGCTCAGCCCAAGGATTTACAAAAGCTTATCCAAGACAGCAAGGACAATCATGCTGACAATGCAGACCTTAGTACATCGCACTTGGCAAACCATATCAGCCAACGCCTAAAAGGCTATTTGGACAAACAACGCACCAGTATCATCGGACCTGACCTATCTGACAAACGCAACGTGACGGGGCAAATCTTATCATCGCCCATCGTCCAAGAAGCCATAGAAAAAGAAGCCATCCGCACAGGCAAAACCATCGCCCAAATCAAAAAAGAAGCCAGCGGTTATGTGGGTGAGATAACAAGCGATTATTCACACTCTGTCGTCCGTTTTTTTGACCACTTTTTGACGTGGCTATGGGAGCGACTCTATGACGGCGTGGAAGTGCGTCATTTTGAGCGGGTGCGTAAGCTTGCCCCCGACCACCAAATCATCTATGTACCATGCCATCGCAGTCATATGGACTACCTGCTCTTATCTTATGTCATCTACAAACGGGGCTTACGCATCCCTTACATCGCCGCAGGGGATAACCTAAACATCCCTGTACTGGGCGAGATATTGCGTAGTGGCGGAGCATTCTTTATGAGACGTAGCTTTAAGGGCAACGCCTTGTACAGCACGGTGTTTAAGGAATATCTACACACACTCATGCAACGGGCTGTCCCCATTGAGTACTTCATCGAAGGCGGTCGCTCTCGTTCAGGTCGTCTGCTACCGCCCAAGCTCGGTATGCTTGCCATGACCGTGGGTAGTTATCTGCGTGAGCCTGCCAAACCCGTGGTTTTTGTCCCGACTTATATCAGTTATGAGCGGATTATGGAAGGGGCGACTTATGTGGGCGAGCTCAAAGGCAAACCCAAAGAAAGCGAAAACCTGCTTAGTCTCATCAAGACCGCCCAAAAGATTGAACGGGTATTTGGCACGGTGCATCTGTCCTTTGGCGAACCGCTACACCTGACCCAATTTTTGGATAAATTTAACATCAAAACTGGCAAAGACACCCTAGCGTTAAGCCCTGATGAACAAGCGGACAACGACAAGCAAACCCACGCCATGATTACCAACATCGGCGTCAAAATCATGCAAAACATCAACAAATCAGCAGTCGTCAATCCTGTCTCCCTGCTGGCACTCGTACTACTGTCCACCCCCAAATCCGCCCTTGATGAAGCTCAAGCGATAGAACAAATCGCCCTATATCAGCGTATCGCCCAAGCCCTGCCTTATGACAAGGACACCTTTGTCACTGACATGAACCCCAAAGACATCTTGGCGTATGGCTTGCAGTTAGAACTCATCGAACGCACTCCCCACGTGCTAGGCGACATGATAAAAGTGGCGGACAAACAAGCTCCCTTGCTTAGCTACTTCAAAAACAACATCCTGCACGTCTTTATCCTAGCCAGTTTTATCGCTTCACTGGTGCAACGTAATGGACGCATGTACCGTGATAAGCTAGAAAACATCAGCGAGCTTTTGTATCCCTTTTTACAAACCGAGCTGTTTTTAAAACACCCGCAACGTAGCATCAAAGACACCATTGGCGAGATTTTGGACGTACTTATCAAAGAAAATCTGGTTGTCGAATGGGACGGCGTACTCATCAGTGCCCCCGAAACCAACTCGCCTGCCTACCAACAGCTCATCGTGCTTGCCGACCCTGCCGAGCAGAGTTTGGAACGCTACTTTATGGCTTTGACCTTATTGTCCGAACAAGGTGCACACCGCCTAAATACCGAACAAGTCGTCAATCTGTGCTACTTCCTAGGGCAAAGGGTGTCCGTGCTGTATGCCGATGATTTGCCTGACATGTTTGATAAGGCGTTATTTACAAGCTTCTTAGATACGCTCGTACGCATGGGTTATGTGCAGATTGAGCCTGAGACGGGCATGATTGATTTTGATGAACGCATTGACAAAATCGCCGAACACGCCAAATACGTCCTAAATCCCGACATGATTGAGTTGCTGCGTCACACCGCTCGCCTAAACGACGATGAGATTGACAGCGTCATGAATGAGATGAATAAAAAGCGTAAATTTGGACGTAAATAGCTGATTTATTAGTTTAAAACACAGATAAAGAACTTTAAAATTACCACAGATTTATAATATGTGGGCGTAGGGACGTGCTGAGCACGTCCCTACAAAGCCTGTGGCAAATATCAAATTCGTTAGATATACATCAAAATGCGTTGAATATTTGATGGTAGTCCAAAAAGTATGCCAAATTAGGTTTTCCGTTCGCCCTGAGCCTGCCTACGGGTCGGTTTCCGTCATGGTTCGACTTAGCTCACCACGAACGGAAACCGTGGTACTTTTTCATTTTGTAGAGTGTACATGGGGCAAATGATAATTTGTCCCATGAAAGACACACCCATTTAAAACGTGTCTCCCAGACACACCCAAACCCATTTTAAGGAAAATCCCCATGGACATGAACGCCCTACCCACCATCGACCCCACCGCCCTAGGCGATAACGTTCCACGCAGGCATGGCAAAATCGCCCCACGCCTTGCCCGTGCCTTTTTGGACAAGACAGGCTGGCGTATCACAGGCGAGATTCCCAACGTCTCGCAGGCGGTACTGCTTGCTGTTCCCCACACCTCCAACATGGACGGTGTGTACGCCATTCCCACCCTACTCGCCCTTGATGTGAACATCAAATTACTGGGTAAAAAACAGCTGTTCAAGCTCCCCATCATGTCGCATTTTTTGACGTGGGCAGGGGTCATTCCCATTGATAGGGACAAAAAAGGCTCGGTACTACAAGCCAACATTGACCGCTTTAAAACTGGCAAACCGCTCTTTTTGGGGCTAGCCCCCGAAGGTACTCGGGGTTATACCGATGAGTGGAAAACGGGCTTTTATTATCTGGCAGTGGGGGCAGGCGTGCCTATCTTGCCTGTGGCGATGGATTATAAAACCAAAGAAGTCCGCTTTATGCCCCTATTCTACCCCACAGGCGACATTGAGAAGGATTTGCCCAAGATTTATGCCTATTATAACGGCGTAGAAGGCAGGCATGTAGGTAAAATGTCTAAGCCACTACAAGATTTGTCAAAATGATGGCTGAGATAGTTGATAATGATTGGGTAAAAAAATACAAAGACAGACAATATTAACAAGGATTTTGACACAGAAAAACCATCTGACCACTTAACTGGGTAAATTTTAAGGTTTTTACTTGACTTTTAAATTAAGTGGTCGGATAGCCATTTTTCATACAAAACCACACAAAACAAACCGCCCCAAACTTTGGAGCGGTTTTTTTATTAACAGGCTTTCATTATAAGGCTTTTTGATTACAAAATGGTAATGTCTTGGTCAATATAGAGCTTAACATCGTTATTACTCCAAATGTTGTAGGTTGTACCTTCTTGTTGTTCAGTACCACCCTTAGTCCAAGTACCAGAGATGTCAGTTTGTGAGGTTTCACCTGACTGTAGCACACTACCCAAGGTTACGGTATCGCCCACATCGCCTTTGATGTACAAAGATTGCCCATCGCCAACATAGTTGGTTGTCGCCAGCAAATCGCCAAAATTGTCCATCGTCACATGTTGCAAATCAATCGCCCCATTGCTTAGGTCAATCACGGGCAAATCAGCATTGACATCCGCATCCGCTTGCACATCGGCATCGGCGTGCAAGTCTGGGTTTTCAAAGCCACCTGCTGGCTTGTTGTTGAGCAAATTAAACTTGACATTTACCGCCGCACTATCGCCATCTTTGTCGCCATAGTTAAACTTAAAGTTCAACGCATCGCCCCCTGCCACTTTGTCGTTGGCACCTTTCACAGGCTTAAACTGGTATTGACCATCTGCCTGACCTGTAAAGGTACCCATAACCTCTTGACCTTTTTTGATGCTAAAGGTATTGTCGACGGTTTGTTCGGCTGTATAGCCATTTGTACCATTTACAAACGACCATGTACCATTTGTTGCTCCATCGGCAGAGACATCGGCTTTGCCTGTCAAGGCTTTGCCCTCAAACAACGCTATCGCCCCGTCAGAGACTGGCACCAGTCTGGCTTTGAGCGTAAACTTATTCACCCTGTCCTCACCAGTTTCCATTGCAATCACATTCTTTGCGTCAAAACCTCTAAGGTAATAACTTGATTCTATCGAAACACCATTTGCAGTTGTACCAGAAATGACTAGATTATATAGATTACCACCGACCTCAATTGGTTCGTTCTTGTTTTCTACCACTAGATAATCAGCAGCTCTTAAACCAGGAACCTCAATAACATGAACAACCGTTGAAACGTTGACCGTTTTTTCCACACCATCAATGGACAAGTTGAAAGTCATATCCACAGGCACGCCTTCATCAGGGTAAGAATATCTTGGAGCTGGATCAGTCTTTTTATTACCATGCTCAATTTCCCCAAATTCAAATTCTTGGGTAGCATCAGGCACATCAAGATTGTTTGGTGCTGACACTTTCAAGTGAGCGTTACTCGTTCCTCTCCTTGTTGATTTACCCCAATAAATTTTGGCACCGCCTTCATCAGCCGTTAAAGAGGGGCTGTCCGCTACAGACTGTGCATTAAAACCAAAGGTTGACCCTTTCACGCCAGCACTTGGTGGTGCTGAATCCGCCAAATTGATGTCTTTGGTTTGCGGATTGCCCTCATTAGCCACAGGCTTATCATCAACCACCCTAATGGTTAAGTCGCTTTCGGCAACCACTTGCGTATCTTTGACCACCTGTACTTTGGGCTTGGCAAGCAACGCCTCGCCATTGCCATCTTGGTCTTTGTGATCAATCGCTCCTTTTAGCTCAACTTGGTATTTGTAAGTACCGCCTTCATTGACCACTTTGACCACAGCAATCTCTTTGACACCTGCTTTGGCGGTCAAAGTCATTTTATCAGGGCTTTGCTCCCAAGTGATTGGCACGCCACCGCTTGTGATGTTGTTTGCTTGTGGAGCGATCAATTGCACCGTTTCGCCAGCTTTGAGATTGTCAATGTTTAGCAAACCTGTAACTTCTTTGACGCCGCCTTGAGTTTTGCTACCCTCTGGCAAAGCCGATTCAAACAAGACCGCTTTGGCATTTTGCGGATCTGTGACTTGTGGTTGACCAGTGCCTGTGGCTGGTTGCACGGTAATGGTTGCCACAGGTGCTGGTACATTACTGTTATTGGTTGCCGCAGTCTGTGGAATATTTGCCGCATCGTTACCAGTAACATCTTGAATAGCATTGTCATCATTGCCTGCTGTTGGGTCTGTATAAGCAACTTTAACATCTTGACCTTGAGTAACAGGTTTTGGCAATGTCAAGGTAACTTTATTACCTTCAACACTCACAACTGGTTTTACAGGCTGACCATCAACGGTTACTGTAAAGTTATCAGCAACTGGTGGTTTGGTTGTATCAAGTGGCTCGCTAAAGTTTAGCTCAATCTTATCACCTGTTTCAGGGATATTAGGCGTGCCTACCAAGGTTGGTGCTGTGGTGTCAGAAGCGTTGGCAGTGGTTGGGGTAGATTCATTATCAGACTCATCTTTTGCCGTGACGGTGACTGATTCGCCATTGGTTAAAGGTTTGTCCAAATCAACCGTGTAGTTGCCTTCATCATCTGCGACACCTGTGCCAATGGTTTTACCATCTTTGTCTTTGATGGTGACAGTGGCATTAGGCTCGGTGGTGCCGGTGACTTTATCGCCTTTATCGCTCACTTCTGCGGTAGGTTTAGCAGGAGCGGTGGTGTCGATGACAACATTCTGCTCAGCTGATGGTCCTGCTGTCTTGGTGTTATCTTTGCTAACAATCTGTGCTTTGATAGGATGAGTACCCTCTGGCAGAGCATTGTTCATAAATTCGGCTGTCCATTTGCCTGAAGCATCCACAACCGCATCCACGGTTTGTCCGTTTAGAGTAACCACAACCTTCTCGTCATCAGGCAGGGCTTTATCCAACGTGCCAGATACCGCCAAAGTAGTATCATTTGTGATAAAGTCGCCAGCAACGCCTGTATCGTCACTGATGGCAGTAATGGCAACTTGATTACCTTGACCCGCCGCTTTTGAATCATCAACAATGGTAATGTCTGCGGTCTTAGCATCATCTCCTGAGCCAACAACAATGGTTGCCTTTTGGTCGGCTTCCACACCATCATTGCCTTTAATGGGCAGGTCTACATTGAACTTATCCACACCTGCTGGCACGGTAATTTTACCCGACTCACGGTCATAGCTTATGCCAGTGATTTCTTTACCATTGTCATCGGTGAATTTAATGCCATCATAATCAAAATCATCATGATTGGCGATATCGCCAGCTGGGCTTGAATCACCATCTTCAAAGGTCACTTTAAAATCAACCTCACCGCCATTGTTATTGACCAGTCCTATGGTAGCACGCACTGAGTCGCCCTCAGCGATGTTACCATCTTCGGGATTGGTAAAGGCAGTGTTATCAGAATCAATGGCTGTATTAGCAGTGTCTTTATTGGCATTTGCTTGGTCTTGTGCCTTGCCACCTGTGGTGTTTTGAGCTACAGCTGCGACAGTGCTTCCATCTTTCACCGCATCTTGTGGGATGGTAACTTTACCATCTTTATCAACAGTGACACCCTCTGGCAATGTACCTTCAGCTGTCCAGTTGCCATCAGCATCTTTATTAATGTTAACGGTTTGCTCTTTGCCATCTTCATCGGTGTATGTTACGACCATTTTGGCATTGTCAGTTCCTGGTGTGACAGTTACAGAGCCGTCTGTTTGTGATGGGGTAACAGTTGGAGCGTCAGCTCTGGCGTCTCCTGCTGTATCGGAAGCATCACCACTCTTACCATTGTCAGTAGTTTGGTTGGCAGTCACGTCAGAGCCGTCTTTGACTTTATCGGCAGGTAGCGTGATGGTGCCGTCATCGTTGATCACAACGTTGTCATCGTCTGCTGTCCAGTTGCCGTCTTTGTCTTTGGTAACTGTCACGGTCTGCTCTTTACCATCTTCATCTACATAGCTGATTTCAACCTCTGTGGCATCATCTGCTGGCTTAACAGTTACCGAGCCATCATTGTTAGCGGTCACGTCAGGTTCGGCAATGCCATCTTTGGTGATCACCTCTGCTGGATCGCTGGTTCCCACAGGGGTAGTTTGTTGTGCGGTGACTGTTGAGCCGTCTTTGACTTCATCGGCTGGGATGGTGGTCTTACCCGTAGTTGGGTTTACGATGATATTATTATCGTCTGATGTCCAATTACCATTGTCATCTTTGGTTATGGTAGCGGTATTTGGCTTACCATCTTCGTCGATGTAGTTGATGACAACTTTGTCTACTTTGTCTGATGGCGTGACAGTCACAGAGCCGTCATTGTTAGCGGTAATCTCTGGTAATGCAGGCTTGGCAGGTGTGGTATTATTGTCATTATTGGCAACCACTGGCACTTTATCGCTGTCTTTGCCATCGACTGTTTGCTCAGCAGTGGCAGTTGAGCCGTCTTTGACTTTATCGGCAGGTAGCGTGATGGTGCCAGCGTTGTTGATGACAACGTTGTCATCGTCTGATGTCCAGTTGCCATTATCATCTTTGGTTATGGTAGCGGTATTTGGTTTGCCATCTTCGTCGATGTAGTTGATGACAACTTTGTCTGCATTATCAGATGGTGTAACAATCACAGAGCCGTCATTATTAGCGGCAATCTCTGGCTGTGGCACGTTATCTTGGGTGGTTACTGTGCCTTTGTCGCTGTCTTTATTGCCCACGGCCTGATTGGCAGAGACTTCTGAGCCGTCTTTGACTTTGTCATCTGGCAGAGTAATGGTGCCAGCGTTGTTGATGACAACGTTGTCATCGTCTGATGTCCAATTACCATTATCATCTTTGGTTATGGTGGCAGTCTTATTATTACCATCTTCGTCGATGTAGTTGATGACAACTTTATCTGCTTTGTCTGATGGCGTGACAGTCACAGAGCCGTCATCATTGGCGGTAATCTCTGGCTTTGGCACGTTTATTTTTGCTTTATCAGACACCGGATCGCTCTCTTTGCGACCTGGGTCAGTTTGAAAGGCGGTAACGTAAGAGCCGTCGGTTACGTTGTCAGATGGGATGGTTACGGTGCCATTGTCTTTGTCTAGGATAACGCCATCTGGCAGATCGCCGTCAGCCGTCCAGCCGTCTTGGTCTTTGGTGATGGTTACTTGTTTGTTATTACCATCTTTGTCAGTATATTTTACAACAACTGCCGAACCATCAGTGGCATCGTCACTTGGTGTCACAACAACATCGCCTGCATCATCACCTGTCTTGATGGCGTCTACGGCAGGTTTGGCTGATGGAATGTCACCCACGTCATCGCTGTTATTGGTTGTGCCGACATCAGTGGTTTGCTTGGCAGTAACAACTGTATTAGAGCCAATCTCAGCCACAGGAACGACTACTTTGCCAGTGGCGGGGTCAATGGTAATGCTGTCATCTTTTTTAGCATCTACCCATGCATCAGGCACGCCATCGCCATTGGTGTCTTCATGGGTGAATATAACGGTGGTAGGCTCTGTCTCACCTGGCTTGGTGTAGGAGACTTCAAGTTTGGTCGCGGTATCATGGGGCGTGACAACCACACCGCCATCCATGGTTACAACTTGTGGGTTGTATAGTGTGGCTGTGGCGTCTTTATAAGTGTCTTTGTTTGCACCGATGGTAAAATCGCTAAGACCACCGAGCGTGATGCCATTTAATGCCAATAACTCGGCAGTGATGGTCACCTTACCTTCACTATCGCTTTGAACTGTCTTGCCATCTGCATCTTTTAGTATGGTGCCATTGATGGAGATGTCAGCTTCAGGCACTTTAGTACCATCACTGGTAATGGTAAAGCTTAGTGCCTGTGCTGCACCTTGTGCGGTCGTGTTACTTTCTAGGTTAGAGATGCTCAGAGGTTTATCTTCTACTTCTACGGCGGTATTAGTGTTACCGCCCTTGTCATCATCACTATCAGACACAGCGGCAATGATACCAGCCAGACCTGCGATGCCCACAAGCCATGGCATGATGCCAAAGCGACTGCCTTCTTCTGCACCAATCCACCATGGCGCAGGATAGCCTTGACCGCCTAGAGCCTGACCTTCGATGTCACCGATGACAAGCTCGGTCACATAGTCTTGGGTAAGACCGGTATCTGGCACGTAGTAGTGGTATTGACCGCTTTCGGCTTGTCCGATGAGTGCTGATTTGTCGTAGTCATAGAAGTTTTCGATGATTAGATCGGACTCTTCGGCATTCTCTTCAAAAGAGACATGCAAATCTTTACCAACACGCTTGGTGACGATGTGGTCAGGACCACGACCTGTGGCATCGTTGATAAGCTCGTAGTTGGCATTACGATTGGCTTTGATGATGGTGGGTTGACCGTCTTTGGTGATGACCCTTGCTTCGGCAATGGTCTGAACGCTGTCATTGACTTTTACACTGATGGATTGCATGCGTTATCCTTATTTTAATTGACTACATGATGATTATTGTGAAACAACAACGACACGGCGGTTTTCATAACGCCCTGCCTTGGTGTTGTTAGTGGCAACAGGGCGAGATTCGCCATAACCGATGGTAGATAAACGAGAATTCTCAATACCGTGGTTATTTACCAATAGGTGCTTGACCGCCTTAGCACGACGCTCAGAAAGCTTTTGGTTATAGCTAGCGGCACCTGTTGAGTCGGTGTGACCTTCGATGGTAGCACTGGTGTTAGGGTGTTGTTTTAGAAAATTAGCGACTTTGGCGACATCCTGTTGAAATGCCGGTTTGACATGGCTTTTATCATGGTCAAATTGGATGGTCAGATTTAATTTGGCGGGCTGAGCTGCATAAGACGGCTGGCTGGGCTGTACGTTTGTCGTTGCTCTAACAGGGGCGACTGATACAGGGGGGGGGGTACGTTGACTGGCGAGCAGTCAGCAGGCTGTACACGACTGACTTGATGAGCTTGACGACGCGTGCCTTGGATGAGCTCTTGGGCTTGGTTGGCGTCTACTTGAGTTAAACTGGCTTGATAGTTATTGCCAGTTTGTACGACAAAGTACTGAACTTCTCGTGGATTTAGATGAGTATGAATGGATTGGGCTGATAAATCGTTGGTTTTTTTGCCCGTGGGAACAGCACTGATTTGGACATTGCCTGCACATGCCACACCAGATGTATAATGTCCATCTTGCAGGCTAGTTAGATAGCGGTCATTGATGGCAATGTTGGTGCTAGACTGCTCAGAAGATTCTGCATTGGCAAGCGGTCTGATGAAAACCACACCACCAGCATTATCATGTGTGGCTAGATTGGTAAACTCATCTACCGCACCTTGACTTGACATCTTCCATGTAACTTGATTGCCTAAACGCACATCGGCATGTGCATGAATTGCCATCATCAGTGCCGAACCGATGAAGGCTAATTTTTTTAGTTGCATGGCAACTCCTCATAAACATAAACTATGGTAACTACTTGCACAATACATTTAAAACTCATTTTTGTGTGGCATACCTGTCATGATGCTTTTTAAATTAAACGGCAATACATCAACATCACGGCAGACTTTGGGTTCACAAAATGCCTTTTAAATCATGCTCGTCATCTCATTTTTGTGGCAATCAAACCCATCTTAGTTGTAAAATTATGCAAAAATACTGTCAAAAATTGTCACACCGCTGACAAAAAATGTCACAGATGTACATTTTAATACAGTTAAGCGTATCATGACACTTTAATCTCATGTCAGTTATGATAAGCTTTTCCAAAATTCACACAAAAGATAAGATTGACATTTATCATGTTGCAAAAATCATACCAAGTAAATAAACCGCCTAGGCGTTAAAATGGATTTGACTTACCCCAGCATCTGTTTTTGTCCATTTATCCCATCATAAAAATCAATAAGATGCCATTTTTTAGACAAAAATAAGGGGTGATACCAGAGAAGTATTTACTTGGCATTGATAATTTAGTAGCATTACTTTACATAATTTTAATTAAAAACATATATTTTATTACATTTTATATTTTAAATAATATAGTCAAACAAATTTGAAATAAGACAAGGAAAACGAGCGAAGTTGTACAAGTAGTACTACGAGCGAGTTTGACACAGTATTATTTCAAAGTTGACAGACTATAATCATCAAGAACTCAGATTTTATAGCTTAAGCACATCAAATTTGGCACTCAAAATACAAGGCATCTAGAGCGTGCCCATCCTTTATACACCCAAGAAACTTTAAAATTACTACAAATACAATGATGTGTGGACGTAGGGGCGTGGTAAATATCAAGTTGGTTGGGTGTAACACCAATTCTCTTTCCAAACTTAAAAATAAACCCTTGAAAATACTGAGGGTTTAATTTTAAAAAAAATCTGAAAAAATCTGGGTTTGGAAAGAAGTCTAATAAATGATGCAAGAGGGGAGAATGGGGAATAAAACCCTTTGAAATAAACATCTCAAAGGGTTGGATATGGAGCTCTTGGCGAGAATTGAACTCGCGACCTCTTCCTTACCAAGGAAGTGCTCTACCCCTGAGCTACAAGAGCAAATAGTTTTGCTGACAAATGGAGCGGGTGGCGGGAATCGAACCCGCACCATCAGCTTGGAAGGCTGAGGTTCTACCACTAAACTACACCCGCATGGGTATTTGGTAGGGAGAATATGGTGGTGGGGGAAGGATTCGAACCTTCGAAGCTTTCGCGACAGAGTTACAGTCTGTTGGGTTTGACCGCTCCCCAACCCCACCAGTTGTTACAGGTATGTCTTTTAATGGTCTGTTAAAAGATTAAGCCCAATAAACGGGCTTGACCTGAAAAGTTTCTTAGGAGTGGTGCCGGCTGCCGGAATCGAACTGGCGACCTACTGATTACAAGTCAGTTGCTCTACCAACTGAGCTAAGCCGGCGGTGTTTCCTAAGTGGTGCGTATGATACCATAGTTTTTGATTTGCGCAAGTATTTTTTTAAAAATTTTTAAAATTATTTTATAAGTCCTTGTTTTTTATATTAATTGTTTTCTGGCAGTGGGCTTGGTATTTTTTATTATTTGACATACAAATCATTCGCTCGCCTGCCGATATTTTTGTATAATGGCATCATCCTATTTTTTAAAAGAGTACAAAAATGACAACAGAGATGATTTTGAGCATTTGTCTTGGCATTGGCTTGGCAGCAAGCTCAGGCTTTCGGGTGTTTGTGCCGTTGTTTGGCATGTCGCTGGCAAGCTATTTTGGCATATTGCCCTTAGGTGAGAGCTGGCTGTGGCTGGGCAGTACGAACGCGTTGGTGATTTTGGCGGTGGCGAGCATCGCTGAGTCCATGTCTTATTTGGTGCCGTTTGTGGATAATTTGCTTGACACCATTGCCGTGCCACTGGCAGGCATGGCAGGGACGATAGCCATGGCAGGCAGTCTGACCGACATGAGTCCTGCGATGACATGGGCGCTCGCCATCGTGGCAGGGGGGCGGAGCGGCAGCGACCATTAAGACCACGACCGCCGGTGCCAGAGCCGTTTCAACCGCCACGACCGCCGGTGTCGCCAACCCTGTCATCGGACTGGCAGAGACTAGCACCGCCATTGGGCTGTCGGCACTTGCCATATTCGCCCCTGTATTGGCAGGGGTGGTTGCTATCGTGGGGATTGTGGTGTTTATTTGGCTTGTGGTTAAGCTCAAAAACCGCCATAAGGCAAGCGAATCGGCGTGATTTGGCAAAAACCATTTGCAATTTATCCTAAATTTTTGTAAATTATCCCAAACCCATTTTTTAAGGACAAAACCATGCCTGCCTTACGAGACGACATTGACCCACAAGGACTTTTGGAATATTCGGTGGTCTATACCGACCGAGCGTTGAACCATATGTCTACCGAATTTCAAAGCGTGATGAGAGCCTTATCCGCCACTTTAAAAGAGCTTTATCATGCCGATGGCGTGGCGATTATCCCTGGTTCTGGCACGTCAGGCATGGAAGCGGTCGCCCGTCAGCTTGCCACAGATAAGGACGTAGCGATTGTGCGAAATGGCTGGTTTAGCTATCGCTGGACGCAGATTTTGGAAAAAGGACGTATCGCCAAATCCACGCACGTTTTTACCGCCCAAATCCACGGCAATCCTGCCACATTCGCCCCTGCCGACATTAACGAAGTTACCGCCCATATCCGCCAAAACCGCCCAAGCGTGGTGTTCGCTCCCCACGTTGAGACCGCTTCTGGTATGATGTTATCAGACGACTATATCAAGGCACTGGGGCAAGCGGTGCATGACGTGGGCGGGATTTTGGTGATTGACTGTATCGCTTCGGGCTGTGTGTGGCTTGACATGAAAGCATTGGGCATTGATGTACTACTCTGTGCCCCACAAAAAG
Source organism: Moraxella bovis (assembly GCF_002014975.1). Classification (GTDB taxonomy): domain Bacteria; phylum Pseudomonadota; class Gammaproteobacteria; order Pseudomonadales; family Moraxellaceae; genus Moraxella; species Moraxella bovis. The sequence goes on from NZ_MUXV01000062.1 coordinate 16,840, forward strand.
GCTTGTCTAGCACGCCTTGCTGTGGACTTGTCATGATGTCCGAGCGTGCCAAAGAGCTTGTTCAAAGCACAGAATCCACAAGTTTTACCTTAGATTTAAAAACATGGGCGAATATCATGACCGCCTATGAAAATGGCGGACACGCCTATCATGCGACCATGCCCACAGACGGACTAAGACAGCTAAGAGATACCCTAAAAGAATGCCAAGCCATAGGATTTGATAAGCTAAAATCCGCCCAAATAGAGCTGGGGCAAGCCATTTTGCAAGTATTAAATGACAAAGGGGTCGTAAGCGTGGCGGATAAAGACAGTCAAGCGGTTGGGGTTATCGTCTGCCATGCCCCAAATGATGATGTACACAAAGGCGTGGCGTTTGCCAAAGTCGGTGTACAAATCGCAGGAGGCGTACCGCTACAAGTGGGCGAGCCGTCTGATTATAAGAGTTTTAGAATTGGGCTGTTTGGGCTTGATAAATTGACCGACGTATCAGGCACGGTGGCACGATTTAAGCAGGCGTGTGATGAAGTATTTTGATTATCTTTATCAACATAAAAGCCCAATGTGATGTTGGGCTTTTTGTTTGTCTTATACAGTTATTTGGATTTCACTACGCCATTTTCCTTAACGAGCTTATCCGCCCAATCAAATAATTCATTCAAATCATAATCCCCACCATGACCCACACCCCACGCCAAGGCAAAATCCACGTTCTTGCCCTGATTTTGTAAGGCGGTGGCTAGTATCACAGGCACGGCAAGGGATGTATCATTATCCTTTGCCGCATGACGGATACGCCAATGCTCGGTGGGGCTTTGGGCGATATAATTCATCGCATTCATCATCTTGATAGTGTGAGCATCCGCCATGCTCCCTTGTCCGTATTTTTTGCCAAAGGCGGTAAAATGCTGATTGTTCAAAGTCTTATTACCAAACAGATTATTCTCGCCACTGGTCAAATCTGTGGCATCAAACGCAGCTACGCCCTTGCCACGCCCCAAGTATTTTAAATAACCGTCAAAATCCGCCACATAAAAAGGGTTTGCCGACTTTCGTTGTGCCAAAAAGTCAAAATCACTCAAATCCGTGCCATTTTTAAAGGCGGTATTGGCGAAGTTATTCAAATGATAAATCACTTCATCTTTAAACGTGCCGTTGCCGTTATAATCCAATGTTAATGACTGTCCGTTGTGCCCTGTTAATTTTAAACCATTGATATAACTGGGGAAATTGGATCTTAATTCATTTGACCAACTTTTTTGCTCGTCCGTTAGGCTTGCCTTTATGCGTTCACGTTTGATGTTGTAGTCTAGCATGGAGACGTGCATTTTGTGATAATCATCAATGCCGTTAAATTGCCACTCGTACGCCATATCGGCATTTTCAAGGTTGGTAATCGGAGCATAGGCGGACACGGCAAACACGCTGTCATCAGCTGTCATAATCGCCCCTGTTTTTTACAATTCGGCGTGATAATCCATGCTATTGCCACTTGCCCCTAAAAGTAGCGACATCACCCCGCCTGCGGACGTGCCATTGGCGATAATACGGTCGGCTCGCCCTGCCATGAGCGTGTCATTGGCTTTGAGATAGGCAATGGCGGATTTTAAATCCACGATGACAGACGGAGCTTTGCCCGTGTGGTTGCCGTCTGTGCCGAGTGTCCGCCCCCTAGCCCCTGCACTTGCCACGACATAGCCACGCATGAGAGTGGCAACCGCACTGTTTGGTCTTGGCGTACCGTCTCGCCCTGCCCTACTCTCTCTCGGCGGTCATCGGCTTGGCGGGCATATATCCGCCCACGCCATTGGGGAAAAATATCGGGGCGGTGTCTGCCGTGTAGCCGTTAATGCTGTCGCCTGTAAAATACGACTCGGGGATATAGACGTTCATCACTTGATAATCAGGCTCGGTAGGGTTTGCCACATAGGGGGTATTTTCAAACGCACGCACGACAAGGCTTTGGTCGTCTTGGGTGATGGTTTTGTAATTGTTGGGACTAAACGTTAAAGAGCTGGGCGTGGTGGTTGTGGCAAGCTTATTTGTATTTGCATTTGGGTTTGTATTTTGGGAAATGGATGTGGTGCAGGCGAATAAAGACAACAAGGCGATAATGGAAATGGACAATAAGGATTTCATACATATGTCTCAATAAAATAATAATCATTATAATCCAAGCAGTCAAAAAAGCAACTCCTTGTACAAAAATCGTCATTTGAGAAACTTATGCCCTTTTAAATAAATACACACAAAAACTTGCCCTAACATCAAACTTATCCTGTGCTTTTAACGCCGTTTTACGCTCAAGTTTGGCTTTATAAGTATAAGGGGTCATGTCTATCAAATCATTTAGGCTTTGGTTATCAAGGCATAAATCAGCGTCTATTTGCCATTCATTGACAAGGGTAAACTCGGGCGACAATTCTGCGATAAATTTGGCAGGGTTGTGCGGATTGACGGTGTCAAAGAGCTTCTCACGCATGGCATATAGGTGCATGGGGGCAGGCGTGGCAACCAGCAAAGACCCATCTGATTTTAACACCCTTAACATCTCGGACTTTGGCAAGGGGCTAAATAGGCTCGTACAAATATCCACACACTCGTCCGCCACAGGCAACACCGCCCCTGTACCCACCACCCAAGTGATGTGTTTGCCGATGTCGGTGTTTTTATACGTTCTAGACGCTGTCATAATGGCGGTTTTGGCAATGTCAAGCCCGATAACTTGGGCAGAGCGTGTCATGCCAGCGGTGTAATAGCCTTCGCCACAGCCGATGTCTAGTATCGCTTTGGGCGATAGGTCAGCAATCACTTGGCTGATTTTGGTGCGAAGTGGCTCATAAAATCCGCTCGCCAAAAAGCGTCTGCGAGCCTGTACCGATGTTGGCGTATCGCCTGCACTGTGGCTGTTTTTGTGTTGAACCACGTGCAAATTGACATAGCCGTTCTTGCTGATGTCATAGCTGTGGCGGTTTTGGCAGGTGTAGGTTTTGCCTTGTAAGTTTAAGTCGGTGTGGCAAATGGGGCAGATGAGCATAGGTTTTATTAATATTGGTTGTGTTATTTGTTTTATGGGCGGTTGGTGGTTTTAAACTCTTGATAAAATTCTTTATCGTCATCATAACTTGGTGGGTTTAATAAGACGATTTGACCATTGATTAACTCATTATAAATTTGGGTGGCTTGTTGTTTAATTTTATTTAACTCAATCTCTGAAAATTCACCATAATGCTCTTCTCCCCAAAAATACAATTCCGCATACAACCCATATTTTGTTGCCAATTCTCTCAAAAATGTATAGCCTTGACAATACCAATTATAAATTGTTGCTAATTTTTCTAAGTCATTGGGTTGATTGATTAAGGATAATAAGACATCTATTAAAGTTTTGCTATAATATTTTGAATAATCCAGATAGGGAATGCTTAACTTTTCAATCTCAATAATACTTCTTTTGTCTTTAAAATCAAGACTGATTAACGCCAAATAATCATCAGGAATTAAATACTTTTCCAAACTTGGTTCGTTATACACCCAAGTTTCAAAGTCGGACAATGAGCCTTGTTCTAACAGAAGTGTAAAGAAAGGTTTTTGCAAGTTAAAGGGTAAAATTTTCATTCTTGTTTCTTATTATTTTCATAAACCCAACGCCGACAATCATCATATTTATAAAAACTGACATACAACCTTATATGATATAAATTATCAAAATTATAATCACCTACCGATATTTCGTTTTCTCCCACACAAAACCGTCTGTAAAAAGAATGCTTGGCGGTACTATATTCCGATAATTCAACATCATCGGAAATTTTTTGAATATTTTCTAGCAATGTTTCAATATCGCTTGTTTTGGGATTATGGTAATGATAGGCGATAGAAATGGATTGTGCACTGGTCTTTTTATGGTCATCTCGTTTATCAAATGGGGGCAAGCCGATTGTGACCGCATCTAAGATGTGTTGCAATTCGGCTTGCTTTTTATCATAATCCAATTTGATAGGGGCGTGAAACTCAGAATTTTTAACCCCATCTATCAAGTTATAAATCATAATGGGTAGCACAAAAGCCAAAACAGCAATGAAAAAAACATAATGAATTATTTGTTTATCGTTTTTCATGCTATCCACCTAAAATCAATGCTCCCTCGTACTTCTAAACGCCACCTCGGGATACCGCTCTTGCATTAACTGCAAATTGACACAACTTAGGGCAAATTAGAAAATCAATCATAACGCCTTATCCAAAAGCTCCAATGCTCTTTTAATATCGCCTTGTTTGGCTCTGTTTTCAAAGCGTTTTTTTGCTTCATATTCGGCAAGCACATTAGACATTGTTTCGTCTATTAAGCGAGCAACACTCAGTCCTTGCTCATTGGCAATCACGCTTAGGCGTTCGTGTTTGTCATTGCTGACTTGAAGTGTTAATGTCGTCATTATAACTCCTTAATTGCAATAATTGTTCTGGTGTTAAAATTTGAATGCCAAAATTCAACTCATTTTGGCGAAAATCTTTTTGATTATGACTGACAATAATATTGGCATTACCTGCAACCGCCAATTCTATCAAATGATTATCGCCTTCATCTTTTAAATTGGGTCGCCACAAATAAAAAATACGCACCCATTCACAAATGGACAACAACGCATTTAAAATTTCATTGCGTTCATCTAATGATAATTTACTTTTGGCAAATATATCATCACGAGCCAAAACATCTTCATATTCTGCCAATAACACCACACCAATAATCGGTATAAATTCGCCTTTTAAGCAGGCTTTAATTAGGCGGTTGGCGTGATAAGACCCCAAACACGCCCCCACCAAAATATTGGTATCCAAGACAACTTTCATTATAATTCCACATTAATCTAAAATCAATGCTCCCTGGTCGCCCGAAACTCCACCTCAGGATACCGCTCTTGCATTAACTGCAAATTGACACGACTGGGAGCAAGATAAGTCAAATAACCACCGCCGTCAATAGACAACTGGTCGTGGGCTTTTTTCTTAAACTTTTCAAACGCCACTTTGTCATCACAATGCACCCAACGCACGGTGGCGATAGAAATCGGCTCAAAGGTGCATTGCACCTTATATTCTTCTAGCAAACGATGTGCCACTACTTCAAATTGCAACACGCCCACCGCCCCCAAAATCAAATCATTATTGATTTGGGGCATAAAGACTTGCGTTGCTCCTTCTTCGGAGAGCTGTTGCAAGCCTTTTTGTAGGGCTTTGGATTTTAAAGGGTCTTTTAGCACCACACGGCGAAACAGCTCGGGGGCAAAGTGCGGAATGCCTGTAAAGTTTAAGGTCTCACCACTGGTAAAGCTATCGCCAATCTGGATTGTGCCGTGATTGTGCAAGCCGATGATGTCGCCAGCGTACGCTTCGTCCAATGCTTCACGGTCGCCCGCTAGGAACATGAGTGCGTCCGACACTCGCACTTCTTTGCCAATACGCACGTGGTTCATTTTCATTCCCCGTTCGTATTTGCCCGAACAAATCCGCATAAAGGCGACACGGTCTCGGTGTTTGGGGTCCATATTGGCTTGAATTTTAAAGACAAAGCCTGTGAAATTTGGCTCGTCCGCTTTTACCAATCGCTCCACCGCATCGTGGTCTTTTGGCGGTGGGGCGTATTTTGTTAAAACGTCCAAAATCATGTTTACGCCAAAGTTACCCAACGCCGTACCGAACAAAACAGGTGTTTGTCGTCCTGCCAAAAACTCATCCACGTCCCAGTCTTCGTACGCCATCTCAGCAAGCTCGATATTGTCCATAAACTCGTCCCACAAAATCTGCCCAAGCCTGTCCTTGATGTCGGCATGGTCGTAACCGTCTCGGCTCTCAATGTCAGTGATTTGTGAACCAAAGCCTTTTTTATAAAAGTAAGTCTTTTTATCCACAAAACTATACACGCCCACAAAATCCTGCCCCATGCCGACGGGATAAGCAAACGGCACGCATTTGATTTTTAGGACGCTTTCAATCTCATCTAAGAGGGCAAGCGGATTTTGGATTTCACGGTCAAGTTTATTGACAAATGAAATAATGGGCGTGTCTCGCATACGGCACACTTCCATGAGCTTAATGGTGCGTTCTTCCACGCCTTTTGCTCCGTCAATAACCATAAGAGCAGAGTCCACAGCGGTCAGCGTGCGGTAAGTATCTTCTGAGAAGTCGGCGTGTCCAGGGGTGTCTAGTAGATTAACCACATGATTTTTATAGGGAAATTGCATGACTGATGTCGTGATAGAGATACCACGCTCTTGCTCCATGCTCATCCAGTCGGACGTGGCATGGCGGTCGGCTTTACGCCCACGCACCTCGCCAGCGACTTGGATTGCCTTGCCCCACAGTAGGAGCTTTTCGGTCATGGTGGTTTTACCTGCGTCAGGGTGTGAGATGATGGCGAATGTTCTGCGAGCCTTGATTTGGTTGGTTAAATTGGTTGTCATTTCTTGCCTTTTATGAATTATGTACATGTTTATGTACAAATATATTTTGAGTTAAACGGGATAAAATTTGGCATATTATATATCAAAATACACTTTCTTAATACACAAAAAACAACCGCACCCCAAAAGTTAGATACTCAAATACCAACCTTTGAGGTGCGGTTCAAAATGAAGTGGGTTTTGTGGTAGCATAAGAATTAAAAGCAAAGATAAATATAAAAATAAGGTTCTGGTTCAAAAAGGATGCTACAAGAAAAACCGTTCGTAGTAAGCTATGCCTGCCCATGACGGAAACCGACTCGCAGGCAAGCTTGTGGCGAACGGAAAACCTAGTTTGGCATACTTTTTAGACTACTGCCAAAAATAAAACCTGCTCAAGGCTAGAGTGGCGAGCTTTGGGGTTGGTTCATTTTTTTGGGCGGTGTTTTTATCAAAATTTATTCCACAAACTTCACAACTTGTTCAAAAGTCTTGCGTGCTTTTGGTTTGATTTCTTTATCACGATAGCCAAAAGTTACCATTACCGACACGCCCCATTCGGCAGGGTCAAATAAACCTTCTTCTGCCAAAATACGGTTCACTTCTTTATAATCAAAGCCTTCAATCGGACAACTGTCAATGCCAAGCATTGCTGCCCCCGTCATCATATTGGCAAGGGCGATGTAGGTTTGTTTGTTTGCCCAGTCAAATAAACTGCGATCAGAATCCAAAATGGCGATGTCCTCACTTTGGAATTTTTTATAAACTTCCATAATTTTCACACGGTCATCGCCTTGCAAGCCCCGTCTGTCCATAATTTCGCCAAAATAGGGCGTGTCATAACGGGCGTTTTTCTTGGCAAGAATGGCGACAATGTGGCTGGCGGTTTCCATCGTGGGAATGCCCCACGCATAGGATTTTAGTTTTTGGCGTAGGTCGTGGTTTTGTAATACCAAAAATTGCCAAGGCTCAGAGCCTACCGAGCTTGGCGACAAACGCCCAAGTTCCAAAATGGTGTTAAAATCATCGGCAGGGATTTTCTTATTGCCGTCATACGAACGCGTGGACGCACGGCGATGAAAGGCACTAATTAGGTCGTCTTTGCTAAAAATGGTCATAAATCGCTCCAAAATTAAGGATTTTGAAAATTGGAGCGTATTATAAAAGATTTGGGTTATTATGGATAATTGATAGTTTTGATAGGTAGGTATTATTTTAAGTGATAAGTGATTTTTCAGGCAGCCTGAAACTTTTATTTTTAAAATAAAAAACACCATCTTAACTCATAAAATGGTGTTTTTTATTGCCTTAATTACTCTTCGTCTTCCCAAAAATCATCATAATCTTCTTCTGAAAAGTCTTCATCATCAAAATCCCAATCATCTTCGTACGGGTTGTACCAATAACAATCCATCGGTTCATCTTGAAATCCCTTTAAGGGAAAAGAATTTATAGTAAATTCAATGGCTTTTTGGGTATCTTGATAAATTTGATAAAATTCATCAGCTAGCTGATTGGTTTGTTGAGATAAAGTTTTATCTAATTTTGGTAAATCAATAGGGTCATAACCTTCATCTTCATAATAATTAAACCACTCACCGTCATCATAAAAACTATATAGCCCACGATTTTGATAAGTTGTCTCTTCGGTGTATATGCGAGATTGTTTGCCATCTAAAATATTATTATAACCAAATTTCAATGCTAAATTATACCAAGCGTGTGCCTTTTTTGTGTCTTGATTTAAAGCACATTGCTCAATTACCTCTCTTGAAGTTTCTTGGCTATAAAACGCTTTAATAAAATCAATGTCATCATTTTTAGTTAGATGAAAGGCAATCAAATAAGGTAATATTGCTTTTTTGCTAAAAATCTTGATTGCTTGCTCAATAACCTTATGCTTTCTTTGCTCTGTCTTGTGTTTCTCGTCCCACTTAGGGATAATTCTTGATAAAAGAAATAAATGCAAAATAATGGCATTAAAATTGGGTTTTTCGCAAAAACACGCCTTATCTAACTCTTGATAAAGGTCATTTTTAACCAAAATATCAAAACCTTGCCGATAATTTATAGATTTTAATAGTTGATGGCTAAAATCCTTAACAGTAGGGGCGTAAATTTGTGTCTGCTCTAACCAAGTGCCAATGAATGCCATAATTTTATTTAATTGCTCTTTGCTAATATTAAAGTCAAAATCTTTAATGCGTTTATTGAGCAAATCATTATTATTTGCTTTATGGTTTTGTTCATCTAAGTCAAACAATAAAATTGCATCTTGGCAAAAGTGTTTGTAGGTATAATAACCTAACCTTGCAGACAGCAGTTCATAAACTTGTGAGCGTTTAATGTTGGGAATAAAAGTTTTTAGTTCTGCGTGAACATCAAAACAAATTTGAGATAAAGTCATATTAACTCCAATTTTCATTTTGACAAACAAATTTTATAAATGGCATATGACTAATGGTAAATTTGTTAGTCAATAAAAATGGAAAAATACAACTTAAAGTTGAAGTGATTTTTTTAGGGATAAAATGTCGGTTTCTACTCATATGCCAAAGTAAGGGCGACCCCCTGTGGCATATCATAGTTTGTTTTGGTAAAATTGTCAAGAAAAACACCGCTTCAATCAAAGCGGTGTTCTTATCATCAATTACATAAACCCACGCACATACTGTCTTGGCACAAACTGCATTTCGCTACTGTCCGCCCCATTTTGCTGATATTGAGCATTTAATACCCAATACGGGTCTCGCAAAAGCCCACACCCAATCGCCACCAAATCAGCATCCCCTACGCCTAAAATATGGTCAGCCACCGCCACATTGTCCAACATTCCCACCGCAATCACGGGCTTGTTAGTTGCGTGTTTGACTTTCCTGGCCAAATCCACTTGATAGCCTGCATAAAATTCAGGGTGATTACCCTTGTGGAGTACGCCATCACCACCACCGCTCACATCAAACATATCCGCCCCTGCGTCAGAAAATCGCTTGGCAATTTCTACGCCATAATCGCTGTCAAAACCGTCTTTGCCATATTCTTGGGCGGAAATTCGCACGATTAAGGGCATATCGGCAGGCATTACTTTTTTAGCGGCAGCAATCACTTCCACACCAAACAAGGCTTTGTCTTGACCGTATTCATCGGTGCGAGTATTGGATTTTGGCGAATAAAATTGATGAATCAAATAACCGTGTGCCCCGTGCAGTTCAATCGCATCAAAACCTGCGTCCACCGCTCTTTTGACCGAATTGGCAAACGCCCCAACCAACTCTTTGACTTCATCGGTGGTCAGCTCTTTTGGCGTAATCAAATTTTGCCCTGCATAATCTAACTCGCCATAATGAATGGGGCTTAGGGCTTGGGGCAACGGCATTGGGTTCATCTTGGGCTTTGCGACCTGCGTGGGCGATTTGCACGGCAATTTTTGCTCCGTGAGAATGTACGCTGTCTACGATTTTTTTGAATGCGTCTTTTTGCGTATCATTCCAAAGACCCAAGCAGTTCGGTGTGATGCGACCGTTTGGGGCGACATTCGTCATCTCCACGATAATGAGACCCACGCCACCAATGGCACGGCTGGTGTAATGCACCAAATGCCAGTCGTTTGGCACGCCATCTGTGACGGAATATTGGCACATTGGCGGCATTACCACGCGGTTTTTGAGGTCAAGGTTTTTAAGGGAAAAGGGGGTAAAAAGGTTGCGGATTTTTGCCATTGTTCGTCTCTTACTCGGTTTAAAATGCTGATATTTTAGAGAAAATATGGTATCATTTCAAATTGATTATTTTGATAGTTAGATATAATGCTCATTGATAGTGGCAAAAGCATTTAACTGCCTATATTACCTTTTACGCAAGCAAGGAAAAACAATGACCGCACAACAGCAACGCGTCGAACTGCACCGCCGTATTTGGCAAATCGCCAACGAAGTACGAGGCTCTATTGACGGTTGGGACTTTAAACAATATGTTTTGGGTGCTTTATTTTATCGCTTTATCAGCGAAAATTTTTCTGCCTATATTGAAGCAGGCGACGATGGCGTTCATTATGCCAGCTTTCCAGATGATAGCTCGATTTTGGCACAAATCAAAGAAGACACCATAAAAACCAAAGGCTATTTTATTTATCCTAGCCAATTATTTGAAAATGTCGCCAAAAATGCCAACGACAATCCCAATCTTAACACCGATTTAAAAGCCATTTTTGATGCCATTGAATCGTCCGCCAATGGCTTTGATTCTGAACGCGACATCAAAGGCTTGTTTGCTGATTTTGATACCACATCAAACCGTCTGGGCAATACCGTTGCCGATAAAAACAAACGCCTAGCATCTGTCTTAAAGGGTGTGGCGGAATTGGATTTTGGCGATTTTAAAAACAATCAAATTGATTTGTTTGGCGATGCTTATGAATTTTTGATTTCCAATTATGCTGCCAATGCAGGCAAATCGGGCGGTGAATTTTTTACCCCACAAAATGTTTCTAAATTAATTGCCCAATTGGCTTTACACGGTCAAACCAGTATTAATAAAATCTATGACCCTGCTTGTGGTTCTGGCTCATTATTATTACAAGCCAAAAAACAATTTGACGAACACATTATTGAAGACGGATTTTTTGGGCAAGAGATTAACCACACCACTTATAACCTTGCCCGTATGAATATGTTTTTGCACAATATCAATTACGACAAGTTTGAAATTGCATTGGGCGATACCCTACTTTCGCCCCAATTTATTGATGGCAAACCTTTTGATGCGATTGTGTCCAATCCGCCTTATTCGATTAATTGGATCGGCTCGGGCGACCCCACCTTAATCAATGATGACCGTTTTGCCCCTGCTGGCGTACTCGCTCCCAAATCAAAAGCCGATTTTGCTTTTATTATGCACGCCCTAAATTATTTATCCGCCAAAGGGCGGGCGGCAATTGTTACTTTTCCAGGGATTTTTTATCGTGGCGGGGCGGAAGCAAAAATCCGCAAATACTTAGTTGATAATAATTTTGTAGAAACCGTGATTGCCCTTGCGCCCAATTTATTTTTTGGTACAAGCATTGCGGTGAATATTTTGGTATTATCCAAACACAAAACAAGTAACCAAATTCAATTTATTGATGCCAGCAAATTATTCAAAAAAGAAACCAATAATAATATTTTGACCGATGAGCATATCGCTCAAATTTTACAAATCTTTGCCGACAAAAGCGAAATCGCCCATTTTAGTGCCAATATTGACAGCAACCAAATTGCCGAAAATGATTATAATCTTTCTGTGTCCAGCTATGTAGAAGCAGAAGATACCAGAGAAGTGATTGATATTACGCTATTAAATGAAGAAATTCGCCAAACGGTAAGTAAAATCACCACTTTACGCCAAAGTATTGATGATATTATTGCGGAGATTGAAGTATGAAACGCAATCCAATGATAGAAAAGCTGATACAAGAAACTGGGCAAAATGTTACGGTAGAATGGAAAAGTTTGGGGGAGGTTGCTGTTATTAAAACAGGGCAATCCATCAGTAAACAAAAAATTTTGGATAATCAAGGGATTTATCCCGTAATCAATAGCGGAAAAGAACCACTTGGATATATTGATGAGTGGAATACAGAAAATGACCCAATAGGTATTACAAGTCGTGGAGCTGGTGTTGGCTCAATTATTTGGCAAGAAGGAAAATATTTTCGTGGAAACTTGAATTATTCCGCAACTGTCAAAGATAAAGAAATTTTAAATACAAGATTTTTATATTTTATTTTGGTGAATTTTCAAAGTAAAATTCATTCACTTTGTACCTTTACGGGAATTCCTGCATTAAACGCAAGTGAATTGAAAAAATTAGCAATCCCAATCCCACCCCTATCCCTACAACAAAAAATCGTCCAAATTTTGGACGCATTTACCGCCGTAACCGCCGAGCTAACCGCCGAGCATACACTAAGACAAAAGCAAAAGCAAAAGCAATACTACCGTGATTTATTATTGGATTTTGATAATTTAAACAATCCGTTTGCAAAGGGTATTAATGTAGAATGGAAAAGCTTGGGGGATATTACTTCAAAAACCCAAAATATCAAATGGAAAGATAATTTAAATTCATATCAATATATTGATTTAACATCTGTTGATAGAGAGAATAATCAAATTATTGAAACCATAGAAATCAATGCAAACAGTGCACCAAGTAGAGCACAAAAAGTTGTTCAAAAAAATGATGTTATTTTTGCAACAACTCGCCCAACACAAATGCGTTTAACAATTATTCCAGATGAATTTGATAAACAAATTGCAAGCACGGGATATTGTGTTTTGAGAGCAAACGAAGGTGAAGTTTTGCCTGAATGGATATATTTTAATTTAAAAACTTTGGGTTTTCAAACATACCTTGAAAATGATCAGAGTGGTTCGGCTTACCCCGCCATATCTGATAAGTTGTTAAAAGAATTTCAAATCCCAATCCCACCACTAGAAACCCAAACCCAAATTGTCGCCATTTTGGATAAATTTGACACACTTATCCACTCGATTTCTGAGGGTTTGCCCCGTGAAATTGAACTGCGTCAAAAGCAATATGAATATTATCGGGAGTTGTTGCTTGATTTTGCTTGACTGATTTTTTTGATATGGGTCAAAAATCCAAAAATTTACCCACATTTTACCAATATGGGTAGAAAATGCGATTTTTTACCCATATAATAGGGCTTTTGAGTAAAAAATCCAAAAATTTACCCACATTGACAGTCATATAGGTAAAAATATGCAATTTCTTCCCTTTTTGGAGCTGGAAAATCTTGAAACCAAAGCTGTGCTAAAGAAGGTGGCATCAGCAAACCGTTACTTGGCAGAGCTCAAAGGGGTGGTGCTGTCCATTCCCAATGAAGCAATTTTAATCAATACGCTTGCCTTGCAAGAAGCCAAACATAGTTCCGAAATTGAAAATATTGTTACTACGCACGATGATTTGTTTAAATCAGACATTACACAAGATAACATCAATCTTGCGACCAAAGAAGTGCAAAATTATCGCGAGGCTTTGCTTTTTGGTTTTTTTGAGGTGCGCACAAATAAAATCATTCGCTTAAATGATATTTTATACATACAGCAATTGCTAGAAAAAAATAAGGCGGGCTTTCGCAAGGTCTCTGGCACAACATTAAAAGACAGTTTTGGCAATATCATTTATACACCGCCACAACACCCTGATGAAATTGTCAGTTTAATGGCAAATTTGGTTGAATTTATCAATGATGATTCATTAAGCGAGCTAGACCCTTTGATTAAAATGGCTATTATTCATCATCAATTTGAAAGTATTCATCCATTTTATGACGGAAACGGTCGTACAGGGCGTATTTTAAATATGCTTTATTTGGTTATGCAGGGGTTATTGGATTTGCCTGTTTTATATTTGAGTCATTATTTAATCCATCACAAATCCGAATATTATCAATATATCCAAGAGGTTAGAGATACAGGGAATTGGGAAAATTGGCTGTTGTATATGCTAGATGGTGTAGAAAAAACAGCCATCTCCACCATTGAATTGGTCAAAGAAATCAAAGCATTAATTCAGATTTATAAACACAAAATGCGTACAGAAAAACCAAAAATATACCAACAGGAGTTACTTAATAACCTATTCAATCACCCTTATACAAAAATTGAATTTGTGATGAATGATTTAAAGGTAACTCGCAAAACTGCCAGTAAATATTTGGATGAACTGGTGGAAATTGGTTTATTGGAAAAAGAGAAGATTGGACGCAGTGCGTATTATATTAATAGACCTTTGTTTAATTTGTTTTTAAATCGCAATTAAATTTTATATGTTGCCAAAAATAGGAATAAAGATGACCACCCAAACCACCCCCATTACCGAAACCAATCATTTTATTGTTTTGGACAAATACGAAAAAATTGACCAATCGGGTGCCAGTTATCAAAGCGAAAGTGCTTTGAAAAAAGAATTGATTGAAGATTTAATCAATCAGGGTTATGAATATCGCCGTGATTTAAATAGTCAAGCCAAACTATTGGCAAATGTGCGTGAACAATTACAAAAGCTCAATCAAATGGCTTTTTCGAATAAAGAATGAGAGCGTTTTGCCTTGGAATATTTGGATGTGCCGTCCGAAAATATTATCCAAAAAAACCCGTAAAATTCACGATGATTATATTTGTGATTTTGTCTTTGATGACGGGCATATCCAAAACATTTATTTACTGGACAAAAAGAACATTGCCCGTAATTTTGTACAAGTCATCAATCAATTTGAACAAACAGGCAATCACAAAAACCGCTATGATGTTAGCATTTTGGTCAATGGTTTGCCTTTGATTCAAATTGAACTTAAAAAACGAGGCGTTGCCATTCGTGAAGCCTTTAATCAGGTGCATCGTTATAGCAAAGAGAGTTTTAATTTGGATAATTCGTTATTTAAATTCTTACAAATTTTTGTCATTAGTAATGGCACAGATACCCGTTATTTTGCCAATACCACCAAACGCGATAAAAACAGCTTTGATTTTACAATGAATTGGGCTCGCTCGGATAATACACTAATTAAAGACTTAAAGGATTTTACCGCCACTTTTTTTCAAAAAAATACATTATTAAATGTGCTATTAAATTATTCGGTGTTTGATGTTAGTGATACGCTACTAATTATGCGACCTTATCAAATTGCCGCCGTAGAACGCATTTTGTGGAAAATTCAAAGTTCGGCACAAAGCAAGAATTGGAGCAATACCGAGAGTGGTGGTTTTATTTGGCATACCACAGGTTCAGGCAAAACTTTAACCAGTTTTAAGGCGGCTCGTTTGGCGACAGAGCTTGACTTTATTGATAAAGTCTTTTTTGTGGTGGATAGAAAAGATTTAGATGATTAAACGATAAAAGAATACCAACGCTTTTCGCCTGATAGTGTGAATGGCTCAGAAAGTACCGCAGGACTCAAACGCAATATAGAAAAAGACGATAATAAAATTATTGTAACCACCATTCAAAAACTCAATAATTTGATGAAATCGGAAGAGAATTTACCAATTTATCAAAAACAAGTGGTGTTTATTTTTGATGAATGTCATCGCTCACAATTTGGTGAAGCACAAAAGAATTTAAATAAAAAATTCAAAAAGTTTTGTCAATTTGGTTTTACGGGTACGCCTATTTTTCCACAAAATGCTTTGGGTGCAGAAACCACCGCCAGCGTTTTTGGTCGAGAACTTCATTCTTATGTGATTACCGATGCCATTCGTGATGAAAAAGTTTTAAAATTTAAAGTGGATTATAATGATGTTCGCCCACAATTCAAATCCATCGAGAGCGAACAAGATTTAAAGAAATTATCGGCATTTGAAACCAAACAAGCACTTTTGCACCCCGAGCGAATTACCAAAATCAGCCAATATATTTTGGACAATTTTAAACACAAAACCCATCGTTTGAATGCAGGTGGCAAAGGCTTTAATGCAATGTTTGCGGTAAGTTCAGTTGATGCTGCCAAAGCCTATTATGAGGCTTTTAAAGAATTGCAAAAAGAGCA
The DNA here is from genome assembly GCF_002014975.1 of Moraxella bovis. Lineage (GTDB taxonomy): Bacteria > Pseudomonadota > Gammaproteobacteria > Pseudomonadales > Moraxellaceae > Moraxella > Moraxella bovis. Next base: position 32,832 of record NZ_MUXV01000062.1, read on the forward strand.
AGAAAAACCTTTAAAAATAGCGACCATTTTTTCATTTTCTGCCAATGAAGCCCAAGATGCAGTTGGCGATATTGAAGATGAAGGCTTTGAATTAACGGCAATGAATAGCAGTGCCAAAGAATTTTTGCAGTCCGCCATTAATGATTATAACGCTCTATTTCAAAGCAATTACAGCGTAGAAAGTCGTGAATTTCAAAATTATTATCGTGATTTAGCCAAACGGGTTAGAAATCAAGACATTGATTTATTGATTGTGGTTGGTATGTTTTTAACAGGATTTGATGCACCGACTTTAAATACTTTATTTGTGGATAAAAACTTGCGTTATCACGGTTTGATACAAGCCTATTCACGTACCAATCGTATTTATGATACCACCAAATCTTTTGGCAATATCGTAACTTTCCGTGATTTAGAACAAGCCACCATTGACGCCATTACTTTATTTGGCGATAAAAATACCAAAAATGTGGTATTGGAAAAAAGCTATCAAGAATATATGGACGGCTATACCGATAACCAAACAGGCGAGGCTCGGCGGGGTTATTTGGAAGTTGTCAAGGAATTAAATGAACGATTCCCCAATCCTGAAAAAATAGAAACCGAAAAAGACAAAAAAGAATTTGCCAAATTATTTGGTGAGTATTTGCGTGCCGAAAATATTTTGCAAAATTATGATGAATTTACCGCATTAAAAGAAATACAAACAGTTGATTTGAATGATGAAACTGCGGTAATGGAATTTAAAACCAAATTTCAATTAAGCGATGATGATTTTGCCACCATGCAAAATATACCAATGCCATCTGAGCGAGCGGTGCAAGATTATCGTTCTACTTATAATGACATTCGTGATTGGCTTCGTCAGCAAAAAGGGGCGGAAAACCAAAATCAAATCCAAATTGATTGGGACGATGTGGTTTTTGAAGTGGATTTATTAAAATCACAAGAGATTAATTTGGATTATATTTTGGAACTTACTTTTGACCATCACAAAAAAATCAAAGATAAGACGGCATTGGTAGAAGAAATTCGCCGTACCATTCGGGCAAGTATCAGTAATCGTGCCAAAGAGGGTTTGGTGGTGGATTTTATTAATCAAGCGGATTTGGACAGCATTCCTGATAAGCCAAGTATTATTGGTGAGTTTTATGAATTTGCCCAAAGCGAACAAAAACACGAAGCCGATGAACTTATTAGCGAAAATAATTTAAATACGGAGGCTGCCAGACGCTATTTGATGACTTCGTTAAAACGAGAATATGCCAGTGAAAATGGTATGGATTTGAATGCGGTATTGCCCAAAATGAGCCCACTCAATCCCAATTATCTGACCGCCAAACAAACTATTTTTCAGAAAATTGCGGCGTTTGTGGAGAAGTTCAAAGGAATTGGGGGCGAAGTGTGATAATGACCGACCTTCGTAAACTTGACCTAAATTTATTAAAAGCCTTTGTCGTATTATTAGACGAATGCAATGTCAGCCGTTCGGCACAAAGACTCTCCGTTACCCAGCCTGCGATGAGCGGGATTTTAAATCGCTTGCGGGAAAGTTTTAATGACCCCTTATTTGTACGGGTTCAGCACGGCATGCAGCCGACCGACAGGGCGTTGGAGCTTGGGCATATCGCTCGGCGTGTCTTGCAGGACGTGAATTCCATGCTCGCCCCACCCAAACTAGAACCTGCCAATTTGTCCATGACCCTACGCATTGGGGCGATGGATTATGTTCAGCAGATTATCGCTTTGCCCCTTATTTTAAGGTTAAGACGACTCGCCCCGAACGTAAAAGTCGCCTTATTGCCCGTGCAAGGACAAAATATCAAAACTTTGCTTGACAAAAATACCATTGATTTGGCATTGGTTGGGCAACACCACATCACAGGCGATATACCCCAAACCCTGCTGTATAAAGAAAGCTACGTCTGTACGATGAGCAAAACGCACCCCATGGCAAACACCGCTTTGACGCTTGATGAGTTTTGTGAATTGCCCTTTGCCATGCTGTCGTACAATGGTGGTGAGTTTAGTGGAGCAACCGACATTGCCCTACAAAAATTGGGGCGAAAACGCAAAGTGATGGTGTCGGTTGACCACATCTCGCTGTTGCCACAGCTTTTGAACGACTCGGATTTGGTGGCGGTATTGCCCAAACATCTTGCCCAAACCCTGCCAAACGTCCGCCTGCAAAATCCGCCCATAAATATTGACGGCTTTACCATCATGATGACGTGGCACGAACGCACGCATCACGACATTGCTCATCAGTGGATTAGGGGGGGGTTGTGCTTGATGTGATTGGGGGTGTTGAACATTGATAGCATATTAGTGGAATTTGATTGGGGCGTGCCAAACCTTTATAATACAATTTAATGTTTAGAAATTTTATAGAAGTAAAATGATGTTTTGCATGAAAAATGACTATCCGACCACTTAATTTAAAAAAAATTAAGTTAAAACTCTTAAAATTTACCCAGTCAAGTGGTCAGATTGCTTTTCATCGCCAGAAACTTGCTTGATAAAAACTCACAACCTGCGTTTTTTTCCTTGAAAAACGGGCGATTCCCCTGCTTTTTTAAACAGACATTTTTCATTGCAAATACAAAAGGCAGGCACGCCCTTTCCACTGTTTGTAGATAATTTCTATCTGCTGTTATATTGGCGTTGATGATTAACCCCACTGCCTATCCCGAAACGCCACCGCCATGTCTTTGGCTTTTTTAATGGCAAGTTTGCGGTTATGACTGGCAAAGAGCTTTAATTGCCACAGTTTTTCTTGGTATAAAGTCAGATGGTCGTTTGGGTGCATGCGATTGATAAGGCGTTTGCTTGCCAGTACCGCATCAGGCGAGCGAGTGGCAATCTCATCGGCTAGGGCTTTGGCACGTGCCATCGGCTCATCATCTATATGAGTGATGAGTCCGTAGTCATAAGCGGTCTGGGCATCAAGCAGGCGAGCAGACATGGCAAGCTCTTTTAGCTTATCCTTACCGATATCTCTGGCAAGACGGGTCAGTCCCATGTCAGCGACCAGCCCCCATTTGGCTTCAAGTACCGACCATGTCGCCGATGGGTGGCTGATACGCACATCCGCCCCCATGGCAAGCTGTAACCCTGCCCCAAGGCACGCACCATCGACCACGGCAATCACTGGCACAGGTAGGCTCTGCCAAATTAGGCACACCTTTTGAAACAAGCTAGGGGCTGGCTTTATCAGCTCTTTGGTGGCAAAAATCATGTTCTTGGGTGAGCCAAACACCGCCAAGTCCAGTCCACTACAAAAATCCGTCCCGCCCGTGATGATGACGGCACGCACCGATTTGTCCGCCTTGATGTGGCGTGCGGTCTTGATTAACTCTTGCATCATCACAAAGTCCATGGCGTTCTTTTTGTGGGGGCGAGATAAGGTAATGATGGCGGTGTGGTTATCATGGCTTAGCGTGAGTGTTTGCATGGGATCTCCTTTGTTATGCTTTAAACCATTTTCCAAGGTAGGGTGTCTTCATCATCATGACCGCCCGACTTAGGCGTCGGGTCGGGGGCGGATGAGTTTATTACCCCATTTGCCAAAAAGTCTTCGATGTCAATATTTTCAAGGCTCTCTAGGGCATCGATGAGTGAGCGGTAACTGGGGCGAATGCTGATGAATTGCCCTGCTGATGTGTCGTCCAAATTGGCACGGCACTTTTGTTCAAAGTCTTCTGCCGTGTCTCTAAGGCGTGGCACGCCCGTGTAGCGACTGCCCCCGACCAACCGATGTGTGATGTCAGCAAGGGCGACCCTATCTCTATCCGCCCACGCTCGTTCTAGAGCGAGCTTTTCGCTCTCGCTGCTCTCAATAAGTAGTGAGAGTAAGGTTTTGGCAAGGTCGTCTTTGTTGGCAGAGCGTGCCAATGCGTCCGCCCAGTCGATGTCAAGCAGGGTGGGTTTGGCTTTATCAGCTTTATGGGCGTGCTTGCTCTGTTGGGGGGGCAACCCATTGTCATCCACGCCTTTATCCATGCCTTTATTTGTGTCTTTGCCTGTACCGTCATCCATGTCATCGCCCGTCAGTTTGCTCATCTCGCCATAGGGCGTACCTGCAAAGTTGGGCGTGCCGTCTGTGGGGACAAGCACAGGTCTGCCCGACTCGCCAAGCCAGCGTGAGAGCGTCTGCACCAGCTGTTCATGCCCGATGGGTTTACCGACATAGTCGCTCATACCTGCCGACACCAGTCGCTCTTTTTCATCAGACAGACCGTGGGCGGTTAGGGCGATGATGGGGATGGGGGGGCGGTTGTGGCTCTCTTCGATTTTGCGGATTTGGATACTCGCTTCTAGTCCTGACATTCTGGGCATTTGAATGTCCATAAAAATCAAATCAATCCGCTCGCCCATGCTGATGGCACGGGTCATGGTCTCAATGGCATCAAAGCCATTATGGGCGGTGATGACTGCCACGTCAAGCTCGCCAAGCAAGGCTTCTAGCACGAGCAGGTTGGGCGGATGGTCGTCCACTGCCAACACCCGATGACCTGAGAATTTACTGATGGGGGTAGCCTGCATGGGCTTGTCATCGGCGAACATGGCGATGAGTTGGCGTTTGTTCATGGGTTCGTAGAGTGCGTGCGTTTGGTATTTGTCCAGTAGGGCGTTGTCCATGCCCACTTGATAGCCATAGGCGGACAGTTTGCCCTGATAGCGAGAGCGGATTTGGCGAAGGATGGCACCGACATCATCCAAGGACGCGTCCTGCCCAAAATAATCCACAATCACCCAGTCAAAGCCATGCCCTGTCTTGTCTAGCTGTTCCAACAAATCGGCAAAGCCGATGGCAAAATGCACGTCCACGTCCGACCCTGCCAAGGTTGCTTTTAGCACTTGGATGGCGGGGGCGTGGTTTATCCACACCAACAGTTTGGTTGGGGCAAGTTTTGTTAGACTGTATAAATCGTCATCGGTATCTGCCTCATCAGGAGCCTGCACGCTTGCACCACCTAGATGAATGGGCATCTCAAACCAAAACGTCGCCCCTGTCTTGGCGATATTTTCGCTGTTATTGTCATAAAAACCTATCGTTCCGCCCATCAGTTCGGTCAGCTGTTTACTAATCACAAGTCCCAGTCCCGTTCCGCCATAACGACGGGTCACTGACAAATCGCCTTGGCTAAAACTTTTAAACAGCGACGCTTTGTCATCATCGGACACGCCTTTGCCTGTGTCTTCAACGCTGATGTTTAGATAGCCATCATTGTCATCGGACAGACCCACACGCACCACCACGCCCCCTGTATCAGTGAACTTGATGGCATTACCAACGAGATTGGTTAGGATTTGTTTGACTCGCAGACTGTCACCTGTCACACGGTTTGGCACGTCATTATAAAACAGCACAGACAGCCTAAGGTGCTTTTCTAGCGCCATGGGCGAGAGCATGTCCACCACGTCATAGATGGCAGAGTACAGGTCAAATACATGACTGTCTAGCACGAGCTTGTCCGCTTCTAATTTTGAAAAATCAAGCACGTCATTGACCAAAGCGAGCAGATGGGCGGATGATTTTTTGATGGTCTGGACGTACAGGCTTTGCTCGGCACTTAGACCGTTACGACCATCATGGCGACCATCGTGCCGAGCCAGTAGGTTGATAAAGCCGTCAATGCTGTTTAAAGGTGTGCGTAACTCATGACTGATGTTTGCCAAAAATGCCGACTTGGCATGGCTAGATGACACCGCCAAATCCCGAGCCTTGCGAATGGAGATGGTCTGCATTTCCATCTCATCTAGGGCGTGCTGTAAATCCTGTTCGGTCTCATTGGCGTGGGTTTTTAGCTCATTAAAACTTGCTGACAGTCGTCTCATGGCTTGGACAAAGTCCCGTTGTAGTAGGGAGAACTCGCCAGAGGTGTTTACTTTGATGGGTTTATCCAAATTCTCGGTGGTCAATTTTTGTAAAAATAACCGCATCTCATAAATTGGTGCTATCCAGCGTTTTGAATAAATATTTAAAATCAGCAGTAGCAAAAGTAGTGTAATCAGTCCTGTGATGGCAAGGGCAAGCACCACCCGATAACTGGTAATGGTTAAAGGCTCGCTGTCCATCTCCACGACAACATAATAAGGCACGCCATTAAAACTCATCGCTCTGGCATAGCTTGTGCCGTAAGTGGTTTTTTGGCGTTCAAAATCATTATCTTTGGCAAGCAGTCGCCCCACCTCAAAGGGCGTGTCGCCATCATAACCGCCATGACTGGCCAGCAAACGATAATCCCCATCAAAAATCGCCATGCGGTACACTTGCTTGGGCAAGATTTTATGAAAAAACTCATCAAGAGCAGGCACGCTCAACGCACCATCACTCATCGCCTCTGTACGGGCAAAATGACGGGTCAGCACCATTTCATAATTTAACAACGCACTGTATGCCAAAGCGTCTTGCTTGTCAAGGCTCGCCGTTCGCACCTCTTTAAAAACAAGCACCCCACCAACCATCGCCAAGATGACTATCGGCAAAAACACAAGGGCGACCAATTGCCCGTAAGCACTGCGTAAGTTAAAAGGGGTTTTTTTCATGAGTGGGCTATGTTGTCAGGCAGATGGCATAGTTTAGCATAATTTCAAGGTGAATTTTAGGGCTGATTTAGGGGGTTTTAAGATGATTTTTAAGGCAAATTTACTGGTAAATTTAACGGCAAAAATCCGTTTGTGCTATAATGTCGCCATTTTAATAGATAGATGACCACCTAACCATGACTGATTTGACCGCCCCAAACGCCCTAAATCGCACCCTATCCCACACCGTTGGCAACACGCCCCTTGTCCGTCTGACACGTCTTGCTACGGACGTAAATGCTGATATCTTTGCCAAGTTAGAAGGCAATAATCCTGCAGGCTCAGTCAAAGACCGCCCTGCTTTTAATATGATAAGCCAGGCCCAAAAACGTGGGCAAATCAAACAAGGTGACACGCTCATTGAAGCCACAAGCGGTAATACAGGTATTGCCCTTGCCATGGTGTCCGCCATGCTCGGCTACAAGATGACCCTTATCATGCCGTCCAATTCCACCCAAGAACGTAAAAACGCCATGCGTGCCTATGGGGCGACCTTGATAGAAGCGGATAATATGGAAATGGCTCGGGACATGGCGCTGCAAATGCAAGCGGACGGCAAAGGGATTGTGCTTGACCAATTTAACAATGACGACAACTGGCAAGCCCACTACAAAACCACCGCCCCTGAGATTTGGGAGCAGACAGGCGGACGGATTACCCATTTTGTGAGCAGTATGGGGACGACAGGGACGATTATGGGTGTGTCTCGCTTTTTAAAAGAAAAAAACCCTGATATTCAAATCATCGGTCTGCAACCATCAGACGGCTCAAACATTGCAGGGATACGCCGTTGGGAGCCAGAATATTTACCCAAGATTTTTGACAAATCGTGGGTGGATACGATTATGGACATCAACCAAACAGATGCCGAACATTATATGCGAGCATTGGCACGCACCGAAGGGATATTTTGTGGGGTGTCAAGCGGTGGGGCAGGCTTTGCAAGCCACCAAATCGCCAAACAAATCAAGGCAGATGACCCCAAAGCCGTCATTGTCTTTATCGTCTGTGATAGGGGGGATAGATACTTATCGACAGGGCTGTTTGGGGTTTAATTTTATTGGTTCATTTTTAAGGAAAAAAAGTCATGCCTACCGCACCAATTCTCATTTTTGATATTGAGACCATACCTGACCTTGATACAGGGCGACTGCTCTACCCTGAGATTGCCACGCTGTCTGATGATGACGCCCAGACGGCTCTGACCGCCATCAGGGAAGCAGAAGCGGGTAATGCCTTTATGCGCCTGCCTTTGCATAAAATCGCCTGTTTGTCCTTTTTGTGGGTCAGTGAGGATAAATTTAGCCTAAAATCGCTAAGCCTACACCAGATGAGTGAGGCGGAGATTTTGACGACCTTTTTTAGGGCATTTAATCAAAAACCTGCCCCCACGCTCGTGTCATGGAATGGGGCAGGGTTTGACTTGCCTGTCATGCTCTATCGTGCCTTGCATCATAGGCTGACCGCTCCCACGCTCTTTAACAGCCAGTCGCCCAATTATCTGTATAAATATGGCGACGCCCACATTGATTTGATGGATAAATTATCACTGGGTAATTATGGCAACAAACAAAAGCTAGACACCATTGCCAGTCTGTGTGGTTTTGCTGGCAAGGGTGGTATTGATGGCTCGCAAGTCGTGCCGATGGTCAAAGCAGGACAGTGGGACAAGCTGACCACCTACTGCGAATCGGACGTGCTAAACACATGGCTCATTTACCTACGCTGGCAACTTCTAACGGGTAAATTTAGCCCTGATGTCATGGCAAATTATGAAAAACTCACCCACGACAAATTATCACAAATAAAAGACGGTGAGACGGTACGACACGCTGAATTTTTGGAGGCATGGCGGTAGGATTGGGGCGGTTGGAATGGTTTTGTTTGGTGGGTATAAATAAATCCCTGTTTAGTCCGCCCACTTCTCAATCGCCCGTTCTACCACCATTTGTGTAAAGGCTTGGATGCTTGGCACGCCAGAACCACGAGGTCCGCCAAAATTTAAGCATTCAATTTGATATTTTTTAATAAAATCAAGAATATAATCAGACGCAATTTCCACCGAAAACACATTCATATCAATGAGCAAATAAGGTTTGTTTTGGCTGATACTAGTTTTTAAGGTCAATTCTGTTCCGCCTTTTGGCACAATTTGTGTATGATAAATAATCACGGTCGCATCGCTGTCTATTGCATTTTGGCGGGTGCGTTTGCGATAGCCTGCTCCCGCTAGGGGCGTGAGTGGGTATTTGTCATCAATCACACCATCTTCGGCTCGTCTGTCTTCGGGGTAATGTTCACCGCACGCCACGCCTTTGTTTAAGGCTGCGTCCAACGCACCCCTATCCACGCCCGTTTGTCCGCCACTGATAATTTTGGGGAAGGTCATTTTTATTCTCTCCTTATTGAGTTAAATCGGCAATTCTCTTAATCCTTGCCTACACCCATTTATTCTACGATATAGTTGATAATTATCATAAAATTCTTTTAAAGTTTGGAAAATTTCCACATTATCGGCAAATACAATTTCTTTGGCAATGGCGGACAATTCAAAATGCCAATACAAAGGCATTAAAGGGTTAATAAATTGTTCTGAGCCTTTGGTATGTTCCAAAGAATGGTAATCGCCAAATTTACCACGCATTGCATTTACAATAGAATTATTAACAATGCTTTGTTTGGGTGCATTATTATTGGCATAAGTTACAAAGTCCAAATACTTTTGACCTTCATTCATCTCTAGCATTAAAGAAAACGCTCCCAAATATGCTCCTTTTTTGGTTAAATTGGCGATATTTTGCAAACACGGATAATGGTCTAAACCGTGAAATTTTTCCACGCCAAATCCCACCACCATTAAATACGCCTTGTCAAATCCTGCTTTAGCACTTGCCAAAATGGACAAACTATCCTCTACAATGGTTACCACACCAAATTCATCCCCAAACATTAGGCTGTCCGTCCCACCGTCCGCCAATACCAAAGTATCAATCTAGTGTTTGTCTTTTAAATGCTGATAAATTTGCCGTAAGGGTTGCACGCCCATTCTGTTTTTAAATGCGTAAATAATTGGAATATCCTTGTATTTTTAACCAATCATATAATAATTTTTCAGGAAAATACTCCAACTTTTTGACATTATCATCAATTAAATAACAATAGGGCACTATCATTTCACAAGTTGAATTTTCCAAATCAGTAAAAGACAAATTCGCCAAAATCACTTCTTTGCCCAAACTTTTCAAATAAAAATACAAAGGAATGGCGGTAACAATGTCATAACCACCGCCACACCCTGCCAATAAATAGCGTTGTCCTTGTGGGATTTTTTGAAAAAAAAGGGGAGTTGCATAATCAATTCTAATTTATTAACTGTCAAAATATTATACCCCAAACCCCCACCGTTTACCACTTCCCCCACCCCCAAAAACCTGCTATAATAACCCCCTTTACCCAAAGCACTTCGTATGTGCTTTTACTTTATTTTTTTAAATCCACTGGTAGCGGTCAAATATTTGATTGTAGCAAATATCACTGCCAACGCCAAATTTAGGAGAACTACTATGGTCGCAATCACACTTCCCAATGGCGATGTTAAGCAATTTGACGGTGCCACCACCGTGATGGAAATCGCCCAAAGCATCGGTGCAGGACTTGCCAAAGCGTGTGTGGCAGGCATTGTCAATGGCAAACTTGTGGACGCCTGCGACCCCATTAACGCCGATGCAAGCGTGCAAATCATCACCCCAAAAGACGATGCAGGCGTGGAGATTATCCGCCATTCGTGCGCCCACCTTTTAGGACATGCCGTCAAACAGTTATTTCCAGAGGTCAAAATGGTCATCGGACCTGTGATTGATGACGGATTTTATTATGATATTTATAGCGAAAAACCCTTTACTCAAGACGACATGGCAATGATTGAAGAGCGAATGACCAAGCTCATCAATCAAGATTACGATGTCATCAAAAAAATGACGCCAAGAGATGAAGTCATCGAAATCTTTAAAAATCGTGGCGAAGACTATAAATTACGCCTAATTGATGACATGCCAGACGAAACACAAGTGGGTCTATATTATCATCAAGAATACATCGACATGTGTCGTGGACCTCATGTACCAAACACTCGCTTTTTAAAGGCGTTTAAACTCACCAAAATGAGCGGTGCATACTGGCGAGGAGACGCCAAAAACGAGCAATTACAACGAATCTATGGCACAGCGTGGGCGGACAAAAAAGAACTGCAAGCCTACATCAAACGCATAGAAGAAGCCGAAAAACGCGACCACCGCAAAATCGGCAAAGCCCTAAATCTGTTTCATTTGCAAGAAGAAGCCCCTGGAATGGTGTTTTGGCACCCCAATGGCTGGACGGTGTGGCAAGTGCTTGAACAATATATGCGTAAAGTCCAAAAAGACAACGGCTACCTTGAAATCAAAACCCCACAAGTCGTGGACAGAAGCCTATGGGAAAAGTCAGGACATTGGGAAAATTATGGCGAAATGATGTTCACCACATCATCAGAAAAACGAGACTACGCCATCAAGCCGATGAACTGCCCTTGCCATGTACAGGTGTTTAATCAAGGCTTGAAGTCTTATCGTGATTTACCACTACGCCTTGCCGAATTTGGCTCATGCCATCGCAATGAACCGTCAGGCAGTCTGCACGGCATCATGCGCGTGCGTGGATTTGTGCAGGACGACGCCCATATTTTCTGCTCGCACGAACAAATCCGAAACGAAGCCCAAGCCTTTATTAAGCTCACCCTTCAAGTTTATAAAGATTTTGGCTTTGATGAGGTGCAAATGAAACTCTCCACCCGCCCCGAAAAACGAGTCGGTGCAGACGAGCTGTGGGACGATGCCGAAAAAGCCCTAGCGGACGCTTTGGACACCGCAGGGCTTGCGTGGGAGCTACAAGCAGGCGAAGGGGCGTTTTATGGTCCCAAGATTGAATTTAGCTTAAAAGACTGCTTGGGGCGCGTGTGGCAATGTGGTACGCTACAACTGGATTTTAACTTACCTGAACGATTGGGGGCAGAATACATTGATGAACACGGCGAGAGAGTGCGTCCTGTGATGCTCCACCGTGCGATTTTGGGGTCGTTTGAGAGATTTATCGGTATCTTGATTGAGCATTATGCAGGTTGGTTCCCTGCGTGGCTTGCTCCCCAGCAAGTCGTGGTAATGAACATCACCGACAAACAAGCGGACGCAGTAGAAAGCACCGTAAAAGCCTTGCAAAATCAAGGGTTTAGAGCCATTAGCGATTTGCGTAACGAAAAAATCGGCTTTAAAATCCGTGAACGCACCCTAGAACGCATTCCCTTTATGCTCGTTTTGGGCGATAAAGAAGTGGAAAGTGGCACGATCAATGTCCGCACCCGTGAAGGTGAAAACTTGGGTAGTATGAGCCTAGATGAGTTTGTCAAAGTGCTGGATACAGCGATTGATAAAAAAGGTAGGGTTGAAGTGAAAGCGGAATAATACCAAAAAACAAGCTCCAAAATTTTAGGGCTTGTTTTGCTTTTGTCACTCTAATTTTTAAGGTGCTCACTGATGTCTGACAATTTCACTCAATTAAACGCAATGATTACCAATATTGATTTAAAAAACCATCTCAACCAATTATCACAACAAGAATTGGCTTATCTGCAAATCATTCCCCCAAGTTGGATGCAAGGTTTAGAATATTCTGCCTATTTAGAACAGCTCAATCATTTATCATATTTGTATAAAAATGGTAGAATTGTGATGGCACATATTGTCCAAGCCAATAGAATGTTGTTTTCTGATGATAATACACATTCTTGCCCTGCTGAAATCGTTTATGACATTAACGGTCAAACCAGCATTGATGAATTATCACAAATCGCTCACCAACTATTCAGCTTAAAACACACTACACCTGATGACCCCGAATTAAAAAAATATGCTGAACATATTACCAATGAGCGTACACAATTATTTTCTCGTGTGCCAAAAGTTTTGACCGAAAAAGAATTGGTAACAACCACAATGTTTATTTGGCGACCGCATTTGCCCAATGGAGTTTTATCAATAGGCTATTTCCCAATTTTAATTAGCGATACTCGTCAAGGAATAGCAACTGTATTACCTGCAAGATTTTGGAAAAATAGTGATTTGTATCAAGATTGGATTTCTTATAATGATATGGATATGATCAATGCTTTTTTAAAAATGAGCAAAGTTAATCATATTTGGCAAGAATTTCAAGATTACGCAAAACCAACTGCACAGGATTTTAATTTACTCAATCAAATGATTGGTAATGAAATTGATGTTTCGAAGAAATCTGTAAATTTTTTACAACAATGTATTGATACAATTAAAGAAGACTATGAAGAAAATCACATACCAATCAAGAAAAATAAACCAAATTTTTTGAATAAAATAAAATCTTTATTTGGATATTGACTAATAAGGTGTGCATAATGTATTTTTTACTCTACAACTTCATCGGCCCACTAAAATCATCTGCCATAAATTTAACCAACCCTTCCGCCCCCACCAAGCGGTCGCTCTTGGAGGGGGTTAAGAAGTTCATAAAAGGCTTGTATTTTTTGCAGATTTGTTATGATAATAAGAATGTTTTTTAAGGAATATTTATGAAAAGTTTAAAAGCTGTATTATTGTGTGGGCTAATGGCAATAAGCGGGCAAAGTTTTGCCAAACCACCCACAGACATAGAAATCAAATTTAAAAAGGGCGATTATTGTGCCATCTATCAAATTGATACTCGTAGCGACCTGCATATTTATTTAAACAAAAATCAAAAATTTACCATTAATTTAATTGCAGGCATTGCAAAACCCTACCTTACCAACAGCAAAGGTAGTGGCGTTGAATATGATTATAGCAAAGTATATAGTCAAAAATACGACACCAACCAATCGCAATGGAAATATCATATTGCAAGCAAGGGAAAATATACGATTGGATTTGACATACCGCACGACAGCCATACTTATGCCGAACTTGAATTTTGTGCTTATTGATTTTAAAAAATTGTTTTTCTGGTTTTTTAGGATATAATTTCTACAACCCATGTTAATACTAAGGATATTTTATGAAAACATTTAAAGTTTTAGCCTTCTGTGCGTTTATGGTGGTGAGTGGGCAAAGTTTTGCCAAGAACAATCCCATCTCCTTTACCAAAGGTAGCCATTGTGGTAGCTTTGAGAGGGATTATACAAACCGAACTTTTACTTTAAATACCAAAGCCAACCAAACCATTTATGTTACTATTAGAGAAAACGCTCGTGATGTTGAGGATATTAAAATCATAGACCCAAAAGGTCGCACTACCTATGCAGACGGTGCGGAGCTTGATTTTACCACCAAAGTCAAAGGCGTGCATAAAATCAAGATTATCCCTTATAATGATGCAGGTTGGGCAAATATTGAATTTTGTGCTTATTAACCAGCAGTTTATATGAAAAAATTAGCATTTGCTCTAATATTAAGCTTTGCTAGCATATCTGCCCACGCTCAAACCTGCAAAGTAACCGACCCAACAGGCACACCGCTCAATGTACGAGCCACACCAAACGGCAAAATTATTGGTAAAATCAAAAATAATACAACCGTTTATGTTAGTGAATATGCCTATGACGACAAAGGTCGCCCTTGGATAATGGTGTTTAACGCCAAAACCAGTAAATATATCGGATGGGTATACCGGGAATTTATCAGTTGTTATTGATTTTTAAAAATCCATTCAAGAAATTGAGTGGATTTTTTTAAATCCGTATTACCAAATAACAGGTAAATCATATTTGGCACAATACCCATCAGAACTAGAGCATGTTGAACTTTACTAGAGCATGCTGAACTTTATTAACAAAACAAAAAACGATTTTGGTACAATGCAAGCTCTAACCCAAACAAAGCACCAAAATCGTCATGGCTCGCACCTTACTCACAAATGAACAATGGCACAAGTTAAAAATTATTCTACTACAACTTGGTATCTACAACAAGCACAATCTTAGATTAACCGTAGAAGGCATTTTGTTTCGCATTCGTACAGGCATACCTTGGAGAGACCCACCCAAATGTTTTAGTTGCCACAACACCATTTACAAAACCTTTGTGCGTTGGTATAAGCTGGGTAAGCTCATGAAATTGTTTCAATGCCTATCCAAAGAAGCTGATACTGAGTAGGTGTTTATAGATGGTAGTTACATCAAAGCCCATATCAACATGCTTGTAATGTTGCTAACAAGACAGAACAAGGCATTGGTAAAAGTGTGGGTGGTAACACCACAAAGATTCATCTTGTGGTAGATGCTTGCGGTAACCCTATTGATTTTCTCATCACAGGTGGACAAGTTCATGATGTTAAGGTTGCTCCACAGCTTATAGAGCAAAACAAACAAGTTTTATCAAAGCATACAGAAGCATTAAGTGCGGATATTGGCTACGACTGTGATGAGCTAAGGGGGTAAATTAAACAAACCAATACAACACCCAACATATCAAAACGCAGTAATAGCAAAAGTAAAAACCGAAACCCAATAGATGACTACTTGTATAAACTAAGACACCTAGTGGAAAATGCCTTTGAAACATGCAAAAGATTTAGAGCAGTTGCTACAAGGTATGATAAGCTACTGGTGTGTTATCAAGGTACAGTGGCTTTGGCTTTTGTTTGTCAGTGGGTGAGATTGTTGTGAATGTTCGACATGGTATACACAAATTCAAGGATT
>NZ_MUXV01000063.1:0-22322 GCF_002014975.1 Moraxella bovis
ATGTCAAGCAGTTTTTTTAAAAAGTTTTAATAGTGATTTATTATTAACTCAAATCACATTATATAATAATTTAAAATTAAGTCAAGGACTTTTCTAAATTTTATTAAGGTAATTTGGTGGCGATGAAGAGACTTGAACTCTTGACCTTACGATTATGAGTCGTACGCTCTAACCAGCTGAGCTACATCGCCGTTACAAGGTGTGAATTATACAGACGCTTTTATCTGTTGTCAACACCAATTTTAAAAAAGTTTTCATTTTTATAAAAATAAATGGCAAACCGATAAGCCGGATTCTGTCGTGGACAATCATTCATCTAGACGCACAATCACTCATGCGTTCAAGCAACCTACCCGTATCCTAAGCGGGCAACTCATTGGATACCTATTTGGTCTTGCTACACGTGGAGTTTACCTTGCCATGAACTGTTACCAGTCATGCGGTGGGCTCTTACCCCACCGTTTCACCCTTACCCGACCACTTAATTTGACTGTCGTCAGTCCAGACCATTAAAATCAATCAAATTAAGTGGTCGGGCGGTCTATTCTCTGTTGCACTGGTCGTAGGCTTTCGCCCCCTAGCCGTTAGCTAGCACGTCGCCCTATGTAGTCCGGACTTTCCTCCCTCCGACCACTTAATTTAACTAACATTTATCATAATATTAACTTCAAATCAAATTAAGTGGTCAGACGGTGATTGTCTGGTCTGCCTTTTTTATTCTAACACGTTTTTATAAAAATATGTCAAATTTTCATACATAACTTGCAGAGCCTAAAACACCAACCATGTATGACGATTATTTGTACACTCTACAAAATGAAAAAGTACTACAGTTTTTCGTTCGTGGTGAGCCTGTCGAACTATGACGGAAACCGACCTGCGGTCAAGCTTGTGGCGAACGGTTTCCGTAGTAAAATTCAATTTTGTTGGCTGTACTTATACTCTCAACCTCTCCTAGAAAGATTGCTAAAATTTGCAATACTGTGATAAGATAGCTAATAGACAGCCCATCAATGTTACCAATAATTATGGTTGCTTTAGATTTGTTGGCACGATTCTTGCTTTAAATTGAATAAAATTTTGGTAGTAGTCTAAAAAGTATGCTGAACTAGTTTTTCCGTTCTCCCTGAGCCTGCCTGCGGGTAGGAAAACCGTTAGGCTTCCCAAGATCGCCACGAACTGTTTTCTTTGCAGCATACTTTTTGAACCAGAGCCAAATTTTGATATACCCACTTTTCTTTTAGGTTAACTTTTGCTAAAATCCTTAATTAGCAAAAGTTAACTCATAAATAAAATTATTCAATCAAAAACAGACATGACATTTAGTTATTCTTCATTACATTGATGGTATTTGACGAGCGTTTGTTATGAATAATTTGTAAATCCACATCATTATTGGTTATTCATCAATAGCAAGTGGATACTGTAACACATGCCATAATATTAAGGAGAGGCAAATGAAAATTCTAATTTGTGAGAGCGAGCCAGCCCTATGCAAACATGTTCAAACAATTATCGAGACACTCACGCATGAAATCGTCGGGCAAGCAGAACGCTTAGAATAAGCTTATACATCGGTAATGGAACACCAGCCTGAGGTTCTATTTATCAATGCTCACTTGGCTTACATTGAGGAATTTTGCCAAAAATTAACCCATGAATTTAAGCATCCGCCTGCCCTGATTTTTTTTGGTTTAGATGAAGCTCATCTTATGCTAACCGCTTTAAAATGGGGAGCAAGTGACTATTTGCTGATACCCATTGAAAAAGATGATATTAAAAACGCCCTGCAGAAATGCTGTCGTATCAACGCCGCCCAACAAGCAAGTCTTAATAAGAAAAACGGAAAAAACAGCCGTGCACGTCAATACATCGCCGCACGCACGCACCGTGGCGTTGAACTCATCTCACTGTCTGACGTGTATTATTTCACCGCCGACCAAAAATACGTCAAAGTACGCCACAAAAATGGCGTGGTACTCATTGATGAAACCTTAAAAGACTTAGAAGAAGAGTTTGAAGGCATCATGTTCCGCATTCATCGCAATGCCTTGATTAATCTAGATTATTTGGATTTGTTGGAGACGGTGGACAGCGGTCAATATCAAGTACGCTTTCGGGGTATGCCTGAGAAACTGTCGGTATCACGCCGTCATCTGCCCATGCTCAGAGAAAAAATTCACAGCATTTGACGGACAAGCCATCCGATACCATCCAAGGGCGTTGATTCACCCTTTTGTATTGTCCTTTTGTATTTTAGCCACCTTGATTTGGTTAATTATTTACATCCATACCAAGAAATAACTGGTATGAATTTTTATTTGGCATTTTGAGGTAAATGTGGTTAAATAGGCAATCATTGATAAGATAACATAGCGATAACAGAATCATGAAAACCCTAACCATCGCCACACGCCAATCCCCGCTTGCACTTTGGCAGGCTCATTTTGTCAAAGACGAACTTCAAAAACTCTACCCCGAACTTGACATTCGTCTGTTAGAGCTGGTCACCAAAGGCGATAAAATCTTAGATGCTCCCCTTGCCAAAATTGGCGGAAAAGGCTTATTTGTCAAAGAGCTAGAAACCGCCCTACTAAGCGGTGAAGCTGACATTGCCGTACATTCTTTAAAAGACGTACCCATGGTACTGCCTGACGGGCTTATCATCGGGGCGCATCTTGACCGCCACAGCCCTTTCGACGCTTTTGTAAGCAATCATTTTGCCAGTTTAGATGACCTACCCCAAGGGGCAAAGGTCGGCACATCAAGCCTACGCCGTGAATGCCAACTGCGTGCCTATCGCCCTGACTTAGAAATCATCAGCTTGCGTGGTAATGTTGGCACACGCCTTGGCAAGCTTGATAATGGCGACTATGATGCGATTATCCTTGCCCAAAGTGGCTTGGAGCGGTTAGAGTTACACGAACGCATTCGCCACAGTCTACCTGCTGACATCTGCCTGCCTGCGGTCGGGCAAGGCACACTTGCCATCGAGTGCCGAGACGATGAGATTAGGGAGCTTATCAAGCCCTTAAACCATGACATCTCCGCCTTACGAGCCATCACCGAGAGAGCCATGAACCATGCCTTAGAAGGGGGCTGTCAAGTACCGATAGCAGGATTTGCACAGCTTGATAAAGGCGTTCTGCACCTAGAAGGTCGAGTAGGCACGCCTGATGGTCGCACCCTGCTAAAAGTCACCGCCCAGACCGACATCACGGACAACGCCACACAAAATATCCAAAATGCCCAACAACTGGGGCAAGCTGTCGCCACAGAGCTACTTACCCAAGGGGCGGATGAGATTTTAAAAGCCCTGTATCAACATTAAGACAACTAATACCAACAACCCCATAAGCACAATCAACCCAACACCATGACCCCCCTATTCATCAACACCCGTCCTAAGCACAAAGCTGACATGAACCTGGTCATCCACAGTGTCGGCTTGCCACTGCTTGCCATTCGGCATTTTGATGAATTAGAGCAGTCAGAAATGCAGGATTTGGTGGATTTTGTCCACGGCAAATTTGACACGCTCATCGTGGTGAGCGTGGAAGCAGTCGCGTGTGCGGTGCGTTTTTTAAAAGAGCAAGGCATTGACCACACCTGCGACCTACCCCATCATGACACCCTAACCGTCATCGCCGTGGGACAGCCAACAGCCGACGCTTTGGCGGAGTTTGGTTTTTCGGTGCTGACCCCCTTTGATGTAGGATGCCCGATGAGCAACGAAGGCATGCTTGCCATGCCCGCCATCGGTGAGCTACACACAGGCGATGATGTGCTGATATGGCGTGGGGTCGGTGGACGGCGACTGTTGTCTGACACACTCATCAAACGGAGCGTGAATGTGCGTGCCATCGCCTTTTATGAGCGGTGCGTGCCGTCAGAGCTGGCGAGCGATTTTGCTCGTCTGCTTGGCGATAGCACCGATGATGGCCCTGATAGAGCTTTTAATAGTAGTCAAAACCATCAACATCAAATTGGCAAGCACTCGCCCATCTTTGTCCTTATCAGCAGTCAGATGAGCCTAAACGCTTGGCAGAGTGTGTATGACCAACAGATTCACAGCCATCGCACGCACACGCATGGGCTTTTGCCACAAAATGTGATATATTTAACCCTAGGTTATCGCCTGACCGCCCTAACCGCCACGCACTATCCGCACAGCCGTGTCTATCCCGTGGTGGATTTGGCGGAATCAACCCTAAATCAAGCCATACAAGACGTCATGGCAACTTACCCATCGTGAGACATTTTAAAATTTAACGCTTTTATCATCATGCCAAACACCAAAAAACCTGACAGTCTAAGTGCCGAAGCCATCAAGGCAAATCTAGAAGAGCTGGACGCCAAATTCGCCCACGCCAAAGAAGTCGAGAGAGAAGAGCTTAAAAAACAAGCCGACCAAGCTCGGGTGGTACTCATGCGACTGCAATGGCTGGTCATTATCCTACTGGCAGGTGGACTGTTGTGGCTATACCTTTCTTTTACGTCGGTCGTGGATAAAGTAGATGAACGCCTTGCCAAAATAGACACCGTCGATACCCGCCTAAACGACATGGACGACCGCCTGTTCGCCATCACCCCAACCGACAGCCACAAAAAAACAAATAAAGCCGAAGCGAGCAAAGACGCTGAATTTTTAAAAATCGAACTTGCCATGACCAACAGGCTCTTTGAACAAGGCAGTTATGATGACACCTTGACCGCCTTGCAAGCCATTGATTATCAGCTTGGGCAGATGACTGGTATCGCCCCATCGGTCAAATCCGCCCTAAGCAGTAGCATAAAGGCAGACATCGCCTACATCGGCACGCTAAAAACACAGCCTGACGCATGGCAGGCTCACATCATCAAAATGCGAGACGTGCAAGCTTTTTTACGCACTAAGCAGACCAGCACGCCCAACGCCTCCCTAAGTCGTGGCGACATCCTGCTTCATGACGCCAGTATGATGTTATCGCTTGCCATCGGTTCGGCAAACGTGCGAGACAGGGGACTGATGACCAGTTACTTACAAGAAGTCCGCTCACAGTTAGAAAGCCATATTACCTTACACGGCGGTAAGATTGACCCTGAGAGCCTAAAAAAGCAATCTGAACAAACCGCTTTGGCAAACAAAGCCAGCGACAGAGACGGCAAAAAAGACGGTAAAAATGCAAACAACACCGACACCAAAACAGGGCAAATCGGACAGCAAGTCGCCCTAAATACCATCGATGACGCCCTATTTTGGGTCTATGATTTACTTGCCAACAGCCCCAAGAACAAAGAGCTGAGCAGTGTTCAGATGTTAAAATAAATCCAAAACAGGCAAAAAAACAGCGAACTCATCATGCGTTAATCATTTTAGATAAATTGAAACTTAAAAGGACACCCCCATGACCCATCCTTACACCGCCACACTCACAGGCAATGACCGCCCCACCGAGCTACACGACTACCCCATCGTCCACGTCCAACCTGTGGCATGGGGCGAGATGGACGCCTTTAATCATGTCAATAATGTCGCTTATTACCGCTACGCCGAATCTGCCCGTATCAGCTATTTGCATTCGCTTGCCATGTTCAAGGACGAAACTTTAACCATTTTAGCAGGCTCATCATGTAACTACCTACGTCCCGTGCATTATCCTGACACCCTACTTATCGGCGTTAAATGCACCAAAATCGGCAACACCAGTCTGTCGATGGCGTACGAATATTACAGCACTACCCAAAATGCCATCGTTGCCAACGGCACGGCAACCATCGTCCGCACCGACAAAGACGGTAACAAACAAGCATGGACGGCAGACGAACGGCAGATTTTAAGTGATTTTGAAGGGCGTTCGCTATGAGCGATACTGTTATGCTGGACACCACAGGGCTAATCTGCCCTGAACCTGTCATGCTCCTACATAAGAGCATTCGCACCGCCAAAGGGGGTGATGAAATTCATATCCTAGCGACCGACCCCGCCACCACCCGAGACATTCCCAACTTTTGTCGGCATTTGGGGCATACGCTTGCCAGTCAAGAAACCTTTGATGACGGCAGTTATCGTTATGTGGTTGTTAAAAAGTTGGGCTAAGTATGGTTGTATTTGGTCTACCCGACCGTTTGGGGCTTGCCATTTATAAAGAGATGTTTTGCTTGCCTGTGATAAGCATTGGGCTCTTGCCATGCTTGCTGTTTGGTAGTTTGTTTTTTGTGCCAAACGATTATGCCGGCATACTGCCTGTGGCAAAGGGTATGAATGGCAGTGTCGGCAACAAATGGATATATGACAGCTTAACATTTTATTATCTGTTTTTGCTCGGGCAAGTCCTGCTAAAACACCAGCTTATCGGACTGTCCGCACCGACTTTATTTGCCCTAAAAAAGCATTACCGCCACACCTTACAAACCCAAGCAGTAGAAAATCCCAGTCAAGCGTCTTATTTTTGGCTGTTTATGGTTGTGGCGTTGATTTATTTTTTGGGATTTTGGGAATTTTCTGAGACTGCCAACCACAACAGCCACACTTATTTGGCACGATATGGCAATGAATTTGGTAATTTCATCTTTAAAATCATGACGTTATTATTTGTAATAGAAGGCTTGGCATTATTTATCGTCAATCGGCATTTTGCTAAATTCTTTGATGACATTGCGCTCTAATGACACCACTCATACACCCCGCTTAACCGCTCAATCGCCTGCCCGACCCACTCTGCAAGCTCATCATCGCTAAAATCATCCAGCTTATCTTTGTCTATAAATTTGCCCAAGCGGTAAAATTCGCCTGCATTTAGCTCTACTTTTTCATCATCAAATTCATGAGCTTGTTTAAAGTCGCCATATTCACTAACACGGCTATGCCAAAAATAAAAGTCGTCAAACTCCGCCCAATCAATCTCATTTATCCAGTTATTAAATTGCTCCAATGTGCTGTTTGAACTGTTTGCCCTATAAGAATGCCACTTTAAAGCGACAATCAGCCTTTGCCTATTTAAAATCACGACAATAATCGGGGCATTGCCAAGATAACTATCATATTTATAATAAGCAAAAAAGTGCCGTCTGATTTCCCAACCATTACACCAATTTTCAATGTGTGGTTTGGCAAAGTGCATTGGTAAATTTTGATAAACTTTTAAATTAAAGGCTTTAAAAACTTGCCAAGTGGTTTTATGATTGTATTTAATATTTTATAAGTCATCTGGGCAGTGCAACTATAAGTCTTTAATTTGAGCATAAGGTTTATTTAAAATATCGGCGTGGGTGGGTTTTAGCATAATTTTTTATCAATGAATGTGGTAATCGTCTGTTATTTTAACCAATTTTCAATTTGCAAACCGTCCACTCGGAGAAATTCTCGCACATTGTCAGTAATAACAATCAAATCATTGGCAATCGCTTGCCCTGCAATCAGCGTGTCATAAAAACCAATGGGTGTGCCACGCCTTTCTAGGGTTGCACCAATTTCGCCAGCCTTATCAGCGTCCTGTGAATTAAATTGCAACACTTCAAAGGGTAGTAGATTGATTTTTTCAAGGTTTTGGGCGGTTTTTTGGCTTTTGTACGCCCCATAATACAGCTCCGACAAAACAATTGACGAGATGGCAATTTCACGCTCTTTATGCCGTTCTAGCGTGGTCAAAAATCGTTCACTGGCATTCAAAATCGCAATGACTGCATTGGTGTCCAGCAAATATTTCATTCAAATGCACCCCAATCTCGTTCATCGGCTTTTAAATTTTGGCGACCTTCCAAAATGGCTTCTTCAAAACTGTCATCTTTTGGCATTGCTCGCAATTTGTCCAGCCACGCCCAATCTTGGGTCTCTGCTGGCTCAATAATCACTTGTCGTCCTTGTTTTTTGATACGCACTTCCGTGCCTTCAAAACGAAAGGTTTTGGGTAAGCGAACGGCTTGACTGTTGCCAGTCCAAAATAATTTTGCGGTGGCAGTTTGGCGCATTGTTATTCTCCAAAATATATATGGATAATAGCTATTATACGGTATTTTTGTCTAAATGCAATGATTTAAGGGTATTTATTTACGACTGCGATTTTAACCACTTGATAAAATTAAAACTACTTTGCTCTTTTTGATTATCACCAAAGTAATAAAACTGCATTCCTATTAAATTATCAGGCAAATAATTTTGTGGATAATAATGATTGGGGTAATCGTGCGGATAAATATAATCCACACCATAGCCTTGCGATTTCATCAAAGTGGTTACACCATTTCGCAAATGCAATGGCACAGGCGAATTGTCCGTTTTGGCAAATTCTAGGGCTTTGTTAATTGCTTTATAACTTTCATTGGATTTTAGCGATGTCGCCAAATAAATCGCCACTTGCCCCAAAATTATCCTTGCTTCGGGCATTCCGATTTCTTTGACACTTCGTAAAGCGGTATCGGCAAGTAATAGAGCATTGGGATTGGCAAGTCCGATGTCTTCACTTGCCAAAATCACAAGTCGCCTTGCAATAAACGCAGGGTCTTCGCCCGCCACAAGCATTCTGGCAAGCCAATAAATAGACGCGTCAGGGTCAGAACCACGCACCGATTTAATAAAGGCGGAAATGATATCATAATGCATATCACCGTCTTTGTCATAGCGGACGAGTGTTTGTCCTGCGACTTTACTGATGCTGTCAAAATCAATAATAATTGGCTCGCCTTGATAAGCATAAATCGCAAGCTCTAATAGATTTAATGCACGTCTTGCATCGCCTTGTGCCAACCCATAAATTGGCGAAATGTCATTTAAAACAATCGGTAGTTTTTTTAATTGTTCATCAATAGTAATTGCCCGCTTGATAATTTGAAAAATCTCATTATCAGATAAAGGTTCTAATTTATAAACTTGACAACGGGATAATAAAGCGTTATTAACACTAAATGATGGATTTTCGGTGGTCGCCCCAATCAGAGTAATTTGCCCACTTTCTACCGCTCCCAATAATGCGTCCTGCTGCGCTTTATTAAAACGGTGAATTTCGTCCACAAATACCACAGGAGGCGTGGCAAATAAACCGTCACTCGGCGTGAGTGTTTCTCTTAATTCTTTAACGCCGCTATTGATGGCGGATAAAGGGCGAAATTCTCGCCCTACGCTTTTGGCTAATAAACTTGCCAATGTCGTTTTGCCAATGCCTGCATTGCCGTGCAAAATCATAGACGGCAAATAGCCTTCTGTTACCATTTTGGCAATGGGGGCATTCTCGCCCAATAAATGCGATTGTCCGATAATATCGCTTAGGGCTTTTGGGCGAATGCGTTCGGCTAGGGGGGTTGAAGTTGCCATTTTGGGGTTTTACACCAGTAATATTGAGTGATTAAATTCACAAAAAAGAATGAAGGTATCATAAATAATAGATAATAAAAGTTATTGCCAAAATGTCTTATCATCATCATAAACAATACAAGATAGCTTGCAACCAAATAATAATTTTTGATGTCTTTTAATTTTGGATTTAATTCAAATTTATGATGACAATTTTGACAATAAAAATCATCAATGCGTTGGTGTAATCTTTGCGAATGGCAATTTGGACAACAAGGGGTAAATTGATAAAATGATGCTTTTAATTCTTCTAAGGCAAGTGAAATTTTAAAATCATCTTTGACACTTTGATAATCATCAACCCCCTTTAAAATGGGTTTGTTTTTTAACCGATAATAATGATGATTTTGTAAATTTTTTTCAAATTTATAAATGCCAATGACAATTAAAATACACAATAATGCAGAAAAAGTTATCCAAAGTTCGGCACTAAAATGGATTTTATCAAAATTGGCAATCAATTCAATAAGTCCAACAAACAGTCCCATAATGACACCAAAAATTACATAGGATTTGCCCTGTCTTTTGATAAACTGGTGTACAAATTGCCAAAAAGTCATTTTTTCTAATTCTGGCAAAAAAGGGTTTATCAATAAACTTTTTTGGCAATGCGGACAAAATAAAATGCCGTGATGATAAATGACATCATCAAGCACCTTGCCACAATTTGAGTGTGGGCAAATGGTTGGTAGGGCGTTTGAATGATTGCTCATTGGATAAAAATTTTGCTAAAATACCCCATTATACACAAGTTTTACATTTTATGAAATCCAAATCCGCCCGCCCCATCCGCCCACTCACAGACGGCGAACGCGTCATCGCCCGCTCGGTATTTGGCGAGTCGCTTGCCCTTGATGACATTCGCCTGACGACAGCTTGGTGGGTGTTAAAGGGCTATGCGGTGTCGCCCAATGGTTGGGTGTATTTTCATAAAGATGATTTTTGTGAGGATTTTAGTGATAAGACTTTGCACCTGCGGGCGTGGCTTATTCACGAACTTGTGCATATTTGGCAAATTCAACAAGGCATAAAGGTGGTTCGCAAAGCGATATTTAACCGCAAATACCGCTATGTTTTTAAAGAAGGCAAACCCTTTTTGGCTTACGGCATTGAACAGCAAGCCAAAATGGTGGAAGATTTTTATATTCAAAGGGAGTTGGGTAAAGATTGTACAGCGTGGCGTGAATGTGTGCCGTTTTTATAAGGGCAAATTGCAATTCTCCCTTGTAAACTATGTCAAATTTATGGTGCGGTTGGCATGATTATTATCAACCAAACAACTCGCTATGCGTGGCAAGCCGATGTAATTCCACCGCTTCATCATTTATTTTATAAATTAGCACCAAATCAGGCTTGATATGACAATCTCTAAACCCCACCCAATCGCCTTGCAATGGGTGGTCTTGGTATTTTTGAGGTATGGGTTTGGCATTTAACAAGCAATCAGACACTTCCGTCCACGCTTCGCCAATCAATGCCAAATAATGCTTTTTTAAATCCCTTTTAAAGGGATTGCCCATTTCAAAACTACGTTTAGCCACGAGCAATCTCCGCCATTGCTTGATTTAACTCATCTAAGCTATCAAATCGCTCGGTTTCGCCATTTTCAAAAGCTTGAATACTCTCACGCAACAGCTTTTCGCCATTGCTACTAAGCGTATGCGACTGCCCCCAATCAAAAGACAATGGCACTTTGCCTGTTTGGGCGATTTGATTAAAAAACATCCGCACTGCTTGGCTTGGAGTCAAGCCGTATTGTTCTAGCACAGGATAGGCTTTTTGGCGTAGGTCGTTGTCTAATCGCATATTAAAATTGGTGTGGCTCATCATCGCTCCTATTTTAAAAAGTTAAAATGAAATTAATGCTGGTGTAATGATAATGTCATTATAATTGAAATTTTTGTTTGGGGCAAGTTGGGTAAAAATTTACAAAAGCCATAAAAACAACACCATTTACCGCCAACCAACCCCTACCCCAATCCCACACCCGACAGCTCCCTTGCCAGTCGCCCTGCCGAATTGTCGGTCAGACCACCCACAAAATCCAGCACTTTCATATAGCCATCATATAGGCTATCGGTGTCCGTGATTGGACTGTCTTTTAAAAGCTCTAAGGCAAGGCGGTGCTTGGCACTTAGGGGTTTGTGGGTAAGTTTGGCGTAGACTGCAGGGACGATTAAGTCCAAAATTTGCCCCAAACAACCAAAACTTGCTATCTCGGTGATGAGTTTGCTATGGTGGTTAAATATCTGATTTTTGGCAAGATTTTTGGCATTTTGCAAGGTTTCATTGACCGCATCATCACACACCACAAGCAAATCCTTATGGATAAAATCGCCCGATAACAACTCATCATGATAATCAAAAAACCGCCTTGCCACTTCATCAACCGCCTTACCAATGGCTCGCCCACGCATTGCCCCGATACGTTGTTTGTTGTCTTTGATGTTTTGATAATCGTCAAAATCCGCCCCAAATAGCGGTTTGACCACTTTGGCAAAATCGTCAAAGCCAATCAAATCAAGCTCCACAGCGTCTTCTAAGTCAAGCAAGGCATAGCAAATATCGTCCGCCGACTCCATAAGGTATGACAAGGGGTGCCTTGCCCATGTGTCCGCCCCATGCGTGGCAAGCGTGAGCCTGTCCGCCACTTGTCGCATGATGTGCATTTCGCTCTGATAGATGTTAAACTTGGTCTGCCCCATGCTCCCCCACGGGTATTTCATGAGCGTACCAAGACTGGCACAGGTCAGACGCATACCGCCTGCGTGGGCGTACATTTCGGTGGTGGTAACAATGCGTAAACTGTGGGCGTTGCCTTCATAAGTGGTGATGTCGGCTTGTTCTGCCTTGCTAAGCGATTGTAAATACTCATTATTTTGGCGAAACCATTCACGCAAAGCGTCCTCGCCCGTATGCCCAAACGGTGGATTACCCAAATCATGAGCCAAACACGCCACCTGCACCAGCGTGCCGATGTCATACGAGCTGATGTCGGGCGGTAGTAGCCCACGCCGAGCCAGCCCCTGCCCTACGCTGTTGCCCAGACTACGCCCCACGCTTGCCACTTCTACGCTGTGGGTTAGGCGGTTGTGGGTGTGGTCGGATTTGGCAAAGGGGTGGACTTGGGTTTTTCGCCCCAGTTTGCGAAAACTTGTGGAAAACACCACTCTATCATAATCGGTATGAAAATCACTTCGCACGCCGTCATTGGGCGTATGGCTTGGGGTTAGAGTAATGTCGCCCCTATCAATCTTGGGGCGGTCGGTGGCGAGTAGGGCTTGCCATTTTTGGGCGTGGGTCATGGGGCTGTCCTTAAAACGTTAAAATTGGGGGTATTATCATTTTAAGGGTTTTGGGGCAGATTGCAAGGGTGAAAAGGTATTTTAAAATTGTCAATCAATGATGATTTGAATGAATGGTGGGGGTAATTGATTCACCCTGTTGGGAATTTGGGTAAATAGATTACCCCTACCACAATCATATCATGACGGTTTTTATTATCCTTTTAGTTTATACTATTAGATGAATTGGGGCACCAAAACTATAAGGTACTGGCACACCATCTTTATTTAAAATCATATATTTGCCACGCTTAATATGGCTTGATAAACAGCGTGAGAATGATGTATCTTCCATATCCATATATACTGCCATTGCTTGACCATGTTCATTGACTTGGACTTTTATCCGCACTTGTGTTTCTCCATCTTTTCCATAATAACCACAAGGGCTATGAATTAAACGCCGTATTTGCTCTTGGGCTTGGATTACCACATCTTTTTCAAATGTACCAAAATTTATGACAATTTCATGTTTTAATTGGCTAAGCTGTTTAATCTGTTTATCGCTAAAATTGCCCTGCAAACGCTGTTTATTTTGTTCGGTCAAAGGGGCAACATTATCTTTGGCGATTTGTAGCACTCGCTGATTTAATGGCTCTAATGTCGGATGGGGATTGATGAGCTGTATTTTATCATGAGAGCCAAAAGGATAATAAACCACTCTCCATTCATAATCGCCTGCATTTAGATTGGTGGCTTCGGTAGTTTTTATCAGCCGATAAGATTTTTTAAATGCTTTAATGGCGGTTGTCTCTGGTGATATATTTTTATCCGCATTGGCGGTTTTGGCAAATGACCATTTCTTATTTAATAAATCAATGCTGTCCGCCCATGTGGCTTGTGTTAATAATAACGATGATAATAAAATGGTTTTTAAAAATTTCATAAAAATGCCTTGTAATTAACTCATTCTTTTACCGCAAGCGTAACCGTATAAGTCTTACCCTGCTTTAATTTATCGGCATTGCCAAAGACTTCATTAAATGAGCGTTTCATAAAATCCCGAAGTCCGTTAATAGTAACGACATAAAACCGTCCGCCCACTTCCATGCGTTCATAAGCGTCTAGCAGGTACAGATAATGTTGTTCTTTACTCGCCTTGGCAGGTAGGTTGCTCATGACAAGGCTAAATTTTTTGTCTTTATCCACATGATAAAAGCCATTGGAGAGCTGAACGTGGGTATTAGTCAAGCCGTTTTTTTGGCAATTTAAGCGGGCATATTCTACCGCCACAAAGTCTTTATCAATCAAAATATGCTGACCGTTTCGGCATTCACGTCCTGCCGTCATGCCAAGCACGCCATAACCACAGCCTAAGTCAATGGAATTATCATGAGCCTTAAAATCAATATAATCAAGGAGCATAAGACTACCATCATCAAGCTTTTCTGGGCTAAAAATCCCCCAAGTGGTATGAAAGGTAAAGGGCTTGCCAAGCACGTCTTGGGTAAAGGTGATGTCTTGTCGCCATTGTTTGGCTTTTGTTTGGAGTTCGTCTAAGGTAGTTTGGTTTGTCATGGATTTTCTCTAAAATCAAAAGTTTATTATACCCCAATCCCCCCACGCATACCATAGCGATATGAGCAGACAGTTTTTGCCAAAAATGTTACAATGGTATTTTTATTTGGATAATTGGCATGAACATTTCAAAATTTGGCAAAAAATTCACCCAAAACAGTGGTATATTACAACTTATGGACGATTTGGGGAACGCCCTAAACAGCGACAAACCTGTCAATATGTTAGGCGGTGGCAACCCTGCCAATATCGCTTCAGTCAATGACGTGTACCTACAAATGCTCAAAGACAGCATACAAGGCGATGGGGCGGACAGTGTTGCCTTAGAATGTGCCAGCAATTATTCCAATCCGCAGGGCGATGGCAAATTTATCACGGCGTTGGTGGACTTTTTTAATCGCCATTATGATTGGGGTATTACCAAGGACAACATTGCCCTAACCAACGGTTCGCAAAACGCCTTTTTTTATTTGTTTAATCTATTCGGTGGGGCGTTTGATGATGGCGATAAGTCCATTTTGTTGCCACTTGCCCCTGAATATGTCGGCTATGCGGACGCTCATATTGATGGCAAGCATTTTATTGGCATAAAGCCCAAGATTGAGCTGTGCGATTATGACAATCAAGATGGCTTTTTTAAATATAAAGTGGATTTTGACGCCCTAGAAAATTTGGACGCATTAAAAAATAATCAAATTGGGGCAATTTGTTGTTCTCGCCCGACCAATCCCACAGGCAATGTTTTGACCGATGACGAAATGGCACGACTTGATGCTATCGCCCAAAAATACAACATTCCCTTGATTATTGATAACGCCTACGGAATGCCGTTTCCTAACATTATCCACACCAAGGCGAATTTGGTGTGGCATGACAATATCATTTTGTGTTTTAGCTTATCAAAAGTGGGGCTGGCTGGCGTGCGGACGGGCATTGTCATTGCCAAACCTGAAATTATCAAGGCAATCAGTAGCCTAAATGCCATTGTCAATCTTGCTCCGTGTCGTTTTGGGGCGAGCATTGTTACGCCACTTATCAACAATGACAAAATCAATAAACTGTCATTACAAGAGATTCGCCCGTTTTATTTAAAGCAAGCCCATACCGCCATTCATCTTTTAAAACACGCCTTTAAAGACTTACCCCAAGTCAAAATCCATAAGCCAGAAGGGGCGATATTTTTATGGATTTGGTTTGAAAATTTACCCATCAGCACTCAATCCTTATATGAAATTTTAAAAGAAAAAGGTACGCTGATTATTCCCAGTGAGCATTTTTTTGTGGGAATTGATACATCTGATTATCGTCATGCCCATGAATGTATCCGTATGAGTATCGCCCAACCTGATGATGTTTTGGAGAAGGGGATAAAGGCGATTGGGGAGGTGGTTCGGGGGTTTATCAAGCCAATCCCAATCCATAAATCAACCCACTTTTTATCAAATCAATGCTAAAATAAAACCATTTTATCCAACGAGACTTCCCATGAATTTATCACAGCTACTCAAAGACACCAATTACCAACTTACCCAGTTTTCTACCGAGCATATCACGCTATTGGAAAATACCATTTTTCAAAAACCCAGTAAAAATGGCGATGTACCCTATGTGCATTGCTTGATACGCAAAAAGGACATTAAACTAACCCCAGAAGAAGCGGTTCGCCAACTGTATCTGATGAAATTACACCATGATTATGGTTATCCTTATGAACGCATGGAATTGGAATATTCGGTGCATTTTGGGCGCGAAAAAAAGCGTGCCGATATTGTGATTTTTGATAAAGACAATCCTAACGTTGTTTATATCATGGTAGAACTTAAAAAACCCAAATTAAAAGATGGCAAAGAACAATTAAAATCCTATTGCAATGCCACAGGAGCGCCGATTGGCGTATGGACAAATGGTGATAGCATTTCCTATTACAACCGCCGAGACCCCAATTATTTTAAAGACATTCCTAATATTCCAAGCGTTCACGAAAAATTATCTGATATTTTGCAAGAACGCTGGACGATTGACGATTTAATCAAAAATGACAAAATTGCCACTCAACGCAAATCTTTAAAAGATTTGGTGATTGAAATGGAAGATGAAGTTTTGGCGAATGCAGGGGTTGACGTTTTTGAAGAATTGTTTCAGCTTATCTTTACCAAACTTTATGACGAAATGGAAAGTACAAGAAATAAAAGTCGTCATTTGGAATTTCGTAATTATGGCGATACCGAAAGCGATTTAAAAGCCAAAATTGGGGCTTTATTTGATAAAGCCAAAAATAAATGGGAAGGTGTTTTTGCTGACAGTAGCAAAATTAACTTATCACCATCGCATTTGGCAATTTGTGTTTCATCATTAGAAGAAGTGAAATTATTTAATTCCAATCTTGATGTGGTGGACGAAGCCTTTGAATATCTTATCAATAAATCATCAAAAGGCGAAAAGGGACAATATTTTACGCCACGCTATGTGATTGATATGTGTGTCAAAATGCTAGATCCCAAAGCAGATGAAACCGTGATTGATACAGCAGCGGGCAGTTGTGGGTTTCCCGTACATGCCATTTTCCATGTTTGGGAAAAACAGCTGAAAGAAAAAGGATTGGAGCGTTCTCATTTATTTACTGCTGAACAAAAATTACCAGAACAGCTTGATTATGTACAAGAAAAAGTCTTTGCCATTGATTTTGACGAAAAAGCCGTACGAGTTGCTCGCACACTCAATTTAATTGCAGGCGATGGACAAACCAATGTATTGCATTTAAATACTTTGGACTATGAACGCTGGGATGATTTTACCAAAGATGAAGAATGGGGTGATGTTTATGGCAATGGCTGGAAAAAATTAAGAAAATTACGCAAAACCAAAGACCAAAACCGTGATTTTGGGTTTGATGTATTAATGGCAAATCCGCCTTTTGCAGGCGATATTAAAGAAACCCGAATTCTTGCCCGTTATGAACTGGGCAAAAATAGCAAAGGCAAACAACAATCCAAAGTTGGGCGAGATATTTTGTTTATTGAACGCAATCTAGATTTTTTAAAAGACGGTGGGCGAATGGCGATTGTTTTGCCACAAGGTCGTTTTAATAATTCTAGCGATAAATACATTCGTGATTTTATTGCCGAACGGTGTCGTATTTTAGCGGTGGTGGGGTTGCATGGCAATGTATTTAAACCACATACAGGCACAAAAACATCAGTCTTATTTGTGCAAAAATGGCATGATGAATTATGCCCCAAAGTGGATGATTATCCTATTTTCTTTGCAACCATGCAAGGACCAAGTAAGGATAATTCAGGCGATAAAATCTATGTCAAAAATGCAGACGGTACGCCAATATTAGACAGTCATGGACATTTGATTGTCGCTCACGATTTGTTTAATCACGATGGTTTGACAGGCGACGGTATCGCTGAGGCTTTTATTGAATTTGCCAAAAAGGAAAAATTGTCTTTTGTGGGAAAGGATTAAGCCCTTTTGATAATGTCAAATATCAGGCATTATTGGAAGGGCTGGAAGTGAGTGAGGTTTTGTTAAGTAAGGTTTTGCAAGACAATGGAAATAAAAGAATTGATGCCGAATATTTCAAAAAAGAATTTCTAAATTTCTTTAAAAACATTCCAAATTTAAGAAATTTGTCTGAATTTGTAAAAGACGGCTATCGTGTAGTTTATGAAAATACGAAAGTTGTAGAAAAAGAAGTTGCACAAGATAAAAATTACCCCATTTTCTTGCAGGCAACCGATTTATCCACGCCATTTATAGGAACTGATAACCTTTCTTATGTGGACAATCAAGATTGGGACAGATACCCAAAAGGCGGAATAAAGTCTGGCGAAATTTTAATTGAGGTTAAAGGAAAAGTTGAAAAAGTAGCCATTGTACCCAATGATTTCCCCAAAAAGACTTTGGTTTCTGGAAGTCTTTATAAAATGACTGTGAATGAGAAAATTAGTAAATATATATTACTCACCTATTTAATTTCAAAATATGGAACAGCTTTTAAAAATAGATATAAAACAAATTTACTTATTTCCTTTATTAGCAAGCCTGATTTATATCGTATTCCAGTTCCAAATTTTTCGTCCGAACTTCAAAATAAAATTGATGAAATTTTTGTTAAAATCTTTGATAGCAAAAAACAGTCAGAAATTTTGTATAAAGAAGCCGAAACCCTATTATTGGAAAATCTAGGTTTACAAAATTTTCAATCAACCAATCAATCGGTTAATATTAAAGCTCTAAAAGACAGCTTTTTGCAAACGGGCAGATTGGATGCGGAATTTTATCGAGCTAAATATGATGAATTAGAAAATTTATTTAATCGTTTTGAGCGCATTAAATTAGCGGATTTGGTCAATTATCCCATTTCAAGCGGTATTACACCAAAAGCTAACGGCGATGATTACACTGATAAAGAAAATGGCATTGCTTTTATTCGTGCGGTAGATTTGCAAAATGGCGAGGTAAATTTAGATAATGTTAATTATATTAAGCCTAATATTCATCAAACCACTTTAAAAAGAACACAATTAAAACCAAACGATGTGTTAATTTCTATTGCAGGAACTGTTGGGCGATGTGCATTATTTACTTATGATATGCAAGCTAATATTAATCAAGCGGTTGCTATTTTACGCTTTGATGAAAATAAGATTAATCGCTTGTATTTAGTTGTGTTTTTTAATTCAGAATTAGGCAAACAATACATTGCCAAGTATGCCAGACAAGGCTTACAAACTAATTTGAATTTAACTGAAATTGGTGAATTATCCATTCCTATACCAGATATCAAAACCCAAACCCAAATCGCTGAATTTGTCCGCCAAAGTAATGAATTGCGAGAACAAGCCACGCAGTTATTAGCCCAAGCCAAATATAGCGTAGAGGCAGAAATTGAGCAAAGTGCTTTACAAGAGAGAGAGAGAGAGAGAGAGAGAGAGAGAGAGAGAGAGAGAGAGAGAGAGAGAGCTTTTAGATGAGTCTGATTATTATTTACGATTGGCAGAATGGGTATTGTTGGAAAGTTTGCTTTTGGGGCAACCCAAAAATATATCAGTGCAATCATTTAGCCAATCTTTTGGGATAAGCGGTCGCCTTGATGCGGAATATTACCAGCCAAAATTTGAGCGATTATTGCAAAAATTAAAACAATACCGCCATAAAACATTGGGCGAATTGGTTGATTTGCAAAAATCGGTAGAAGTGGGGTCGGAAAATTACCGTGATGAAGGTTTGCCTTTTGTGCGAGTGGCGGATTTTTCCAAATTTGGGATTAGCCAGACGGATAAGTTTGTGAGTCCTGTGGATTTTGCCGACATCATTCGCCCCAAAAAAGACACCATTCTACTTTCAAAAGACGGTACAGTGGGCATTGCTTATTGTGTGCCGTCTGATTTGGAGGTGATTACTTCTGGGGCGATTGTGCATTTATCGCTAAAAACTGATGAAATTTTGCCCGATTATTTGGCATTGGTGCTAAATTCAGAGGCGGTACAACTACAAGCACAGCGAGATGCAGGCGGTTCAATCATTCAGCATTGGAAACCGTCTGAAATTTTGGAAGTGGTGATTCCTGTTTTACCAAAAGAGATTCAGCAGGTAGTCAGCGATAAAGTGCAGATGAGTTTTGAATTAAAAAATCAAAGCGAAATTTTATTAGAACAAGCCAAGATTTTGGTGGAAAATGAGATTGAAAATGGCATGCATGCTACCCCCTAGGATGATGCTCTTCGTGCAAGGCTTGCAGACGTGCCGTGGCAACATGGGTATAAATCTGCGTGGTGGATAGGTCGCTATGCCCGAGCAAAAGCTGAACGCTACGCAAATCCGCCCCGTGGTTGAGCAGGTGCGTGGCAAAAGCATGGCGAAGCGTGTGCGGTGAGATGTCGGTTTTGATACCCGCCAAGAGAGCGTATTTTTTAATCAAATGCCAAAAGTTATGGCGGGTCATATACCCCCCCTGCTCGGTCAAAAACACCGCTTGGCAGTCACCGCCCTTTGTGCCGACCTTACCGCTTTTGCCAGCGGTCAGTTCATGACGGCGGACAAGATAGCTTTGTAGAGCGTTGTGGGCGTATTCGCCAAGCGGAATCAGGCGAGTCTTTCCACCCTTACCTGTCACTTGGAGCCAGCCTGCGTTTAGGTTTAGCTCATCGAGCGACAGATTGACCAGCTCTGAGACACGCAGACCACAGGCATACATGACTTCGAGCATGGCTTTATCACGCAATCCTAATATCGTCGCTAAGTCAGGCGTGCCAAGCAGTCTGGTGATGTCGTCTTCGGATAGGGTCTTGGGCAGGGGCTTGTTGGCTTTGGGGTTTTTGATGTTCTCACAGGGGTTGTCATCACGCACCCCATCGCCCACCTGCCATAAGAAAAACTGGCGTAAACTTGCGAGCATTCTCGCCTGCGTGCGTGGCGATTTGCCTTGGTTTTGTAGATACACCAAGCACCCTGCCACGTCCGTCTCTTGCCAATCGGGCAATGCTCGCTCACTGCTTGCCATACAAGTACGCAAATCACGAATGTAAGCGTTACGGGTGCGTGTGGCAAGCCCCCGAGCTAACATGTTAATGCGAAATTCGGTCAGATACTCTGGGTCGGTGTCGGTGGTCGTCAAGGACGGCAGGCGGGGCTTGGTGGCTCGGGTTTTGCTCATGGTCGGATACGGTGCTGATATTGAGGGTATTGTAACAAACTTTGGGGAATGATTAAATGGTTTTTGGGCGTGCCTGCCTGTCTTTTATCATGCAATGTGCATTTTAAAAAAATTTTAAAGACAAATAAGGCTTGACTGTTTTTAAAATTTTACATCATCTGCCTTTAATCCCCCAAATCCACCCCCATGTAGCCTATTAAACTTTTAACACAAATAGGCACCCTTATGGCAAGCACCCTAAACACCGCAGAAGAAATCATTGCCGACATCAAAGCAGGCAAAATGGTCATCTTAATGGACGATGAAGACCGTGAAAATGAAGGCGACATCGTCATGGCGGCGGTTCATGTCAAGCCGTCCGACATCAACTTTATGATTACTCACGCTCGTGGATTGGTGTGTTTAACTCTATCCGAAGCCCGTTGCCGTCAGCTTGAACTGCCCCTAATGAGCGACAAAAACGGGGCGAAGTTTAGCACCAACTTTACCCTATCCATCGAAGCTAGCGAGGGCGTAACCACAGGCATATCCGCCGCCGACCGTGCCAGAACCGTGCAGGCAGCCGTCGCCCCCTTTGCCAAACCAACCGACATCGTCCAACCTGGACATATCTTCCCCATCATGGCAAAACAAGGCGGGGTGCTACATCGGGCAGGTCATACCGAAGCAGGCTGTGATTTAGCACGCCTTGCAGGGCTTGAACCTGCGGCGGTGATTTGTGAGATTATCAAGCCTGATGGCGAGATGGCACGTCGTGATGACCTAGAACTCTTTGCCAAAGAACACGGGCTTAAAATCGGCACCATCGCCGACCTTATCCACTATCGCATGACCAACGAGCAGACCGTGGAAGTCATTGATGAGCGGGACTTTGCCAGTGAATTTGGGGCGTTTAAACTCTATCGTTTTAGAGAATATGGGGCGGATGAGATCCACATCGCCCTAGTCAAAGGCGACCCAAGCCGTGGCGTGGCGACCGTGCGAGTCCATGCCCTAAACCCCCTAAAAGACCTGTTTGGGCATACTGACAGCAAGCACAGTTGGGATATTCGCTCAGCACTGGCTCAAATCGGACAAAGCGAGCAAGGCGTGTTCGTGTGGATTGACTCAGGGCGTGCTGTCGATGTCAGCGGTGCGTTGGATAAATGCCAAGCCAATGTCAGCGTACACGAAAGTAGCGAGCCTTATCGCAGTATCGGTGTTGGAGCCCAAATCCTAAAACAGCTTGGCGTCAAAGACATGCGACTTCTATCAAGCTCTGCCAAATTTAACGTCTCGGGCTTTGATTTGAACATTGTGGAAGTTGTGGCACGTTGATTAGAACATGCCTGCCCTTTATAACACTATTTACAATATAGAAATATTTTGGAAATAAAATAATGTTTTTGCATGAAAATGGCTAAATCTTGTGGCTTGAAGGTAAAAGTTCGTTTGATAGAAGACTCACAAACTTCACTTTTTCCTTGAA
>NZ_MUXV01000063.1:22330-22466 GCF_002014975.1 Moraxella bovis
AAAGGCAGGCACGCCCTATTGGTTTAAAATAACAAAAAAATCGGATAAGTCACTATCCGATTTTTTTGTTATTTGGTGCCAAATCGGAAACCATTCCATCAAAACTGTTCTATATTTTTCCATTTTCCATTTTCCA
>NZ_MUXV01000064.1 GCF_002014975.1 Moraxella bovis
ACTTTTTGAACCACTGCCTTATTTTTTAAACAATGGTAATTTATGACAACTAAAATTTCTGAACATATTATTGCAGAATTACTAAAAGATTGCAAAAATAACCAAGATTTATTGGGCGAAAACGGACTTTTAGCAAATTTACACAGTCAAATTATAGATAGTGCCATTCAAAATGGTATTTGTGCGTCATTAGATAATATTGATGAAAATGAATATTCTGATTATTTATTTGCCAAGTCATTAAAATTAAGTCATAAACAAACCATTGAATTAAAAGATGAAATTCTTTCCTTATATGCCAAAGGGCTAAGCCAATTACAAATTCAATCACATTTTAGAGAATTAAAAAACATTCATCTTACCGCAAATCATATCTCCACTTTGATAAATATGAGTATGTCTGATATGGAATTATGGCGAGATAGAAAATTAGACCCAATTTACCCAATTATTTATATGGATGCAATGCGAATTTTGGTAAAAGATAATGGCATTCAAAAGAAAAAGTCTGTTCATATTGTTTTGGGAATAAATTTAGAAGGGTGTAAAGAAGTATTGGGATTATGGATTGAAAATTATGAAGGAGCAAAAATATGGGCAAACATATTAAGTGAATTAAAAAATAGGGGTGTGCGAGATATTTTTATTGCTTGCTGTGATAATTTATCGGGATTAAGCAAATCCATCAATGCCATTTATCCTGATACACAAGTACAATTATGTATGGCACATCAAAAAAGAGCAAGTTTGGCGTGTGTCAAAAGAAAAGAACAGAGTCAATTAAGTAAGGACTTATTAGCAATCTACACTGCACCAACATTACAAAGTGCAGAAAAAAGATTAAATGAAATGGCAGACAAATGGCAAAATAATTATCCAGCAATGGTAAAATCTTGGTATCATAATTGGGAAAATTTAACGCCATTTTACGAGTACATTCCAGAACTTAGAAAAGTCCTATACACCACCAATGCAATTGAAAGTTTAAATTCTGGATTAAGAACAGTAGCAAAACGAGACAGAACTTTTGGTAGTGATCAAATCGCTTTAAATGCAATGTATTTATATTTAGAAGTTGCTAGAAAAAAGTGGACAATGCCGATTGCTTATTGGCAGTTAATACTCGGTCAATTTAAAATGCTATTTGATGAAAGATTTTAATTATTGGGAGTGTATAATGAATGTGTTTAATCTAAGAAATAATAATTTAACTCCCTTATCTGAAACCCCTTTTCTGCTAGAAAAAGAAATTCAAACCTTATGCGAAACTAATTTATCGCAAATTAGCGAGTTAATTTTTGTTAAATCCGAATTTAGCATTAAAAATAGACGCATTGATACATTAGCATATGACCCAGAAAATCAAAGTTTTGTTATCATTGAATATAAACGAGACAAAAATTATAGCGTGGTAGATCAAGGGGTTTCTTATCTTAATTTAATGCTAGAATATAAAGCCGAATTTATCATTGAATATAATGAAAGTCTCAATGAGAATTTAAAAAGAGAGGATGTGGATTGGTCGCAAAGCAAAATTATTTTTGTTGCTCCAAGTTTTACTGATGACCAAAAACAATCCACCAATTTTAAAGATTTTGCCATTGAATTATGGGAAATAAAACGCTTTAATGATATTGTCATCATAAATCCAATTTCAAAAAGCAAATCCGCACCAAGTATTAAACAAATAAAACCCAAAGAAATTAATAATGATAATGAGCTTGTTAATATTATTAAAGAAGCAAAAACTTACGATGAAGAATATCATTTGGAAAACAAATCTGATGATATTAAAGAATTGTATCAAGAGTTTAAAACTGCCATTTTAAATTTGGCAGATGACGTTGAAATAAAAGCCACCAAAGTTTATATTGGCTTTAAAATAAAATCCAACTTTTGTTCCATTGCCATATTAAAAGATGGCTTAAAACTTTGGATAAATGTCAAAACTGGCACATTAAAAGACGAAAAGGGTTTATCTCGTGATGTGAGCAATATTGGACATCACGGACTTGGCGATTATGAATTAAAAATTCATAATAATCAGCACAAAGAATATATTATGAGTTTAATCAAGCAAGCAATTTAAATATTTCTTGACTAACCCCAAACACCACACTATGCCCCTGTACAATGATATTAATATCAGGGGCATAGCCACCGCCCATCGTTACCACCGTTGGTAGTCGCCTATTAAACAGTGTTTCAATCACATACCGCTCTCTCTCGTACAGCCCATTCGTTGTCAGATTTATCCGCCCAAGCCTATCGTCAGCCAGCACATCCACCCCTGCTTGATAAAACACAAAATCAGGGTTAAAGTCATCCAGCACTTTGGGCAAATGGTATTTTAACAGCGACAAATAGTCATCATCGCCCGTCCCGTCATGCAGGTTAATGTCCAAATTGGATTTGGGTTTGTGATAGGGGTAATTTTTCTCGCCGTGCATACTCATCACAAAGACATCATCATTGTCCGCCATAAGGGACGCATTGCCATTACCTTGATGAACATCTAGGTCAAGGATTAAAATGCGTTTGGCAAGTCCTTCTTTTAAAAGCACATTACTCGCCACACAAATGTCATTTAAAATACAAAAGCCCTCGCCACTGTCCGCAAAGGCGTGGTGCGTTCCACCCGAAGTAGACAGGCTAATGCCGTCCGTCAAGGCATAATTGGCACATTCTATGGTTGCTCCAACCACCAGCCGTTCACGGTCTATCAGGGACTTACTCATTGGCAAGCCAATTTTTCGGCAGTCTTTGGGCGATAAGGTCAGATTATCAAGGGCGTGCCAATAGTCGGCGGTGTGCGTGGTCAAAATCTCGTCCACGCTTGCCATTTTTGGGGTAAAAAACTGCTCGGGCGTGGCAATGCCGTCCGCAATCAGTTTTTTGGGCAAAAGTTCATATTTTGCCATGGGGAAACGGTGCCCATCTGGCAAGGGCAGGGCAAACTCGGGGCAATGAGCGATTTTAAAGGGCATAAAGATTATTGGGCGGTGTGGGTGGGCAGAAAAAACGTCCGCTTTTCATCGTCCACAACCGCCTTTATCTCATCGCCCACGTCCACATAATCCCCTGCAAACTGGCTTGGCTCATCGTCCGCCAGCACGAGCGTCATAATACCCCGAGCCACTTCGGTAAGTCCTGCCAGAGCTTGTAGATAACAGCCGAGCGATTTGTCGGTTAATGGGTTAAATTCCACGTCAAAGGCAATCTTGGCACGCACTTCGCCGTCTGTGGGGTCAAACTCAATCCCACCAAAACTTACGTTCATGTTCATCTTGGCAATCTCCATAAGCATGGCGGTATAATGACTCACAGGCACGCTGTCGTCTAATATGCCAAATGCCGAGACAAGCTGATTGTCCTCGTTGATACGAAACACGCACGTCCAGTCGTTCTCACGGTCGGTAAAGCCCATGATAAGATGATGTGTGTGTCCGCCGTCATCAGGTGAGCGGTGGTCGTATTTCCAGTCTTGTTTGTCAAGCCATGCCATGATGTCACGGGTTATGGGGTGCGATGTGGGCTTGGCGGTGGGAGCGGTTAGGATTTGTTTGGATTTGGCGGTTTTTAGGGTGTCTTTTGCCTTGTCCACTACTTTATCCGCTGTCGTGTCGGAATTGGGTTTTTTAAATAGACTTTTGATTTTTTTAAACATAAGATTGCCTTGGTTGTATTTTAAGAAGTTGTATGCCTAACGAGCTTGATATTTACCGCGGATTTGTAGGGGTGTGCTGAGCACACCCTTTGATGACATTACCGTACAAGGCATGCTCAGCACGCCCCTACATCCACACATCATTGCGTCTGTAATAATTTTAAAATTTCTTGGGCGTATTTCAAGAATTAGCATAACAAAAAATAAGGGAATTAAAAAGCATTATTTGGGGTTTTTGGAGATTTTTCAATTTGACAAATTTTAACAAGGCATATTTTAAATCATCATTTACTTACTGTTAAATACTGTGGTGCAGGCAACCAAAATGACTTATCATAACGGTAATGGTCGGCACAATCCACGATGATGATACTGTCCTGCTTTTCATGCCAAATAAAGTGTAGCGCCATATCAGACGTGTGATAAAGCCTCGTTAGGCTTAGGCGGTAGGACGGTATGCTAATGTGATAATGCCACAAATGATTGGTATAGGTATAATTGGGGTCGGTTGGCGATAGATTTTTCCAAGACGGACTGATTTTACCTTTATAATGACAAAAAATGGCATGGTTAAATCCATGTTGCTCAACCAAATAAATAAAATCCACAATCGCATTTTGTAAATTGGGCGGAAAATTAGGATATTCTTTTACAAATTCATCGCCAAGTAGAATATCGGTCATAAAAAAGCCCTGTTTGTCATCAGGGCGTATTATATCAGGATTGTTTAGGCATGGTTAATTTGTTTGGCACGGTTTAATAAAAACGCATGAATTTGTGATTTTTCCAGCCCTTTTGGCAAAGCAACCCTATCAGCATGAATGGCTTTATCCATACGCTGTCGGTCTAAGGCAATAGGCGAGTAATCGTCCGTCATATGTTTATCATAATAATATGCCACGATAGACGTGCGTACATATCGATGATGTACGGCATGGGTATTGTCAATGATAGGGGTAAATAACATGAAAAACTCATAAATACTATGCAGTAATGCATATTTTAAACATTTTTAACTGATAACACAGGTTATCATTTTTAATCCCACAAAACAATCATCAT
Organism: Moraxella bovis; assembly: GCF_002014975.1. Classification (GTDB taxonomy): domain Bacteria; phylum Pseudomonadota; class Gammaproteobacteria; order Pseudomonadales; family Moraxellaceae; genus Moraxella; species Moraxella bovis. The sequence goes on from NZ_MUXV01000064.1 coordinate 4,730, forward strand.
TTTTGCCGTCATCATTCAAATTTCCCCCAAAATTTGCTATGATAACACTTTATAATCAAGAACAGCCCCATGACCCATTCAGCAATCCTACAACTACACCAAGTCGCCATTGGACGGGGCGATTTTATCTTGTGCGATGATGTCAATCTTACCCTACACGCAGGCGATGTGTGTCATCTGGTCGGCGAAAACGGACTGGGCAAGACCACCCTACTTAACCAAATCGCAGGACTACTCCCCACCACACACGGCACGATAGAAAAATCCCCACTGGTGTACGTCTCCCATCAGCTGGGTATCAGTCCTGCCTTGACGGTCGCCCAAAATTTACGGTTTTTGTTTTCGCTGTATGATGTACAAGCGGATAATGACACCATTGATACCGCCCTAGACATGGTTGGACTGTATGGCTTGGGCGATACGTCCAGCGTTCAGCTATCAGCAGGACAAAAAAGACGAATCGGACTGGCACGGCTGTTTATCATGATCCCCACCCATGCCCCCTTATGGCTACTTGATGAGCCTTTGACTGCCTTAGATGTGGCAATGGTCGCCAAATTAGAAAAACGCATGGGCGAGTTTGCAAACATGGGCGGAGCGGTGCTTGCCACAAGCCACCAAGCCATGCAAGGGGCAAACCGTGTGCTAGACTTAGCGGAGTTTGCCCTATGAAAGCCCTACTACAACGAGAATGGCAAATCAAACGTCAAGGGGTGGTGCAATGGCTCTACCCCTTGGTGCTGTTTTTACTTATCATCACGCTGTTTCCCTTGGCTATCGGGGCAGAGCCTGCCACGCTGTTACGCTTAGCAAGTTCGGCGGTGTGGATAGCGGTGCTGTTGTCGCTCGTCATGGGCATAGAAGAGCTGTTTCGCCCCGATTTTGACAATGGCACGCTTGCCGAGCTTGTCGTCTCAAACGCCCCACTTGCCACATGGGTAGCCGTGCGGTTGGCGGTGCATTGGCTGTTTAGTGCAGGCTTTGTGGCGGTGTTGTCATTTCTAGCGATACCCCTGTTTGGCTTGCCCATGGGCGACACACTCATGCTTGCCGTCTCTATCGTGGTCGGCTCACCCATGCTTCTCATGCTGTCCGCCATCGCAAGCTCGCTCACATTGACCCTAAAAAACGGGGCGGTACTTGTGCCACTCATCGCTCTGCCCATGCAACTGCCTGTGCTGATTTTTGCCACAGGGGCGGTAGATTTGCACGCCACAGGGCTAAATGGCTTGCCCATTATTGCCATGCTCGGGGCAGGCAGTATTTTGGCGGTGATGATAACGCCTTTTGTGATTGCAGGGATTTTAAAAATGGCGTGGGCGGATTGATTCACGCCAACTGCCCACGCTCTACGCCACTCATGACAAAGTCAAAGCCTCATCAATCACTGGCATGATTTGGGCAGTCTTAGATAACGCCACAATTATCCGCCCATAATGGCGAATGTCGTGGCGAGTTAATGCCCTGTCTTTTCTGTCTTTTAGCCATTTTTGTGCAGGCTGATAACCGCCAATATAAAATTCCCACGCCAATTTTGGCACTTTATCAAAATATTGACTGTCATTAATATAAACTTTGCCCGTTATTTCATTATCGGGGAAAAATTTAATTTTACCCACCACATTATCGCCCACCACAGGATATTCGGTAATTGGCGTGTCCAATACTTTGGCGGTCATTAAATGTAAGGCTCTTAGTTCACTGCCCAGTGTCGCCAATTTAAAAAACTCATCGCTATTTTTGGGATAAGGAATGCGTGGAAAATCAATTTTCAAAAACTCTTGATAAGTTTCACGATAAGTTGGCGAATGCAATACCGCATAAAGATAATCCAATACTTGTAAGGCGGTAAATTGTTTATCATCGCCATTTTCTAATACAAACTGCAATTTTAAAGCGTTTTCCAATTTCTTTAAAATTTCTGGGTTAAAATTGGCAGATTTTTCTAATTGACTTTCGTTATTTTTGTTAAGGGTTGGGAAATATAGGTAAAGGGGAGCAACATAATCTCCACCTTGCATTCCTGCTCTTGACCAACTTCTAAAATCAATAATATTTTTTGTTACCGTCGCAGATACAGAATTTTCTTCTGCATTACCCAGTTTAAAAACCAATCCAATATTATTACCAATTAAAAAATGTTGCATAACTTCATTTCTACTTCTTTCAATCATTAAATCGTGATAATAAATTGAACGAATATCAAATGGGCGATAAACATAATTTTCAATAAATTTTTCATTAAAATTACCAATTTTTTGCTTTACTTCGTCAATTTTCCAAGTTTTATTCTCTTTTAAATCATACATTCTTTGAATTTTTTCTTTATCCAATTCAAAAAAATCTTTGATTCTTTTTTCTAAAATTGACTTTTCGAAATCAATAACAAAGCCATCTCTTGAAGTTACTATACCAACATTATTTAGCAAAAACAAATCATTAACTGCAAAACCTTTTTCATAATCTTTTTGCAAACCAAAATCCTTTTTAACCATAAAGTAATTAGGAGCGTGATTTTCCAATAAATTAAAATCAATATCCGCCAAATTGTTTTGCGTTAAAAAATCATATTTGACTTCTCGTTTGCCATATAAATCATAATGATACACTTGGGCAAGTTCGTCTTTTTTCTTTTTACCTGTTTTGATAAAAATATTGATAGAAACGCCCTGCATAATATCAAACACATTTTCATCTATACTGCCATCTGGTGCAGTTTCTTTCTTTTTGGCATTGCCGTGCAAATCAATAGTATAGATTTTATCAAAGGCTTGTAGCAGACTATAACGCACTCCCCTAAAAGTCGGATTATCCAAAAATCCGTGCGGATTGATAAATGCCAATACGCCACTGTTATTTTTTCCAATAAAATATTGCCCATAACGGATAAATTTGACATAATCATCATTTATCCATTTTGGGTTTTTCTCTTTTAGTTTCTCTTTACTATTAGGTTCTTTTTTATAATCGTCCATTAAATTCATAATCCATTCGCCTTTATTGGCACTTTCGCCACTATAAGGCGGATTGCCCATCACCACCATCACAGGCGTATCTCGTTTGATAAAGTTGGCTTCGGTTGCTTCATTGGATAGCCAACTGGTAAATAGCGTACCTGTATCAGCATGGGACTCTTCTAGGCTATTGGTCAGATAAATTCTAAAACGCTGACCTGTTTTATTTGGCACATAACCCGTTTCGGTTAATAACAAATCCAATTGCAAATGTGCCATCGCATAACTTGCCATTAAAATTTCAAATCCATTTAAACGGGGAATCAAATCATTTTCCACATAAGACGACCATACGCCCTGCTGTCCGGCAAATTGCGTATTGTGAATATGCCGAACCACCGCCGATAAAAATGTGCCTGTACCTGTGGCAGGATCTAAGATTTGGACTTTGTGAATATCCTTTTTCTCACGATAAATACCATCTTTGTAACGAGCGTCTTTGGTTTGACTTTTGACTTCAATGGTGGTTTTACTGTCGTCCGCCAAACCGTCCATTAAACCAAATTCATTTTTTAACACATCGTCCACCGCCCGCACAATAAAATCCACCACAGGAGCAGGGGTGTACCATACACCCCGAGCCTTACGCAGTCCTGAATCATATTCACTTAAAAAAGTTTCATAAAAATGAATGATTGGTTCGTTGGTTTTGGTACTTTTGCCATAATCTTTTAAAATCTCTTTGATATTGCAATGCAAAAATACTTCCGCCAAACTGTCCACAATCCATTTAATACGGTCATCAATATTCACCCCAGAAATATAACTAAACAAATTACGCAAAAATGGATTGGATTTTGGGATAAGTTCCATCGCTTCTTGACGAGAAAAAGTATTTAAACTATTATCATGCAAACGAGACGCAAATAACCCATAAGTAATGGTTTGGGCATAAACATCGGCAAAGCCTTTATTGCTAATGTCGTGAATGAGAATTTGTTTAAAGCCTTGCATTTGGTCGTGCAAACTGCTGTTATCGTGATTCTCATCATCACTATTTAAGGCTTCCTCAATCACATTTGCCAAAAGACGGGCTTTGCTCGCCATCATTTCAGCAAGTTTTTTGGGACTTTTAATGGTTTGGGCGGTCGTTTTAACAAAATCTTTAATCAGATTTTCAAACAAACTGAAATTATTTTCTAGGGCAATGATTTTGTTGTTTTCAACTTTACCAATCTCAATGGATTGTTTTAATTCACCATTATGATAAAAATGAAAAGTTAAATAATCGGTAAAAATTAAATTGGGCAATGACGATTTATAACGGTCAAATTGGGCTTTATTGCCTGTTTTCTTTTCACCCAATAAATCTTTATCGCCAATATCTTTGGCTTCAATAAATCCTACCGCAATGCCGTTTTTCTCAATAATATAATCGGGTGCTCCACAGGCTTGGCGTTTTGGTTCGTTCATGACCACATAATCAGCCGGCAATATGCCTGCCAATAGGTTTTGCAAGTCGCCACGAAAAGTATGTTCGGTAGATAACCCTGTGGCAAATTTGGCATTAAGAGCGTGAATATAAGCTAAAAACATAGAAATTCCCTGATGAATGTTAAGTGTGTGATTTATATCTCATCAAATAATGGACAACTAGTGGTCGGTCAGTGGGGCAATTAACGTCTCCATACTCCACCGTGGCACGCACGCCACCGACAAATCATCCGTCTGCCCCATGCTAAGACGGCAATACCCTGCATAGGCTATCATCGCCCCGTTATCAGTGCATAGGTGCAAGGGAGCATAATGCACGCTCGCCCCCATTTTGGCAAGGGCGGTCTCCAAATGCGTGCGTAGGCTCGCATTGGCGGACACACCCCCTGCGATGACAAGCTGTGTTAGCCCTGCTTGTTTTAGGGCTTTGGTGCATTTTTTGACGAGTGTATCCACCACCGCATACTGAAAACTTGCCGAAATGTCCGCCCGCACCACAGGGTCGTCATTACTTCCTTTAGTGTCCTTGATGAGATTATGCACGGCTGTTTTCATGCCACTAAAACTAAAATCCAGCCCCTTACCCATCATCGGACGTGGCAAATCATAGGTATGGGGGTTACCCCCTTTGGCAAGTCTCTCCACGTTTGGCCCCCCAGGGTAAGGAAGCCCTAGCATTTTGGCGGTTTTATCAAAACACTCGCCCACCGCATCATCAATGCTCTCGCCCAAGATCTCATACCGCCCCACGCCGTCTGCTCGCACCAACATGGTATGACCACCCGAGACGAGCAGACAGACAAAAGGAAAATTAACCCCCTTATCATTTTCTATCATCGGAGCCAGCAGGTGTCCTTCCATGTGATGAACGCCAATGGCGGGCACGCCAAGCCCATAGGCAAGCGTCCGCCCAAATAAAGCTCCTGTCATGAGCGCCCCAATCAGCCCCGGCCCTTTGGTGTAGGCGACCGCATCAATGTCGGATTTGGCGATATTTGCCTTATCCAGCAGCTCATTAAATAATGGTACAAGTTTACGAATGTGGTCTCTACTGGCAAGCTCAGGCACAACCCCGCCATAAGTGGCGTGTAGCTCAATCTGGCTATATAACACTTGGGCAAGCACCCCACCTTGACCGCCGTTTAATTCACTGTCATAAATGGCAAGCCCTGTCTCATCACAGGACGTTTCTAAACCTAATACTTTCATGATTTCTTTTCCAAAAATTTGGGGTATTATAGCATTTTTATTTATCGTGAAAGAATTTAAAATTTGCCACCTTGATAAGGGCGAATGTGATTCACCCCTACACGCCCGTATTGCAAAAAACATTTTAATTAAGTAATGTTAATCATTTTAATGTTTAAATTCATTGAAAAATTTATCAAGCTATGTTAATTTTACATTTTTAACTAAATCCCACACCAAAATGCCAAACACCCCCAAATCCCCCTTTATCATCGGCTTAACAGGCGGTATCGGTAGCGGAAAAACTGCCGTGAGCGACCATTTTGCCACGCTTGGCATAGATGTGATAGACGCTGATGTCATCAGCCACGCCATCACCGCCAAAGGCTCACCTGTGTTAGACGAGCTTGCTCACGCCTTTGGGGCGGATATTCTCACGGACGGCGTGCTTAACCGAACTTACCTGCGTGAGCTTGTCTTTGCTGACCCTGCCAAACTTGCCACGCTAAACGCCATCACCCACCCTGCCATACGCACCCAAATCAAGCATGAGCTTGACCACGCCAGTAGCCCCTACGCCATATTATCCGCTCCGCTTTTGTTAGAGAGTATCAAGGGCGATGATAAGGGCTTGACCGCCCTTTGTGATAGGATTTTGGTTGTGGACGTGCCGACAGAGTTGCAAGTTCAGCGAGCTGTCAAGCGAGACGGACAGGGCGATAAGGACATTTTGGTAATCATTGATAAGCAAATAAGCCGAGATATACGCCTATCCTATGCCGATGACGTGATAGATAATTCAGGCAGTTTGGATAATTTATACCGCCAAATCAATGCGTTACATCAAAAATATCTGGCTATGGCAAACGATTTAGCAAAAGACAAATGATTTAAAAAAGCACCTTGTAAGCAAATGCTTACACGCATTGATGACATTGGCGTATTTTCTTAGGGGCTAGATTTTGGCATAATACACCCATCAGCAAGTAGATGGCAAATGGACAAGCCAACATGGATGACTGCTGATATCATGGAAGCCCTTATGGATAACGCAAGTAGCAAAACCCCTATAAAACCACAAACTCCCCCAAGTTTGTGGTTTTGTTTTATGGTTTCATGCCATTATTAACTTTTAAAATTATCAGCACACCAAAAATAAAAAAGACAAACATTGAAGTTTGTCTTTTTTATGGGTCAGTTATTACGCAGGGATACGCAACACTTGTCCCACATAGATTTTGTTAGGGTCAGATAACAGTGGCTGATTCGCTTCAAAGATTTTATTGTACTCATTGGCGTTGCCGTACATTTCTTTGGCGATTTTAGATAGGGTATCGCCTGATTTGACGGTATAAAAACGAGACTCAGGCTCAGGGGTTGCTACGGTTAATTGGTCGTCCACTTGGGCAACGTGCTGAACGTTACCTGCGGCAAGTACCGCTTTTTCACGGTCGGCTTGTGAAGCGGCGGTACCTGACAGCACCACCGTGTCAGTGTCGCCATTGTAGCTGACTTTTAAGCCGTCAATCTTGGCATTCGCTTGCACACGAGACAGTAGCAAGTTGGCAATCTCTTGGGCATTTGGCTCAGCAGGAGCTGATGGTGTCGCCGCAGGGGCTGGGGCTGACTCTTCTTTTTTGTTACGGTTAAATACTTTATCGCCGATGTCTTTGGCAAAACTAAAAATACCCATGATGGCTCCTTATTTGAATTTGATAGAAAGTGTGTTGACGTTTAGATGATTTATCCAGCAACCATCCTTAAAACTCCTTAATATCTTAGTATAAAATGATAAAAATTTGCACTGCATTTATGCGTAAAATTGTTATACTTATGTAGGGCTTGCCTGCTCTTTATAACACATTTTAACATTTAGAAATTTCATAGAAATAAAATGGTGTTTTTGCATGAAAAATGGCTAAATCTTGTGGCTCGAAGGCAAAAACTCGTTTGATAGAATGACTATCAAACTTCACTTTTTCCTTGAAAAACGTGCGATTTTTCTCATTTTTCATTGCAAATACAAAAGGCAGGCACGCCCTAATAAAAAAACCACTTTTTAAAACTAAAAAGTGGCGTGTGTTTGACTTCTACCTAATTTACACTTTGGCAGACACGTAGTCAATGGCTTTTTGAACAGTGGTTAGCTCAGCTGAATCTTCGTCAGGAATGGTAATACCAAACTCATTTTCAAACGCCATCACAAGCTCCACTAAGTCAAGAGAGTCTGCACCTAGATCGTCCATGAAAGACGCTGCATTGTTAATCTCGTCAGCATTTAGGCTAAGTTGCTCGGCAACGGCTGCTTTTACTTTGGCTTCGATATCGCTCATAAGAGTATCCTTTTTAACATGGGAATTTAGGAAAATCAGCACCAATCATTTGATGACTGAAAACTTGTGTATGATAAAACATTTTTGTCATTTATGCAAGTGCTATTAGTACGCTCGTTCACAAATTTACATAAAATCGTGACATACACGTGACAAATCACATGTACATGCCACCATTGACCGCCAACACTTCGCCTGTGATGTAGCTTGCCCCATCACTTGCCAAAAACGACACCGCTGCGGCAATCTCCTCAGGCTGAGCCATACGCCCAAGCGGTACAGCATCTAGCATAGAGTTTACCAAACGCTCGTCTAGCTCTTCGGTCATGTCCGTCTCGACAAAACCAGGGGCGACACAGTTTACCGTAACCCCACGAGAGCCAATCTCACGAGCCAACGCACGGGTAAAGCCTTCCACGCCTGCCTTGGATGCGGCATAGTTGGTCTGACCTGCGTTACCCATCTGCCCGACCACGGATGTGACGTTGATGATACGTCCAGAGCGGGCTTTCATCATGCCACGCACCGCACGGCGACTCATGCGATAGATGGCGGTTAAGTTGGTATCAAGCACGCTCGCCCAGTCTTCATCTTTCATACGCATGAGCAGACCATCTTTGGTAATGCCTGCGTTATTGACCAGTACATTGACCGAGCCGTACACGCTGTCAATCTCTTCAAAGAGTTTATCAATCGCCGCATCATCACAGACATCAAGCACACGCCCGATACCCCCCGACTCGGACAGATACTCTTCTATCGCTTCCGCCCCACGCTCGCTGGTGGCGGTACCAATGACAAAATGCCCTTCACTGGCAAACTGCTCGGCAATGGCACGCCCGATACCACGGCTCGCCCCTGTGACTAGGATAATCTTACGACTCATGTAATTGCTCCAATTTTTCTAAACGTGCTAATTTGTCCGTTGGCAAAGCGACAATCGGTGTCTCTTGACGTTTGGCAAGATTAGATAGGACATTGCCCGGCCCGCACTCAATCACAACATCGATTTGTTTATCGGCAAGTTTTTGCATGGTTTGTGACCACAGCACTGGCATAGAGAGCTGTTCGGTGAGAGCGGTCTTGATGTCGCTGACATGCTTATGCACTTGGGCATGACGGTTTTGGATGACAGGGATTTGGGCGGTGGCAAATTCGGTCGCATCCAAAAGTTTTGCCAATGCGTCGCTGGCAGGGTTCATGAGCTCACAGTGTGACGGCACAGAGACTTTGAGTGGCACCGCCTTTTTGCCCAGTGACTCTACCGCTGACAGCACATGGCTCACACCCACTTGTGTGCCTGCAATCACCACTTGTCCGGGGCTATTAAAGTTGGCAGGACCCACAATGCCTGCGTTTTCGGTAGCATCTTCGCACAGACTGGCAACCTGCTCATCATCTAACCCCAGCACCGCCGCCATCTGCGTGTCTATCCCTGCCACCGCCCCTGTCATGAGCTTACCACGTTCATGCACGAGCTTGACCGCATCTGTCAGGCTAAGCACGCCACTTACCACCAGTGCCGAGTACTCACCGAGCGAATGCCCTGCCAAGCACAACGGTGTTATCCCCTGTGCCGAGAGTTTGTCTTTGACAATCTGCCAAATCGCCACGCTCGCTGTGAGCAGAGCAGGCTGAGTAAATTCGGTCTTATTAAGACGGCTCTCATCATGGGTTATCTCCCACAAATCCACGCCCAACGCACCACTTGCTTCGTCAAACGTAGTCTTTACCACACTAAAATGCTCGGCAAGCTCATCCATCATGCCAATGGTCTGCGACCCTTGACCAGGAAAAATCACTGCCACACGTTTTGTTGTCATGTTACACCATTTTTTATCAAACATTCATCACGCTGATGAACGTATCATTTTACCATAAAAAATAAACATTTGTTTACAAATTATCGATTAAATTTACAAACAAATTTTTTACAATTTAATGTCTAATAACCATTTTTATAAAACAGCTCTTGTTTAAAGCAAACTGCACCATAAAAGCAGGCAAATCCTACTGATAGCCATCAATAATTTAAAATAAAAAAGCCAAGCTCATGCGATCATGGAACTTGGCTTAGGCTTGGTTTTTACAAGGTAGAAACCAAACAAATTAGCTTTCGGCGGCTACTTTAAATAGCTGACGACCACGGTAAAAACCGTCTTTGGTCGCATGATGGCGAATGTGTTTTTCGCCAGTGGTAGAATCAATGCTTAGAGTGGCAACGCTGATACGGTCGTGAGAACGACGCATATCACGGCGTGAACGGCTTTTGCGGTTTTGTTGAACTGCCATGATAGCTCCTAAATAAAGTACGGCAAATGACTGCCAAATTTAATGAAAGTGGGTATCTGTGGCGGTAGCATCATTTTTCGCCTAATCAAATGGGTGCAGATACATTAAACGCCCTATTATACCAAAAATTTGACATTTTAAAAGCCCATTTTTGCAAAATTTACAAAATATTGCTTAGCCCGACAGTTTACCCTTTAACTGCCCCAACACAGCAAAGGGGTTTTCGGCAGGTTTGTCCGCCACATCGCCCACGCTGTCCGTGTGCATGTCGCAGTCGTCATGGCGTGGCGAGAGCGGAATGGCAAGCAGTAGCTCATCTTCTAGCATGTCCGCCACAGGGAGTATTTTTTTGCCATTGGGACAAATCTCATCTAGCAGGACATAATCTGCCGTCTCATCTAGGGCTTCTAGGTAGCCAATCTTGTTTTCGCTCTCTAAGATTGCCATGCGGTAATTGCCCGAGACATCCACAGGCATGGAGTCAAGACAGCGTTGGCACGCCACGGACAGCACCGCTTTGACATCATAGGTTAGCCACAGGATTTTGTCTTGTCGGGCGAGCGTCAAGGCAACGCTTAGCACATCATCACTAGCGATAACCTGCCCTGCTAGACGTGGCAAGGCAGTCACAGGAACATCGCCCTGCCATGTAAAGCCGATGTCTGCCCATTTGTCAAAGGCGATGTTTTGGGGCAGTGTGGCTGATTGGTGCGTGGGTGCGGTCATCTTGTCATCATCATAAAAATTTGGCTTATTATTTCATAAAACCTGCCAAAATTCACGCAAAATTTGTGGGGCGTGGTATAATTTTTGTTTTTAGATTTAGATAACGCCCCATGAGTACCACTGATTTTAGCAGGCTGGGTCTGCACGCTCAAACACCACTTTGGCAAGCCTTTTACGATGACAAAGCCATACAGGCGTGCGTGGCGGACGTGTGCCGTTTTGATGAGACGTATCGCACGCTAAAACGGACGTGGCAAACTCTAAGCGATGATGAACATGAACAGACCGACTGGCTCATCGCTCTATTTAATCATCTCTATCAGTACAGTGCCATGCCGACCCTGCTCGTGCGTGGCGAGAGCGAGCCTGAGTACTTTGCCAGCAAAGATGGCATGCCTGCTCGCATTGAGTTCGCTCACGGGTTTTTCCAAAGTGCGTTGCATGAGATAAGCCATTGGTGCGTGGCAGGGGCGACACGCAGGGGACTTGATGATTTTGGCTACTGGTATTGTCCTGACGGGCGAGATGAGATGACCCAACGGCAGTTTGAGAAAGTAGAAATCAAACCCCAAGCCATTGAATGTCTGCTGTCATTGGCGTTGGGGCGGTATTTTTATGTCTCAGCGGACAACCTAAATGCCGACTTTAACACATCAAACAGCACCTTTGCCATAGACGTGTACACCCAAGCTCATGCCTATTTGCAAAATCCACACGCACCATCTCACCCCTTATCCAAAGACGCCAAACGCCTGATTTGGGTGTTTTTAGACATAAATATGGCAAGGTAGGGGTTGATTTGTAAATATCATTTACCCCACAAATCCATCTAACACATTATCAGTTTATAAGGACAATCCATGAAAACACTCTATATCCATCCCGACAACCCCCAGCCCCGCCTGATAGATGAAACGGCAACTGCCTTATCATCAGGCAAAGTCATCATCACACCGACCGAGTGTGGCTATCGTTTCGCCTTTGGGATGAATGCCAAAGGCGCCTTTGAACGTTTGGTGCGTCTGGGACTAGATGAGTCCGATTTGCTACTGGTGTGCCAAAACATCAGTCAGCTGTCGGACGTGGCGGTCGTGGCAAATGATGCTTTTCGTACCCTAAAAAGCGATTTTATACCCCATCACGCCTTTGTCTTGGAGCCGACCAAAGTGATCAATAAAAAAATCATCAGCAAAAAATCGCTTCGCTTTACCACGTCCGCCACGCCCGTGATGACGGCACTGTTAGAGCAAATTGGCGAGCCGTTTTTCATCGCTCCACTCGTCTATCAAGGCGAGCCTGTCAGCGAACATTATGACATCACGGACAAATTAGACTCACAAGCAGACATTTTTGTGGATGTGGGCGTGATTGATGATATTGAGATAAGCGTGGTTGATTTGATGGATTAGGATTTATTTTTAAAATCCAAACCTTAAAACTCAATAATGCCAATTTTAAAAAAACAAAAAGGTGCAAATCGCACCTTTTTATCTGCCCTGCCTGTTATTTACGGTCGGGCAAATTGATGTTCATTTCAAGCACATCAAGGCTTTCTTCATGACGCTGTTTGATATTAACATCGTCAATCTGTACGCCACTGATGAATTTATTAACCACCGCCAAAATCTCACGCTTCATCTCATCCACACGCTCGGGGGTTAGGCGAGTGTTTAGGCGGTCGTGGCTTGCGACGATGACTTTTAGGCGGTCTTTGGCGATAGACGCACTGGTTGGCTCATCGCCCCCACCAAATAACGTACTCCAAAATCCTTTTTTCATATCAGCCCCCGAACAACTTAGCAAACAAACCTTTCTTTTTGACATCAATGTGACGCAAAGGACGGTTTTCACCCAAGAATCGTGCCACGATGTCATCATAGCATTGACCTGCTGCCGAGTCTTTAAAATAAATGACAGGCTGACCGTGGTTTGACGCTTCTAGCACGGCATTCGACTCTGGAATGACACCGATGAGTGGCACTTTTAGAATGTCATTGGCAATGTCATCAATGCCCATCATCTCGCCGTGGGCGGCACGCTCTGGGTTGTAGCGAGTAATAATGAGATGTTCTTTGACGCTACCACCTTCTTCGACACGTTTGGTGCGAGACTGCAAGATACCGATGATACGGTCAGAATCTCGCACGCTGGACACTTCTGGGTTGGTGACAATCAAAGCTTCATCGGCGTGATACATGGCAAGCTGTGCCCCACGCTCAATCCCTGCCGGACTGTCGCAGATGATGTAGTCAAAGCCCAGCTCATCAGACAGCTCTTTCATGACCACCGCCACGCCTTCATCGGTTAAGGCGTCTTTGTCACGGGTCTGTGACGCAGGCAGAATGTACAGATTTTCTTGCTGTTTGTCTTTGACCAGTGCTTGTGAGAGCTTGGCATTACCACTGATGACATCCACAAAGTCATAGACAATGCGGTTCTCACAGCCCATGATAAGGTCAAGGTTACGCAAACCCACATCAAAGTCAATGATGACCGTCTTATAACCACGCTCTGCCAGACCTGCCCCAAAAGACGCACTGGTGGTGGTCTTACCCACACCGCCTTTACCTGATGTTACTACGATGATTTTTGCCACAGGGCAACTCCTTATAATTTGGTATTGCTACATTTAGTAATTTAGCAATTTAAAATATTTTACACTCAACTGTCTTTTTTATCATTGCTGTTATTTTCACCCTATTCATCAATGATTTGCTACCAGTCAAGATTTAGAAAAAATTTATCTATTTTACCATAATTTTAGAACATGTTGAACTTTTGTATTTGCAATGAAAAATGAGAAAAATCGCACGTTTTTCAAGGAAAAAGTGAAGTTTGATAGTCATTCTATCAAACGAGCTTTTATTATGAAAAACATCCGACCACTTAATCTGATAAATCTTGAGATTTTAACTTAATTTTAAAAATTAAGTGGTCGGATAGCCATTTTTCATGCAAAAACATCATTTTATTTTTTAAACTTTCCAAAATGTAAATCGTGTTATAAAGGTTTAACATGCCCTGAACAATGATAAACCAAACCCATCATGCCATGAGCGTAAAGATAAGCCCTTTGTCTTCATCATAGCTGACTTGCACCGCCTTGTCTATCATCTCAGGCGGAATGGCGTCGCTTAGGCAGTAGGTGCCTGCTACCGAGACCAGCGTGGGGTTGAACTTTTGGCAAAAAATACGGGCGTGTTTGTCGCCTGTCGCCCCTGCCACCAGTCGCCCCTGCCCATGCCCATAGATGTGCAAACTGTTGTCAGTAATGGCTTCTGCCCCTTTATTGACCCCACCAATAACAATCAAATCACCGCCCAAATGTTGCAGGCTCTGACCTGAGCGAAGCATTTGGCTGTGTACGCTACTGGTGACGCCCTGCTCTTGTTTGGAGGTGTTATCGGCAGTGTCCAGCCCTAGAGGGGCGGTTTGAGTTTGGGTGGCGGTCGCTTTTTTTTGGACTACGGGCTGATTGGCGGACTCGCCTGCTTGTCCTGATGGCTTAGCTTCTGATGACTGAGTTTCTTGTGATTGGGCATTATTTACATTGTCCGCCTTTATGGGGGTGGGACGTGAATCGGTCGGCTTGATACGCTCCATGCGTTTGCCATCGGCAGGAAAAGTCGCCAGTCGCAGGGCGTTTGCCTGCTCGCTTAGCACGCCATCAACCACGCCTATCGGCTGTACGCCCATCTGCCACAACATCTCAACCAATGCCGACAAATCAAGCTTACACTCACTGTCTAGCACCACAGGCACGGACGTGTTGTCTTTTAATAGAACACTTAGTTCATCTTGAATGGCGGTCAGGTCGTCAGTGTGCAGTTTTAGACGGCTAAAACTGAGCATTTTGCCAAATAAAGTAATCGGTTTCATAACATCATCACCTAAAATTTTGCCAATTTTACCACTTTTTTGGTGTTTTGGGGCAAAATCATCGCCTTTGGGTGGCGATTTTGGTATTTTTGGTGATGAGTGGCGTGGGTTTATTTGGCAAAATGATGAATTCTTTGCCTCATTCTCACTTTGTATCAATGATTGATTTATCAAGGGCGAATGTAATTCATCCCTACAATCCGAAAAATAATCATTGAAAAATCAATAAGTTGCAACTTTAAATTGAGATTAAAGCACCCTCTTATAAATGCAACTGCTCTTTGTGCTTCCACTGCTGGACTTTGACTTGCTTTTCAAAGGCATTTAGAGCGTCATCAATCACCCCACTCACGAGCTTTTGTAGTTGTGGGTGTGTGGTATCAATGCTTGCCACCCCTTTGGCGACATTGACCATCAGGGCGTCTAGGGTTTTTTCATTAAACAAATGCTCATTGACCGCCATGGTAACATTCTCGCCAATATGACGGCCCACACTCGTAATCTGCGACTCTATCATGCCCCCTGCGATGGGAATGAGTTTAAGATAACGTCTTAGCTCAGGCGTGTCAAGCAGTGCCTGCTCAACGGACGTGCCGATGTCATGCGAGAGCTGTTGCCCTGTCTGTGCCAAAAACGCCTGCTGTAACTTCGGGGCAAGCTCACGGCGAAGCAAATCAAGCACCACGCTCTCAAACTCAGCACGGTTACGGTCAATGGTCGTCTGAATCAGCGTGCCATGCGTCTTGGACTGTGCCATCTGCTCACGAAAGTTATCAATGGCGGTCAAAATTACCCTGTCCGAGAGTTCTTCTAAGATAACATGATAATAAAACTGGGCGGATGTTATCCACTTTTTGGGAATGACCATCACGCCTGTGTCATGCAAGCGTTTGATAATAATCCCTGCTCGCAGTAGCCTTAACGCACGAAGCATGGGAAAACACGCCAATACTTCATACCAATGCACAAAAGGAAAAAAGAACCAACGATAATAAGTGCGACGTTTGATGGCAAGTAGCCATCGCACCAACAGCTCACTCACCCAAAACAGCGTAAACATTCCCCCAATGGCGGATAAGCTCACATGATAAGTCGCTTGACAAGCACTAAGCATGCCACTAAATCCGCCCCATTCGGCAAGCTTGGTCACAAGTCCGCTCATCAAAATATTATCGGCAAATATCAAACACAGGTCAATGACCAGCAGGATAAGCATGCCGACATCGTAGATGATTTTGGTGCGACTTTGCTTAGCGGTCGGCTCTCGCTCGTCTTTGTCCGTGCCAAAGAGTGGAATGACATCATCTGGCACATCAGATGGTTGGGGGATTTCTAGGTCGGACAACTCGGGGGTGTGTTTGCTACTCATGGTGTTTTGCTATGATTAAACTTGTAAACATTGGGGTATTGTAAAACTTTTTGGGCGGTTTTAAAAGGTTTGGTTTTTTTATTAGGGCGTGCCTGCCTTTTGTATTTGCAATGAAAAATGAGAAAAATCGCACGTTTTTCAAGGGAAAAACAAGGGCTGTGAGTTTTCTATCAGACAAGTTTTTGACGAAGAAAAACAAGATTTAGCTATTTTTCATACAAAAACATTATTTTATTTTTATAAAATTTCTAAATGTTAAATTGTGTTATAAAGGACAGGCACGCCCTATTTAGTCCCACCTTTTATTTAGACCTGCTCAAACTCACGCATCATCTGCCCAATTCGCTCATCTTTGGCAGTCCACACCTTATCCAAAAAGTCAAACAACTCCGCCTTGACCGTCTCATCGCTGTCGTATTTGCCATCTTTTAAATCAGCAAATAACCGCTCATCCATGTCCAGATGACGAATGTCCACGCCCAAACAGGTCATCTTACCTGCCCACAGCTCGCCATAGTCAGGCACGCCCTCAGGATAGACCACCGTCATGTCCAGCATGCCGTCTATCTTATCGCCCAAACTGGCGATGGCTAAGGCAAAGCCCCCTGCTTTGGGCTTTAATAGGTGCTGATAAGGCGAGTTTTGGCGGGCGTGCTTGTCCTTACTAAACCGTGTGCCTTCTAGGTAGTTGAGCAGAACAAATGGCTTATCAGCGAGCAGTCCACAGGCACGTCTGGCTTCTTCCAAATCCCGAGTGGCAAGGGCAGGATTTTTGGCGATTTGTGCCTTAGAGTGGCGTTTCATCATCGGAAAATCCAAAAAATAAAACGCCTGCCCCACGATAGGAATATAGAGCAGTTCATGCTTGGCAAAAAATCGAGTAATCGGCAACCGTGACTCGCTCACATACTGCACCACGCTTGTATCCACCCATGACTGATGGTTGCACACAAGCAGATACCGCCCGTCTTTTTTTAGGTCGTCAGGCACCGATATCCGCCAGTCACGCTTTGGCATGAGCGTATCTAGCAGGCGGTTGTTGGTGTTAATCCAGTGATTGGCGATAGATAGTACCGCCTTATCGCCCTGGTTTGAGCCGAACAATGTCTTGGCAAGCCCCGCCCCATATAACGGCACGCTGATTGCCACGCTGTTAGCAACCATCGTCCCAAGCCCCGTACCTAGGCGGAGTTTTTGGGCAAGTTTGGGGTGTTTGTCATGGATTTTTTGAAAAAAGGAGGTGGTATTAGGGTTATTTTTGTGCATACGAAAACCGCCCATCAGATAAATGTAACAATTTGTGTCAAAATCTACTCGTCATCAACCCATCAGGATAAGTACCATACCGCACCCCGATGTCGCTTGATGATGAGTGTATTATTATGCACTATTTTAGCAAATTTTTATCAAAATAATCAAAAAACATTAAAAAAATAATTAAAAACCATCAAAGTTTTCAAAGGCTTTTTTAAAAAATGACTTTAAAAAATGGCTCTGGTTCAAAAAGTATGCTACAAAGAAAACCGTTCGTGGTGAGCTTGTCGAACCATAACGGTTTTCCTACCCGCAGGCAGGCTCAGGGCGAACGGAAAATCTAGTTCAGCATATTTTTTGGACTACTATCTAAAAAATAAATAAGTCGATTTTACCATCGTTATTATTTAAAATAGACAAAAATCATGGTAAAAACCGCCCATTTTGACAAATTTTGATACAATTTTACCAAAATTTTATGCATTTTCCTGTAAGAATTGCCCCTATTTTAGGGCGATTGTACAAAATACCAGTCCATTTTTACAATTAAAATAACCGATTAACTACATACTTATAACAAATAAGAGAGTTTTTTACGGCATAATAGTCTCATCAAATGGTTTGGGCTTGGTTTAAATATGTTTAAATATCTGTTTAGATTTTAATATCTAAACACCCATATCAAAGTTAAGCCCAAACCGCATTTGAGGACTTTCATTTCACCATCTCTGATAGGAGTATCCCATGAAAAAAATTCTTACCATCACCGCCGTTTCTGCAAGCATGATTTTGGCAGGTTGTGCCAGCACTGGTACCACGGGTGTAAATGACGCCACCAAAAAAGCAGGTCTTGGTGCATTGGGTGGTGCTGTCCTAGGTGCTGCCATCTCTAAGGCGACAGGTGGCGAACACACAGGTCGTGATGCTGCCATCGGTGCTGCCATCGGTGCAGGTGTTGGTGCTTACATGAGCAAGCAAGAAGCCAAATTAAGACAGCAAACCGCAGGTACAGGCATTGAAGTACAAAGAGACCCTGTCACCAACAACATTAACTTGTCTATCCCAGAGGCGATTACCTTTAATGTTGGCAGATATGACATCAAGCCTAGCTCGTACAACACCCTAAACCAAGTGGCGAGCACCCTAAACCAATACAACCAAACCACGGTTATGGTAAACGGCTATGCGTCTATCGAAGGTAACGCCAACGCCAACCAAGTACTATCACAAAACCGTGCCGCTGCTGTTGCTAACTACCTAGCAGGTCAAGGCGTGAGTGCTAGCCGCATCAGTGCTGTTGGACGTGGTGCAACCACTCAGTTTGGTAGCAGTTATGAGCCAAACCGCCGTGTTGAGCTAACCATCCTAGCCCCACAAAGCATGAACTAATCTTATCCCCTTGGGTAAACCAAAACAGGTCATGTATGTGACCTGTTTTTTGTTTTTAATTTTTCTTTTTAAAAGCCATCATGCTAAAATATTTTTAAACTCAATACATCACCACCCATGCCCCACACCGATTTATTCGCCCATTTTGACAAACATGACATCACGCTCATCATCCACAAAAAAGCCGTCAAAAACGTCAATTTTCGCCTAACATTCATAAGCGCTCGCCCCTGCTTTGCTGTCAGCGTGCCACGTCATCTGTCTGATGGTGACATCCACCGCCTTATCATGTCCAAGTCCGCATGGGCAATGGCTCACGCCCACAAACGCAAACATACCCACGCCGACCACAGCTCAAGCCATGCCCATCCCAAGCTGTGGGGCGAGCCTTTTGATGTGGCAGATTATCTAACACAGCACCCCATCAGGCTATCAAAACAGCAACGCCAAGACCCCAACGCCTGCCGACTTGCCATCTATGAGCATGAGCTCAAAGCTCGCCTGCCTGCTCTGGCAGACACATGGCAACCTGTGGTCGGTCACTTTGCCGATGAGATTCGCACCAAGAAAATGCACACTCGCTGGGGCAGTTGCAACACCCATGAAGCTCGCATTTGGCTATCCACTTATCTGCCTGCCTATCCCTACCCCTGCACCGAATATGTCTTTGTGCATGAACTGTGCCATCTTATCCATCCCAACCACAGCCCTGCTTTTTGGCATGAAGTCAAAAAAGCCATGCCTGACTATCAGACATGGCATAATTTGCTAAAAGGTAAGCCCTAATTGGCTTAGCCTTTGGCTTCATGGGCGGTTAAGGCTTCATTAAAAATCTCGCTTAGGATTTTGACGTCATTGACCCGTGCATAGTTTAGGCGAGTAACGAATGCGAGTCGTCTGTGTGGTCCTGTCTCATTTAGGGGTAAGGCAGTTACGTCATCGCCGATTTGCTCTAACGCCATCTTAGGTACTAGGGTTGTCCCCATGCCCGCTTTTGCCATCTGAATGAGTGTATTAAGACTGGCGTCCGAAAAGCCTGATTTTAGCTCGTTTTTATTCATGGTACAAACCGACAGCACTTGGTCGGTCAAACAATGCCCTTCACCCAGTAGCAACACGTCATTTTCAAACAGCTCCGTGCTTGAAATGCTTGTTTCGTCATGATTGCCATCTTTGGGGAAAATGGCATAAAAATTCTCCGCCCAAAACTCAAAGGCATGCAGACCATCAACCGCATAAGGCAGTGCCACGATGGCGGTGTCAATATACCCATAACGCACCTGCTCTAACAGGCGTTCGGTCTGCTTTTCGGTCACCGCCATCTCAAACTGGGGGTACTTGTCTTTGATTGTTGGCAACACTTTGGGGAGCAGATACGGAGCGATGGTCGGGATAATGCCTATCGTCATCGGATAGGCAAGGGGCAACTGATGGCTGTGGGCTCGGGTCGTTAAGTCGCTAATCTCGCTAAACACCCGCTGGGCTCGCTCCAACAGCTCTTCGCCGATGGGCGTGATGAGCACCTGCTTGTTATTACGCTCAAAAATCTGCGTATCTAGCTGTTTTTCAAGCTCGGCAATGCCTAGACTTAGGGCAGACTGAGAAATGTTGCACTCTTCAGCGGCACGCTTAAAATGCTTGTGCTTGGCAACGGCAAGGGCGAACTCTAACTGACGCAAGGTAATCATCACGCATTCCTTATTTTAAAAAATCATATCTGCTATTTTACACCTAAGTTTGATAAAACAAAACCTTTTATTTAAAACTTTTAACTGCATAAACCGTTAATTTTTGTTATCATATAATACCTTCAAGGGTTTTCTCTTTATGACAAAGCTACTTTTATTACTCTTTGTCGCATCATTTTGAACAACAAACCATAGGTGACAATATGACTACTATCATCAACCAACAAATTCCAGAATTTACCACCGAAGCTTTTGTAAATGGTGAGTTCAAAACCATCTCATCAGAAGACACCAAAGGTCAATGGTCTATCTTCATGTTCTACCCACATGACTTTACGTTCGTTTGCCCAACTGAGCTTGAAGACATGGCTGACCACTACGAAGAGCTAAAAGCTCTTGGCGTAGAAGTGTATGCCGTCTCTACCGACAGCCATTTTGTTCACAAAGCATGGCACGATTCATCTCCTGCCATCGGTAAAGTAAAATACCCAATGCTAGGCGACGGTACTGGCAAAATCACTCGTGGCTTTAACATCATGATTGAAGACGAGCATGCTGCATTGCGTGGTACTTTCTTAGTAGACCCAGACGGTCTTATCAAAGTTGCCGAAATCCACGACCTAGGCATCGGTCGCTCTGCCAAAGACATGATTCGTAAAGTCAAAGCTGCCCAATACGTGCGTGAAAATGACGGTGAAGTATGCCCAGCCGCTTGGGAAGCAGGTCAAGAGACCTTGAAACCAAGCCTAGACCTCGTTGGTAAAATCTAATCTAATAATTTAGTTACTCTGAGATTTTAGATAACCCAAACCGCTTAGCCATCAGGTTAGGCGGTTTTTATTTATGGCAAAAACATCGGTCAAGTTGGTGAATGTGTGTTAAAATTGTTGTTCTCCATTTTTAGACATTTTGTTAACAACATTGAGACAATTATATGAAGCTCTATTGCACCCTATTGGCAGTTGCCGTTTCTGCCACCCTACTGACCGCTTGTAACAAGACCGAAGCCCCAGCCGAACAGCCTGCCAACACCGCAGAGACCACCCAAACTACCCCTGCTAAGACCGCCAGTGTTAATTTGGATAACTCGCCAAGCATTGCCATGATGAACAAAATTTTGCAAGCGTCCACGCTCATGCATTTGGCACAGACCAATCCTGACATCACCGAAGAGCAAGGGGCTTGTCTGATGTCCAAAGACGGCGAAGCGACCTATCATGAGACCAGCAAGCAGACGCTCGTGGACGCTGTTGGCGTTGAAGGCATCCAAGAAGCAGATAAATTCTATGAAAGCGAAGTCGGTCAAAAGGTGCTAAAATACACCGAACAACAAGAAAAACTGGCTCGTGGCGAGAGCATTGATGACAAGCCTATCGTCATGACCGAAGAAGACCAAGCCAAGATGGTAGAGATGAGTCAGAGCGAAGCCAACCAAAAGCTAGAAGCTGCCATGCAAGAGAGCATTACCCCCGAGAAGATGAAAGCACTCATCGAAGACTTTGCCACCAAAGAAAAAGCTCGTTGTAACATCAGCCAATTTTGATAAATCACAAAAATCGCTCAATATGTTGGGCGACTTTTTATCATCAAAAAATGGCAGTGGTTCAAAAAGTA
>NZ_MUXV01000065.1 GCF_002014975.1 Moraxella bovis
TACTTTTTAGACCAGAGCCTAATATTTAATAGCGTCTACGCCCACGTCTACTTCTTGATGGAATATAACCACTTTGGTTGTCTGAAGTAATATAAATAGTGTTGTCTTTTTTTGGTTTACAGGACTCTATAAACTCATCAGATAAATTTTCTTTGGCAATATATTCTTGTAATTCTTTTTGTAATTTTGCTTTCTCTTGTGGAGATTTTGCGTCTTCAATTTGTTCTAGTAAAGTGGTTACTACCCATTTTGTAGTTTCTGTGGTTGCGTATTCCACAACCAAACCAGTTGCGGTTAATATATTACCCATAATTTTAAATAATGATTTTATTAGTTTAAATGGCAATAGTAGTTTATTTATGAAAGATTTTTGGTTTTTCTCTTTAACTGGTTGCTTTGATTTTTTAATTTGTTTTTTGTTTTCATTGATAGTTTTATTAACCTTGGATAAGGTATTACGATTATTGCTATAAATCTCATCTTCAGTAAGTCTGATACAAAGGTCTGCGTCCAATCCTTTATAATGCTTGATACTATCATCAGCACAAATCACTAAAGCTATGATTGAGTTACTGGCTACATGACGGTAGTGTATAACAATGATGTTGTCATCGCTATGTTTTAAGAAAAATAGATTTGCTTTAGGGTCTATCTTTTTTAAGAAATTCTCTACAAAGAAGTGATTTTCTTCTATATCATAATACTTATACCAATCTTGCCAAGTTACGAGTAACTTTCTTCTATTCAAATCTTGATAGACAAATTTTGTAACTTCTTGTTTAGGTTCAGATGAACTATCTGTTATTGCTGGGATTTGGGGTTGATTAAAGTTAGCAAGCTTTGCAGTTAATATTGTAAAAATATCTTCTTTTTCTTCATAAAAATTTTCTATTGGAAAAGGGATATAACCACCAGTAATACAACACTTTACACCATCAAGATGTATCTTGATGTCTGGACTGCTGGAGTTCTCTTCAATTATTATGTAATAATCATTAACCATACCGTAGGACACATGATTTACAGTTAATGAAAAAGGTCTTAATACAGTATCTACAAAATCGTAATGAATGAATTTGTTTTGAATAAGTGGATTGTTTTGAATATTTGTTATTTTAAAATTAAACCAAAACCAATCAAAAGAAGTAACACTTATATTAGAATTAATAGTATTTATTACTTCTTTTGATTTGGTTAAAAAATCTTTATTGCTAAAACGAAAAACTTTACCAAAAATTTTTATAATATCATTTTGTCTTGATAAAAAATCCTGAAATCTCTCATAATCATTACCATTACCTACCATCTTAGCATAGCCATCAAGCTCAATAGGCAGTAACCAATTTTTATGTTGGTTTATTACCATAAAATCAACATAACGGTTCTTACCTGTGCTGTCTTTAAAATGGTACTGTGGTATGACATCAGTAGGTTGTAAGTTAGGTATCTTCATCAGAACCAAATCAACAAACTTCTCTTCATATCCTGCGATATGCTCAAGTTCTTTGTGATATTTGGCTTTCCATTGTTGCCAGTTCATAGAAGCTCTGTGCTGTTAAATTGGCTTAAAATAACCGCTAAGTTACTACTTGTCAAATACATTAGAAAAATACTGACTATTTTTAGAATAAATTTGACAAGTATAAACTCTGTGATATGCTTTTATAAATAATTAAAATCCACTCATAAAGGTGCGGAACGCACCCTTAGAGTAAATTAATTAATTAGTTAATTACTTAATTAATTACCAAGCAAACTTGCCTAGCACAATGCCATAGACTTCAAGCCATGCTTGAGCAGGGTAACTGTTAATCTGCAAACCATTAACCGTTTCTTTTTCAATTTCAATATTTCTATCAAGACACCATTTGCGAAGTGGTTTCCAGTCATATTGTTCCAATGTCCAAAAACTTACTGCTGTTGTTGAAGCAGTTTCCCAAGCACTTGCCATTTTCTTTTCTTGGTTTTCATCTACTGCCAAGGTAGGTGTCTGTGTCTGTGTCTCTTTGTGTGAAGTTAGTGTGTTAATAACTGCTTTAGTAACGTTAGCTACCAAATCATTTAGTTGGTTTTCTGTTAGTGTAAAAGTAGTCATAAGGGTTTCCTTAAAAAGTAATTGATTGATATTAGAGTTGTTGTAATACAACCCACCAACGTGCGGAACGCACACACAAGAAACTAAATTAGTTATCTCTTTATCAAGCCAAATATAATTAAGTTTTGGTTTTGATAGAGAGATTTTTTATGTCTAACTTTGATAATTGGGAAAAATACGCTAAAGCTCGTGAGAAAGTTACATCACGGGGTGCAGAAGCCTTAACCAACGTACGAACAAAAGGCAGTATTGCTTTTGAACGTATCACAGGTAAAACTATTGAACAATTTCAGCAAGAACAAAGACAAAACAGAGTACCTACTGTTGCGGAATTAGCCAGTCAATACCACGACCCTAGTTTAAACCACATAAAAACGTTTAATGATGAACTGAGCTTAAACCAAGGGAAAAACCCAAGTAATGACACACTGACATCACTTCAAATTGGTTTAAATAACACTGCAAGGAGTGTAACTCAATACGGTGCTGAGAGACTGACTGATATGTTCTCAACAGGGAAAATTTTTCCTGAGTTTGAGATTGGGGGTGTAACACTCAATCAAGGAAATAACAAAATACCAGTTGCAGTAAATACTATGGTTAAAAAAGCTGTAGTAGGAGTAAATGATTTTTATAGTGATAAGTTTGATGTTAATGCACTTGAAACATTAAAAAACTCTGACAGTCCTTTTAATCGTGGTGTAGCTAAGGTTATTCTTGGAGAATCTGCTGATTTAAATGCTGTACATGATTGGGTTGATAATGTAGGTGGTTTTGAAGAAAGAAATCAAAGATTATTTGATGGCTACAGTAATCAAGCCCAACAAGCTATTTTAGGTACAGAAGAAGCCATTGCTAATATTGATACAGGCAATCAATTCAAAGATGCGTGGGGAGCAGTTAAGACCAGTTTATCTAATCCAAAGTATTTATATCACATGGGGGTGCAAAGTGTACCTATGATGATTGCTTCTGCTATAACAAAGAAACCCTTGGTTACTTCAGCTTTCTTGGAGGGTACAGCAAGTCAAGAACAGCTTAGACAGTTGGCAGTGGAAGAGGGTTTGGATTTAAACGATAAGAAAGTACAGCAATATTTAAACCAAGCAGGTTTAAGTGCGTTATTGATTACTTATGGCTTTGGGCGTGTTGCAAGTAAAGTAGGTGCAAGTAATGTTGATACTCTAACCAAAGGAAGTGGTGTAAGAAGTAAAACAGCAGGTGTATTACTAGATACAACCGAAGAGATGTTTTTGGTAGGAAGTGAGACAGGATATTCTAATGCAATGCTTGGTAAAAACCTTACCGATGGTATAGGTAGAGATATAGGTCAAGCAGGTGCAATAGGCGGTACAGTTTCTGGTGTATTTAGTGCTGCTGGTTTAGGTTTTGATGCTACTAAACAAGCCACACAAACTGCCACAAGTAAAGCAACCAATACCATTAAACAAAAGCTCTTTACACCACATGAAGAGCTTATCAATCCTGACTCTAAAAAATACAATCCTACAACAGCTTATGTCAATGCAGTAGCTGAGCTTAACCGTGCAGATACTGATGAAGCCAAACAAGTAGCTCAAACCAAGATAAATGAAGCTACTAACAGCGTTATGTCTGTATTAGATGGCTTTGATACCAAGATAGCTAATACTACCAACCAAGATGAAATAGACAACCTAACTGCTCAGAAACAGTCATACATTGATACCTACGTTACACCACTTCAAAATACCATTCAAAGTGTTAAGGACAATGCTGTAGATGTACATTCTGATGAGTTCTATCTAAATCTTATTGGTAGTGTATCTAAACGTGTAAATCCTGTGGTGGATATATCACAGGTAGATACCGATGTGATTAATCAAAACCAAGCTACAAATATCACAGAACCAACTCAATCACAACCTACATCAGAGCAAGTGAGTATGAAATTAGGTGGTAAGACTTATACTGCCATACTCAAAAATGATGGTGATGGTCAAGGGGAGTATTTTGAAGTAAATACTAAAAATGGTAAAACCAAATACTATCACTACAATGAAGCCAATCCTAATGAGATTGTGAAATTTGGCAATAAAGAAGTACATAAAGACGCTGTAAGCTCTCTACAAGCTCTTTCAAATGCTTATCAAAAGCAATTTAAACAACCTTTAACCTTGGTTTCTGGATTTAGAAGTTATGACTATCAGCAAAATAAAAATCTAGCAGGTAAGTTAAGTAAACGTACAGCAGAAGATGTATTTACTTCTAATGCTTGGGTAGGTGGTAGTAAACACCATACTGGTTTGGCTTTTGATTTTCTATCCACCAATCCCAATGATTTTAAAAAAGGTGGTAGATTTTATAAGCAAGGAGAGTGGTTAGCACAAAATGCTGAGAAGTTTGGCTTATCTTTAAGTTACCCCAAAGATAACAAAGGCAATGTCATGTATGAGGCATGGGAATTTGTTTATCAAGGTACTGATAGAGCTAAGCAATTACTAACTCCCAAAGGGGCTAATGTAATAACCAAATCAACATCACAAAAGCAAAACCAAACTATACATGCTTCACATGGTTTTACCGATACCAAAGTAAGAAGTGTCAAAGACATCAATCACAAATTTAGAATGCCTTTTCATAATGTAAATAAATCAGGAGGTAATAGTTTATTCTCTGGTGGTGTTGTTAAAGGTGATACCCTTGGTTTCATGGCATTGTTAGATAAAGACGATGAAATCTTTAATGCTTCTGTTGGTTTCACTTCAATCACAGGAGGTAGACATAAAAAGATAACAGGTAATTCTCACGGCAATGGTTATAAGATTGACCTTGATTTAAAAAATGGTGATGATGTAGAAACCTATGCTCGCATAGGTCAGCGTGTGGCTGACTTAGCCAAACAACACGGCTATATCGTACAGGTCAATGCTGAGAAAGCAGGTTGGGGTAACATTGGTAAACGGGGTGATGTAAACTTTATCAATGGTGGCGGTAGTCATCTTGATATTACTGTGGTTGGTCGTGTAGGTAGCGGACAAGGTGGTGTAGTAAAGCAATCTCAACCGATAAATACAGGTAATTTTTCAATCAACAATAAGGAGCTAACTAAGAGTAATCTTATGCTTGGTACTTATTCTGCTTTTGTTAAGGCAGGATTTACCGATGGACAAGCTAGGTATCTGATTGGAGAAGTAAACCGTGAGAATGAGTTTGCTATCAGATACTTATTTGGTACGCATGGAGACAAAGGTAATAATAAAACCAATCTTGGTTTTGTCAGTTGGCAAGGTACAAGAAAAGATAAGCTAGTGTCTTACTTAAATCAGCAAGTTATTAAAGCAACACATAGTAGCATCCCACAGACACAAGAGTCATTGGATGCTATGGCTAGATTTCTTATGGCTGAGATTAAGCAAGGAGACATTACTTATAAAAAATATAAAGGCACTAGCTATGCTTCACCTAACTTCTTAAATGAGCCTAACCCTGATAGAAATGACCACAAGTGGGGACATTCTATTATTGGTTGGGCTTATGGGCAAACCAAACTAGCCACAGGTGCTAAATTTAACAGTAAAGACCATGAAGCTAAACTTTTTGCAGGTACAAACCGCATTAATGAATTGTTAGGTAGTAATATGACAAGCTCACCCATTAATAGTGAGCAGAGCATGAACCAACCTACTCAAACTCAACAAGATGAGTTATCTTCACAAGCACTAAGTCTAATCCGTGAATTAGAGGAAACCAATGGTGATAACACCAAGCGTATTCAAGAGCTACAAGATGAGCTAACTGCTGTTCAAGAGCAACTGGCTAATATTAATCAATCAGAACAATCAAACGTTACTGAACAAACCACAGAGCAAGTACAGACAGAACCAGAAGCTAATGGCTTAGATGAACAAGTCATTGCTGATGTCCGTGCCAATCAGTTGGCTAACATTACCAGACGTTTCTCTCAGAGAGTGATTGAATCAGACGCTGACTATTCTAGAGCATTAACAGAAATTGGCAGTGGTTCAAAA
>NZ_MUXV01000066.1 GCF_002014975.1 Moraxella bovis
TTTAGTTTTTGTTACAGCATACTTTAGTTTTTGTTACAGCATACTTTTTGAACCACTGCCAAAATATTTTTTAAATCATAAGAATATGGTCATTTTAATTATTAAACCATCAACAAACCCAATTCTCATTTAAGCAGTCATGCCTATGAGCTATTGACAAACAATCCTTTGCCCATAGATAGTAGGGATTAGGCAAGCCCTGTCATCCATCAAAAGAGTCAAACTATGTCCACACACACTTTCAAAATACACGGCATGACCTGCCAAGCCTGTGCCACTCGCCTAGAAAAAGTCTTAAATAAAAAAGAATGCGTAGAGCGTGCTGATGTGAACTTTGCTACAGAAACGCTGACCCTTAGCACAACAGAGAGCGCATCTTGTGATGAGATTTTGACATGGATAAAAAAGACAGGCTTTACAGGGGAGTTTGTCCAAGACCAATCCCAAACCAAGCCCCATAGTGACGCACCGCCATATCGCTTGATTGCCCTTGGCGTGCTGTCCTTGCCGTTTTGGGTGGGTATGGCAGGCATGATGACAGGCTCGCACGCACTCATGCCCCCAAATTGGGTGCAGTTTGTGCTAGCAAGCATTGCTCAGTTTGCCCTTGCCACACCTTTTTATAAAGGAGCGTGGGTAGGGATAAGGGGCGGACTTCTTGGCATGGACGTGCTGGTGGCGTTGGGAACGAGTATGATTTGGGCGTATTCTACTTATGCTTATCTCACAGGCGGTCATGTGTATTTTGAAGCAAGCGTGATGATTTTGACTTTTGTGAGCCTTGGTAAATATCTAGAACACCGCACCAAAACAGGCAGTCTTAATGCCTTATCCAAACTCATGGAGCTACTACCGCAGACGGTCAAGGTCAAGCGTGATAATGCGTGGGCGGACGTGGCGTTGGCGGACGTCAAGGTGGGCGATATTTTGCAAGCCAATCATGGCGACAAAATCGCCGTGGACGGGGTCATCACGGACGGTCAAGGGGATATTACCCAAGCTCATCTAACGGGCGAAAGTGCCTATTTATCAAAAACTTATGGCGATGACGTACTGGCAGGGAGCGTGGTGGTGGACGGCAGTTTTGCCTATCAAGCCCACGCGACAGGCTCACAGACCGCCCTTGGGCAGATGACGGACGCACTGTCGCACGCACAGGGGACAAAAGCTCCGATTGCACGGCTTGCCGACCGTGTGGCAGGCGTGTTTGTGCCGGTGGTGGTGGGGCTTTCTGTGCTGACGTTTTTGGTAAATTGGTATATACTCGGGCAGTTTGACACCGCACTCATGCGAGCGGTTGCCGTGCTGGTCATTTCTTGCCCGTGTGCGTTGGGGCTTGCCACGCCCACAGCGATTATGGCAGGCATGGGGGTGGCAAGTCGGCATGGCGTGCAGTTTTTGGACGCAGTGGCGTTGGAGACGGCAGGGCAGATTGGGGCGATAGCCTTTGACAAGACAGGAACGCTGACAAACGGTCATCTTGTGGTGGTGGACAGCCTGAGCCTGACCGATACGCCCACATTGCTTGGCGTGAGTGCAAGCATTGAGAGTCACAGCACGCACCCCCTAGCCCGTGCGATAACCGCTTATACTCATGACAATCACGCCCCGACATTTACCGCCCAAAATATCCTAAGCCAAGCAGGGCAAGGCATGCAAGGCGACATCGCTGGCGTGGGCGTGGTAAAGGTGGGGACGAGCGGTTTTGTTCATGCTGATTTGGGCGAGAAAGAACACGCCTTTATCCAAGACAATCCCACAGCCAGTCTTGTGTTTGTGGCAATTGATGACAAGCTGGCAGGGATTTTTGCCCTAGCCGACACTCTAAAAGCGGACGCCCACACGCTCATAGACAAGCTAAAAGCGGACGGTATCACGCCTGTTATCCTAAGTGGCGACCGTCAAAGCGTGGTGGACAGCGTAGCAGGTGAGCTTGGTATAGACGGCTATGGCGAGCTATCGCCACAGGATAAATCCTTAAAAATTAAAGAATTACAAAAAACCCACAAAACCGCCATGATAGGGGACGGCATCAATGACGCCCTAGCAATGACCACAGCCGACATCGGCATGGCGGTGGGGGGTGCCACAGACGTGGCGACAGGCTCGGCAAGCGTTCGGCTCATACAGTCGGAGACGGGCGGGGCGATGAGTGTTTATCACGCCCACAAAATCGCCAAATTGACCCTAACCAACATCAAACAAAACCTATTTTTTGCCTTTATTTATAACGTCATCGGCATACCGCTTGCGATGATTGGTGTGCTAAATCCGATGATAGCCAGTATCGCCATGGCGTTAAGTTCGCTGTCGGTACTTGCAAATGCGCTTAGGTTAAAGGGGGTGGACTTAAAAGATAAAATCAATTAAAATCAAGATATTGGTAAGGTGCGTACCACGCACCAAATTGTGATTAAATTTATTTTTAAAATAAATTGATTAAAAAATTAGGTAGTGGTCTAAAAAGTATGCTGAACTAGGTTTTCCGTTCGCCACAAGCTTGCCTGCGGGTCGGTTTCCGTCATGAGCAGGCATAGCTCACCACGAACGAAAAACCGTGGTACTTTTTCATTTTGTAGAGTGTAACTGTGGTGATTAAGATAATACTCAATCACAGACAGTTTAAAGTCGGTTGTGTATTTTGCCATAGAAAGCACTCCAAAGGTTAGAGTGGCAAGCTTTGGGAGTTGGTTCATTAGATAACGGTAGTTTTTAAAAATCATACCAATCTGGCACTCGCCAATTGGGTCAATTGATATAACGCATGGCGGTATTTGTTATCAGGCAGTTTCATGAGAGCCATTTGAGCAAGGCGGGTTTCGTCCAACGCTCGATTTTTACAGTATTCCAACGCCCCTGATGATTTCACCAAACCGATGAGCGTCTCGGCATTGTCCGTTTTGCCTGTTTGTACGGCAATTCTTAGCTTGTCATAGTCATCACTATTGGCTTGTTTTAGGATTTCTAAGGTTTTGATAATCGGCAAAGTCGGCTTGCCTTCGGCTAGGTCGTCGCCCAGATTTTTGCCCATCGTTTGACTGTCACCCATAAAGTCTAGCACATCATCAATCATCTGAAAGGCATTGCCAAAATGTTGCCCAAAATCGGACAAATTGGCAAGTAACTCCTTGTCATCATGCTTACCATGAAGCAAAGCCGCCCCCACGCACGCCATCATAAAAAGCCGTGAAGTCTTGCCGTCAATGATTTGTAGGTAGTCACTTTCGGTCGTCTCGATGTTGTGTTGGTGTTGCAGTTGCAAGACTTCGCCTTCGGCAATGTCGCACGTTCCGTCCGAGAACAGCTTTAATAAGGTCATGTCGCCAAACCCTGTCAAAAGGTTGAACGAGCGTGCGATGAGATAGTCGCCCACCAGCACAGCCGTAGCGTTGTTCCAAGTGGCGTTGGCGGTCGGTCGCCCCCGTCTCATACCAGACTCATCAATCACGTCATCATGCACGAGCGTGGCGGTGTGGAGCATCTCAGTAATCGCCCCAAGTTCTAGGCTTAACTTGTACTGCTCATCCTTTATCATGCGTGAGATAAGCAAGGTCATCAAAGGTCGCATACGCTTACCGCCTGCGTTGATGACATGGTCGGACACTTTCATGATGAGCTGAACTTTGGAATTTAGCGAGCCAAAAACCTGCTTGTCCATGACGGCAAAATCATCGGCAACAACGGATAAAATCTCAGAATAAGTGGGCGTGGTCATTGTCATTCTCAAAACTAAAATGGAGCTATGATAGCACATTTGGTGGCGTTGGGCAAAAGGGTTATTTGACAGATTGTGTGTCTTGATTGTCCGATTGACGTTCAGCAAGCCATTCTTCGGCGGTGTCATAGACGGCATTTTTCTCACGCTTACCCATCACGATGACAAACACCACCACTTTATCATCTTCAACTTGATACACAAGGCGATAACCTGCCGAGCGGAAGTTGATTTTGTATAAATTTTGTCCACCGCTTAGGCGATTGGCGATGATGTGCGGATTTTTTAGCACCTTAGCCAGTCTCTTTTTAAACTGCGTTTTTATGGTGTCGCCCAGTTTTTGCCATTCTTTTAAGGCTCGCTCGTCAAATTCTAATTCATACATTAATTCGCACATTAAAGCTCGTCCAAACTGACTTTGATGCGTGGGGCAGGATTATCAAGGCGTTCTTTGGCAAGGGCTAAAAGCTCACTGTCTTCATCGGTCAAAACCACCGTCTTAAAGGGTAATTTTTTGTGATAAGCCACATATTGCAAGGTTTGGCGGATAAGCTCAGACGGTGTCACGCCAAGTTCTTGCAGTACCAAAAATGATTGGGCTTTTAGGTCATCGTCCACACGAGCCACGATATTTGCCATAATATACCTATTTGTCTATAAATTTGTCAATATAATTATAACACAACTTTTTTATCTTTCAAGAATAACCATAAATTATCAATTTATAAAAATACATAAACTATTTTTAAAATTTTTGCCCTTTTTCTCACTTTTCATCTTGTCAAACGGTGCAAAACTGTGCATAATACCCCTTTGACCAAACCCAATAAATACAGGCAGGTATTATGTCTTTTTTAACCCACCATACAGAAATCGATGATGTGAATATTGAAAAAATCACACCCCTAATCACCCCCGCCGAACTAAAACGCACCTATCCCCTATCTAGCCAAGCATTTAGCACCGTGCTACACGGTCGCAAGGTCATCGAAGACATTTTGGATGGCATAGACAAGCGTATCCTAGTCGTGGTTGGCCCTTGCTCTATCCATGATGTCAATGCCGCCCATGAGTATGCGGACAAATTAAAAGTGTTGGCGGACGAGCTAAAAGACGAGCTATTTATCGTCATGCGTGTATACTTTGAAAAGCCACGCACCACCACAGGCTGGAAAGGACTTATCAATGACCCGAACATGGACGATAGTTTTGACATCGAAAAAGGACTTGGCATGGCTCGTAAGCTACTTTTGGAGCTTAACGAAAAAGGCTTACCCTGTGCCACCGAAGCCCTTGATCCTAACACCCCCCAATACATGCAAGATTTGATTAGCTGGTCGGCAATCGGAGCTAGAACCACCGAATCACAAACCCACCGTGAGATGTCAAGCGGTTTGTCTTGCCCTGTCGGTTTTAAAAACGGTACGGACGGCTCCATGACTGTGGCAGTAAACGCCATGCAAGCGGTCAGCTCAGGGCATAGCTTTTTGGGTCTATCATCGGACGGACAAGTGTCTATCATCAAATCCAAAGGCAATAAATACGCCCACGTTGTCTTGCGTGGTGGTAACGACCAGCCCAACTATGACGAAACCGCCATCGCAGCCGCCGAAAACGAGCTTGCCCGTGGCAAAACCAACGGCAAAATCATGGTAGACGCAAGCCATGCCAACTCTGGCAAAGACCCCTACTTACAGCCCATGGTTATCCAAAACATCGCAGGGCAAATCCAAAAAGGCAACAAATCTATCATGGGTCTCATGATTGAAAGCCACCTAAAAGGCGGTCGTCAAAATATCCCTGCCGACCTAAGCCAATTAGAATACGGCAAATCAGTTACGGACGGTTGCTTGGATTGGGATAGCACGGTTGATGTGTTACGTCAATTTGCCAAAGATGTCAAAGAGCATTTGCCAAATCGTTAAAACTGGCGGTAAAAACCTTAAATCCATAAATAAAGGCGGAGCGATTCGCCTTTATTGTTTCTATACCCTATAAAGACATTAGCCTAAAAAAGTAGACTCTGCAAAATGAAAAAGTGCTAAGGTTTTTCGTTCGTGGTGAGCTAAGTCGAACCATAATGGAAAACGACCCGCAGGCGTAACTCAGGGTGAACGGCTTGCGTGGTAGAATTCAATTTTGTTGGCTGTAGAATAAAGAGCAAACCAAAAGGGCTAAGTCCTGTGAACTACAGAATCTTAGTCCAATCGGGGTTGATACAACCACTTACAACAACCTAGCCTTTTATCTTATGTCTAAGATTTGGAGGTCGGTTCAATTGGGTGGTTTTGTCAAATACAACATTATTAAAATACATTACCCCACCCAAAATCACGCACTACCTTGCCAAATCCATCATCAAGCGGGGCGACCACCGTGATACGCTTGCCACTCATGTCATCAAATGCCAACGTATGAGCGTGCAAAAGTAGTCTTGATACGCCCGTAAACTCTGCCACCGCACGATTTTGGGCGGTGTCGCCATGAGTGGTATCGCCGACAATGGGGTGAAATAGGTGCATCATGTGCCGTCTTAATTGGTGTTTTCGCCCTGTAACTGGGATAAGTTTCATAAGGCTATACCGAGATGTGGCGTATCTATACACCGAGACAAAGGGCATTTCGCACGTTGCCAAATTCTCATAATCGGTTATGGCGGACTGTGGCTCTTTGTCGGCATTGGCAAATTTATCAGCGATTTTGTCAAGTTTGACCTTTAAGGGATAATCAATCCGCCCGCTGTCGAGCAAATACCCACGCACCACCGCCAGATACGACTTTTCTACCGTGTGCTTTTCAAATTGTAAAGATAATGTCCGTGCCACGTCTGACGACTTAGCAAATAATAGCACCCCTGATGTCGGGCGGTCTAGCCGATGAACAGGGAAAACGTGTTGCCCAAGCATATCACGCAAAACCGTCATCACAAACACTATCTCATGCTTGTCAAGCCATGAGCGATGAACAAGCATACCAGCAGGTTTGTTTACCGCCACCACGTCATCATCTTGATATAAAATTTGTAACATTTTGCCGTTTCCGATTTATTTAGCTTGCCTGATAGAGCGACTAGAGCAGTATTTTACCTTGCTACAACAAATAACGCCAGTTTATCTTGCAATTTATTCATCTTGCAAAATCACCCACCAAACCCCAATTTATTTTACTTTTACCCCCAAAAGCGTGTAAAATAGCACCTTTTAGACACATCACGCCCATGAAAGCCCTACTTGACTACATTCCCATCATTGTCTTTTTTTATCTGTATAAAACCACAGACAAGGACAATCCTGCCCACCCCCTACTGACCGCCATTGGGCTAACAGGGGGCGAGAGCAACAACCACATCATCGTGGCGACCGCAGGGCTGACCCTTGCCACGCTTGTCATATATGGTTTTTTGTTTGTCAGTCAAAAATTTCGTCTACAAAAACAGCAGATTTTTGTGCTACTGATGACCGTGGTATTTGGTGGGCTGACCCTTGCCTTGCGTGATGATTTTTATATTCGCCTAAAAGCGGTGCTGATTAATCTAGGCTTTGCTCTTGCCTTGTTT
This sequence comes from Moraxella bovis, assembly GCF_002014975.1. Classification (GTDB taxonomy): domain Bacteria; phylum Pseudomonadota; class Gammaproteobacteria; order Pseudomonadales; family Moraxellaceae; genus Moraxella; species Moraxella bovis. The sequence goes on from NZ_MUXV01000066.1 coordinate 7,272, forward strand.
TTATCGCCATTTTTTTTGAGCGACAAAGAATCCGCCATTCAAAAACTGTTCGCTCCCATTTTTGACTTATCATCATCAGCATGGAAAAAACTTAATCTAGCATGGGCAGGATTTTTTGTACTGATGGCAAGTCTGCACGCCTTTTTTGCCTTTGTCTTTATGGGGGGCGAGTACTGGGGCGAGTTTACCGCCTTTGGCGATATTATCGTCATGATAAGCTTTATGGTCGGTATGTTTATTGTCCTGCGTAAACACATTAAGATAGATGAAACAGCAGTTAAAAAATAATTTAAAAGTGCTAAAATATGGCTTTACCTATGATTCATAGATATCCATAGATTTTATTTTAATTTATCAAAATAAAATTGATAAAAATATCTTGCAAACCCTATTCGTACCAAACAACCAAATCAAACAACACATTAATCCAAAATTAGGAAAACCCCCATGCCACTATTTGCCATTATCGGTCATGATGTTGCTGACAGCACCGCCAAACGTGCCGAGATTCGCCCTGCTCACATCGAGCGACTGACCGCCCTACACGCCCAAAACCGCCTTGTCATCGCAGGTCCCACACCCATCAATCACGGCGAACCTGCCATGAGCGGTAGCCTTATCATCGCCCATTTTGATGACATCGAGCAAGCCCGAGCATGGGCAAATGACGAGCCGTATTTGCATGGCGGTGTGTATAGCCATGTGGACATTCGCCCCTTTATCCAAGCCTTGCCTGCCGACAGTGACGCCTGAGAGTTACCATGAGAGTTGCCATCATTACCGCCTTGCTTGCCACCGCCTTACTGCCTGTGGTTAGTCTTGCTCAAACCGCCTCCAATGCGACATCTGGCACGCCCACCGCCAGCACCAATCGCAATGCCAGCGAGAGTGAGAACGCAGAGAGCCAAACCCCCGTTCCGCCACCGCCTGCCAGCCCGCACGACCCCAACGCTCCCACCATTGCCGAGCTAAACAGTCCCGACGATAATGAGCTGTCGCGTGCCAATACCGAGCTACTCGCCAAAAACAGCGAACTACAAGGGCGGATTGACGAGCTGACCACGCAGGTCAATGTGTTGGTTAATGAACGTAGTGGACAGTTGTTTCTATATGGCGTTATCAGCACCTTGGTGTCGTTCATCCTTGGCTTTATCCTAGCGTCACTCATCATGAAACGCAAATAAACCGACCTGACAGACCATGATACAGACCGCAGACATCACATGGCAAACCGACAGTTTGGGTAACATCACGCCCACATCCGAGCAGTTTGACGACATTTATTTTTCAAAAGCGGGCGGATTTGATGAGACCAATTATGTCTTTTTGCAAGGCAATGATTTGCCCCACCGCTTTGCCAATTTGGGCGAACATGAGCATTTTGTCATCATGGAGACAGGCTTTGGCACAGGGCTAAACTTTTTGGCAACCTGCCTACTTTGGCAACAAACCGCCCCGCCGTCCGCCCGTCTGTATTTTGTCAGTACCGAAAAATATCCGCTCTCTCATGCCGACCTAACCACCGCCCTATCGGCATGGCAGGATGAACAAACCGCCCCATTTATCAAGGATTTACTGGATAATTATCCGCTTGCCTTAACGGGGTGTCATCGCTTGCATGTTGGCAATATCACACTAGATTTATGGCTAGGCGATGCGTTGGATGGTTTCTGCAAAATGAGCGATGGACTTGCGGATGCTTGGTTCTTAGACGGTTTTGCCCCTGCCAAAAACAGCGAGTTGTGGTCAGACGAGATTTTTAACCAAATCAAACGCCTATCTAGACCTAACGCCACCCTTGCCACCTTTACCAGTAGTGGGGCGGTCAGACGAGCCTTAACCGCTATCGGCATGACTGTACAAAAAATCAAGGGCTTTGGACGTAAGCGTGAGATGATAACCGCCACTTTTGACGGCAAGCCCACGCCAAAATCTACCCCAAAAACCGCCATCATCATCGGAGCTGGCGTATCAGGACTCTTTACCGCCCATGCGTTGACACATCGTGGCGTAGAAGTTACTTTGATTGACAAAACCGCCCCACTATCAGGAGCTTCAGGCAACCCCAAAGCCCTATTCGCCCCTAAGCTCACCCAATTATCAGACGCTCCCAATCATCTGCCCACCGTCAGCTTTTTATATGCCGAGCGGATTTACAAAGCGTTTAATCAATCATCAAATGATGAGATATTCTCCCAAACAGGGGCGATAGATTTTTTATTACCCACGCAAAAATCACATGAAAAATTGGCTCATTTGGCAAACAGCTATCCTGATGAACTGATTGGCATTTTTAATGAAAATCTTAATTCAGACAATGCCGATTTTAATAAGCAACTCATCAATACCCACACGCCAAAAGCAGGTCTGATTGATACGCACAAATTGGCAGATTTTATTTTAGCCAATCCTTTAATCCAATTTAAACAGTTTCATGCCAAACACATCACAAAAGATAATGACACATGGACGGTAAAAAATAACGATAGAGAACTATCTGCCGACATCGTGGTCATTTGTGCAGGGTTTGAAAGTTATTTACTAAACAATGAGTTATTCAATCCCAGAAAAATCCGTGGGCAAGTCTCATGGCTTGATATTCGTCATATGTCTGATGAGTTAAAAGCCAAAATCGCCACCCCAATAAAATATGACGGCTATTGTGCCACTTTTGATAAAGACGGCACGCCCACCTTTTTAATGGGAGCAAGTTTTGTGCGTAATGATACCGATACATCGGTGCGTGATGACGAGCATGAGTTTAATTTGGATAAACTTCGCCAGAGCTTATCACGCCTTGTCGATGAGTTAAACATCAATATCAAGGACTTACACGGACGGGCAAGCATACGAGCCCAAACGCCTGATTATCATCCGCTAGTCGGAGAAATAGGCGGTCAAGTTGGCGGTAAAATGGGCAATCATGGACTATACACCGTCTATGGCATGGGATCAAAGGGGTTTAGTTTTGCTCCGATTTGTGGTGAGATTTTGGCAGGGTTGATTTTTGATGAGCCGTTGCCCGTCTCTCATATTTTATTGGATAAATTAAACCCAAACCGTCCACGCCTGCAAACACCGATTGACCAAAATAGATAAATTTACGCAAAAAACCGCCATGCTTCGACAAGCTCAGCACGAACGGTTTTTATAATTTTAAAAATACCATGATAAAAGCCCACACCCAAAACACGCACGACCACGCTTGCACCGTTGTCGCCCACAAAAATCACGAACCCACATCACGCACTTTTGTCATCGGCATTGATGAAGTGGGGCGGGGTTCACTGTTTGGGCAAATGACGGTTGGGGCGGTGATTTTGGATAATGATTTGACGGGCGAATTTGGGCAAATTGACCTGACAAATACGCCCCTTGCTCTTATCAACGACAGCAAAAAATTGTCCGAAAAAAAGCGGAATTTGGTCTTTGACCCAATTAAGCAAGCCTGCCAAAGCTATGTCATTATTGACATTCCTGCTTATGTGATTGATACGATTGACATTTATCAAGCGACTCTTTTGGGCATGAGACTTGCCATTGAAAATTTGATTGCATTAAATAACATCAGCAAAAATGACAATCTTATCATCGTGATAGACGGCAACGCTGCGCCCACCCTATCCGATGACTTTAGCGACTTTCAGCCGTGCATTCACACGCTCATCAAGGGCGACAGCCTTCACACGTCTATCGCTTGTGCCAGTATCCTTGCCAAGGTTCATCGTGATACTGTCATAAGCGACTATGCCAAGATTTATCCTGATTATGGACTAGACAAGCACAAAGGCTATGCCAGTAAAGCCCATACCACCGCCATTTATGAGCATGGGATATTGCCCGAGCATCGCAAAAGTTTTAATCCCATGCGGACGATATTGGCAAATCAGCTTTTTTAATCGCTTTAAAACAAATCATCCCTTTAAATTCTTATGCTGTTTTATCATCTTTTTTAACACCCGATTATTATCATCAAACCTACGACAGGCAGGACACATCAAAAGATGAAACTTTACCGTCATTTTTTGAGATAAAGTCAATGGTTCTTCTTGTGATAGACTCATAAGTTCAGTCATTTTTTGGCAATTCTTTAATCGTTTCATTGTATTCCCCCTAAACAAACCATTTTACCGACAAACACATTTGCAATCTTAATCTGGCTCTGTGCAATAACACATATAAATTTTGGCGAGTGATATTTAAGTTTTGACAAATCTCATCACTACCCAATTCTATATATTCTTTCATCAAAAAAACTTGTGCCTGCTCTTTGGGCAGATTCTCCAAACACAGTTCCAATACTTGCCAAAATTCATCATTTTCAGCTGTTTCATGCGGACTTGCCCAGCGATTATCAAAGGCATTTGGCGATGAACCGTTTTGCCAATGCCCAATATCATCAAACAGCATTGCCAAAAATTCTTCATCGCTATTTTCACTCATGTCGCTCATAACTTCACAATGTTTGTTTTGGCGGATAAAGTCGGCAATTTTATTTTTTAAAATGGCAAATACCCATGTTTTAAAGGCGGACTTTCCTTGAAAACTATCGGCGTATTTTAAAGCATTTAAGAGGGCATCTTGCACCACATCTTCGGCGTGCTGTTCGTGATTTAATTGGTTATACGCAAAAGCAAACATGGACTGATATATCTCGTCCATGCTTTTTTTATCAAATTGGCGTAATTGTATTTGGTGCATTTTTAAGTCAAAAAAACTTGAAATAAGACAAGGAAAACGAGCGAAGCTGTACAAATAGGGCGTGTTGAACTTTTATATTTGCAATGAAAAATGAGAAAAATCGCACGTTTTTCAAGGAAAAAACTTAAGGCTGATAGTCATTCTATCAGACCAGTTTTTGACGCAGAAAAACAAGATTTAGCCATTTTTCATGCAAAAACATCATTTTATTTTCACAGGATTTCTAAATTTTAAATTGTGTTATAAAGGTTCAGCACGCCCTCACTGTGAGCGAGTTTGACACAGTACTATTTCAAAGTTGGCAGACTTTTGTTTATCCAAAAGTCCATGCTTATATAACGCCCTGCCCCATAAATAATTAGCACAAGCAACATGATAAAATAAGTCATGCCAAATTCTATGCCATTATTTAAAACCACAAAATTACCCGTTTCGGTCAGCCAATCATAATTGCCATGCGTTTGTAAGATTTCACGGGCTTTATTTAATCGCTCGCTCGCTTGTATGGAATTATCCAAACTTACCTGTCCCAATCCACCAAATAATTGGGCGATATTGGTCGCAGGGTCGGTTGGGGTAATGGCGTGCCAGCCGTTTTTTAAATGCACAAGAATCATCGCAACCGCCATTGTGATTGCCAATAACACGCCAAAAAAACGAGTCGCCACGCCGAGTAATAACGCCACACCACCAATCAATTCAGCAACAATCACCATAGCCACCCAAAAGGACGCAAATGGCAAACCAAGCCCCCAATCGGCATTACCAAACCACTGTGCCGTATCATCAAACGAACGGTATTTGGTTAGCCCTGCCATAATAAACACAGGGGCAAGATAAAGACGAATGGCGAATAATGGCAAAAAGTCCAATTTATTTAAATTTACAACAAATTTATTGTAATAAGCGTTGTATTCTTTTATCATAACTTACCTTATTTTTATTAAAAAGATTGGTTATAAAAAATTTGATTATCAATCATTGTATTGACCAAATCATCAAACGAAGTTTTGATATTATCAAAAATCTCATCATTTAATTCAAAGGTGTGTTGTAGCTCTGCCAATAACTCATTTGTATTTTGATAACATACCTCTTCATTTTGTTTTTCTTGCATAAAGGTTAGTATGATAAAGCTAAGCTGACTTATGGTCATAAATGCCGTTTTGAATGTACCGTCCACCACTTTACGATACACCACCAAAAAAGTCGGGTTTTTTTGACTGGGGGAAAATGCCACGCTAATATCCTGCACCGCCCATTCATAATATAAAATCTGGGCGGTATGATTGATAAAAATAGACTCATTTTGATACATTAAAATAGGCTTGGGATTATTGTTCGGTAGATTATCTACAAACAATTCCACCCATTCATAATGAGCAAACTCTGACAAATAAATGGGTAAATCAAATTTTGTCAAAACATCATCGGTCAAATAGCCGACAAATTGCTCGGTAATTTCACTAAAATACGGACTTGCCATATCGCCATGTTTTAAAAAATCTTTAATCAGATTTTGCCAAACCAATATGCCAAAATGCGTCTCAATAATACTGCGAGTAATGGGAAAGCATTGATTGACAAAGCCAGAGACATTATTATAAATCAGATTTTGATATAATTGCCCCACACGAGCAGGCACGGTATCGGTGTTATCGTGTTTTTGTTTGCGGATATAATCGCCAAATTCACGCTGAAAGATGCGTAACTTGGGTGCTTTATCAATCATCATTGTTATGCCATTTTATTAAATTATCATTAAAATAATTAGGCCAATTTAAATGTAGAATTATTTTTATGACGTTCTTGAATTTCCCGAATGAATTTAACTTCACAGGTAAGCTCGCTAAGTTCTGGGAAATTAAAATCACGCTCCAAACAAGTCGGAATATTATCTGCCGTTTTACTTGTTTTGGCAAATATCAAACCATAAGCGTCATTTAATAACGCCCAAACACGCTCCACCACACTATCGCCATGCGTATCCACAATCAAGCCGTCATCATCCACATAATGCCCAGCAACGTGCAAATAACACGTCCGCTCGAGCGGCAATTCACGCAAATATTGGTGTGGGTCAAAACCAAAGTTTTGGCTATTGACGAAAATATTATTCACATCTAAATGAAATAAACAATCAGCTTCTTTTACCACCGCAGAAATAAATTCACTGTCGGACATTTCACTTTGGGGCGGTAGATAATAATATGAGGCGTTTTCAATGCCGATTTGAGAGCCTAAAATATCTTGTACTTTTTCAATACGCTCGGCAACCCAAAATACCGCTTCTTCGGTGCAAGGAATAGGCAATAAATCATACAAATGCCCTTTGTCATCACTACACCAAGACAAATGCTCGGTAAATAAATTGATGTTATGCGACTTCATAAAATGCTTAATATTATTGACATGAGCCACGTCCAATTCTTTTGAACTGCCAATAGACAAAGAAAGTCCATGACAAATAAAAGAAAACCGCTCGCTATAAGCACGCAAGATATTTTCAAAACGTCCGCCCATAATTCCGTGGGAGTTTATCCAATTTTCAGGCGACACTTCAAAAAAATCAATCTGGCCTAATTGATGAATGGCATTGGCATCATCAAGAGACATTTGTGGCAATAACTCACGGCGAAAGCCAAGCCCTGCCCCGTGTAATGGTCTTTTATTTATCATGTCATTTTCCTAATTATTAGGGTTTGTTATCAACATGGCATTTGCAAGTGCTGATGCCCAAAATATGATAAATGGGGCAAAAATTCATAAAACCTGTTAATAACAGTACAAGCCCAAGAATTCCCCACCACGAGCCAAAATAAGTACCCAAGCCAATAATAACAACACCCAAAACAATTCGTACGATTTTATCAGGTTTACCAACATTGATTTTCATAAAACACCTCTTAACGATAGCCTTGTTGTTTTAGGTCTTCATAACCGCCGTGATTGGTAACATTGGTATAGCCCAATTTTAAGAGTTCTGTGCGAGCAACTTCGGCACGTCTACCACTTCGGCAATACAGATTAATAGGATTGTTTTTATTGGGCTCAATGGCAGAAATCTTTGATGCAATATCGCCAACAGGGATATTGACGCTATTTGACAAATGCCCCGCTTTATATTCTTCTGGGCTACGCACATCAATCCAAACGCCTTTTGGTTTTGGTTTGATTTGTGATTGATTTTGGGTTTGAGATTTGGCATTGTTTTGTTTTGATGAGGTATTGGCAAAACTGTTACACGCAGTTAATCCCAAAATGCTAATTGCAATGGCAAGAGTGAGTTTTTTCATAAGACACCTTCTAAATTACACCAATTAAATTTATTTAAAACAATTAAAATTCGGCAAATAAATCATTTAATGATTCGCTAATGGTTGGGTGCGTAAAAATTTGCTCTTTAAAATAATCCGCTTTAACGCCATTATCCATTGCCAATTTAAATAAATTGATAATCTCATGGCTATTTTCACAAAACAACGTAACGCCCAAAATCTCGTTATTGTCTTTATCCACAATCGCTTTTAATAAGCCTTTGGTATTGCCTGTGATTTTGGCTTTGACAATGGCTTGGGCGGGCAAGGTTGCCACTTGGTAATTTTTGCCACTGTCTTTGGCTTGTTTTTCGCTCAGTCCAATTTGTGATAAAGGCGGTGTGATAAAAACACTCGTTGGGAAGGTGTGGCGGTCGGCTCTGTGGCGTGTGCCGTTCCCAAACAAATCATCCGCCACAATGCGATAATCATCAAGCGAGATGTAGGTAAACTGCGGTGAACCTGCGACATCGCCCATCGCCCAAATGTGGTCGGTGGCTTTTAGTTTGTCATCGCACACCACATAGCCACGCTCGCTTAGCTGTACGCTTGTGTTTTGTAGGTTTAGACCATCTGTGTTAGGTCGTCTGCCAATGGCGACAAGCACAGCATCAGCGTCAAGGGTCATCTTATCGGTGATGACTTGGGTATGCTCTGTTAGGTGTTTAAATTCTTGGACATCTTGCCCTAAATGCACCGTAATGCCACGCTCATTTAATAGGTCAAGCACAATCGCACGCACGTCATCATCAACGTTTGGCAAAAAGCTGTCAAATTTTTCAACAATGCTCACTTGACTGCCAAAAGCGTGATACATAAAGGCAAATTCAAGGGCGATAAAGCCTGCACCCACGATAACCAGTCGCTTGGGGGCGGTCGCTTGGCTGTCGCCTAAGTTTAAAAGCCCCGTGCTGTCATAAACACGCTCGCCGTCCACGCCTGCAATCGGTGGCATAATGGGGGTCGTGCCTGTGTTGATAAAAATCCGCTCGGCACGCACCGTCTCGCCTGTAGATAGGGCAACAGTGTTGTCATCAACAAAGCTCGCTTGTGCAGTGATGACGGTTACATTTGGTAAATCATTGATTTTGTTAAAATTAGCTTCACGCAAGGCAGAGATGAGTTTGTCCTTGTCCTGCATGGCAACGGCAAAACTGTCTGTTTTGGCTTCATGAATCAGTTTTTTTGACGGAATACAGCCCACGTTAATACACGTTCCGCCATACATTTTGTCCGATTGCTCAACCAAAATGGTACGCTCGCCGTGTTTGTCAAACAGCCCTGCCAGCGTTTTGCCTGCTTTACCAAAGCCGATGATTAAGTTTTTGGTTTGTATCATCTTTTTTCTCCAATTTATTTACCAAAATCATTAGGGTATGACAAGGTTATGAAAAATTCCCAAAACCTTGTCATGCAAGCCTAAACCGCTATTTATTTGTTACCGCCACAACTGGCATTAGCGTTTTTGTCGGTGCTTGCCCCACAACTGGCAGTTGCTGATTTGTCGGCGGTAGCAGTAGTGGTGTTCGCCCCACAACCTGCATTGGCTGATTTATCGGTCATGGTGGCACTGCACCCTGCTTCGCCACATTTACCCTCACCGCATTTGCCTTCGGCAGTTTTGGTAGCGGTAGCGGTGTTAGGCTCGGCAGTAGCAGGCTGGGCAGGCTCGGCATTTTGGTAGCCTTGCTCCATAGGCTGTGCTTCTACCTTTTCTTCTTTACAAGCAGTAAGTCCTGTGGCAAGTAGGGTTGCTACGGCAAGACCTGTGATTTTACGGTTAAGATTTGACATGATAAACTCCAATTAAACATCATAAACCATTTTATGATACACCTTAGACGGATGTGGGGCAAATATCTTACAAAAAATTTGAAAAATTTTTAAAAATTGTTGTCATACCCCTTATGTTTTAGGTGCAAACGTATTTTGGCACGCTCTTTTTTATGGCGTGTTTTGGGGTTGTCTTTATCATGAACACCACCCTTTTTTAATAAAGGGTTTAAGGCGGTTTGGTTGCGTACTTTAATCGCACTTGGGTAAATTGGGTGATTTGCCAATTTTTCGCCAAGTTTGATAAGCTCTTTTTGGTTTTTCATATTATTTTCCTATGTTGGACTAAATCAAAATATATTTTAGAATTTGGACGTATAAGGGTAATTTATTCGCCCCAAAATCCAAATTTAACACAGGGCAAATGTAATTTGCCCCTGCACTTATTTTCCAAAATGACAAATAAAAAATCATTCATCACCCTTTAATACACATCACCTGTTTTAAGGTGTGCACCACCTCCACCAAATCGGTTTGGTTTGCCATGACCTCATCAATATCTTTATACGCCTGTGGAATCTCGTCCAGCACGCCCTTATCTTTACGACATTCGATACCGTCCGTCTGAGCAACCAAATCCGCCAAGCCAAACTCACGCACCGCACGCCCCCTGCTCATTTTTCGCCCTGCCCCGTGCGAACACGAACAAAAACTCTCGCTATTGCCACGCCCACGCACGATATAGGATTTTGCCCCCATAGAGCCGGGGATAATGCCAAGCTCGCCCTCATAGGCACTAATCGCCCCCTTGCGAGTTACATAGACCGAACTGCCAAAATGCGTCTCACGGCTGACATAGTTGTGATGACAGTTTATCGCCTCTTTGGTTATGGTAAAGCGGGGAAATTGTGCGTCTTTGCTTTGTAAGGCTTTGATAATGAGTCTCATCATCTCCTTGCGGTTTTCGGTCGCATAGTCCTGAGCCCAGCCCACCGCCTCAATATAATCGTCAAAAAACGGCGTACCCTGTGCCAAATACGACAGCTCACGGTCAGGAATATAACCAAAACACGTCTCATTCATCTTTTTGGCAAGACTGATAAAATGCTCGCCAATGCACGAGCCAATCCCACGAGAACCAGAGTGAAGCATAATCCACACGTCATCATTCTCGTCCACGCACAGCTCAATAAAGTGATTGCCACCGCCCAACGTGCCAAGCTGTTTTGCCCACGTTTTGTCAAAGTTACTCATCATTTTCAATAAGCCCTTGTGCTTATCGGTAATTTTTTTGAGACGAATGGCAAGCGGGTCAAGCGTACTCATTTTTGCCATGATTTGCTTGTGCTTTTCAAAGCCGACAGGGACGTGTTTTTCAATGGCAAGGCGGGCAGGTTTTAGGTTGTCGGGCAACTGCTCCGCCTTGATAGACAGGCGTAGGGCGTTCATGCCACAGCCAATATCCACGCCCACCGCAGACGGAATGATTGCCGATTTGGTCGGAATCACGCTCCCCACAGTCGCCCCCTTGCCCGCATGAACGTCAGGCATGACGGCGATATGGCTATGGATAAATTGTAGCTGGCTCATTGCGTAGAGCTGATTTAACGCCTTTTGCTCCACGTCTTTGGTAAAGATTTTGACAGGCACGCCATTGTTGCCATTTTCATTTAAAATAAGTCCGATACTCATAAAATTATTTCTCTTTTGGGTTGGTTTGGGGATTTAGATAAAGGAGCATTAACATTAGCACAAATTTATGATATGTAGGTGTAGAGACGTGCTGAGCACGTCCAATAAAATCGTTATATCATCAAGGGTGTGTGCAACACGCCCCTACAAAGCCTGTGATAAATATTAATTTCATTAGGTGTATTTAAAAATACCAAATTTTTGATATAAAAGCGCCCAACCAAAAATCATTCAATTTTTAGCTAATTAAATAAACACAAATTAAAAAGACAATACTTCCCCAATCATTTTTAAATATAAAAATGCCAAATAAAAGACAATATTTTGGGAAAGGAAAACCGTCAAAACTGATAAAGCAGTTTATCAGTTTTTAAGACAAATCTTAGCGATTTTTTGGACAAATTTTAGACAATAAAAAACGGTGAAAGCCTTGTGTGTTAAGGCTTGCCACCGTCTTTATGTGTTTGGCTTGATATAAGACTTATATCAAAAATGATTTGCCCAAACAGTCAAAACGGCTGGTCTTTTTTGAATTACAAAGATTGTAAGATACAGACATTGTTTTACTCCTATTGCTGTTTGGGTGAATGAAATACACCAAGCATATTTGGTGCGTGAATGTGTATATGATAAGCGATAAAAATAAAAAGTCAAGGGGTTTTTAAAAAATTTTTATAAAGATCCCAAACAGTCATACATATCGCCAACTTTCTTTATCAAAATGAATAATGTCAAATAATGGCACGCTTTTTATGCTGATATTGTCTTTGTCTTTTTCTAAAATTATCATAGAGCCTGTTTCTAATTTGCCTTTTTGATTAAATTCCAATTCTTTGATTTTTACCGATTGGGTAATGCCATTATCAGCAAGTGTTTCATGATAAGGCTCGCCCGTATGCCCATAAAAATGATAACAAAAAGCGATATTATCCAATGCGTCTGCCACGTCAGATGAACCATAACCACGAATACTTTCGATTGGTTTGTCATGAGTGATTAAAATATCTATGTCGCCACAGGTTTTATAGAGCTTTTTTAATTGTTCTCGTTCATAGTTTTGGATAAACGTTTTATGCTCTCGCCCTTTTCTATCGCCAATTCGCCCAATGCCCAATAGGCTAATGCTGTCGGTGTCATTGGTTAATACGAGTGGAAAGCCTGTTTTTAATACCCGAATTTTTTGATAACAATCAATATGAAAATAAGGCAAATTTTTATCGCTGTTATTTTCTAAATCATCCAAAAAATCATGGTCTTCGTGATTGCCACGCACGGCATACATGGGGATATTGAGCGTATTTAAAAATTTGGCAATGTCACTATCCATTTTGATAAAATTATCCATAAAACCCAACTCATCTCTGTCATGTCTGGCGTGTCTTAATGTCGCTTTATCCATGTTGTTTTTATCAGGAAATACTCCCATGTCGCCACATTGGATAATGGCATCAATCGCTTGTCCTGTCAGGGTTTGATAATAATCCACCAATTTAAAGGGTAATAAAAATTTACCATGAATGTCCGCAAAAATCGCCAATCTTAGCATATCATTCCTTAATATTTTTAATTAACACCGCCCGATTCTCATCAAACGCATTTAGGGCATTTATCATCATCACTTTTTCGTATTGCCAAATGTCATTTTTATCAATATTTGCCAAATGAATTTTTTGAGCTTCCAATAAATACGCTCGCTGAGTGCCTTGTAATAATGGTGTATCAGGTGTGTACCAGTGATTGCCTTTTAAAAATAATAAATTTCCAATAGAACAATCCGTAACCAAGCCGTTTTTTATAATGATAATTTCATCACAATCGCCCTTTTGGTATAATAACTGATTTAATAAATTTCTATCATCATATTTATAAGCATAATCTATACTATCGCATTCTACTATTTTAAAAGATTGAATGGATTTTGGGGTGTAATCAAAATATTCTACTTTTATGCTATATTTATCATAAGTAACACGACAACGGATAAATTTATTGTTAAATTCATCAGGCACACAAATTATATCGGCAATATCATCAATCATGCTTTGACAATGTAAAAATAACTGCCCCCGTTTAAATCGTCTATTATGATAATCCAGATTTAAAATATGTCCGTTATTTATGGCAAGCGTCTCAAAAAGCATGACTAATCCGGTTTTTTCCATTTAATTTCAACTGCCGTCATCTCGCCCACAACCGTTTGTTTTAGGTCTCGTGCCATGTCAAATTTAGTCGGCGATGTGGGGATATGCACCGCCATAAGCTCGGCTTGGGTCTGTGGATAGCGTGGGTTTTGGGCAGGGTTGGCATAGCCGTGCGGATATATGGGAGAGCCGTTTGATAGGTCGTATTTGTCGCTCGCCCCAAAAGCGTGCAGGCTTTCGTGGGCGATGACCACGTTGTTATTGGCGGTTTTTTTGTCCATGCCAAACAAATTGACCACGCCAATACGTCCATTTTGTAGGGCGGTAGAAGTTTCGGTGATGATTTTTTTGTCAGGGCTATGATACTGCAAAAACAACCGCAAATTGGTCGGCACGCCAACGTCATGGGCGTTTTTGTAGGCATAATAGCGAAATTTTAAACTCCAAATAATCGCGTCCGTAATTCCGCCATTTCTTGGCACCACAGGGGGCATGGCTTTGACTTCTTGCCCTAGCCGATAATAAAAACTGGCGTTTTGACCGTATTTTTTGCTCTCGGCATTGAGATAAGTCTCTATTTCTTTAAAATCGCTATCAGATAGACTTGCGATATATTTGGCAACTTCTGGCGAATTATCCACGTTAATGGGATAAATGGCGACATAAACAGGCTTTTGCCAATCGTGATTTTTATCACGAAAGCTATTGATAGCGACAATAAGCAAAATGCACAGTAGGATAAGAATGCGGATATTTTTGAACATAAGATTTTATTAAATTAAGCGTAAACCGCCCGAATTAATCCATTGATGATTTGTCTGTCTTTGGTATTTTTGGGTAGGTTTGCCAATATATCAATGACATCATCATCAAATAATTCTTTAATTTGAGTGTCTTTTAATACCTTTGATTGTTCTTGGGATTTATTGGCATGATACCGCTCTAATATCGCTGGCATAACATTATCTTTGGCAGTTACAACAAAATCCGCCACTTTAATTTCTTTTATGGGTTTATCTTGCATTTTGGTACTCCCTAAGTTGTGTGTTGACAGGTTTAAATACTGTGATGATTGTAATTTCATCATCAGATGTTTGTACCCATGCCACTACCAATAGTCTGCCTTGATTTGACATACCAACAGTACGCATACGCAATTCATCATAATCAAAGCGACTATCAATATTGGTTAATTAATAAGGGTCATCAAATACCGAAACCACTTCATCAAAACTCACTTCTCTATTATCATACACCAATTTAAATTTATTGTCATTCCAATAAAAATAAATCCCATGCTTAAATAATATTGACATTACCTTCTCTTCTTATCCCGTTTCTTAAACTCAGCAATACGTTTACGCTCACGCATGACTTTGGCTTTATTTTTAATGACGGGATTTTTTTTGCCTTCGTATGGGTTGGCGTTTTGTTTAAATTCTACGTGCAGGGGCGTGCCTTCTAATTTAAACACGTCCCGATACACATTTTCAAGATAACGCTGATAACTTTTTGGCAAACTACTCGTTTGGTTGCCGTGAATAACGATGACAGGCGGATTATGCCCACCTAAATGAGCATAGCGAAGTTTGATACGGCGACCGCCCACCATTGGCGGTTGATGAGCCTCCACCGCATCCTGCAAAATCTGCGTAAGACGAGACGTGGACACCTTAAACATGGACGCATCGTACGCCTTATGGATAGACGGATACAGATTGCCCACGCCATTGCCATATAAGGCGGAAATCAGATGAATCTTGACCCACGGAATAAAGTGAAAACGTCTGTCCATTTCAATTTTGACAATGTCTTTTTGGTCTTGGGTGAGATTGTCCCATTTGTTAATGGCAATCACAATCGCCCGACCTGCGTCCAGAGCATAGCCTAACATATGCAAATCTTGATCAACGATACCTTCGTGTGCGTCAATCACCAGCACAACCACATTGGCATCTTTGATAGCTTGTAAGGTCTTGATAACACTAAATTTTTCTACTTTTTCATCAATCCGCCCACGCCGTCTCACGCCTGCGGTATCAATGAGTGTGTATTGGCGACCTTCTCGATCAAAGGGAATATAAATGCTGTCTCTTGTCGTACCTGGCATATCAAACACCACAACACGCTCCTCGCCAAGCAAGCGATTGACCAGCGTGGATTTACCGACATTGGGTCTGCCGATAATCGCCAGTTTCAAGCCGTCTGTCTCGGGATTTTCGGCGACTATCTCGGGCATATCGGCAGTGATGATTTCAAGCAGACTCGTTACGCCCTTGCCGTGGCTGGCACTTGTCGGAATTGGCTCGCCAAAACCCAAACCAAAAAACTCAGCAATGGACGCTTCGTGTACGCCGTCTGTTTTGTTAGTTACCAAAAAGACAGGCTTACCCAGCGTGTGCAAAAACTTGGCAATCTCCTCATCGCTTGGGGTTAGTCCTGCCCGTGCGTCCACGACAAACACGACCATGTCCGCCTCATGAATGGCGGTGTACGACTGTGTTGCCATATAGTCATCAATGTTGCCCTTGCCGTCATCAGCCTCGCCAATACCGCCGGTGTCAATGACGATAAAGGATTTATTTTCAAAAAACACATCGCCATATTGGCGGTCTCGGGTCAGCCCTGCTAGGTCAGCGACTAGGGCTTGGCGGGATTTGGTGAATTGGTTAAACAGCGTGGATTTGCCGACATTGGGGCGACCTATCAGGGCGACTACAGGTTTTAGGGACATGGTGTTCTCGGATTGTTATTTTATAAAACTTACTATTTTAACATAAAATTGAGAGGGTATGGTATTTATTGATTTTGCTTACGCCAAACAAAGAACATCACTACATATACGAATGGCGATCAATAAGGTATAATAAGCCATTTAGAGACATTAAAGGAGCAAAAATGACCGACAAACACATTCATCATTCACATCATGACGATACTCTTTTGACCCTAAGCCACGCCCAAGCGATAGTGATTGCCATCAGTGCCATTATCATTTTGGGCGTTACGATGATAGCATGGGGCTTTGTGCCACATTTGTCCTTGCTTTTGGTGATATTGGGTCTGCTTATGTTTGGGTTTAGTCGGCGTATCGCCTTTGATGATATGCAAGAGCGTATGATAAAGGGCGTATCCACAGGCATGGGGGCGATTTATCTGTTCTCGTTCATTGGGCTATTGGTGTCCGCTCTTATGATGAGTGGGGCGATTCCAACTTTGATTTATTATGGCTTTAATGTCTTGTCGCCCCAGATGTTTTATTTGTCCGCCTTTATCTTGGCAAGTGTGATTGGCGTGGCATTAGGTAGTGGATTTACCACTTGTGCGACTGTGGGCGTGGCGTTTTTGGGCATGACCGAAGCCTTTAACGCCAATCCTGCCATCGTCGCAGGGGCGGTGGTCTCGGGGGCGTTGTTTGGCGATAAGATGTCGCCTTTGTCCGACACAACAAGCATTGCCGCCAGTATCGTAGGCATTGACCTATTTGACCACATCAAAAACATGATGTACACCACCATTCCTGCGTGGCTTATCTCGGCGGTGGTGTTTTTTGTGTTATCAGGCGATGGCGGTGCGGACTTGGCGGACGTGGCGGTGTTGCAGGATAGTCTTGTGGCAAGTGGTTTGGTGCATGGCTATGCCCTTATCCCCTTTGTCGTGCTGATTGCCCTTGCTGTCATGCGAGTGAACGCCATTTATGCCATATCGGCAACCATTGCCGTGTCGCTTATCATCACTTATATCCATAGCTCGCCAAGTCTTGCTGAGCTTGGCGGGTGGTTTTTTACAGGGTATAAACCTGCCGAAGGCTTGGAGCTTGGCAATGTGGGGCGATTGGTGTCAAGGGGCGGTTTGGAAAGTATGTTTTTTAGCCAGCTTCTTGTGATTCTGGCATTGAGCTTGGGCGGACTCTTGCACGCTTTGGGGGTGTTGCCTGCTTTGTTGTCCGCCATTCGTCATCTTTTGACTCGTGCCAGTCGTGCGGTATTGACAGCGTCTTTGACGGCATTTGGGGTCAATTTTTTGGTGGGTGAGCAGTATTTGAGCCTATTGTTATCGGGCAATACCTTTGCCCCTGAGTTCAAACGCTTAGGCTTGCACCCCAAAAACTTGGCTCGCACGATAGAAGATTCAGGCACAGTCATCAATCCTCTGGTACCGTGGGGTGTGTATGGGGTGTTTTTGACAGGGGTATTTGGCATGCCTGTGCTGGACTATGTGCCGTATGCAGTGTTTTGTTATGGTTGTTTATTTTTGACGCTCTTTTTTGGGTTTACAGGAATCACGATTACAAGGGTTGAACCGACACAGGAGACATGATGAAACTTTATACCTATTTTCGCTCATCGGCAAGCTATCGGGTGCAGATTGCCTTGCACCTAAAAGACTTGGCGTTTGACAGTATGCCAATTCATCTAGTCAAAAGGGAGTAGGGCATGGCAGAGTATCTTGCCAAAAACCCCCAAGGGCTCATCCCTGCTCTTCACGTGGGCGGTCGCATCATCACACAGTCGCTTGCGATTTTGGATTATTTAGAAAATGCCTATCCTGCCACACCCCTACTGCCCCAAGACCCCCTTGACCGTGCAAGTGTGTGGGCGGTGTGCCAGATGATAGCGTGCGACACGCACCCGCTTAATAATTTAAAAATGCTAAAATACCTACAACAACGCCTAAATATTGGCGATGATGACAAGCAGGCGTGGTATGCCCATTGGATACACGAAAACTTTGCTCCGCTTGAAAAACTACTCCAAAAGACGGCAGGCAACCGCTGTTTTGGCGATACGCCCACGCTTGCCGACTGTGTGCTAATACCGCAGGTATACAATGCCAAACGCTTTGGGATGGATTTGTCCGCCTATCCAACCATTACCGCCATTCATGAGTATTGCAATACTTTGCCTGCCTTTGTTAAGGCACATCCGAGCGAGCAGATGGATTGCAATGTTTAGAGAATACGGACTTTTTAGCAATTGCCAATACTAAAACTCTTAAATAAATCAGAGCAATCGCACTACTCCTTACCAAACAACAACTGT
>NZ_MUXV01000067.1 GCF_002014975.1 Moraxella bovis
AGTTGGTTTGATAATTCAAGGCATTAAGGCAAAATCTCAATCACCGCATTTTCCACAACCGCCACAAACAGCTCGTCTATTTCGAGGTCAGTTACGGCGTCCAGTCTTTGAGCAGATGATTTGCCCCGATGATGTCGCCAAGTCCGTTTTTTATGCCGTGAATCTTTATCGCCCCGCCTGCCGATTTGCCGTGAGCTTTGGCGTAGGCGATGTCGGCTTCATTGGGATAAAAGATACCCAAATTTTTGTGATAACCGCTATTGGCATTACAGTCGTTTATGATATAGACCCCTTCGGGCGTTTTCATGTCGCCTTCAAATTCTTTGTGCCCTATCGGGTTTTTGCCAAGCGATATCGGATAAGTTTTTACCAAACTGCCTTGATGTAAAGCGTGCATTTCCCGTTTTGATTTGTAGACGATGAGTTTGTCAATCTGTGTGCCTGTCGGTAGCGGTGGTTGATTGACAAGTTCAAGCTGTTTGGGCGATAAGGTGCTGGCGTGTGCCGTGGGATTGGTAGGCAAGTTTTGATAAAAATTAACTCCAAAAGCGGATAAAATGACAATGGCAAATAAGGGTAGGGCAGTGTGTTTTTTCATCATAATTTTCATGTTTAAAATTTTATCATAGCATGGCAGTAGCTGATAAATTATGGAAAAATTGTAAAAAGTGGATTTTGTAAAAATATAAAAACAAAAAACGCACCATAATAATAGTGCGTTTTACTATCAATGGGTCATCAGCCCACAAACGCCCGCTCCACCACATAATCGGCAGGTACGCCCATGCGTGGCGAAACGGTCAAACCAAAACTGTCTAAAATGGCAGACATATCGGCATTCATCGCCATGCTACCGCAAATCATCGCACGGTCATCGTCTTTGTTCATGGGGGGCAGACCGATGTCTTCAAAGAGTTTGCCTGATTTGATAATGTCGGTAACACGCCCTTGGTTTTTAAACTCATCACGGGTTACGGTGGGATAGTAGATGAGTTTTTCACGCACCCATTCACCAAAAACCTCATCGTTTGGCAGTTTATTTTCAAAAAAGTCTTTATACGCCAAATCTTCGGTATGACGCACGCCATGCACCAGAATGATTTTTTCAAAGCGTTCGTACATCTCAGGCTCACGCACGAGAGACAAAAATGGAGCAAGTCCTGTGCCTGTGGCAAGCAGATACAAATGCTTGGCAGGCAGCAGGTCATCGAGTACGAGCGTGCCAGTGGGCTTTTTGGAGACGAGCAGGGTATCGCCCACTTTGATGTGTTGCAGGCGTGAAGTCAAAGGGCCGTCTTGAACTTTGATAGAGAAAAATTCAAGCTCTTCTGCCCAAGCGGGACTGGCGATAGAGTAAGCACGGACAAGGGGTTTGCCGTCCACTTCAATGCCAATCATGGCGAATTCGCCACTTCTAAAACGCAAGCTGTCGCTACGGGTGGTCTTAATGGTAAATAGACGGTCTGTCCAGTGGTGGACGTAGGTAACGGTTTCGTTGATGAATTTTGACATGGCATTATCCAATTATTAAGAATGATTATCAAATCTGATATAATAGCAAATTTTGTGTATAATAGCGATTTTTTATGCCAAATTTTACTTAAAAATTGGCATATCCATTTGTCATTTTAGCATAAACCGCCCAAAAATACCATGAACACACACGTTTTGCCGATTATCGGTCATCATTACTCACCCCTATCCCAAAAGTTTGGCATTCCACGCCAGCCCAACCTTGTCGCTATTAAAAGCCATATCTGCTTTATCGCCCCTTATGGCACGCCCGACGCCTTTGTCGGCATTGAGCAGTATAGCCATTTGTGGGTGTTGTGGCAATTTCATCACAACAAAGAACAAGCCAGTTTTCGTCCGCAGGTGCGTCCACCACGTTTGGGTGGTAATGACAAAATCGGGGTATTTGCCACACGCAGTATGTACCGCCCGTCTGGGGTGGGGTTGTCGGTGGTGGGGTTTGATAAGGTAGAAGTGGTTGATAGTCAAGTGATTTTACATATCATAGGGGCGGACATGGTGGACGGCACGCCGATACTAGACATCAAGCCGTATCTGCCCTATGTGGACGGTGTGAACGGGGCGATGGGATTTGACAAACCGACTGAGCGGAATGTTATCTTTAATGATAAGGCAAATGATGAATTTGAACAATTGATAAAGTTGGGCTTATTAACAGCTGATGACAAAGCACTCATTGGCGAGCTGATTGCCCAAGACCCACGCCCTGCCTATCGCCAATCTGAAATCGGGGTGGCGTGTGCCATGCGGTATGGGGCGGTGGACGTGGATTTTGTCATGAATGAGCAGGGGATTATGGCGGTGTGTGGGGTGCGGGTGGTTTAGGGCTTGAAAAATAAATGAGATTTATTTAAAATAAGCTTTTTTAACTAAGGATAATCCCATGAAAACCGTGAAAAAATCACTCACCGCCATGCTACTTGGCATGTCCCTAGCCTTTGCCATGAATGCCACCGCCCAAGTGCCGTCCGATGAATCTTTGATAGAGTTTATGCAATTATCAGAGATGGATAAAGCTTTTGACCTTGGTATGCAAGGCAGTTTGGACGCACAGCGACAGCTTTTTGAAGCTCAAATCGCCCAAAAAGAAGGTGTAACCCCAGAGCAAGCCAAGCAAGTAGGCATGGTATTTGAAAAACATGTGAATCAAGTGATAGGTCAAGTAATAACACCGCAAAGTCGCCAACAAATCAACCAAATCTTTATTGATGTCGCCAAAAAATACTACACCCAAGAAGAGATTGATGCTTATAATGAATTTCTAAGCACGCCTATTGGCAAAAGCGTTGTTCAAAAAACCAACATAATGACACCTGAATATATGGACGAGCTACAAAAGTTGGTTGTGCAAATGCTGATTGACAACCCTAATCTCGATAATGAAAAAATGCAACAAGATATTGAAAAAGAGATAGAGCGGATTTTTGTAGAATGACTGATGAACACCGTTGTGATGACGGTGTTTTTTTGTGGATGACTTAAAACCCCGACAAAATCTTTAAACTTGCCTTTAATAGGTTTGATGTGGTCAGCTCATCATCGGACAGCGATTGTTTGGCGGTCTTAATGGCGGATTGGGCTTCTTTTTCTTTATAGCCTAGGCTCACCAACGCACTTTCGGTTTCAGCGATGACGTGCATGGGGTTGGCAGTGTGTGTTGGCTCATTTTGGGTGGTGGTTGGGGTAAATAAATCGTCCGATGTGCCGTCCAATTTACCTTTTAATTCAATAATAAGCCGTTGGGCGGTTTTTTTGCCAATGCCTGCCACACGAGTTAGAGCGGATTCATCGCCATATTCTACCGCTTGGTGTAACTCGTTTGGCGGTAAGGTTGAGAGTATGGCAAGTGCCATTTTTGCCCCCACGCCATTGATTTTGATGAGTTTTTTAAAAATTTCTCGCTCAGACTTGTCAGTAAAACCAAACAGCAGATGAGCATCTTCACGCACGACCAGTTGCGTATAAAGCGTAACGTTCATGCCGACAGACAATGTACAAAACTCACCAATGGGCATTTCTATCTCATAGCCGACCCCGCCTGATGTCATGACGCAAGCGACGGGAGCGGATAGATGGGCGACTTGCCCTGTAATCATACCAATCATGGTTTTTCCTTTAAAATACAAATAAGGGCGAATCTTGTCGCCCTTATTCACGATTTGCACCAATTTATTTGTAATATTCTACCATTTTTTCCAATGAGATTGGGCGGATTTTGCTGGCATGACCTGCCGAGCCAAAGGCTTCATAGCGTTGTACGCAGATGTCTTTCATGGCGTTCATGCTGGCTTGTAAATATTTTCTTGGGTCAAATTCAGCAGGGTGGTCGTTCATAAACTTACGAACTGCCCCTGTGCTGGCTAGGCGTAAGTCGGTGTCAATGTTGATTTTGCGAACACCGTGCTTGATGGCTTCGACAAGTTGTTCTACTGGCACGCCATAGGTTTCGCCAATGTTACCACCATTTTCGTTGATGATTTTTAGCCATTCTTGGGGAACGCTTGATGAACCATGCATGACAAGGTGAGTATTTGGCAGAGCTTCGTGGATTTCCTTAATGCGGTCAATCGCTAAAATGTCGCCAGTAGGCGGACGGGTGAATTTGTATGCCCCATGAGACGTACCCACTGCAATGGCAAGAGCGTCCACGTTGGTATCGGCGACAAATTGACGGGCTTCTTCGACCGATGTCAAAAGCTGGCTATGATCAAGTACGCCTTCTGCACCCACGCCATCTTCTTCGCCTGCCATGCCGGTCTCTAAGCTACCCAAACAGCCGATTTCGCCTTCGACCGACACACCGCACGCATGAGCCATTTTGACGACTTCACGGGTTACACGCACGTTGTAGTCATAATCGGCAGGGGTTTTGCCGTCTTCTTTTAATGAACCGTCCATCATGACCGAGCTAAATCCAAGCTGAATGGAGCGTTGGCAGACGGCAGGGCTTGTGCCGTGGTCTTGGTGCATGACAACAGGAATGTGCGGCCACTCTTCAATGGCAGACAAAATAAGGTGGCGTAAAAAGGGAGCTCCTGCGTATTTTCTGGCTCCTGCTGATGCTTGCACGATGACAGGCGAGTCGGTCTCGTCCGCTGCCATCATGATGGCACGCATTTGTTCTAGGTTGTTTACATTAAAGGCGGGCAGGCCGTAAGCGTGTTCGCCTGCGTGGTCAAGAAGTTGGCGTAAGGATACAAGTGCCATGATAGCTCCAAAATGATTAAATTTGTCAAATTATATCAAAAAAAAACGCGAAAATCATGGTATTTTGTATTAAATCACACAGTTATTGTGAACTTTCTAGGTATCAAAGACGAATCAAATAAAAAAGTTATCAATAATCATTATTTTTGAAACACAAATAATTTGCAACAAAATGTAATAAGCTTATGAAACCACTGTATTAAGATTAAATAACGTGTTATCATCATAAAAACTTAACAATTTGTTGGGTTAAATCAATCCCTTAGTTAGGAGAAGGAAGCTATGAAAAATTTCAATACCGAGGCAAAGTATGCCATTTTACCATTGATGTTGTCAGCGTTGATGGCATGTAGTGATAAAGCCCCTGAAACTGCCAGTGAGCCTAAGAGCGAGCCGGCACCTACCGCAACAGCACCAGCCACAGGTGAGCAAGTCAGTACCAGTGCCACCGTACCCAACGCCCAAAGCTATGTGGTTGGTATTGACGCCAACTATCCCCCTTATGATTTTAAGGATGAGAATGGTAACGCCCAAGGTTTTGATGTGGATATCATCAAAGCCATCGCTGAAAATCAAGGCTTTGGTGTGGACGTCGTTCCTCAGGATTGGAAAGTGCTTGTCAAAGGCTTGGATAATGCCCAAAGCCATATTGTGATGTCAGGTTTTTCAAGAAACGATGAGCGAGAAGCAAAATATTTACTTTCTAATACCTATGCATGGGGACAAGATGCGCTTGCTGTTTCTGCGGAAAACAACAGTATCAAAAACTTAAAAGATTTAAATGGCAAGAAAGTTGCAACATTGGCTGACAGCCCCTATATTCCGCAATTAGAAGAGGCGCTTGGTCAAGGCAATCCTAGTATTATTGGAAAGCCATCTGCATTCTTAGCTTTTAAAGAATTGGCGACAGGCAATGCTGAGGCGGTATTGGCAGATGAAGGTGTGCTACGTTACTATGCCAAGCAGTTCCCCAAGATTAACTTTAAAATCGTCGGTGAAGGCGAGGCTTTTGAGCACTACGAGATGGTTATCATCACACCAAAGTCTGAAAATGAGCTGATGGAAAAAATCAATACAGGGCTTGCCAACATTGTCGCTGATGGTACTTATGCCAAAATTTATGAAAAATGGTTTGGCGTAGCACCCCAAAAATTACCTACTACAAAATAGGGTAAATGCTTAAAAAGACTTGGTATCGCCAAGTCTTTTTTTATTCATAGGGTTTGTAAAAAAGAAAAAGGATGGGTGTTAATAAAACTACTGCCCAAATCCCAACCCAAGCTCCAACACCCACCACTGAGCCAAATATGCCTGATAGGATAACCAACGCCAAAAGCCATTGGAAATTTGTAAAGATAAAAGTTAGGAATTTGTCTTTAAAATTAGAGAGTTGGATTGCCATAAATTTTCCTTTGTTTTACAAATTTATACCCACATCAGTTTGGCAACTTTGGGGGCATGGGTAATCAGCTCTTCTTGACCGTTAGTGATTTTGATGATTGATTTGCCGTTGGAGATGATAATATCATCATCTGCAAGACAATACGCCATAATGCCTTTTTTAATGATTTGCGTCTCACCTGTGGGCAAGTATTTTATGAGCTCCCAACTTTTTGGAATAAATCCTGCAAACTTCTCGCCGTCCGCTTGATTTTTTAGCAAATTTTTATCCGCTTTGATAAGATTGCCTTCAATAAACAACTCTTCTTCGCTCTTGGGTTTGGTGCGAGCGGGGTTGGCACCTGATGTTTTTAAAGATTCACCTGAATAGCGTTTGGTAAAAAAGTCCAGCCAGCCTACAATGGCTTTGAGGATTTTAAAAGGTGCTGTAAGCAGGTCTTTGGCAGTACCCACAGGGTCTGTGCTATCATGCTCACGATAAGGGCGTCTGATGGCATAAAGGTTGCCTTGTGTGTCCATAATGGGTGCAAAATAGTCAAATTTATCGTCTGCCAGTACCGTCTCAAGCTCACCCGTGGCAAGGTCTAAGCGATTGACTTGGCGTGGGCTAAACACAATGCTATCTTGGGTGTACGCAAGTCCACAAGAATCATAATAAATCACCGTGCTGTTATTGGGGTCTACGCTTGGGTTTTTGTCTTGACATTCGCCTTCGGTAACAAACTGCGTGCGAACACTGTCAAGTGATAGTACACACAAATGTCGCTCGCCATAATGGCTGGCGTAAGGGGTATCGCTTGCTGAGACGATAACTCGCTTATTTTTTGAATCATAGCACAAATCAAACACTTGAAAATCACTCTTGCGTAAAATCAGTCCTTCGCTTGCTGTGTCGCTACTGATTGGTTTGGACTGAATCGCTGTGCCTTCTTGCAATCTGGCACTATAGACATAGGTGTTGTCGTCTATAAAAGCAATGGCAGTGGGGTAAATCCCGTCAAAATTATCCTGCTCTGCTTGTGCTGTACCCATAAACATCGCCCCAGCACCTTCAGTTTTCCATGCTCTTCTGTCTTTGATTTGTTTGATATTTTTGGTGTATTGATTGATGGCTTGGCAAGAAATGGTGGACTCTTTGCCGTTGTCAAATTTGAGTAGATTTTTGGTGCTGATATAATATAAAGTCGCCATAATAATGCCTGCTACATAAAAAAGTTTATTATACCAACTCTTGTATTTTTTGGAAATTTTTTGTGATAAATGCGTGATTTTGGGTGGGGTATGTCAAAATGATAGGTATGGATAAGTAAATTATGTTTAGAATTATACACAAAAGCACATAAAAAACCGCCTTTATCTGTATAAAAGCGGTTGTTATTTGTAAATTTAATCAATGATGCCCTTCCTTTGCATGATTTAAGGTATGTTTAGGGATATAGACGGTTAGGTTTTCGTCAGCGACCACACATTGGCACGATAGGCGAGAGTTGGGTTCTAGCCCCCACGCACGGTCAAGCAAGTCAGCTTCTATGTCGTCCATTTCTTCTAGGCTATCAAAACCTTCACGGACAACCACATGGCACGTGGTACACGCCTTTGAGCAGTCGCAAGCGTGTTCAATGTTAATGCCGTGTTCGTGCAAGCCTTCAAGTAGGTTTTCGCCTTTGTTTAGCTCAACGGTTGCCCCTTCTGGACAGATTTCGTGGTGGGGAAGTACGGTTACAGTTACCATAATAGTTTTACTTAATTATTTAAAATCAATAGGTTGTAATTAGTAGGCTCGGCAATTATTGCCAATCGCTTGCCTTAGTGCCAGCAAGTGCCTGTTTGACATTTTGGTTCATGATGACAGACGCAAAATTATCCGACAAAGGCTTTAATTCGCTCACCGCCTTATCCAGCATTGCTTTATCATCGACAGTTTGGGCGGTGTCAATGGCGGATTTTACGGTGGTCATTTTTTCGTTTAATTTGGTTTTGTCGTCATCGCTTAAAAGCTCGCCAAATTCACCCAATGCCGATTGCAATGCCAAAATCTCACGCTCGGCTTCTACTTTGGCTTCGATAAGCATACGTTTTTCTTTATCGGCTTTGGCATGGATAAAACCTGCTTTTAGAAGCTCTTCTTGTTGCTCTTCGGTCAGCCCATAACTTGGCACGACATCAATTTTACTGGCGACTTTGGTGGTTGTCTCCATTGCCGATACGGTAAGCTGACCGTTGGCATCAATGGCAAAGGTAACTTCCACACGGGCAAGCCCTGCTTTCATCGGTGGAATGCCCGTCAGCGTAAAATTCGCCAAAGTACGACAATCCGCCACGGTCTCACGCTCGCCTTGCACCACATGAATCACCATGCCCGTCTGAGCGTCCGTGTGCGTGGTAAAGGTCTGTCTGCGTGCCACAGGAATAGGGGTGTTGCGTGGAATGATGACTTCGGTCAGTCCGCCCATGGTTTCAAGCCCAAGCGATAGGGGCGTAACATCAAGCAGAAGCAGATTATCATCTTCTTTGTTGATGAGCTGATGAGCAAGCCTTGTCGCCCCAAGTGCCACGACTTCATCGGGATTGATAGAGCATAACGGTTCTTTATCAAAAAACGCCTGCACTGCATTTTGCACGATTGGCATACGAGTAGAACCTCCCACCAGCACCACATCAACCAGCTCATGCTTGTCAAGGCGAGCGTCCGCCAACACCTGCTCACAGAGCTGTAAGCTACGGCGAATCACAGGTTCACAGATTTGGGCGAGTGTGTCTTGGTTTAGTAGGGTGCTAAATGGCACACCGTTAATCTCAATATCTACCGACACCGCTTGACGCTGTGAGAGTTTTTGTTTGTAGCTTTTGGCAAGGTTGGCAAGGGTGCTTTTTTGGGCGTTGTCCACGTCTTTGGGGTCATGTCCTGCCGATTTGATAAAAAAGTTGGCAATCAAGCGGTCAATGTCATCTCCGCCCAAAGCCGAATTTCCGCCTGTGGCCAAGACTTCAAACACTCCGTCTTTTAGGGATAGCACCGACACATCAAACGTCCCCCCGCCTAGGTCATAAATCAGATAAGTGCCTGTTTTGGCGGATTTGTCAAGCCCATAGGCAATGGCAGCGGCGGTTGGCTCATTTAAAAGGCGTAAGACATTGAGTCCAATGCTCACCCCTGCGTCTTTGGTGGCTTGGCGTTGGGCTTCGTCAAAATAGGCAGGCACGGTAATCACCGCCCCTTGTATGCTGTCAGGCGGTAGGCTTGCCTTGGCGTGGTTGTAGAGCTTGGCTAGGATATGGGCAGACGTTTCAACGGGCGATTTGTCGCCTTGTGCAGTAACGAACGCTGGCATGGCGTTGTCGCCCCCAACCAGCTCGTAAGGGTGGCTAAATTTAATATCGGCAAGCGAACGCCCCATAAAGCGTTTGGCAGAAATAATGGTATTTTGGGGGTCATTATAAGTCAAGGCGTGCTTGCCCACAATGGGGGCGTCCGCCTTGTCGCCATAATAGACCACGCTCGGTAATAGGGGGCTGTCGCCAAAGGGCAACACGTCCGCCCGTCCTGAGCGTACCACGCCCACCAAAGAATGAGTCGTCCCTAAGTCTATGCCCAAGGCGTAGCGGTGCTCGTGGGGTTTGGCGGATTGGTTGGGTTCGCTGATTTGAAGTAGGGACATGGTATTATGTATTTTATGGTTTACAGGTTGGCTAAAATTTTAACATGGTTTTACCTATTTGGGATAAATTGGGTGTTAAAATTTTTGGCATTTTATGGGTTGTTTAAGTTTTTTGAATTTTTAAAATAATAAAAAATCACACATATAAATCATCATCTTGCCCGTCATCTTGGCTTGATGATTTGGACAGAGCGTCCGTCATGTCATCGTGCAATTTACCCAAAAAGCGTAATTTTTGGGCGATGATTTGGGCGGTTTGCCAGTCTTTTGCTTGATAAACGCTGTCAAAGTCGTCTGCCGTTTGGCTCATTAAGACATTGATATTGTTGGCAATTTGACTAATTGTATGTTTGTCATTGTCAAAAATGGCATCTTCTAACTCCATGCGATAGCTCATCATCTGCATCAAAAACGGCTCATCGGCAATGGTTTTGTCCGAATTAAGTGCCACGCCTGATAATTCAAGCAAATAGACTGCACGGCTGTCATCACGGTTTAGGGTGTCAAAAGCGTGGTTAATCAAAGTGGTATTTTGCTCGGCTTGGGCGATATTGTCGGCATTGTCGGGGTGGTGCTGTTTTTGCAGGTGTAAAAAGGTCGCTTTTAGGGCGGATTTGTCAATGATAAACGCCACAGGTAGCCCAAACAATTCAAAAAAATGATTGGTTAATAACGCCATAAGTTACACCGTAAAGGATTCGCCACAACCGCATTCGCCTGTTTGGTTGGGGTTGGTAAATTTAAAGCCAGAA
Organism: Moraxella bovis; assembly: GCF_002014975.1. Classification (GTDB taxonomy): domain Bacteria; phylum Pseudomonadota; class Gammaproteobacteria; order Pseudomonadales; family Moraxellaceae; genus Moraxella; species Moraxella bovis. The sequence continues at coordinate 10,553 of NZ_MUXV01000067.1, forward strand.
TTTAGCCCTTCGGTAACGTAATCCATTTGTAAGCCGTCCAGATAGACAAGGCTTTTTGGATCAACGAACACACCCACGCCGTCATTATCAAAACGCTCATCAGTGTCGTTTGGCTCGTCCACAAATTCAAGCACATAGGCAAGACCTGAACACCCCGCCGTTCGTACGCCCACACGAATGCCCACACCGCTTCCACGATTTGCCAAAAAGTCTTTGACGTGCGTTATCGCTCGGTCTGTTAGAGTAATCATAAGTCTTTCCTATTTTTACAATTTTTTACAAATTATTGATTTTTATAGGTAAATTTGCCTTATTTGACTTTAAATTTTATTTTAAAATTCGTAGGGGCGAATTATATCCGCCAGTACAAAATACCAATAAAAAGCCAATTTGGACTATTTAACAGAATTAAGATTAAGCAATTGCCGATTTGGCTTGATAATCTTCAATCGCCGCCTTAATCGCATCTTCTGCCAATACAGAGCAATGCACCTTGACAGGAGGCAATGCCAATTCTTTGGCAATGTCAAGATTTTTGATGGCACGGGCTTCGTCAATGGTTTTGCCTTTGAGCCATTCGGTAACGAGTGAGCTTGAGGCAATTGCTGAGCCACAGCCATAAGTTTTGAATTTGGCGTCTTCGATGATGCCATCATCACCGACTTGAATTTGCAAACGCATCACATCGCCACAGGCGGGGGCTCCCACCATACCTGTGCCAACATTTTTGGCGTTTTTGTCTAGGTTGCCCACATTGCGGGGGTTTTCATAATGGTCAATGACCTTGTCTGAGTATGCCATAATGGTCTCCGTTGCTAGCAATTATTTGCTTGGCTTTTAAAGTGGTTAATCTTGCATTTTCAACCAATCAGCTGTTGGGTTGATTTTACCATGCCAATTGATATAAGTGGGTTTTGTTAAATCATTTTGCTTGCTTTCAAGCACATCAAAGTAAAATTCATCAGATTGACCTGAGCAATAACGGTGCAATCTTTTAAAATTCATATCATCATTCTTAACTGTGTTTAAATCAACATGATAAGAATTTTGAAAAAAATCAACATCATCAGAATAACTGTCTTTTGAACCTACTTTACCATTTTTAATAATAAAGGTAGGCTGATTATCCAAAAAGTATTCATTGATTTCATGTCGTGAAACACCCATAAGCCCATCATTATATAGCAAAGTAATATTGGGATACTTAAAAGCATTTAAATCAAAACGGGCAATGGTCCTTTTGCTGTCTTGGTTTTTGGCAGCAAATAAATATCGGCTATTATTGGGAATGATGATTTCGTCATGGTGTTTATTATAATCAAACAATGCCATTTGGGTGGGTGTTTCTTGATTTGAAAAACCCAAATAGACCTGTTTTCTATAAAAGAATAAATCAGGCAATTTCAACCGTCTTTGGCGATCATTTAGGTCTTGCTGACATTCATCAAAAGATTTATCATTGGTAATATAAAATGGCTTATCATTGTCATGAAGTGTAATATTTATACCAGTTTTGTCCTTGTTAAATTCATTGACCATTTAACAAAATAATACTACCCATTGCACCAAGCGAATAACAATAAGCACCGTCAGAATACAAAAAATTGCTTCTAGAAGAACCTTCCATACCGTTTTCGCCAACAGTCCATAATGATAAATTTGGATTATTGGGTGCATAAATCGGTAAATTTGCTTGTGTTATGCCGATAGGTAGTTCATCTGCCAATGCAATATTGGCAAATAAACCCATAATTAAGACGACAATCGTTTTATGCATCATCATTTATTCATCGTAATTGTGTCGTTTATCAAAACCGCATTGATTAAAATTACACTTTATCCAATGGGGTTATTGCCGCCATTTTTGTTTGATTTTATTAAGTTCGCCTGTTTGTTTAAGTGTGGCAAGTCCGTCATTGATTTGTTGTATCAAGGCAGGATTTTTGGCAATACCAAAAACAAGCCGTGAATTTTTTGGGTCGTCTGAATTAGGTAATTCTTGCACCACAAAACGGTAATTTTGTAGCATAGGTTCGTGCTTGATATAATAACGCAGTGCCGTGCAATCACCCATGGCTAGATTTGCTTGATTATCACCAACCATTTTTAGGGCGGTTTGTTGGGTTGGGGCTTCTACAAATTGGCTAGGTTTGATACCTGCTTCTTGTAGATTATTGGTAATCTCGCCTTCAAACACTACCGCCATAGAACGACCTTGCCAGTTGTTTAGATAGGCTGGGTTGGTCGTTGCCATACAGTCAAGCGATTGCATATAGCTGTCGCTTGGGGTGGCTAGCTTGTCATCAACATCAACGACCGCCATGCCGTTTAGGGCAAGTTTGGCATTGTGCTTGGTCATGTCATCAAAGAGTGTTTCCCATGTGCTAGGCACAAAACGCACATCAAAGCCTTGATTCTTGGCAATGGTGGTCAAAATGTCGACTTCCAAACCGACAATGTTTCCGTTCTCGTCCTTATAAATATAAGGCATATAATCCAAATCAGACACCACATCATAGGTCAAAGTAGGGGCTTGGGTTGGGGCATGCGTGGCACACCCTGCCAAAATACCTGCCAACAATGCGGTCAATGCCAAACGTTTCATATCATCTTTCCATTAATGCTCTTGCCATTCAACCTTACTAAAATCCACCCCTTCTTTAAACATATCCCATAGGGGTGACAGCTCACGAAGTTTGTTTACCGCATCGGTGATTTGGGCAAGCACACGGTCAATGTCTTCATCGGTGGTATAGCGACCGATACTAAAACGAATGGACGAGTGAGCCAGTTCATCAGGGCGTCCGATTGCTCTTAGCACATAGGAGGGTTCTAAGGTTGCTGACGTACACGCCGAACCAGACGACACCGCCAAATCTTTTAGGCTCATCATTAGGCTCTCGCCTTCGATGAAGTTAAAGCTCACGTTTAGGATATTGGGAATGCCATGCTCAAAACTGCCGTTCAAATAAATCTCTTCAATGCCTTGCAAGCCATTCCACAGCTTATCACGCAGGCGAGTGATGTGGGCGTGGTCTTCATCAAAACGAGCAACCGACAAGGCAAACGCCTCGCCCATGCCAACAATCTGATGAGTAGCAAGCGTACCAGAACGCATACCACGTTCATGCCCACCGCCATGCTGTTCGGCTTTGATACGCACACGGGGCTTACGGCGAACATACAACGCACCAATCCCCTTAGGACCGTAGATTTTGTGTCCTGAAAAGCTCATCAAATCAACTTTTAGCTCTTCTAGGTTAATCTTGATTTTGCCAACGGCTTGGGCAGCGTCCACATGGAACAATACACCCTTAGCACGGGTAATCTCGCCAATCTTGGCAATGTCTGTTACCGTGCCAAGCTCGTTGTTTACCGCCATAAGGCTGACCAAAATCGTATCGGGGCGAATGGCTTCTTCTACCTGCTCGGGCGTGATAATCCCTGTGGCTTCTTGGGGGATAAGATAGGTAACTTCAAAGCCTTCTTCTTCTAATTGACGGCAGGTATCTAAGATTGCTTTGTGTTCAATCTTTGATGTGATGATGTGCTTGCCTTTTTGATGATAAAAATGAGCCACACCTTTTAGGGCTAAGTTGTCCGACTCGGTCGCCCCACTGGTAAACACAATCTCACGGGGATCGGCACCGACCGTCTCGGCAATCTGCAAACGGGCATTTTCTACCGCTTCTTCGGCTTGCCAACCAAAGCCGTGCGAGCGACTGGCAGGGTTACCAAAAATCCCGTCAAAGGTCATGTATTTGACCATTTTGTCGGCGACTTCTTGGGTGACTGGCGTGGTGGCGGCATAATCTAAATAAATAAGTGATGACTGGCTCATGCTGGATTGACCCCTAAGTTAATTGTATTGATTGAATTGGTTTTGTCGTTTTTCTCGCCAGAGATTTTTTGTTGTTGGCGGTCGGCGATGTACCCTGTGTGCTTGGATTCTAAAAGTTGGGCTAGGGTAACATTGCTCAGATAGGCTTCGATGTGGTTGGATAAATCATGCCACAGGTCGTGCGTTAGGCACATCTCGCCATCTCGGCAGTCACCCTTGCCACCGCACTGCATGGCGTTAATGGACTCATCGACGGCGGTGATGATGCTCATGATGTCAATCTCGTCTAAGGGTTTGGCAAGATGATAACCGCCAGACGCCCCACGAGTACTGCTGACCAAGCCTTTTTTGCGTAGCTTTGAGAAAAGTTGTTCAAGATAAGAGATGGAGATGGATTGACGCTTTGCAATGTCAGACAAGGACACCGCCCCTTGATGGCGAATTTCTTGTACCGCCAAATCAAGTAGGGCAGTTACTGCATAGCGTCCACGAGTTGTCAATCGCATAATATGGTTTCCAAATTGCCTAGCCTAACGTTGATGGCAACTAAGCTAGGCGTGGGTAGATAATATGTGACTATTATAATAATTCCTAGTAATCCAGTCAAGATTATTTTTTATCAAAGTAATTGATTTTTGCCATTGATAAAATTCATCATAAATTTATCTTTTGAATTACTTGTCAAATATAGGGCGTGCCTGCCTTTGGTATTTACAATGAAAGATCTATTTCAAGCGTTAAGTTTTCACTACATCTTTTTAAAATGTTGTCAATGGTAGGCATGCCCCAACCCCAATCAAGCCAAAACTAAAAAGTGACATTTATCATAGCATGGCAGATGTGGTTTGCAATCCGACTAAAGGAGTAGGAATTGATATTTGGCGTTAGGGCAAAAAATCAAGTCAATAAAATAAATAACCAGTAAAATAAATAAAAAGGCGGAAAGTTCGCCTTTTTATGCGTAAAAAATAATCAAACAAAGTTCATGATGATGGCAACCAATGCGATGATGCCCACGACAACAAGGGCGATAAGGGTGCTTTTTTGTTTGCCTTGTAGTTCGATGAGAGCAGTATTTAGCTTGTGATTATGCATGGTTAGCTCATCAATGCGAGCAGACTGCTCGGCGATTTTGGCTTTGTAGTTTTCTTGTTTTTCGGCTTTTTGTTCGGGGGTGGGGGCAGGTTTGCCCTTGACTTTGCCCAGTAGATTTTGAATGACACCGCCCACGCCCAACTGCACCAAAAACGCCTTAAAATCATGCACATCTTCATGACTGCCACGAATTTGTAGCGACTCAACACTGCCACTGCTATGCGTGGTAATGGCATTGATGAGCTGAAAACTGTAAGCGTTTACCGTCATGTCGGGCGTGGTCTTGTCATTGGGTAGGCGGTCATCAAGTAGCACCCCGCGATAGCCAAATGTAGCATAAAACTGCACGTGAGGCAGGTAGGTACGAATGCAGACCACCGTACCACGCTCGGCAAGTGGGTAGGCAAGCTGTCGCAGTTTGGGGTCAAAGCGGAGAATTAGAGTGATGGCTGATTCTAAAAACACCAATAGAACATTTAACAGTCCACGAGAGACACCGCCATTATCGCCATCATCGGTGCGATAGGTTGGTTGTGGATTACTGGGTTTGGTGTTGTGAGTCGGCTGTGGGTCGGTCATGCGTGATTATCTGATCAAAAAATAATGCTAATGATAAAATGATATCCAAAAAAAGTAAACCACCTTAATGTAACCAATGCGTGATTTTTTGGTAAAAAAGGATGAAAGTAAGCTTTTATCGTAAATATCACGCCTTTGATGGGGTATTTTTGTAAAAAAGATAAAAATATTTTGCCATACCCCTTGTAAAATGGGCAATACCCTTATACAATGCACTCAAAATAAGCCCAAGCATGCAGCATGTGTTGTAGGCTTAGATTTGCTTTTGCTGACTTTATTGCTATTGCAAGACTTAGCAAATGTAAATTCATTTCACATTCTTATCATCAACACCATGAGGACAAATCATGAATAAATCAGAATTAGTAGATGCTGTTGCCAGCGAAGCAGGTCTTACCAAAGAGCAAGCCACCAAAGCCATTAATGCTTTTACTTCTAGCGTACAAGGTGCCTTGGAGCGTGGTGATGACGTGGTATTGGTTGGTTTTGGTACTTTTAGCGTTAAAGAGCGTGCTGCTCGTACAGGTCGCAACCCTAAGACTGGTGAGCCACTACAAATCGCTGCCAGCAAAGTGCCTGGATTTAAAGCAGGTAAAGGTCTAAAAGACGCGGTAAATCCTACCGAAAAATCCGCTAAAAAAGGCAAAAAATAATTTTAACATCGTTAAAATGTTTAAAAAATAAACTAACCCCCAATTCTCATCCCGCAATCTAGCATTAATTGCTGAGTTAAGATGGGGGTTAGTTTATTATTAGACTTTGGTTGGATCTAGTTGGGCTAAGTTTCTGTGCTTAACGGAACTTGGTTCTTTTGGTATAGAGCGTACCTGTCTTTGGTGTTTGCAATGACAAGCAAAATTTAGTCATTTTTCATGCAAAAACACCATTTTATTCCTATGAAATTTCTAAATGTTAAAATGTGTTATAAAGTTTCAACACGCCCTAATCAATACGCTCAATGCTGACATTGCCCACGCCTTTTTGGGTTAGCCCAATGGCTTTGGCGGCACCATAAGACAAATCCAAGATACGGTTGGCTTGGGCAGGGCGGTCATTGACTTTAACGACGACAGATTTGCCGTTGTCCTTATTGGTGACTTTGATGTAGCAGTTCATCGGTAAGGAGCTGTGAGCGGCGGTCATGGCATTCATGTCAAAGGTTTCGCCACTGGCGGTGGGTTTGCCATGGAACTGGCGACCGTACCATGATGCCATGCCTGATTGTTTAAATTTGCTGACGGTATTAGAAGCAACGGCAGAGAGCTGTCCTAGCATGTCTGAGTCTTTTTGAGAGTCACTCTTAGCATCCTTGATTAAAGAGCTTGACAACGTCAATGAAGTGTTGTCACGAGTGGATTTGACAAGGCTTGATGCGTTATTGTGCTGACGGCTAAGCTCGCCCAATACTTTATCAATATTGGCACTTGTATTTGCCGCATTGACCGCTTGAACAGGAGCGACTGTTGCTAGGGTTGTTGCAAGTGCAATCGCACCAGTTTTTAGATATTTCATGTGAGAACCTATAAAGGAATTATTCATACTTACAAAAGCAATGATGGCATTCTGGTGGGTTAATGATTGGTGTTAAGTCAATTTAAGCAAGCCAATCGTTAGTTATCTTAATAACATGGGGGTTTTTCTTTATTTTGCAAGATTGTTTTATAAGTCACTTTACAAATTTGCAAAAGTTAAAATGAAATCCGTCCCATGATAATAAAATTAATTGTTGCAAGTTTTATGCCAAATAACCACAATGATGTTATTGTTTTTAAAAATAGGTAGTAATCCAAAAAGTATGCTGTAACAAAAACTAAAAAGACAACTTGCACAAAAGTTGGTAATTTACGGTTATGAAGACATAAATTACCATTACTTGC
>NZ_MUXV01000068.1 GCF_002014975.1 Moraxella bovis
CTAAGTCGTTGGGTTGTAAAAGAAGGTATTAGTCATATTATGCATTTTAAGGAATTAAATAGTTATCTTAGTATTGATAGAAATAATGAAGTGGTTTACCGTTTAACATATCTCTCGTCAGATGATGAAAATACCAAAAAACACAATTTAACCAATCATGACAAAATGGCAATGATAGAAACCATTAATTTGGTTGTTCAAGACCATCAAAAATCCCAAGAAATATTAGACGAACTGTATAAAAGATATTTAGGTCAGTTAGAGCTTGTTGTTGATGGGTATATCTCTGTTTTTTTAGAGCATGATGGGAAATATTTTTCTTTAAGGGGTATTAACACTCATTATCATCCCATAGAAAGATGTAACTTTCAAGAAATATATGCCTTAACCATTCTTTAAATGGCAATGGAACATCCTCCGTGCCGACAGAAGCCTAACCATCCCCAAAGAATAAGGAATTACAATGAAGTATTTATCATTTGTTGCACTTTTTGCACTATTAAATTCAGTTTATGCTAAGCCCTATCTACCAGCTGAGTATTATGACCCTATAACATGTCAGTTGATAGATGTTAATAAAAATACACAGCAGTCACAAGAGGTAATACATCAACATGAGCCATATGTTGGCATACCCCTTAACAGAAATAAAAAACTCATTTCTTACGATAAATTTATGAATTCATTAGAGGTTTCATTGGGAGAATACATATCAGATAGAAGTCGTTGGGCAGAAAGAGAGGGGATTGATAATTCTCTCGTACTGAATGAATTAAATGGCATTTTAAAAATAATCAGAGACAACCGTGATATTTACAATGTCTCTTACTCAACACTAGATTTAAAAAATATACTCAAAAAAGGTTATCATATAAATAATAATGAAATGTTAGCTATGCTAGAAGTTATCAATATATTTATCGACGACAAAGAAAAATCCAGCGAATTACTTGAAGAACTTTATGAGAGATATATAGGGCAAATAAGTATGATAGAACAAGGTAGTGTTATGGCTTTTTTGGAGTATGATGGAATGTATTTTTCTATGAGTGGTACAAAAATTGCATTTCACCCACTAGAACAATGTAATGGTAGCTATTTATATGGAATTTACATTGAATAAATAAATTCAGGCAATGGAACATCCTCTTTACTGGCAGAAGCCTCACCGCCCCCAAAGACCAAGGAGTCATCATGAAATACTTTATCGCCACGCTATTTGCTCTTATCCATACAACTGCCTTTTCGGCACCACCTTATGAGTCAGCAGATTATTATAGCGAAAAACATTGCACTCCTAAGCATACATTTGAATATGACTATATACCGCCTCCACCTGTATACATAGGCATCCCTATGACAGAAAAGTTAAACTGATGTCTTTTGATGAGTTTTTATCTCGTTTTGAAGTATCTTTGGATAAACATACAGACGATCTAAGTCGTTGGGTTGTAAAAGAAGGTATTAGTCATATTATGCATTTTAAGGAATTAAATAGTTATCTTAGTATTGATAGAAATAATGAAGTGGTTTACCGTTTAACATATCTCTCGTCAGATGATGAAAATACCAAAAAACACAATTTAACCAATCATGACAAAATGGCAATGATAGAAACCATTAATTTGGTTGTTCAAGACCATCAAAAATCCCAAGAAATATTAGACGAACTGTATAAAAGATATTTAGGTCAGTTAGAGCTTGTTGTTGATGGGTATATCTCTGTTTTTTTAGAGCATGATGGGAAATATTTTTCTTTAAGGGGTATTAACACTCATTATCATCCTATAAAAAGATGTAATTTTAAAGTAGTGTATGCCTTATCTATTCTTTAAATGGCAATGGCACATCCTCCGTACTGGCAGAAGTTCAATGACACCAAACATCCATCATTTGCTTCCACCACAATTATGATTTGGTTGTGGACTTTTGGTGAGATATTTTGTTATGATATTGCTTTTAAGCCACCAAACAAGGAACCGATATGTCTCAAATCAACCGCTCTGCTTTATTTGCCAAACTAAATACATCACTATATAAGAGCCTTGAAAGTGCTTTTATGTTTGCCAAGTTGCGTGAAAATAGGTATGTTGAACTCTCCCATTGGATATATCAAATATTACAAATGGACGATACGGATTTACGATTCATAGAGGGTCATTTTGAACTAAATCACGACTATCTAATAAGCGACATTGCAAACCACTTAAAAACCCTAAAAACAGGCTATGAACAGGTCAGTGACTTCTCTGATGACGTCATGACACTCATTGAAGAGTCATGGCTGTACGTCTCCATAAACTTTAATCAAACACGCATCACCACAGGTCATCTTATTTACACACTGTTAGAATCCAACCAGTTTAAACACCAACTTCTTAGAATCAGTTCCGAATTTGGCAAAATCAATACTCAAAAGCTGTATGACGACTACAACCAAATATGCCAACATTCCATTGAAAAACCCACAGCTCAGGAAGTCTCCTTGTCACCCAGTGACCCAACGGGGCAATCTGCCTTGGCACGTTTTGGCACCAATCTTACCGAGCAGGCACGACAAGAGAAGTTAGACCCCGTTACAGGCAGGGATAACGAAATCCGCCAAATGGTGGATATACTCTCTCGCAAAAAGCAGAACAACCCATTATTGACTGGTGAGGCTGGTGTAGGAAAGACTGCTGTCGTTGAAGGTCTTGCTCTAAAAATTGCTCAAGGCGATGTGCCAAACCACCTAAGAGAAGTTGAAATCATCTTACTTGATATCGGTGCACTCAAGGCAGGAGCAAGTGTCTCTGGTGAGTTTGAAAATCGCCTAAAAGCAGTTATCAAAGAAGTCCACCAAAGTCCCAAGCCTATCATCTTGTTCATTGATGAGATTCATACATTAGTGGGTGCTGGCGGTGCTGCAGGTACAGGCGATGCCGCCAATCTTTTAAAACCCGCTTTGGCAAGAGGCGAGCTTCGCACCATTGGTGCAACCACATGGTCAGAATACAAAAAATATTTTGAAAAAGACCCCGCACTTACCCGAAGATTTCAAGTCATTCAAGTGCCAGAACCCAACCAAAAAGTGGCAACTGATATGCTAAGGGGCTTGGTGGACAGACTAGAATCCCATCATCAGGTACTCATCTTAGAAGATGCCGTGCAAACTGCTGTCAAATTCTCAGCTCGCTATATTCCTGCACGACAATTGCCAGACAAAGCTATTAGCATTCTTGATACCGCTTGTGCTAGGGTTGCCGTCAGCTTAAACAGCACCCCCCTGTCTATCACCACCAAAGAAGAAAGCATAAAATCCATCGAACAGCAGATTCACCAGCTTCAAAAACAACAAGAATCAGGCTACCTAACCGATGGCGATGTCATTGCACAAAAACAGCAACAAATCCAAGCCATACAGTCAGAGTTGGATGTTATCAATGCACAATATCAAGACCAAAAACAACTTGTCGAGGCACTTCATGCAATCAGAGCATCCATAACCTCATCGGATGATGATAAACCAGAAGAAATAAAAGCCCTCAAGGCAGAGCAACAAGCACTTATCACAAAACTTCAGACCATACAAAAACAAGAGACATTGGTTCATCCTGTGGTAGATTCTCATCTCATCGCTCAAATCATTGCTGAATGGACAGGCATTCCCATTGGAAAAATGATGGATGATGAAGTGCAAAAAATCCTTCATTTATCAGAAACGCTCAACCAACGAATCATCGGTCAGCCTCATGCAACTGATATGATAGCCAAACGCATACAGACCGCCAGAGCCAATCTAGACAACCCCAACAAACCGATTGGCGTCTTTATGCTAACAGGACCCTCTGGCGTGGGCAAAACCGAAACCGCCCTCGCACTGGCAGACATCATGTATGGCGGTGAACAAAACCTCATTACCATCAACATGAGTGAATACCAAGAACCTCATACCGTCTCCACGCTTAAAGGTGCCCCTCCAGGATATGTCGGCTATGGTGAAGGTGGCGTACTGACTGAAGCCGTTCGCAGACGTCCTTATAGTGTTGTCCTGCTAGATGAGATAGAAAAGGCTCATCCCGATGTTTATGAGATTTTCTTTCAGGTCTTTGATAAAGGATTTATGGAAGATGGCGAGGGTCGCTATATTGACTTCAAAAACACCATCATCATCCTAACCACCAATGTCGGCTCAGAGCTTACCCTAACTTTATGTCAAGACGAGCTTCTAAAACCCGATATAGAAGGACTGGCTACGGCATTAAGAGAGCCTCTATTGCAGACTTTTCCGGCGGCACTTTTGGGTAGAATCCAAAACATTCCCTACTACCCACTCAATCACGAGATGATGTCACACATCATCACCCTGCAACTAAACAAAGTCATCAAACGCATGCAGGATAATCATAACATCACATTAAGCCATGATGATGCCGTCATCACCCTCATCGCCAACCGCTGTCAAGAAATAGAGTCAGGCGGTCGTATGATTGATGCCATCATCACCAATCACATCCTGCCCATGATAAGTCATGAGATACTTTTATCTATCGGCAATCCTAGTCCCATAAGAAACATGACATTGACCGTTGTTGATAATGAATTTAAACTTACCATTGATAGACACACTCAACATGAAGACATCCCATGCCCCTAACCCGTTACTACATCCTAGAAAACGACACCACCACAGCAGGCGGTATCGTCCAGACAACCACCAATCCCATTGTCTTTAATGTAGATGGCAAAAAGCAAAGCTGTATCGGCGATGATGTCTGGTGTTCTGCTTGTCAATCAATGGGCAAAATTGTACCAACAGGTCCAAGATTGTCTTTTTCTTTGGGTGGAGCAATGCCTGCTTTAAATGATGATTTGTGTCTATGCAAATGCACTCCACCACCAAAACTTGTGCATTCACAGACAAGTTTTAAAGAGATTATTGATGATAATAGACTTGCCCAATATCGCCAAGCACAAGCACAGTATCGCCAAGCAAAATTACAAAACAATCTAACCAGCACCAAGGCTAACGATAACTTGCCAAACTTTACCGTGCATTTTAGAAGACCTGATGATTATCAAGGGAGGTATGGGTTTGATTGGTTAAGAGATGAGTATATTTATCCTTTGGTTGAGGTTAATAGCAAAAAACAGCGATTATTTCAAGGGTTGGATATTAAAAACTTAATTGGCGAATATCGCAAATTTAAAACGCAATCCATAAAAGAATTGGATAATATAGACAATCCAAACTATACCCCTACTTGGCTAACCCTATTTGCCCCGACCAATTCTGTTGGTGTTAGTCAAGTCTCATTAAAGTTGCGTATAGATTCAGATGAAACCAATCCGCAATCTTTAACCGATAATGGTATAGCCTTATCTTTTGAGTGTAGTCAAGGACTGCAGATAGCCACACCTACACTATCATTGGGTCAAGCTTTATCACAAATGACCAAACAACAAATCCATTTTGATGATACCATTCTTATTCAAGAAGCTTGAATTATCAAACCAACT
>NZ_MUXV01000069.1 GCF_002014975.1 Moraxella bovis
TTGTTTTTAACAATACCTAAATTTATAATGCACGCCCAATTTATCCGCCAGTTGACAAAACAAGTCAGGCTTTAATTGCTCGGCTAAAAATTGGTCTTTATCGCCTTGCTCAATCAAAATGGGCAAATTGGGACGGTATTTTTCCAATAACGCCACGCTGTCATAATTCGCCCACACCTGTTTATCGTCGCCCAAATAGGCGGTAAATGCCTTTTGCCCCCAAGCCACTTGCGTGGGAGCAGTTATGGGTGAAAATGCCGACACACTTTGATAATCACTGGAATTTTTAAAGGCAATCGTCAATGCCCCGTGTCCACCCATTGAATGCCCAAAAATGGACTGTTTGCCACTCGTGGGGAAATGCTCGTTAATCAACGCAGGCAATTCTTTGGCAATATAATCATACATTTGATAATGTTTTTCCCAAGGCTCTTGTGTCGCATTGACATAAAATCCCGCCCCTTGCCCCAAATCATAAGCATCATCGTCCGCCACGCTCTCGCCACGGGGCGAAGTGTCGGGAGCAACGACAATCAGGTTATGCTCATCGGCATAACGGGCAAAACCTGATTTGGTAATAAAATTTTGCTCGGTACAAGTTAAGCCAGACAGCCAATATAGCACGGGCAAACGCTCGGTTTTGGCGGTGCTATTTTCAACACAATTCGGCAAATAAATGGCGAAATTCATTTCACAATTTAGGCAGCCTGAAAAATGTTGCCAAATTTGTTGTTCACCATTAAAAATGCGGTAGGTTTCAAGGTGTTTCATTGTTTGCTCCGTGTGGTTACCCTGTCAAATGTGCTTATTATACAAGGATTTGACTTATTATAAAAATTGATAATTGTGATATGTGGGTATTAGTGTTTGTGATATTTAATATTTTTTCAGGCTGCCTGAATAGGTTTTGTAAAGATTGCTGTCTGAAAATAATCTTTTTTTCAGACAGCATTACTGGAATCATCAAAGAAAGTGGTAATAGAATCGTCTAAATGTATTAATTTTACGTATTTTCCAAGTATTTCCAATATTCCTTGTGTTTATTTCGATTGACATTCCATCGTTGAGTATATCCTTGTGGTTTTTCTCTTTCCTGAGAATATGTTAATAAAAGCCGCTGTTTGGCACGAGATACGCCGACAAAAAAAGTACATCTTTCTTCCTCGGCATTGCCCCAAAAAGTTTCTTTTTCTATACCCAACATAATAACAGAATGAAATTCCAGTCCCTTACTTTTATGAATTGTCAAAATCCTAACAGCCTGATCTTCAGAAAAGCATCTTAATGCTCTGACCAAATCTTGTTCTTTTTGAAAAAACTCATCAATATGTTTTTTGGTCTCTTGAATAATCTCTTTTAACCTATTCTTGGATTCGTAGTCTGGTGATAATGCCACAATAGTTTCAATACTCAGCTTTTGTAGAAAAGATTTAACGCTTTTCCACCAATCCGAATATTTATTTCCATTTTGTATTGCTTGTTTAACTTTTCTTTGTTGCTCACTAAAAAAATTGTGGAAGTAAAAACGTTGGCTAAATTCAAATTCCTCATCATCAGTAAACGGAATAAGCTGTTCTTGCAGACGAATCCAGGCATTGGGTTCTTTTTCCCCATATAAGCATAGTAGATAATCAACAATCAATCTTGTAATTGGCTCAGTGGAAATATCTTGTAGTTGCTGTTCATTTCGATAAGGAATTTGTCTTTTATCCAATTCTTGCATAATAAGCTGTCCATATAAATCGGCTTGTTTTGAAATCAAGATTGCAATTTCTGATAATAGTACTTTTTCTTCATTTGACCATTGCTGAATAAAATCAGCTAGCTGTGTTGCTTCATCTGAACTGCTATGATATTCACAAGCAATGATTTTTCCTTCATCGCCAAGTAGTTGTTCATCTGGCATGACAGAATTTGGATCCATTTTTTGGATAATTTTATTTTGCAGTCTAAGCAGAACTGGTTTAGATCTAAAATTGCGGTACATATTCAATGGTACTGCTGAAAAATCTTGAGCAAATGTTTGAAAAATGCCCTCTAATGCTCCAGCCCAAGCCATAATCTTCTGTTTGGTATCACCAACGGCAGTTGGACGAACATGGGTACCTTGAAACGCCAATTTAATCAACTCATATTGAAGGTTTGTGCAATCCTGAAATTCATCTAAAAACACATCTGAATAGGTTTGACGAATAGCGTTTCGAGCAATTTCTGAGCTCTTTAAAATTTCAATGGCTAAAGGAACTAGATCATTAAAAGTAATTTGCTCCCCTGCCACTCTTTGATCCCCAATTGTGTAGCCTGCTTTGAGAGAATCTTGACCTGTTAATACCACTCTAAACCTGTCAATAATTCGCTTGGCAAAAGCGTGGAAAGTGTAACTATCAAAACGCGATGATAATTCATGCCCACATCTTCGTTTAACACGCTCTTTTAGATTCATGCTAGCATCAACCTTAAATGAAATAGCAAGAATTCTTTTTGGGTAACGACAAGTTCCTGTGCGAAACAAAAAGTCAGCACGCTGTGCGAGCATTTCTGTTTTTCCAGCACCAGGTCCTGCCGTCAGAGCAAGGCATTTTTCTTGCTCCAAAACAGCTTTCATGGCATTTGGTTCTAATGTCAAACCATCGGCAGGTTTCCATTGTTCTACTGGAATCATTCAGGAATCTCCCGTAATTTTTCTTTCACTTTATCCGCAAGACGAGACAACTCTTCAGGCATGTTTTGCAATAACTCTTCATCAGTTAAATTAGCAAGAGCTTTAAGATGATTTGCTGGTTTGCTTCCCAAGTTAAATAATTTATGGTAACTGGCAAAAAGTTTCTGTTCGTCTTCACTATATTGTTCAGGATTATATCTCTTTTCCCCCAAAACAGATGTAAGCAACTTATCATTGGGTAATTTATTAGTGTCTTTTAATTCAAATTTAGATGAATATGCTTTAAGCATGGAAAAATCTAAATCCATTGGATAGGAAAAAAACACCCCCAAACTCTCTAAGCCAGCAAAAAGATTCCGCTCTTGACCTTGTCCATCTTGATATGTATGATTTGTCCTAATTTCAGATTCATTCCATTTTGGAATAGTGTCTTCCTTTAAAAATGCTCCATCAGAATGTTGCGATAATTGATCATTTACATATTTAATTCTTCCCCAACCACCACAATATCTACCAACATCCAAATCCAATAAAGTCACATAAGGAATATCTAACTGAGACAGTAGTCGCCAAAAATGATTAACATGTCTCCCTCCTAAAGGAGCTATCGTAATCGCTGACTCATCAACAGGAATACCTTTAGCACTAAAAATTCTTGGCAAAACAATTTCTTCACTATCTCCTTCTCCCAAAACAACCAGTCGAGAAAAGTAAATTTCAGGAAAAGCTTGTACCGCTTCTTGTACAAATTTAGGCAGTGGTTCAAAAAGTA
>NZ_MUXV01000070.1 GCF_002014975.1 Moraxella bovis
TACTTTTTAGACCAGAGCCTGCAGACCAATACTATCATTCACATGATATTCCATACCTGCCATCATGCCTAATTTTTGATTATCATATTGATGATTTTCAGTATTTTCTATTTGATGATTTAACCCAAAGAATATGGCATGGCGATTTTTATGATAAATCATAGCAAATTTTTGTGATGATGAATACCATCTAAGCCATCATAATCTTTATAATCCCTATTTTTTAATAAATAATTCATGCAATATTGCCAATTTGGGCTTATGTCATATGTCATGCCCAAATCAGCTCCGTAATCATCATAGTAACTTTTGTCATCGAGACGATGATGAGCATAAAACGGTTTAATTCGCCAATTTGTTGTTTGGTTTTTATGGGCGTAGCCTATACCTGCTTGAATGTGCTGTTCGTTATATTCATCAAATTCTAAATAATGATGACATGATAATGACAAATCCGTCATGACATAATGATTACCATCGATATTCTTTTATTTATCAAAGGATAAGCCATAATGAATGCTTGTGTCTTTTTTAGGTAAAGAGCTTTCATTCTTTTGAAATACTCTGCCATCAATGATAACCACAGGGTCGGCAGATACTTGATTGATGTTATCACTTTTCTCATAATTTAACTCTATGCCTGTTTGTATTTTTTGGGCATTTAATATGTGTTGTTGATAGGCTTGTATTTTTCTTTGGGTGTCAGGGCTAAATTTTGATAAAGGCAATTTATCAAATTCCTGTTTGGCTTCTTTATGTCTTTTGTTTTCAAACAAAGCCTGTGCATAAGCATATCTGACAAATATATAGTCAGGATTATCCTGCAAAATCTTTTGGTATAATGGTATGGCAAGATGGCTTTCACGATTGGCACGATGCACCATTGCCCAAGTAAAATTTAATAAAACAATATCATGATTTAATTGCGTTTCATACCAATCTAAATAACCAGCCAAAGACTGCCATGACCCTGTTTGTAAATATAAATCAATGGTCTCTTCATGAGTCATAGGGTTTTCGGGCAAATATTCCACATCAATATCATGATTGGCATTATTTAATTGCAATAGTTTTTGCTGACTAATAAAATCATCGGTGCCATAATAGACCAAATCACCTTGATGACAAACATTAGCGGTGGCATTTTTCATCAATATGCCAACAGCCATCGTCAAAGATAATGCCGTTTTATTCATTTTTATTTCTCCTAAAAAATATAAGCCACCCAAATGAGCAACTTATATTTTTATGAATGCCAAATTATTGCTTAGTACCGCCAAATGCCCCTTCATAGGCTTTACCATCAATGGTTTTTGAGAATGTCCCGCCAATCTCTTCGGCATTAGCACCATAGGTACAACCCAGAGCATCGCTACTGGCAAAGGCTTTTTTGGTGCTATCCCATGTCATGTTTTCGGTAAAGTCAAAACGGCATCTTTGCTGATGCCTGTATAGCCTTTTAAGCTATTGGCATTTGCGATATGACTGTTGGTGGTGGTAACACTAAGCGTCTTGGCATTAGTACCCCAATTTAACTCAGCACTCATGTCGCTGACCACTTCACTGCGTTTATCATAAGTTCCCATCGCTACGCCTTGATAGGTAGCCTTAACTGTGGCGGTATCTGCCAAACTTGTGCTTTGACCCACACTGACATAACCCTGCGACTGATTACTGCCATCAAACACCTGCCCAAAGGTTTGATAGCTAAAACCTGCCACCGCAGGGTCTCTTAGATAGACTGCTTGACCTGTTGTGTTATCCACATACCCCTTGACTGCCGACAACGCAGGGTTATCTAGACTGCCATCTTTATTGGCGTTCATGCCTGCATCATAACCACTCTGACCTTGGCTTGAGCCGTTAAAGTCAGCATCAGCCAATACCAACTTGCCATCGGCATCGGTGGAGACTTTATTTTGCTCTGATAACAGCTTAGCATTCTGGGCAGCTTGGAACCACACCCGAACCATAGTTTACAGCACCAGACGTGATTGGCGTAGCAGTAGGTTTTTTAACCGAATAGCTAGAATTTGATGAACAAGCGGTCAGACCAACCACAGCAACCAACGCCATCGCTTGACATAGATGAGATTTTTTCACAGTACACTCCTAGATTACATCAGAAATAAACTTTGATTTTTGTTAACAACATTTAACCAAAGTGAATATATTCTATAAGATAATTTTTAAAAATTAAACTATTATTGAATTTTATTTAATGTTAGTTAATTGAGATTGATAGTCAATAACTTTACAATAACCCCATGGAAAAATTCAATCAAACACCCCATTTATACCACCTAATCTTCGCCCAAAACATGAGACAACTTCGGCGTATCAAAGAGTTCTCCCAAGAAGAGCTGGCATTTCAGGCGGGCATCAGCAAAACTTATGTCTGTGAGATTGAAAATGGTGGACGGGCGGTATCCATCGACCTGATGGGGCAGATTGCCGACGCCCTAGAAACTCCGCTGGATAAATTACTCATAGAGCAAGACCCAACCAAGATGTTTTAAGTAAACGCTTTTGAAAAATATTCAAGCATAAAAAATCGCCCGACATGACTGTGGGCGATTTTGTGGTATTTATCATCAAACCAAAACATTAACTCTCACGTCTGTAAGGACGTTCACGCACCCATTTGGTGGCGATAAATTTCACACCTGCAATGACAGGCACACCTGAATGCAAGGTCAGTTTGTCTACATCCCCCTGCTCGTCTACATCAGCAAAGAACACCGCACCACCCTTTTTGGGCTTGACTTCCATACCCACACTGGGAAATGATGTTCCGCCTCCTGCCTGCACATCTGACAGATACATCACACAAGTGCCGACACGCTGTCCGCCTACTTCCAAATGCTTGCGACCGCCCACGCTGTCACCAAAATAATCAAAATGTGGGCGGTATTCTCCGCCTTTTTGATAACGCAGTACCTGCAAACCCTCGCCATTTTCCACAGGCCAGTTTAGCAGGGTCGCTAATCGTCTCTCCACGCGGTCAATGACCTCAAACTCACCCAAAGTGAACTGGGCGTTATCACTACTGCGGTGAGCGTGCAGACGTGAATTACCCGTTTTGTCATCAACAACCTTACCACGCTCCAACCTGCCATCCGCCAATGCAATCAGCTCATCGCACTCCGCCTGTGTAAGCAGGTTGTCAAACACTACCACTAGGGGCGATTTTAGAGTGCAAACCACCTGCACGACATGCCCATCAATATCAACAAAATTCTCATCATCATTGGTGATATTTGGACGCACGGCAGGCAGATACTTGCTTGGCAATTTTTTATTGTCCGCCAAAACTTTGGCGATACTGGCAGGGCTACACCCCCGTTCAATGTTAGTCTCTATCCACGCTCTCCAACTGTCATCAAGTGTCAAGCTCAATGCCAGCAAGTCTTCATGAGTTAATGATGAAAAGGCAAATGATGTCATATGAATACTCCTATTTGTGCAACTTATTATCAAAAAACCGCTCACCTTAGGGCAAGCGGTTTTTGTCATGACATCACAGGGTGCGCGCCACTTCGTGAATCTCAAAGACTTCAATCTTATCACCAGCAGCGACTTCATAGCCTTTGACCGCCAGACCACACTCCATGCCTGCCTTAACCTCGTTCACATCGTCTTTGTAGCGACGCAAGGATTGGAGCTGTCCTGTAAAGATGACTTTATCATCACGCAGAACACGGATGGGCTTGTTACGATAAATCGTGCCTTCTTGTACCATACAGCCTGCCGCCGCCCCGAACTTGCTAGAACGGAACACTTCACGCACCTCGGCAATACCCAAGATTTTCTCACGGTGCTCAGGGGCAAGCATGCCACTCATCGCTGCTTTGACATCGTCAATCAAGCCATAAATCACGCTATAATAACGAATGTCAAGCCCCACTTCATCTGCTTTACGCTTGCCGGCATTGTCAGCACGCACGTTAAAGCCCAGCAGAACCGCCTCACTAGACTCCGCCAAGATGACATCAGACTCAGTGATGGCACCCACGCCCGAGCTAATCACACGCACTTTGACTTCATCGGTTGACAGCTCATCTAACGCACTAAGCAGGGCTTCTAGCGAACCACGCACGTCTGTTTTTAGGATAAGATTTAGGGTTTTTGCTTCACTACCCATGTTGGCAAACATGTTTTCTAGACGCATTTTGTTTTGGCGTTCAAGCAAACGTTCACGCTCACGAGCGATACGAAAATCCGCCACTTCACGGGCTTTTTTCTCATCAGAGACCACCAAGAACTCAGAACCTGCCATCGGAGCATCAGGCAAGCCCAAAATCTCCACGGGAATAGAAGGCCCTGCCGACTTGATACGCTCACCATTCTCATCGGTCATGGCACGCACTTTGCCATAGAACTCGCCTGCCAGTACTAGATCGCCTTGTTTTAGCGTGCCTTTTTTGACCAGTAGGCTTGCCACCGCACCACGCCCCTTATCTAGGCGAGATTCGATGACCACGCCTTGGGCAGCACCATCCACAGGGGCGGTTAGCTCCATGATTTCGGCTTGGATACTGATGGTCTCTAATAGTTCATCAATACCCATGCCTGTTTTGGCAGAGACCTTGACCAGTGACGTATCCCCACCCCAAGCGTCCGTGATGATTTCTTTGACTGACAGCTCATTTAACACACGCTCTGGGTCAGTGGTGTCTTTATCCATCTTGTTCATGGCGATGATGATTGGTGTGCCAGCCGCTCGTGCATGGTCGATGGCTTCTTCGGTCTGTGGCATAACTCCATCATCTGCCGCCACCACGATGACCACGATGTCGGTCGCCTGAGCCCCACGTGAACGCATGGCAGTAAAGGCAGCGTGACCAGGGGTATCAAGGAAAGTAATCACGCCACGGTCAGTCTCAACATGGTACGCCCCGATGTGCTGGGTAATACCGCCAGCTTCACCGCTTGCCACTTTGGTTTCACGGATTTTATCCAGTAGTGATGTCTTACCATGGTCAACGTGACCCATGATGGTAACGACAGGCGGACGGGTTTGGACGTTGCCTTGTTTCTCGGTGGCAGCCTCTTGTAGGTCGTCTTCTAGTTGGGTGTTAGACACAGCGATGAAGTTATGCCCAAACTCTTCGATGACAAGGGCGGCGGTGGTTTGGTCGATGACATCGCCCTCACGCACCATCTCGCCCATTTTCATGAGCGACTTGATGACTTCACGCACTTTGACCGCCATTTTTTGGGCAAGGTCAGACACGACAATCTCTTCACCCACTTCAACATTATGGATGATTTTTTCCACAGGCATCTCAAACTTATGTTTGCTTGCTTGTGATGATTTTAATCCACGTGACTTAGGTCTGATTTCAAGCTCTTCTTTGCCTTTTTTCCTACCGCCTTTGGCACGGCTTGATGTACTGCTGGTACCACGCTTAATCTCACGACGCTCTTTTTCAAAAGACTCTTCTAATGCCGCTCCGACCAGACCTGCCGCCAATGGCTCATCTTTACGCACGACCGCACTTGGCACCTCGTCTTTTTCACTATAACGATTTGCCATTTGTTTCATCTGCTCCAAAGTGCGAGTTTGGGCGTCAATGGCAGCACGGCGACGGTTTTCCGCTTCTATCTCACGCAGTTTTTGCTCTTCGGCTTCACGGGCAAGGCGAGCTTGACGCTCTTCTTCGGTCTCGCTCTTGGCAGGTTTGGCAGGTTGTTTTTTAGCTTTGTCTGTCTTGGTCTCTTTTTTGTCAGATTTTACGTCACTCTTGGCAGCTGTGCCTTTTTTGACCACAGATGAGCTGACCACGCTGTCGTCTTTATCGGCTTCATCTTTTTTGGCTTTTTTGACGACCACAGACGCACTGGGCTTACTCTCGCCACCATTTGCACTGCCCGAGTTGGCGCGCATGGCAGCCAATGTCGCCTCTTGGCGCATGGCAGCTTCTTGTTTGGCACGCTCTTCGTTTTGTTTGGCTTCTAGGGCGGCGATGGCTTTGGCTTGTTCGGCTTCACGCTCTGCTTGGGCTTTGGCTTTTTCGGCAGCTAAGTCAGGTTTTTGGATGTCAAACTGCTTTTTCTTGGCACGCACGACATTGATGTTTTGGGCTTTGCCGGTGGTGGTAGTGATTTTTTTAGTGGTGGTGGTTTTTTGAGTCATGCCAATGCGGGTTTTTTGGGCTTGACCATGACTTTGTTTTAAAAACGCCACTAACGTCGCCTGCTCATCGGTTGAGACAGAATCATCTTCGCCACGAGTGGGCAGACCTGCGTCTTTTAGTTGTTTTAAAAGCACGCCAGTGGTAATGTTAGAATCTTTTGCTAATTCTTTTACGGTTTTTGTTGCCATTGGTTTACCTAAATTTGTTTGGTTATCTAATGAATGATTTTATCATAAAATGATGAATTTGGTGAAAATGGATAGGCAGGATGTATTTTGTTCATCCCCACTTTACCCTCCATTTTTACAAGTTGCCAAATTCTCACCAACCAAATTTGGCAACGTCCTTACGTACTCATGACAGTACGCCCCATGACGCACGCATGGTCATTCAAACCATGACTGACGTGCTGCCATAATCAGCTTGCCCGCCAGCTCACTGCCCATGCCTTCGATGTCTTCGATGTCAAACATCGCTTGTTCGGCTAGGTCGTCAAGGGTAATGATGTCACGCTCCGCCAATTTATAAGCAATGGCAGGAGTCATCTCTTCTAGGGCAAGTAGCTCGCCACTAGGTTCTTTGATGTTTTGCTGTTTGATAAGTTCATCATTAATGATGACTTCTTTGGCACGCTCTTGGATGGCACCGATGGTCTCATCATCCAAGCCGTCAATGTCATAAAAAGTCTCAGCAGGCACATAAGCCACTTCTTCGATGGTGGTAAAACCAATCTCCGCCAACGCTTCCGCCAAATCTCTATCCACTTCCAAACGCTCGTAGAACAGCGTGATAATCGCCTCAGACTCGCTTTTTTGGCGTTCTAGGTATTCAGATTCTAGCATCATGTTAAGCTTATAGCCGGTCAAATCAGACGCCAAACGCACGTTTTGACCTTGTGAGCCAATGGCACGAGCCAACTGATCGTTCGCCCCAAAAATGATGTCAGCAGTTTGGTTGTCCTCGTCTAGCACGATACTAGACACGTCCGCAGGCTCCAATGAGCTGATGATGTACTGGGCAGGGTCATCGCTCCACACCACGACATCGATACGCTCGCCATCTAACTCTTGTTGCACCGCTTGGATACGAGTGCCACGCATGCCGATACACGCCCCCACAGGGTCGATACGACTGTCGCCTGTTTTTACCGAGATTTTGGCACGCAAACCAGGCAGACGAGCCACATCACGAATCTCAATAATCCCTTCGCTAATCTCAGGGACTTCTTTGGTCATCAAGGCAACAAGCATCTCATTGCTCGTACGAGATAGCACCAGCTGACTGCCACGCCCATCACGATTGACCTTGACAAGTAGTGCCGTCACACGGCTCTTAGGGCGTAGCATTTCACGGGGCAAGGTTTGGTCTTTGGCAAGATAACCCTCCGCCCCGTCGCCTAAGTCAATGATGTAACCATCACGGCTTGCTTTTTTGACTTCGCCCGTGATAAGCTCGCCCACACGAGCTTCAAAAGCATCGGCAATCAAGGCACGCTCGGCTTCACGGATTTTTTGGATGATGACCTGCTTGGCTTGGGTAGCGGCAATACGCCCAAACTCAATCGACTCAATCTGCTCTTCGATGATGTCGCCAATTTGGTATTCGTTTTCGTCCAAATCGCTAATCGCCTTTTGGCAAGCAGGCATCTCATGGTCTTCATCTGCCACCACCGTCCAGTAGCGATAAGTGTCATAATCGCCTGTCTTACGGTCAATGGCAACACGCACCGCTACCTCGGGTTGGTCGGTGTAGACTTTTTTCTTGGTTGAAAAAACAAGTGCTTGTTCAATCGCCCCAAAAATATCATCAGGGTCAAGCCCTTTTTCATTACTGACGGTCTCAACAACGGTCAAAATCTCACGGCTCATCTTATCTACCTTTTTGGTTAAATTTTAGTCTTGATAAATCAAATTGGCTTTGTCTACATTATCAAAAGCGATGTCAAATTCTAGTTTATCTTCGGTGACCACATTCATGCTCGTCTCACTCGTACTCACCAGACGACCGACGACCTTACGGCGTTTGGTGTCGCCTTGTCCGATGGCGTGAATCAGACGCAAACTGACGGTCTCACCTACAAACATCGCCACCTGCTTGGGGGTAAACAGCGGACGGTCAAAGCCAGGGCTTGACACTTCTAGCACATACTCGCCTGCGATGGGGTCATGCACTTCTAGTACGCCTGAGACTTGGTGATTGACCGCTGAGCAGTCCTCGATGGTGATATGCTCGCCACGCTCACGGGCATCGGCATTTACTTCAATATAAATACGGAGCAGTGATTTACGCCCTTGGGGCATAAACTCAATCCCCCAAAGCTCTACGCCACAAGCGGACACCGCAGGGGCAATCATTTGGGTAAGTTCAGCAATCTTGCTAGATGGTTTCATTTTGGCTTGGTTAATCCTATGTTAAAGCACAAATTAAAAATCAAAAAGAGTTAGGGCGTGTTGAACATTGATAACATTTTATTAGAGTTTGATAAAATTTGATGGTTTAGCCTATTTTTGCATGAAAAATGGCTAAATCTGGTTTTTCTGCGTCAAAAACTTGTCTGATAGAATGACTATCAGCCTGCATTTTTTCCTTGAAAAACGGGCGATTTTTCTCATTTTTCATAGCAAATACCAATATTCAACATGCCCTAAGCGGTTTGGCAAATTGCAAATACAAAAAAACCCACAAAACACGTTGGTGGGCTAAAATCATTGCTCGCCGACATCTTAACCATGTTTAATTTATCAATTTTAAAATTTGATGATAAATTTATGGAAAGATACCTTATTTTTTACAATTTTAAAATAATTTTAAATAAGGATTTAAAAAGTGGTAGCGGGGGCTGGATTTGAACCAACGACCTTCGGGTTATGAGCCCGACGAGCTACCAGACTGCTCCACCCCGCATCAATTTAGAACGCCATTATAACATGGTTTTTGGTATTGTCAAGAGAAAATTTGATTTTCTTTGCGATTTTTATTATTTTTCATGACAAATGTAAAAGGCAGGCGCGCCCTGATTTTTTATAAAATAAATCATCGCCCGTTTGGGTCATTTTCTTACACTCTTTAATTGGATTTGCTAATCCATGCCCCACTCTCAACTTTGTACAGTCCATTGATTTACCAGGGGTAAATTGCAATTCGCCCCCACAATCTGAAAAATAATCATTGAAAAATCAATGGTTCATAAATTTAAATTGAGAGTCGGGTTAATCCATCTTTGACAAATCCATCTTAGGGTCAAGCTGATACAACAAAAACGTCCCAAGCGACACCAGTACCGTGATAACAATACCCAGCTTTAACACAGGACTGACATCAAACAGGCTTAGCAGTAACCCCCCAAAAATCCCCACGCTAAACTGCAATGCGCCTTGCATGGCAGACGCCATACCTGCCCGCTTTTTTTGATACGCCAAAGCGATGGCGGTAGCATTAGGCTGAGTAAACCCAAGCCCTGCAATACAGCAAAATATCGCCATAAACACCAGCGGAAAATACGCAAGCCCCGTCAATGCCAGCATCAGCAGACAACTGGCAGAGACAAGTTGCATGAGAGCCCCAAAGCGTAGCAGCTGCACAAGGCGAAAACGACTGGTCAAAAACTGATTGACCTGCGTTAAGGCGATAAAACCAAAGGCATTCGCCCCAAAAGCGATGGCAAACTGCTTTTCAGACAAGCCAAAATTGACCATAAACAGCTCACTGGAAATGGACAAATAAATGAAAAATGCCCCTTGTAGTACGCCCCCTGCAACCGCAGGAATGATGAACGTCTTGTCCTTGGCTAAGTCAAGATAAGAGGCAAAAGTTTGGCTGATGGGCTTGGTATTGCGATTTTCTGGAGCGAGTGTTTCTTTTAAAAACAGCTTGGTCAAGATGATATTAAATACCCCATAACCCGCCAAAAACCAAAACAGAGCATGCCAGTCGGTAAATCCCAAAATCAATGCCCCCAAACTCGGGGCAAGTATTGGAGCCAATCCCATGACCAGTACCATAAGACTAAACGCCCTTGCCCCCTGTATGGGGTTTAGGGTGTCGCGAATGGCGGCACGGGTTACCACGGCTGTCACACACGCCCCCAACGCCTGCAACGTACGGGCGACAAACAGCACCAGCTCGCTCGTGGTGGTCGCACAGATGACGGACGCAATCACAAATATCGTCATACCCATGTACATGGGTAGCACTCGCCCGACACGGTCAGAAAACGGTCCATAAAACAGCTGTCCAAACACCAAACCAATAAAGTAAAACGGCACTGATTTGGACACCTCGGACACACTCACGCCAAAATCATCCGCCATGGTCGGCAGAGCAGGCAGATACATGTCAATGGCAAGCGGACCGATGGCAATCATCACGCCCATCATCATCACCCACAGGGTGGGAAAGGGCTTGGCGTGTGCGGCTTGGTCTTGGGGGGTATTATGTGGCATATCAATATCACTTATCTTAATGCTGACTGATGGTTATGGTTATTGGTTATTATTATGTCAATCAGCAAAATTTTTCAAAACAAAAACAAATGAGAAAATCCGACTATTTTACCATGATTTGCCCCATTTGACGGTAAAAAATTGCAATACCGACATTGACATTTTAACCTTAAAAATGTTCGCCATATATTGAAAACATTGAAATTGATTAACCCTAAACTTTTTGTTATAGTAACGCCTCTTTATCACCATTTATCATCATACACCATGACCACGCACCAAACCGACCTAGCCTACGCCATTAACCACACGCCCATGAGTGCCTATCAATGGCTCATCGTTGCCTTAGCCGTTATCTTAAATATGCTAGACGGCTTTGACGTGCTGGTGATCGCCTTTACCGCCAAAAGCATTCAAACCGAGCTTGGGCTGACAGGGGCAGAGATTGGCACGCTCATGAGTGCAGGCTTTATCGGCATGGCGATTGGCTCTATGGGGCTGGCTCCGTTGGCGGATAAATTTGGCAGACGTCCGCTACTTATCATCGCAACCGCCCTATCAGCGGTGGGTATGTTGATGACTTATTTTTCGCACACAACCGAATCCATTGCCTTTTGGCGTGTGATAACAGGGCTTGGCGTGGGCGGTATTTTGCCATGCACCAACGTCATCGTGAGCGAATACGCCAACCAAAAATGGCGTGGGCTTGCCATCGCCATTTATGCGTGTGGCTTTGGGGTGGGTGCAATGCTTGGCGGATTGTCGGCGGTCATGCTCCAAGATGAGTTCGGCTTTCGCTCGGTATTTATGACAGGGGCAGTTTTGACAGGGCTGGCACTGGTGGCACTCATCGCCCTACTGCCTGAATCGGTGGATTTCTTAAATCAAAAACAACCTGCCAACGCCCTTACCAAACTCACCAACATCGCCCACAAAATCGGCAAACAAGGCAACTGGCAACTGCCCGCCCAAACTCAATCTGCCAAACTCAAAGCCCCGTTAGCCAGCTTTTTGCCAAAGGTCATTAAAGACCACTCTACTCATTTGGGCAGCGTGATGACTACTTTGACCATGCCATCTACCCTGCGTCAGGTTTTAGTCGCTTAGAAGTCATACTTCATTAACTTCACTCCCCTTTTTCCAAACCCAACTCCC
>NZ_MUXV01000071.1 GCF_002014975.1 Moraxella bovis
TAGTATTAGGTTGTGTTTTTTGTGAATAAAAGTGGGATGATGGGTTATATGCAACGTTATCAGCATTACAACTGGTGCAAAGGATGGTTGGCAAAATCAAAAATGACAACAACACAATATTTTTCATAGTCTATCCATCAAAACCATCACACATTGAGTCCACATCAATAGGGTATTGCTTTTGATTTGCAAGATATGATGGAAAATGCATGGTTTTTGTCATAGCATAAGTTCCGTTCGTCGTCATTGTATAAATTTTATTTTTATTATATTTAAAAATTAAATCATATTCAATTTTGTTTTCATTGATCATAACAAATCTCACCAAATCATCTGATAAAATCACTCGATTTATCGAATCTTTTAGAATTAATTCACCACAACTACTCTGTAGAACCATTGTATCGCTTTTTGTATCAACAAAGGGGATTATCGCACTGCACATGCAGTAAGAATCGAAGCCACCAACATACCTTCCATCAATTCGTTCCAAGCCACTTAGTTTATTATCCGCCAAATTGGTTAGGTAATCTTGATGACGGTGTAAAAATTTTAATCTATTTTTATTCTCTATGGTATAACACCGCTGTCTTTCTTCCACCCGAATGCTCCCATCACAAACCTCTGATGTTTTTTATTCCAATCACGTTGATTTTCTTGCAAGGCAACTTTTAATTTTCCTGATAGGCTATCACTTAGTTTTGAGTAAACATGATGAACCTCATCAATATCAATATTCGATTGATGACTCGCTTCAACACTTTTGTTTTTATTGGGCTGAATTTTTTCTTGACCACTGTTACAGGCGGATAGGGCTGTAATGGTTAGGAGAATAATTAATGCATATATACGATACATAATTTCATCATAAATAATTTGAATTTATCAGTAACTAGATATTATTATTTATTAAGATTACATCTTTTATATCCTCTTGAAATCTGTAACAATAATTTTCTATATTTTCATAACTGTTTCTATATGAAATAATATTTCCACTAACACATATTAGGTCATTATCTTTCCAATATCTTATAGTTGGTGGATTGTTTATCATATATCCATCTTGATTTGAAAAATTTGTCACTACTAATGTTAGTGGAAATAATACATTATTTTTAGGATCAAAAACTGCGAAATAATATGAGAATATTTTATCTTTCCTATTATTTAATGGAATTTTTGATATAATCAAATATTTATTTAAATCAAAATCCGGTTTTTCTTTTTTCTTATTTTGCAATTTTTTAAAAAATTCTTTGTTGCAATATGATATGGATTGATAATCTGGTTCGCAAATGGTTACTTGGATATCATTTGCCTTGCAAGCTTGAATTAAAAATACAAACAAAAAACCCAATGCTTTTATAGCACAACCGATTAATTGATTTGTTTTCATTTTTCAACCTCTTTTTTGGTTTGGTGGTATTGTTGAATTCTTTCAAGTACAGCTCTAACACTCTTGGTGGATTTAGGGCTTGCTCTATTGGTTCTTGAATGATAAAAAGATCTGGCGCCATCAGAAGCCACTCCATCTTGGCACTTGCGACCTTTAGGCATACCTATAGATGCCCATTCTTGTGCAGCGCCTTGCATTGCATCGTCAATGCTACCTTTGCCATATTTAATAAAATCCTTCAGCAAAGGTTGTTTGTAAACCAAGTACTCTCTAAATACTCTTTCTTGCATTTCTGCATTGTATAATTCATCGCCAGTTAATCCAATTTGATTCTTAGCAGCTTTTAGCGTAGATGGTATGGTTTGATATTTTCCTGTCGCAAACCGCCTTCTCGAATCTGTCCACTTATATGCCTCAGACAAGTATAATAGTTCATTGATAGTTTTGCCTGTTATCGTACCTGGACCATCTTGCATTTTTCCATATTTAACCCTTTGTCCATTAGGTGCACCTGCATTCCAAGCCTCGTAACTGCCCTCCCCACTAGCGATAATATCTCCCAATTGTTTAACTAATTGCTCAAGTGTTGCATTTTGATTATTGGTAACTGGCAAAGGCTTAATAAAAGTCGCCCTATACCCCTCCAATAATATCTCCAAAGGGTCAGCTCAGTCAGCTCTTCTTTCGTAAATATTGGCTTTTTTAATTGTTAGGTTATCTGCTCTATCTAGGGAGTGTCCTTTGCCAGTAAAATATTCAAAATGCAACATTGAGATGTTTTTGCCTTTTACTGCCTTAAAAGACATAGGAGGTCCAGAACCATTCGCATTAGCCTTTAATACGCCTGTTACGCCCAATAGCTCTCCTTGATTTATGGATTTGCCTATCCTGCCTTTTAGGTGCTCTACCGACTTTGGGTCAAGTTCTCCATATCTAATGATAAATTTTCTACCATCTTCTGTGACATGACTAATTGTTACTTGATGAGTGCCATGATAAAAATTTTGAACAGCGAGAATTTTTCCAGGTGCTATACTAACCACTACACTACCTGACTTGGCATTGTTGTCAGCATTTTGAATGCGGGTATACAAGTCTCGCCCAGCGTGCTTACGCCCTACTTTTCTGTTTCAATTAAAAACCGCTTGGGTTGCCCCTTCTTCGCCGAGCTTTCTTCTCCAATCAAAGTTGGCGTAAGGTTTACCTGGGTCATTTAAGGGCTGTTCTATCAAAGGGAATATAATAGGAGGCTTAGCTCTTTCAACCACCACCTTCGGTGTCC
>NZ_MUXV01000072.1 GCF_002014975.1 Moraxella bovis
AACCACCACCTTCGGTGTCCCACCCTCTTGACTTCTTTCGTTTTGTTCGGTTGTTTGTACGGGTTTTATTTCTGTTGGTTTTGGTGCTTGGGATGGTGTTTGGGTTTGGGATGGTTTGTCATTAAACAATCCTGATACAGCGTCTAATGCATCGTCTTTGACTTTGCCCGCTGTTTGACTGACCACATCAACACCCTCATTGAAGATTTTTGACCCATAGTCAATGGTTTGTTCGAATTTATCTTGTATCGGTTGGGTTTTTTGGTCTAGCCAGTCCATACCATCACCAAAAACCTCTTGTACTTTGTCTAGTATACCACCACTTTGGCCACTTGTGGAAGGGGCTTGAGTTGGCACAGGTTGTGATGATGGTTTTGTGGCAGGTTGTGCAGGCTTAGGCGTGTTGGGCAGACCTGTCTTGATGTATTTGCCTGCCTGTATTTTGTTGGGGTCGGTAATGCCATTTAGGCGTTGTAAGTCAGAGATGGACTTGCCACTACGCTGGGCAATACTACCCAAAGTGTCGCCTTTTTCTATTTGATAATTTGAGGTGGTGATTTTGGGTTTGGTATAGGGATTGGTTTGGGTGTTTTTGGTTGTTTGTGTTTTGGTGCCTGCACTTGCATCAGAATCTTGTAAACCACTGTTTTTGGGTGGCACTTTTAAAACCCAGCCCACTTGAATTTTGTTAGGGTCTTTGATTTTGTCTTTGTTAAGATGATGTAGGATTTGCAAAGTTGTGCTGTATTGCTTGGCAATACCCTCTAGGGTTTCGCCTTTTTTGACTGTGTGGGTTTTACGGCGATAATCACCTTGTGTACCTTGTCTTGGCTGTAGTGTGATGGTTTGTTTATAGCATGGTGCTTGTACTCTGGCAATATAGGCATTGCTTTGATTGGGCTTTTGAACAATGATGCGAGCAGATAAGGTGGTCATCGCACCTGTTTTTGGGTCTTTTACTGCGATGTCAAGTACACTTCCAATACGACGTCTCATCCATACGCCATACCCTTCACCATCAGAGTTGCCGGCACTGATGGTGCGCCCATTTTCACGGATTTCGTGGTAGAGATTGGGCATGGGCTCATTGCACAAATCGTGAAAGAGGATGCGAAGGAGGGTGGTGGGCATAG
>NZ_MUXV01000073.1 GCF_002014975.1 Moraxella bovis
AGGCTTAGGTCTTTGTTTGTCGCAGTGTGAATGTCTTGTCATGGTTTTATTTGATATTTTTGCCATTCTAAGAACTCCTTGGGTAAGGGAGCATCCACATAACTCTCATCAATGGTATAGCCTTTGGCTCTTAGGGCATCCTCAGCCTCTTTGCGTTGGGCTTGCCATGTGGGGATGTCGGCGGCGAGTTTTTCCATCCATCTATCATCTTCTCTATTTAAATACTTGGAAGTATTGGTTTCTATTTCTAGGCGGGGAGATAAATCACTGACCGATAACCGTAACAGCAGATTTTTACGATAAAAAAGCACAAAAATATCATCATCTTCAACATATTTTTGCCATTTTTCATAGCTGTCAATATAAAAACCATCTTCCCATACACTTATATAATCTTCATCGCGGAATGATTCATCTTGCTGAACCCTCCAAGAATCTCTTCCGAATACTCTAGGTGATTGTAAGTGAGCATAAGGCTTCCAATTATATTTTTTTAGCACTGCCAAAATGTCTTGGTATTGCTGATAGAGTTTTTTAGAAGTTTCTATCTCGTATCGTTTTTCCTGTTCTTCAAAGGTTTGTGTGATGGCATCTATCTGCTTAGTTTTCTCTTCATTGCTTAGATGTGTAGCATTTTGTATCTCTTCAACTTTGTCACCAAAAGCCTCGGATGCTTTTACCGCTCTATGAATATTTCCTGTTTCTTTCAGGTGTGCACTCAAGAACCCTACATTTAGCGGTTCTTTTTCACTTGCCAACATAATATCTGTTTCAAAACCATTCAAAGATAATGCCAGCTCATAATCCTCATCTAATAGCTCCAAGCGTACATTAGGGACTTCCTTATAAGAAAACCTAGGGCGCAAAAAGCCCACGGGATAGCCATCATACTCTCTGCTGACAAAGAGGTTAGGGTTTCTTTGAATGAGCGTTCTGGCATCTTCACCAAGGCGTACTACCATACGATGCTCGCCTTGCTCATTTTTATTTAATACCACAGGTGTATTGTCTTGTTTTGATTTCATGTAATACTCCACGCCACTAATAAAAACCAAGATATATATCAATAGTAAAAATAATACGATAAGGGTTATTACACCCAAAACAGTGTATTTTACTGTTTTTTTAACTACATTAAAAATCACCATCGCCCTCTACAACTTCTCCATTAACAATGGACTGCATGTAACCCTCTACTTTTGTCTTATAATTGAGCATAATAAAGTGGTAATCTTCAGCAATTCTAGTGATAAACGCCATTCTTTGTTCAACATCATACAAGTTCTCGCCCCAAGTGCTATTAAGTTCTGAGCTGTTTTTCATGTCCTCATAAAAGCGTTCTCTATTAGCATTACCTTCCATAAAATCATCGCTTAATTGGCAGGCATTGGTTAAAACTGCTTGTCGCCCTTGCACATCCGCAATCCAAGAAATGGCGGCCATTGTTTTTTTGAGTTTATCTAACTGCTTTTGTTTATCTAACACTTTTTTTAACGTCGGGTCCACCCTGCCATTGGGGGCATAAAAGCAGTTTTGTAGGATAACACGTTGTTCGTGGTTGGCAATGTCTAATAAACTTTGTTGTTGATACCCTCTGATTTTTTCTATAGTTTTATCATTCATTCTTTTTCCTATATTTTCTTTCATGAGCCTCTCTATCATTTGAATACTCTCAAAAGCACTTTTTAAATGCTTTTTATCATAGGTGAAATGCTTAATGAGTCCAAGCTCATCACAGTGTGGCAAATCATATAAATCAGTTTTGACGGTAGATACATATTTTTGGGAATTTCTATGATTGATCGCCTCAAAAAAAGAACAGGGAAGCTCTCTATAAAGGTGATGGTAAGGGTAAATGTCCAAAAACAAAAACAAGTTACCCAAAAGCATTCTTTCTCTAATGTGATCTAATTCTTTATCACTCAAAGCATTTTCTTCTAAGTGTTTAATATACTTTGGAGCGATTGCTTTAGCACCAGTAAAATCATCTAATTTGTTGCCATAATAACCAACCTTGGATAAACCTTTATTTACCACATCATCCATTGCCAAGGCGCCACAATACACTTGTTTGGCTGCAAATGCCGCCAACCCCATCCAATAAAAGCGACCTTTTAGATTTTTGCCACCCTTTTTGCTGGTCTCCAAATACATTATTGCGTAATGACTAGCTATTGTTTTGATACGTTCTTGGGTTTGCCCCTTTTGCTCGCTATCGTCCAAAAATCTATGCTCAGTGCTTGTATGTTTTTTGGACAATAAAATCATGGAAATTAGTTGATGATAAGACCAAATTTCACCATAATCCATCCTAGCCGTGCATTGGCTGTTTGGCATAGGGTTAGTCATATTGGTTGAAATTTTAGTATCCATTATTTACTCCTTATCTTTTGATGATTTTGAGAAAACCCTAACAAAATCCACCCCCATTTCCACCTCCTCTTCACTTTCTGTCCAAACCCTAACTGTACCGCCCTCATCGTCTGTTGTGCCACGAATCTGCTCACCTGTGACTTTGTTGGTAATAACATAAGGAACATTTTTGAGGATTTCTCCTGACTCCGATTTTAGCACAAATTTTTCATCAAAGGTGCCGACGATGGGGGAGCCGTTGAATTTGTAAGAAATTTCTTTTGCTCCCAACACCCAATGCTCTGGTGCGTACACCTTTACAGGCTTTGGAGAGCCTATCTCCACCCCCTCTTTATCTATCTTGATATAACTGCCATTGGAAGTTAAGATGATTTCTTTATCAGCGACAATCTCAATGTTGTTTTTGGCACTGATTAATTTTAGTACTTGCTCTGCAATGATTTCTATATCATCGCTTTGGGCTTGAATTTGAATTTTACCACGAGCAGTAAATAGCTTTATACCTAAGTTTTGTACCAACACCCTTAACCCCTGTGCAATGTTTGTCAATAAGTTTTTTGCACTGGCAATGCTCAATGTTCCTTGTGTGGTTAATGTGGTATTTTTTTGGCTTGCGATATTAATGTTGTTTTGTGATGATAGTATGGTACTGTCTTTTGATGATAACAGCAACTGGGCAGAGGATAGCTCAGGGTGTATTTGACTATTGTCTTCGTCGTCCAACTCACTTTCGTGCAACTCGTCCTTGATGATGTCGTTGCCCATAAGGTCATCTAAGTCCTGCTTAAATGATTCTTCCACGTCAATGTCTAATGATGATTCATTAACATCATGAGATGCCGAGAGTTTTAAAAAAGACTTATGAATTTGATGAGAAACCATTAAAGATTCAGAAGACTCCCCCACATCCTTCACAT
>NZ_MUXV01000074.1 GCF_002014975.1 Moraxella bovis
ATGCTCTTAATGATAGATAACTAACATATGATAAATAATGGGCAAAGATGATGAAAGATGGTTAAAGCCATAATTTAATAAAATAAAGCATTTCATTATTATTCTTTTATCATCTTAACCCATTTTTACCCATTGCAACCCATAAAAAATTGAGTATAATATTGAGTGTAAAGCCCATTACACTCAATTTTTTTTATGCTAACCGACACACAAGTTAAAAATCTAAAACCTACCGACAAACTTTATCGCAAAACAGACAAGCAAGGTCTATGCATTGAAGTCCGCCCCAATGGCAAAAAATATTGGTATTACCGTTTCAGTTTTGACGGCAAGGCAACCATGATGTTGCTTGGCGAATACCCGATGATAAGTCTATCGCAGGCACGAGAAAAGCACCTAAACGCCAGAGCGGCCCTAAAACAAGGCATTAACCCAATTGCCAAAGAACGCCAAGAAAAGCAAATCGCCAAAGATGAGCGAGCCGATTTATTTGCGTATCACGCCAATGCCTTTTTGGATAAAATCAAAGACAAGCGGTCAAGTGGCTATGTTCGCCAAATCCGCCATAACCTAGATACCTATATCCTGCCTGAGATTGGCAACAAAGCTATTAAAGACATTGACACCATAGACATCATACAGATGATGAATAGAGTGCTAAAACTGGTCAGGGCTAATATTAAAAAGCATGGCACGGGCGAAGTAACCGCCGAGCTTTGCCGTCAGCAATCAGGGCTGATATTTCGCCATGCCATGCGGTCGGTGCGTGGCTTGCATGACCCCACGATTGGGGCAAAAGGCGAGATTGAGCGTCCGCCCATTGACCATGCCCGTGATTTGACCCTTGATGAGCTAAAACTACTGCTACAAAAACTGCAAAATTATGGCGGTATGCCATCAACCAAAGGCGTGATATGGACAATGCTCTACACTATGTGCCGAACCAAAGAGGCAAGGTTTATGCGTTGGGAACATATAGATTTTGAACGCAAGCTATGGAGCGTGCCACTTGCTGAGATTTCAAGACGCAAAAAAGGCGAACGCAACATGAAAACCGACCGCCCTCACATTGTGCCATTATCCAACCAGATGATAAAATTGTTAAAAGATATGCACCCCATGACAGGACTTGGTGAGTTTGTATTTGTATCGCCCAAAGACTTTACAAAACCCATTGGAGCGATGACGGTTAATTGTGCCTTAGATTATATGGGGCTAAAAAA
Organism: Moraxella bovis; assembly: GCF_002014975.1. Lineage (GTDB taxonomy): Bacteria > Pseudomonadota > Gammaproteobacteria > Pseudomonadales > Moraxellaceae > Moraxella > Moraxella bovis. The sequence goes on from NZ_MUXV01000074.1 coordinate 1,224, forward strand.
CATATCAGGGCATGACCTACGCTCCACAGGCTCAACCTATCTACACGGACTAGGATATGATACCACGCATATCAACCTACAAATGGCTCATGTGGACAATACAGTCAGTGGCATTTATAACCACGCCCTGTACTTGCCCGAACGAACCAAAATGCTACAGGATTGGGCAGATTATTTAGATAATCTTAGATAAAAGACTGTCAGAAACAGCTATTTTCGTGAGAGGTGCATGACATGCCCCCTCCTTTACCCAATTCTAAACACTTGCCCACGCTGTACGCCATCTGAGCGTTTATAGCCCAGATGCACCCAACTGTTCGGGCTTTGAGGGTATTCAAGAATACACTGGTCAAATTTTATACCACGCTTCTTGAACTCATCTGCCAAATGTTTTACCACCGCCCTTGTATTGCCAAAGGCAGGACAACTAAAATCAATGGCATAGCCGTGCAGGTGCGCCGAGTTTTTCGCCCCACCAATCCTGCGATTTAAGGTAGGGCAACGATAACCACTGGTGATAAATATGGGGTGTCCTAAGATGTCTCTTGCAGGTTGCCATAGATTAACCGCACTTTCAATCAAATTTGCCAGAACCTGTGCGTTTGGCATGTTATCAATGTTATATCGTGTGGCGGTTTGACTTGCCAACAGCTCGTTTAGCGTGATGTTGGCTGTGATGGGGATAACCACACCCTTTGATAACGCCACTCTTAGGGCATGGATGGATTGATTGCCCCAAATGCCATCGGGTGTTGTGCCAATGGCGGTTTGTATTTCTTTGATTGTCATAATTCACTCCATAAAAAAGCCCCTTAGGGGCGTTTGGTTAAGTTATCATAAAGTTTGGACATCTGACTGATGGCTTTGCCGCCCAAATTTCCTGCCATGGCAACCATGACGGCGGTGTAGTTAAGCGACAGCCCCCACTCACGGCACAGCAGAAATGTTGTCAATCCTGCAAACCCCGCCAAAAACATCTCACCCAAAAACCTTATAAATAATGTCTTAACAGGCTGTGGCTCGGTCGCTTGATTTAGCTTCATGATAAAATTGGCAAGCCCGCCGCCCAACGCCAAAAACAACACGTAGGGTAAGGTTACTAAAAATTGTAACCATTGATTTTCGTTCATAGTCTCTCCAATAAAAAAGGGGCATTAGCCCCATAAAATAGGTTTGTCTCTACTCAATAAAAAAGCCCATCAGTGATGGGCGGTGGTGGTTATGGGAGTGGTGTTGTGTCATGATGGTCTCCTTGTGAATGGAAAAGGCAAATTTTGTATATCAACAAAATCAAAAGATGTGCGTCCAGTAAATATTACTCTTCTAGAGTCAGGCAAAGTACCACCGTGTCTGACCGTGCCATCTCTTTTGATGTCATCAAAGGGCACACTAAATAGCACAGCTGGCTTGTCTGAACAGCCGATAGCTGTCAATATCGGCGTGTGAGTTAGCACATGCTTATTAGCCATGTGCGTGTAATGACCACCCAAAGTTGGAAACAGATCACCCTCTACAGGATTTGGCAAACCTCCGTTATTGATGCTAATAATATAGCCTGCTAATTCAGCTGCAGTGGCTGGGTAATATCTTAGATATCTAACTTTTGCAGAGGGCAGACCCGCAGACTTGGAGTTTATCGTTGAAGGTACAAGGTCTCTAATTCTTGTACCTGAATTCAATCTGTTCCACATCTCAGACTTATGGTTTCCTTTTGAAAGATAATAATAATCCTCCCATTTGCTTCTTGAGAAATAGCCGTATTCAGTTAATGACGCTTCGCGTTTTGTGACATATGCGTAAGAGTCAGGTATACTGTCATAGACATACTTAGTATGTACGCTCATCGGCTGGCTTCGACTGCTAAAAGTAACATTGCCCTCACGGTCATACAAATTCATGCCCACGGTAGTTTCTTTTTCTGTCGCCACCACATCAAAAATATAAATCTGAAACTTGGCAAGCTCAGCATCTGACAGTCTGCCATTTGAGTAGAACATCATTCTTGCTGTACTGCCGACATAGCCTGTATTTAGATATACTACTGGATTACAATTCTCTGCCAGGTCATCGTAATATATCGCACATAGAGGGCTGACAGCTCTTGGTACATCGATATAATACATACAATATTCAGGACTGTATATGTCTGCTACAGTTGTCCTTACTCTTGAATTGATGATCAACCTTTTGGCTCGGTGCGAATATACTCTTTTATTAGCCTCAAATGGCTTGTCTAACAGTCGTGTCAATCTGCCTGACATCACAAAATTAAAAACTAATTCATCACTGTCATATTTTGTAACACACGATAGGCATCATCGGCTTTTTGGATATACACATTGATGGCAAAACGTGGCTCACGTCCGCCCTTGCCGTCATCGACCATCTCATCGCAGTATTGGGCGATTTGATACAGTCGCCATTTGTCCACCATGCCGTTTAGTCGCTCGCCCAGTCCGTAGCGTTTGTGCGTGCATAGGTCATAAAACACCCATGCAGGGTTATTACTGTACGCCATCTTAAATTGTCCGTCCCACAGCCCAAAATAGGTGCGTGCGGTGGGGTCATAGTTACTAGGCACTTGGATAAGTTTGCCCTTCAAGCGTACGGCGATTTTGGCGATGTTGCTAAACGTTTTGGCATTATAAGTTAGGGCAAGCAAGGCAGTGTTGGGATAACGCAGTTTGGCATCGATAATCTCGGTCAATGCATCAATGTACATGGTGTCGGCGATAAGGTCGCTGTTGCGATTGGGCGTGATACGGCGGACACGGATGGTCCATGTTTTGCCCTTTGGCAAATCAATGCGGTGCGAGCGTTTAAAGCCAGAGCTTGCCTTGCCACGGGCGGACGTGCGTAGCATCTGTACAAATGCCCCGCCATCGGTTTGCACGTCTACGGCGTACTCAATGCCATAGCCTGTAATATCGCCATTGTCATGTTGTTGGCGTAGGGCGTTAAAATTTAGGCGTACTCGTACGGCAGACAAATCTTTGTTGTTAATCGCACGCACAAAGGGGCGGTCATGGCGTAGCTCCACACCCACCGCCGTCTCGTTTTCGACAGACGCAAAGCCCTTGATGTAGCTTTGGTCATTCGTACCCGTGCGAAACTCCCACGACACGTCGGTAAAATTAGCCTGTCCGCTCGCATTGATGATTGGCGTGCCGTCTAAGCGGATTGACCTGCCGCCATCGGCAAGCCCAAAAATCTCCCCTTCGCACAGTCCATATAGCCCCTGATAACGCTCCACCGACACTAGGTCATCTTTGGCGATGTGGGGGCGGTGGGGCTGTGGTTGTTTCTTTTTTGCACCGTGTATCATTGTTCTACCCTTACTTATTTGTCATTATTCGGCATAAATACCCGCACTGGCGATAAATCCGCCCACGTCTCGCTCGCCATACAGTATCGGCACAGGATTGCCTTGTGCCACGGTTGTTACCGCACCGCCAAAGCCGTTATTGGGGCGATTGCCGTCTGCGTTCATCTCGCCCAATTTGGGCGTGGGCATAAGTAGGCTTGTTACACCACCTAAGAGCAGTCCAGCACCTGCCCCAACCATGCTCCAACTGATTACCCCTGCACCAATACCTGCACCAAAGCCTGTTGCAATCAAGGCGACCCCTGCCACGACCTGTAGCCAGCCCATTACCTTGCCACCTGCTCCGATGACCCGTGGCACGATATGGATATGATTGGCGGTGGTCGTATCGCCAAGCTCATGCTCGCCGATGTTGGTTTTTTGGGTGCGTTTTTTACCCAAAAAGACGGCAAATCTAAGTCCAAGCTTTTCGCTATCCTGCATAAACGCCCTAAAATCAGGGATTTGGCACGCTAGGGCGTGGCAGGCTTCTTTGGCACTTTGCACATCAAGCGTAAAATATCTGCCAAATTTTTTGGCTAAAATGCCGTGTAGTTCAATGGTTTTCATTATTTTTACCTTTTTTTAAATAATACTTGCCTTATATCGAATACCGATATATAATATAATCATTGCAACAATCGGACAACCAACCATGATTCAAAGTTTTAAGTGCAAAGATGCCCAAAGCCTGTTTGAAACAGGGTCAAGCCGTGTATTTGCCAACTTTTTATCCGTTGCCACTCGCAAACTTACCATGCTTGATAATGCCGTGGCACTTGCCGACCTACGCATTCCACCTGCCAACCGCCTTGAAAAGCTGACAGGCGATAGAGAAGGTCAGTATAGTATTCGCATTAACGACCAATTTCGCATTTGCTTTGTGTGGGGCGATGATGGCGTGTATGATGTTGAGATTGTTGATTATCACTAAATAGGGGCTTAATAATGTTCAAAAATGGCATGAGACCTGTTCACGCAGGTGAGGTATTGCGTGAAGAATATCTAATCCCAATGGGTATGTCCGCCACCGCCTTAGCAAATGCATTGGGCGTAACCCCTGCACGCATTAACGACATCGTGCGGCAGCGGCGTGGCGTTACGGCTGATACCGCTTTGCGTTTGGCTCGTTATTTTGGCGGTACGGCACAATTTTGGCTAAACTTACAAACCACCTATGAGCTTCGCCTTGCCGAAACTACGCTTGGCGACAGTTTGGATTTTATCAGCCCTCATGAAGTTGCCCATGCCTAACCACCAACGCCGTGCGTTTACCCCAGCTCTCACCATATACTTCACGCACGGATAACCTGCCGTGTGGGTGGTGCAGTACTAGGCTGTTGCCTACCACAGGCGGTGTGGTCTCGCTGTTTAGCTTGCCATCGCCCAAATAAATTAGGGCGTGGTTAATGTGATGCGTGCGACCCACACGGCATAGGATAACGTCATGCTTTTGTAAGTCTTGCACCACGTCAAAGCCTGCTTTTTTAAAGTTGTTTTGATAAAGTGGTTCATGGCTTTTATCTTCCCACCAATCATCAATGCGTGGGAAGTCTGGTAGCTCAATGCCCAGCTCACGCTTATAATAATCACGCACGAGGCTATAACAATCCTGCACCCCGTGATGATATTCACGCCCGAGCAGTGGGGCGGTGTAGGTGGTGGGTTTGTGGCGTTTGATGTCGCAATATTCCGCCCCGTCAGCGTGAATGCCATAACCGCAAATCACCCAATCCACCCCGTGCAAGCCCATTTGCACCCTGTCCACTTCGGACGGTTCGGCATTGCCGTTGGGGTGGCTATGAACAATCGCCTGTATCTCGCCTTTGTACGATAGTGCCACATACTGCACAGGGTCTATCTCAAAGGTTTGGGTAGGGTCATGGGCGATGTTATCGCAGGGGTAGTACTCGCCCCCGATGATAAGCCCACAGCACTCGGCAGGATAGGCGGATTTGGCGTGGGCGTGGATGTCATCTTTTAAAATTTTGGTTAATCGCATTTTGCTTGCCCAATAAAAAAACCGCCCCCAAATTTACAATAGGAGAGCGGTTTTGTGTGGTTGAGGGTTATTTCATCTCGTTTGCCATCTCGTCAAAGTCGCTATAATGCGTGTCTGACAAATACTCGGCAATATCAAGCAAAGTCTCGCTATACGCCCCATTTTTCTTGGCAAGGGTGATGAGCGTACTGACCCAATGCAGATTTTCACGGGCAAGAGAGGCAATGTCGTGTTTACTCATGTGGTCGTAGCTCATTTTGCACCTCCAAACTCAACGAAGGGGAGATAGGGCTGGGCTTTTTGCAAAAGTTCAGTAAGTTTTGCTTTGAGTTGTGGCTTAGTCTGTTTGCCGTGTGTTGCCAGATACCAACCTGCCTCTGACAAATTACCGTCAATATTTTTAAGCAAAATGGTGGTTTCGGTAATTTGTGCGGTTAATGAATTGGCTTTTTTCTCGCAGTCAATAAAATAACGGCGGATTTCACGCCCTTTGGCGTTTTTCTCAACCATTGCTAGCTCTTTTGCCATATCAAGGGTGATGTGGTATTGAATGCTTTTTCTGCCATTTTTGGGTTTTACTGAATTTTCAGTAAAACTAACATAGTCTTGATTTTTAACAAAGCCATATTCAGAAATACGACTTTTAATCCAGTCATTAAAGCGTGTTTGCACACCCAAAAATTTATGCAACTGCCGAGCATCACACAGCATTTCAGCGTTTTGGTTGATTTCGCCATTAAAGACGGTGACAAATTGCCCTTGATTTTCAAGGGGCTTTTGTGTTACATTACTCATAGGATATTTCCTTATCAGTGGTTAGTATTCTAGCCCCTTGTTTGATTTGACGGTCTGCAAGGGGCTTTTTATTGCGTACCGTATTAGTACGGTGCTAATAATAGCACTGTACTATTGATTAAGTCAAGTATTTTTGTTAAAATATTTGTAAATTTTTTCAAAAGGTGCTTGTATGGCTCGTTCCGACCCCCAATTTAACTTACGCATTCCCCAAGAATTAAAGGAGCAAATAGAAAAATCCGCCAAAGATGACGGACGCTCTGTGAATGCACAGGCGGTTCATTTGTTGCAAGTTGGCTTAGAAAACCGCCAGCAAAAACCCCCAACTCAATACATAGATATTACAGACGCATTGACGGACATTATGAAAGAAATCCAATCATTAAAAAAACCGCTTGATTAAGCGGTTTATCCCCAATCCCAATAGCATTAACATATATCCCCCTAGGTTAGGTTAGACGCAGGATAGCCTGCAAAGGGTAGTTCGGCATTTTTGCCAAAGCGGAGCATGCAGTCGGACAGCCGTCCACCGCACCTGTCCTGCTCAGGGTCATCGGTGGGCTTACCGTCTATGGTAAACCGTGCCGTGCCTGTATATCCGCACGCCTCGCCCCGATAGCGACCGCACACCGCCTCATGGCAGTAGCTCGTGATTTGCCTTACGGGGATTTTTAAGCCCTCAAAGTCCACGGGGTTGGACAGCTCAAAGGTAGTGGTGGCATTCGTCTCGCTTGTCTTTTGCTCGATGTACCAATGCTGTACTTTGTAATGCTCATCATCGCTACTGTCCAAAAACTCAGCAAGGGTGTGGATAACTTTTAGCTTTGCCCCTGCAAAATCGCCATATCGCAGGCATAAATACCGCAAGGCTTGTGGCACACCGCCAATGTCGTTATGAACGGTAAGCGTGGGCGTGCTTGCCTTGCCGTCTGAGCGGACTTCTAGCCCGTCAGCGGTTATGGCGATGGCTTGGTATTCATTGCCTTGCCATGTAATCACGCCCCCATTTTGGTCATGGTTGTGTCCGTGAAAGCGGTAAACATCGCCCCCAAATTTACGAGCGTCCAATTCGTACAAGGTGATAAAACCCTGTACGACTGACTGCTCTACACGACTGTTAAAGCTCATAATGTCTCGCTTGATTCGTCTGTTTTGGCAGGCTCGGCAGTCTTATCCGCCACGTCCACCGCCACGCCAAATTTACCGTCTTTGTAGGACACGGCAAAGGCATTGATGGTTTTTGAGTTGTCCCAGCCTTGTAGCTGTTTTAATTGACCCGCTCCCCATGCCAAAATCTCAGTGCGAAACAGACTGGCACGATTGCGTTTTAAAAGTCCGTGGTTTATCTCAGCGTTAAACACATCAAAGCCTTCATCTTCGGGGTAGTAGATAATCTCTACCGTGCCTGCTTTTTCGCCGTGGGTGTATTGCCATGCGTCCACTTGTGCGATAAAGGACTGCAAGGTTTGAGCTTCCAAGCGTGATAGCATGGTTAGTTTTTGGGTGTTGCTCATGATTTTCTCCATTAAAAAAGCCCCATGTGGGGCGGTTAAAAAACTTGCCTTAAGCCAAAACTGATTTGCCAAACATCGCCACCTTGCTTTTGGCGGGATATTTCCCCATCTAAGCGGACTTTGATACTTGGTTCATCGGCTACTGGCGTAAAATTAAAGGCTTCCACGCCTTTTGTGTCAATCAAAAAGCGGTAAATCTCATCAATCACCGCTTTTTTGTCTGTTTTGCTACATTGCCATGATTTACGGCTATTGTTTATACCAAAACTTACCGCCTGCTCATAGCCATCATTAAAAGCGGTTATGGTGGTATTTAAGGCGGTAGTTTCGCTACTGTCTGTGGATATGTCCCATGTAAAGGTTTTCATTTTTTGCCATCTCTAAATTTTAGAAAATTGACCACAGCATTTAAGATGTTGCTAAATTGCCAAATCAATACCAATACAATAGCAAAAATTCCTATTACAACGATATTTTGCATAGATATTTCTCCAATTTTTGCCAATTCTATGTTAAAATTTACCACAAGTTATCCTTTTAAGTATCGTTTAAAGGGGTAATAAAAAACCCAACTGTTTGCACCAGTTGGGTTTTTGTTTATCTACCGTAATATATACCGCCCTGCCTTAGCTGACTATGGTGATATTTCTGTATCTCATCTCGGGCAATATATTTTGCCATATTGCCAATAGTTACCAAAACATCGCCGTTGGGCTGTTGCTCCACGGTGGCTTGTGCATTGCTGTGATTGTGGATAATCACATTGACAGCTTTGCCATTACCCATACTTGCCAATTTATCATCCAAGGCTTTGGCGGTGTGTTTAGGCAGGACACGCTCGCCTTTTTCCAAATTCCAAGTGCCTGATTTTGGCACGGACATAATACCGTCGTGGGCTTGACCGATGACAGGGTTTCGGATTTGTTGGATTGCCGATACAATCTTCATGCCCTGTGTTGTGGCGGTTGCCACACCTGCAAACTTTTGGGCTAAGGTCGTGCCTTCGGCAAAAGCGTCCGATATGGCGTAATACCACGCCTGCTGTTCGGCTGTGGTGCTAATGCCATGCTTAGCTTTAAGCTCACTAAAATAGCTTACAAGGCGTTCTGGTAGCTCCACCGATGGCATCTGATATTCAGGGTTTTGCCACCATGCAAAAAAGAAAAACCGCCAATCTTGGGCGGTTAAATCTTTATCAGCTAATTGGTCTTTTTCGGCTTGTTGGCAATACTCAAAAAAATAACCTTGTCTGCCTTCTGCCGTGGACTCAAGCGTGGCAATACCATCAATCGGTACGGCTTCAAATGCACCCGTTACAATCTCTCTTGCCTTGTCGGGATATTTAGCACAGATTTTACCGAATTCTGATACATGCAATCGCTGCAGCGTACCGCCACGAAAGGATGTACTGACCGTAACACTACCACCATTTTCAAACACCAGCTCTTCTTTGGTCTCAATCTTAACAGGGTTGGCAAGACGGACAAGTTCTGGCAGGTTGTCATAAGCGAATTTGACCTTTTCCCGAAAAAGCCGTTTGGCGTCGTGTAGCGTGTGGGCAATCAAGGCACATTTCTTGGACTCGAACAGCGCACAATCTAACTGCATGATACACACTTGCGTGGTGAAACCTAATTGTCGTGCTTTTAGGATAATGTTTTTGTGGTGTTCGTCTTGAAAATATGCCAACTGCTCGGCTGTCATCTTGAATTTAACTTTTTTACCCGTCTTATCTGTGATGTAGTACAGGTTATTCAAGCGATATAAGGGGTCTGCTAATTTATCAAACATTATCCCCCCTTATCTTCCCCCAACTCTTTCATGAATTTTGCCATGAGTGAAATGGCGTTGTCTGCGCTGTCGTCTTGCCCTTTGTCGCTGTATTTCTTCGGGTTCATTCTTGATAATACCCATTTTCGGGTATCAATGCGAAGTTTCGCCCGTGCCACTTCTGCTGTCTCTGGTAAGACTTCATCAGCGATGGTCAGCATCTCTTCAAAGTGTGTGGTCTCTCTGTCTTCACACGCTCTACGATACTGCTCGCAAAATTCGCTGTTATCATCAATCCAACGCATGACCGTAGCCATGTGTGGCATATCCTTATCAAGGCATACACTTCTAAGACTGCGACCGTTTGCGATGCGTTCACAAATCTCTAACGCTAATTCATCAGTAAATAATGTTGGTCTGCCCCTTGTGGGCTTGCTTGCTGTCATAAGCCCTCCTGTGGGCAAAAAAGCGTTGGGCGTAACGACTCGCTGATATTGCAATACTAGTCATCAGGACTTACCGCCTTGCCCAACAAAAAAGCCCCACCAAAAGGTAGGGCATAGGATTAAAAACAAAAACGGCTAAGTTTTCACACTATCTACAATAGTAGAAATTAAATAAGGTCGTTAGACTTTCACACTTAACCGCATTCTAGTAAATTATAGGGTTTTTCGTTCGGTTTGTCAAGTGTCTTGTGCAGGATTTTAGGCAATAAACCGATTTTGCAACGCCATAATGCACCGCTCGGATATTTCTAAGCGGTGTTTTAATTCAGCCAAATGGTCTAACGCACCACTAAAATACGCCATCATCTGTGATAGCTCATCTTGGGCTTTTTTATTTTGAAAAGCGTTGTCGGCTAATACATTTTGAATGAGTGGGATATTCAATGCAGGGGCGAACTCAAAACCCATAATAAACGCCATTGCATTTTCAAAATCTGATGCCAAAATATCTTTATAACTTGGTACGCCAAACTTATCTTTTAAGGCGGTGTACACCGTTTGATAATGGGTGCTATTATGTAGGCATTTTTGGCGGACGCACTTTTGGATTTGGGCTTGTTGCTCGGTTGAGATGGTGTGGCGGTATTGCCCTGTTTTGCGAATGCTTGGCAGGACTTCATCAAAGACCCAGTTTTGGAATTTGACCGCTTCCGCCTTATTAGAGCGGAAAATCACACGGTATAGGTTGGGTTCGTTGATGAATGTTACTTGCTTTTTACCACTTTCATAGCTGATATACATTTTATGTACACCAGCTTCATCAAGATTAAAACGGCTTGGATTGGCATTGCTAATATCAAGAATGGTAGCAACATCAGTTAGGCAAAATAGCGGTTCACCATTTTTTAGCTCAACACGGACGGTTTGGGATTGGAAATCAAAATTGATAAGACTAGACATTGGCTAATACTCCTGTGTATTGAGATTTAACCCTAGTTTGAAATAGGGTGGACAAGATGTTCAAAACACCGTACACAGTCGGCTGTGCATTCTCACGATATGCACCATCTTGCCCATAACAGAAAGTAATAGGCAACAAAAAATCGCTAGGCGTAGCGATGACGCTGTGTAAAATCGGTGGTTTTGAAACACCTTGTGTCATATCATACGCCTGTTGGGTGGCTTTGTCAATCTTTTTTGGCATCATATCAGCAATCAATAGTGAGATGATATTGATTTCTTTGACACGATTATCAAGGGCTATGTTAAACATAGGACTAGATATGGTATCTAATTTTGATTTTTCATCATCATCTAGGGATTGTAATGCTTGGGTAGTATTTTGAATTAAGCACCAACACCCCACACAGTCAAGCCATGTAGGGTGTTTTTTTAAGTGATGGTTAGGCAACCAATTCTAATAACTCTTTCCCAAAAAACGCAGGCAACCGCTCGGCTTTGGCTTGATTGTAGTCGGTGGCTTTTTCTACCATTTCTAATAGGAAAAATTCCATCGGCTCATCATCGCCATATTTTAGCACATTACGGATAATCAGCCGTTCGGTGGCTTGCATTGCTCGGCTGTACTGCTCACTCATTCTAAAAATGCGTTCAAGCTCAGTGGCAATAATGGGCAAATGTTCACGGCTAAATTTGGCGGGGCTTTTGACCCCTGTTACCGCTCTTAACCTTGCCCAAATGGCGTGTCCTGCGGATTTTTGCATTTTAAAGTTGTTTTCACACAGCCATACAAGGCGTTTTAGGTTTATCCAGTCTTTGTCGGAAAGTTCGTTGGTTTGGGGCTTGCCTAGGCAGGGGATATGCTCGCCTTTGGTCATACGGTCAAAAGCACGAATGACCATCAAATGAAACTTAGGACTAATCCACATCGCATAGGCATAGACCAGTTCACGGCAGGCGTAAGTGCCACGATTTTTACCGCCATTAATGGTGTGATAGGCGATGGTATTTTCGCTTTCTATCTCAGCAATGAGTTCTTGGGTTTGTTGGTTGCGAAGAAACCAAGTAGGGCGATGTTTTTCATCATTACCACTGGCTTTATGCAAATCATTTAGGGAATACAAGCCATTAACTTGATTGATGATAAAGTCGGCTTGGGTAGGGATAGAGATGATTAAGTTCATTATGAACTCCTTATGGTTAATTTTCTGAAATTACCCTGTAAAGGGTGCTAGGGGGTTCAGAAGCCGCCATAAGTCGGTTGGGATGATTCGTCTGACAAGTCAGCTTATTTCTCCGCCCCCCTAACATAAAATTATGATGTGAGAATTTGCACATCTTAAATTTTTGAAAGGGTTATTTTGCAGTGTGAGAATTCTCACAGTGGAAATTTAGGCAAAATAAAACCACAGATTTCGCTTGTGGGTAACGCTTATGGGTTCGGTTCTGACACCTTGCATACATAATACAAAAAACCACTTGATAAGTCAAGTGGTTTTTTGGGTCAAGCAAAATTTTTTATTAATTTTCCTTATCCATTTGTGCTATGCTTTCCAAATATTTCTCGTATTGTTGTCTCACATAATCTGCAATGACTTCATACATCATTCTGTACTCGTCCATAGGTTCAGTCTCAACCATCATTTCTTCTGCCCGCTCTGGGTCGTGTTGGCTAAGTTGAACGACTTCATTAAGTTGGTTTAGATAAGTTAAATTATCCATAGTATTATCCCTATATCAATATAGGCTTTTGAGACCTTAGGCATATCATACCCCAATAATTGCCCCTTGTCAATAAAAAAATCCACCCAAATAATGAGCAGATTTTTTTAAATTATATATTGACAAACTATCTAAGTCAATATATAATAGGCACATCTAGCAAGGGTTGCTAGGTAGGTGCTAGTGACTAGCACTAGCGGTAAACATAAGGAGTTGGACGATGACCACACTAGTCAAAATCATCGCCCTAATAATCCTGCTCTTAATCGCTACATCAGCGTATTAAACAGGTAACCCGAAAGTAGCGGCAACTACTGGGGGTTTGGTTAGGGGGCTAACCCTTAACCACTCCTTATCTTTATTATGCCATTTAATTTGAAAAAATCAAGGGGTATTTTATGACAATTAAGACATCACACGCTCAAATCAAAGCCGTCAAAAAAAACACTGCCAAAGCCCTAGAAGATGTGCGAGTGCTACTAGGTCAATACGACACAGAAGCCTATGAAGCCCTACAAAAAATCAAAGCCCACCACAACGGCAACCGTGCAGGGGCGATAAAGCAAGCCATCATTGAGTATGCAAAACGCTTAGAACAAGAGGCTTGATTAGCCTCTATGTTCTCTAAAAGTTTTTCGCCAATACTCGCCTGCCACATCGTCCGCTACACTTAATTCATTTGCTACCGCCCCCATTACATCTCCATAAATATGCGAATGGTAGTTACAAAATGCCACCGCAGAAATACCCATTATCTCGGCTTTTTTCTTATCAGTCAAAGCACACCGCACCACATCAGCCACCACCGCACGGGCAAGGTTTTTGGCGTGCTTGCGTCTTTGGCTTTTAGACTGATAGCCCTGCTCGGCAAGTTTAACCACATCATTATAAAACCGCTCACGCTTCCCATCGTCCACATAGCACGCCACCGCCGACCGCATTAAGTCGGGGTTGTCAGTTGGGGCGTGCTTAGACACATACGCCAAGCAACCTGCACCGTCCGCCATATCAAGGGCATTTTGCCCACCTTTGCCAAAATTACCCGCATGATCGCTTGTGCTTTTTTGGCTCATTACCGCACGGATAAGGTCAAGGTTTGGGTAATCGGTCATCACAAATCTCTCCATCTCTTTTTTGCCTGCTTAAATTCTTTTTTAAATTTGCGACATTCTTTTATCATGTCAAAAAGCAACACCAAGCAAAAGCTCAAAAACAACGGCGATAACACAAATACCACAAAAATCGCCAAACCGTATTGTTCAATCATTGTTTACCCCCAAACTCCCCACAATCACCCATTCTCTATCGGACAATTCCCAATTTATTAAATTATTTTTAGCTTGCAGTTCTTTTGTTTGCAGTTCTTTGGCTTGCAGTTCTTTGGCTTTGTTATCGCTAATCAGCAATCCGCCACCGAACAATTCTTTTTTATGCTCTTTTTGGCTATCAAGCTTGCGAATAAATACACTCTCATTAGCCGACACGCTAAATTCAATCCCTGCCTTACATAATTTATTTAAATTATTTACCATCAGCACATTGGGCGAATATTGGTATTTTGGCAATGTTGGCTTTTGTTGCTCTAATGCTTTTAGGGCGTTGTATAATACTGGGGCGGTCATTGCTCGCACATCTCCACACAGATTAGTAGCAAAACAAGTATCTACCACCGCCCCATTATCATAAGTAATGTCAGCAGGAGCAATAATAGCAGTACAATCACGGTTTCGCATTGAGTTAAACACCGTCAAAGCAGGGGCGAACAAAAAGAATTTGACATTATTCGCCAAATAAAAATCAATGATTTTTGCCAAAATAGAAAAAGGCGGATTGTCAATCACCACCGTGTTATCATCATAGTTTTGGGCATGTGCTTGATAATCGCCATCGGGATAAAAAGGGCGTTCTACCGTCAAATCGTCCAAATGTAAAATGTGTTCGTTGACATACTCTAACACGACATCATAAACCGCAGGTGGTGTGAATGTGTCATCGCTCGTCGTGCGTTTTTCAAATTTTTGTAGCCAGTTATAGTATTCATCGCTATTCATTTCTCACTCCCATCAAACCACATCAAAAACATTAAACAACAAACAGCATGGGCAAGGTGTGGTAATCCGCTTTCGCCATCTACCATCTCACCGCTCCACCACGCATTCAAATGCCTATGACAGGCGTTAAAATACCGCTCACGGGCGTTTGGCACGGTTTTCCAGTTATCCATCCCATACTTGTTCGCCCCAAATTCTAAGACTTCCACCACCTGCCACAAAGGGGTGGACGGTAGTAGGCTAAATCTTGGCTTTTGGCTGTCGTGTTTTTGTCCGCTCATCTCTCAACTCCAATTCTCTTAAATTCGCTAAT
>NZ_MUXV01000075.1 GCF_002014975.1 Moraxella bovis
TAACCACCTGTGGCGAGTCTCATGGGACGGGACTTATGGCGATTGTGGACGGTGTACCGCCCAATTTGGCGCTGTGCGAGGCGGATCTGCAAGCCGAACTTGACCGCCGTAAACCCGGCACGTCCAAATTCGCCACTCAGCGTAAAGAAGATGACGTGGTGGAGATTGTCTCTGGGGTGTTTGAGGGGCGTACCACAGGCACACCGATTGGACTACTCATTCGCAACACCGACCAAAAATCCAAAGACTATGGCAACATCGCCACGACTTTTCGCCCTAATCATGCTGACTACACATACACGATGAAGTACGGCTTTCGGGATTATCGTGGCGGTGGGCGTTCATCTGCTCGTGAGACTGCCATGCGTGTGGCAGCAGGGGCGATTGCCAAAAAATACTTAAAAGAACGCTTGGGTGTTATCATTCGTGGTCATGTTACCCAAATCGGCACCGAAAAGGCTGAGAAGCTCGATTGGGATATTGGGTATTATTAAAAACAAAT
>NZ_MUXV01000076.1 GCF_002014975.1 Moraxella bovis
ATTACTCAATCGGCTTTAAAGGTTGTACCACATCGGCATTTTGCCCACGATGACGCAAATAATGGTCAAGTAGGACAATGGCAAGCATCGCCTCGGCAATCGGTGTGGCTCGCACGCCCACACAAGGGTCATGACGACCTTTGGTAATCACGCCTGTCGCCTCGCCGTCTAGGTTTATTGTCTTGCCTGCGGTGGTGATACTGGCGGTCGGTTTTAGGGCAATGGCGACACGAATGGTCTGCCCGCTACTAATCCCACCCAAAATCCCGCCTGCGTGATTGGCGCAAAAGCCCTCAGGGGTCAACTCGTCTCGGCTTTCATGTCCAAACTGCTCGGCAACGCCAAAGCCATCGCCAATCTCCACGCCTTTGACGGCATTGATAGACATCATCGCATGGGCAATATCGGCATCTAGGCGGTCAAAAATCGGCTCGCCTAAGCCCACAGGGACATTTTCAGCAAAAATCTCTAATTTCGCCCCACAGCTTGTGCCTTGTTCACGCAAAGACGTAACCAATTTTTCAAAGCGTGGTATAGCGTCAATATCTCCGCAAAAAAACGGGTTTTGGTTTACAATATTCGGCATTGTTAAACTAAAA
>NZ_MUXV01000077.1 GCF_002014975.1 Moraxella bovis
ATACTTTTTGGATTACTACCAAAATGCCAACCAAAAGGGATGAGAATATCACCCCTTTATTTGTTATTTGCCTGTTTGTTGTTAGGCTTGATGTACCGTAACAGGCGTCACCCTTTGCACATCTTCAAATGTCACGCCGTCCGCCAGCTCTGCCAGCACCAGCCCCTTATCGGTAACGTCATACACCCCAAGTTCGGTGATGATACGATTGACCACGCCTTTGCCCGTCAAGGGCAGTTGGCACTCGGATAGAATCTTCGGCTCACCATGTTTATTGACCTGCTCCATAAGCACAATAACACGCTGGACACCTGCGACCAAATCCATCGCTCCGCCCATGCCCTTGACCATTTTGTTTGGTATCATCCAATTTGCCAAATCGCCCTTTTCGGACACTTCCATCGCTCCCAAAATGGCAAGATTGACCTTACCACCCCGTATCATGCCAAAGGATTGCGATGAGCTAAAAAAGCTCGCTCCCTTTTGGGTAGTTACCGTTTGCTTACCTGCGTTTATCAGGTCAGCATCAATCTCACTCTCAGTGGGGAACGCCCCAATGCCCAAAAGTCCATTTTCGGATTGGAGCATGACCGTCATGCCATCTGGAATGTAGTTGGCAACCAATGTTGGCAAACCAATGCCCAAATTCACATAATAACCGTCTTGTAATTCCAAACTGGCACGCTGTGCCATTTGCTCTCTTGTCCAAGCCATGAGTTCCCCCTATGATTGTTGTCTAATGGTGCGTTGTTCAATGCGTTTTTCGGGCGTGGCATTGACCACGATACGATGTACATAAATGCCTGACAGATGAATCTCGTCAGGGTCAATCTCGCCTATCTCCACAAGCTCTTCGACTTCCACGACCGTGATTTTGCCTGCGGTCGCGACATCGGGATTGAAGTTGCGGGCAGTTTTTCTAAAAATGAGATTGCCCATTTTGTCCGCTTTATATGCTTTGACAAGCGACACATCAGCGACAAGTGAGCGTTCCATGAGATATTCTACCCCGTCAAATTCACGCACTTCTTTGCCTTCAGCAACCTTTGTTCCCACGCCTGTTTTGGTAAAAAAAGCAGGAATGCCCGCCCCGCCTGCACGAAGTTTTTCGGCAAGCGTGCCTTGCGGGGTAAGCTCCACTTCAAGCTCGCCTGATAAAAATTGACGTTCAAATTCCTTGTTTTCGCCCACATAAGACGCAATCATTTTTTTGATTTGGTGACTTTTTAGAAGTAGCCCAAGCCCAAAATCATCCACGCCTGCGTTATTACTGATACAGGTTAGGTTTTTTACGCCTGTGTCTCTCAGGGCAGCGATCAGGGCTTCGGGGATGCCGCACAGCCCAAAGCCACCCACGGCAATGGTTTGACCATCTTTTACAATATCAGCCAGAGCGGCTTGGGCGTTGTCATATACTTTTGTCATGATGACTCCTAAGGTTAAGAGTATAGTTGATTTATTTCATTGACCAGCCATGACTGGCAATAAAGGACTGTCCTGTAAATACATTGGTTGGAAAACTTGCCAAAAATAATGCCAGAGCTGCCACATCATCAGTGGTAGTAAATTCACCATCCACAGTAGAGCCTAACATGATATTTTTTACCACCTCTTCTTCACTAATGCCTTTTTCACGAGCCTGTTCAGGGATTTGTTTTTCTACCAATGGTGTTTTGACAAAACCAGGACAGATAACATGAGAGCGGACATTATGTTTTGCTCCTTCTTTGGCAAGCGTGCGGCATAATCCCAAAAGTCCATGTTTGGCGGTAACGTAAGGGGATTTTAACGCTGATGCTTCGTGAGAATGCACCGAACCCATATAAATGACAGTGCCAGAGTTTTTTGCATACATATGTTTTAGGGCGGCTTTTGTGGTCAAAAAAGCACCATCCAAATGTATGGCAAGCATTTTTTTCCAATCATTATAAGCAAGTTTATCAATGGGATTGATGATTTGAATGCCTGCATTGGATATTAAAGCATCCAAAGCCCCATATTCTGCCACAAAATCATCAATGGTTTGATTTACCTGATTTTCTTGTGTGACATCCAGCAATATGGCTTTTGCTTGACCACCTAAGGTTTTTATTTCATCGCAAACACCATGGGCGTGGTCTAAGTTTATGTCAGCCACACCAATCGTTGCCCCTGCTTTTGCAAATTCAAGTGCAATTTGCCTTCCAATACCACCACCTGCTCCTGTAATAAAAGCGGTTTTGTGTTTTAGGTTATGATTTATCATTCATACTCCTTTGTGTCATGATTTAAAAAGAACCAAAGAATGTGCCCAGCATAATAACACATATGGTTGCTAGAATTGGAATAGCTATGGTAACAATAGCAAGATTTACATAAGATTGCTTGTGTGTTAGGTGACAAATGGCAAACAATGTAATGACCGCACCAGAATGTGGTAGGGTATCTAGACCGCCTGCCGCCATGACAGCAACTCTATGTAGCAACTCTGCATCTATGTTATGCTCAATGGCAAGTCTTAGGTAATCTTCGCCGAGCGTTTGTAGGGCGATGCTTAGCCCACCTGATGATGAGCCTGTAATGCCTGCCAAAACACTCATGGCAACCGCTTCAGAAACCAAAGGGTTGTTTGGTGAAATGTTAAGAATGTTATCCCGAATGATGGCAAATCCCGCCATCGTAGCAATGACTGCTCCATAACCGACCTCTGATGCGGTATTAAAAATAGGTAACATGGAGCCATAGACGCCTTTATTAACTGATTCTTGTAGCTTCTTGAAGTGTCTTAAATTTAATAAAATAAGTACAGAGCATGATGTTAATAGGGCGATGATGATGGACCATAAGCCAAGATTGGCTTTGATTTCAAGTTCGGGGAATTTGGTAGTAATCGCCCCGAAATCCATGTTGGGAAACACGCCATAAGTCAGTAAAGCATTGATGGCAATCACTAAAATGAGTGGAATTGCCGCCAACACAAATGACATGTTGGAACTTAAAAGTTTGGTGTCATCATCTATATGGTTGCCATAGCCTTCTCCTGTTTTTTTGGCTAAGTTGGCACGGCTTTGCAACCACCAAGTTCCCAATACAAACATGATACAAGCACCAATTAATCCCAAAATAGGTGCGGCAAAGGCATTTGTCTGATAATACGGAATAGGGATGGCATTTTGAATAGCAGGCGTGCCAGGTAAAGCGGTCATGGTAAAGGTAAACGAACCAAGAGCAATACTGGCAGGTATTAAGCGTTTAGGTATGTCTGCTTGCCTAAATAGAGCTTTTGAAATGGGATAAATAGAGAAAGCAACCACAAAAAGTGACACACCGCCATAGGTCAAGATGCCACAAACCAAAACTACCACCAAAATTGCCCTGCTAGCACCTAATTTTTCGGTAATAGTATTGGCAATAGTCGTAGCTGCACCAGAATCCGCCATGAGCTGTCCAAATAACGCTCCTAATAGAAATACGGGGAAAAATTTTAATAAATATCCGCCTAGCGCCTTCATGAATGTTTCAGTGTAGGCAGGCAAAAGCAAAGTGCCATCCCCGGATAGAATAACCGCCAATGCTGCCATGATTGGAGCTAATATTAATACAGACCAACCTCGATAAGCAAAGTACATTAAAAGCACAAGAGAGATAATAATAGCCAGAATACTCATGATAAATCACTCCATGAAGGTGATGTTTTTGTGAGTTTCATAAACATCATAAAACATTGATTAAAAACCCACTAAATTAACCCTGTACAGTCCTTGAAAATCAAAAATTAAGGCAACTCAATCGCCATAGCCACCGCCTCACCGCCACCAATACACAAGCTGGCAACGCCTTTTTTACCGCCTACTCGTTTTAGGGCGTGAATGAGCGTTACCAAAATCCTTGCCCCCGATGACCCCAAAGGATGTCCTAAGGCACACGCACCACCATGAATATTAACCTTATCAGCATCCAATTCAAAAGCATCAATGGCAGATAAGGTTACCATGGCAAAGGCTTCGTTAATCTCCCATACGTCCACATCTTTTGCCGTCCACCCTGCTTTATCAAGCACTGTTTGCACCGCACCGACAGGAGTAATGGTAAATTCGCTTGGGTGTTGGGCATGGCTTGCGTGGGCGACTATCCGAGCCAGTACAGGCAAATTATTGGCTTTGGCGAACTCATCGCTTGTCACCAGTACGGCAGATGCTCCGTCCGAGATAGAGCTTGCGTTGGCGGGGGTGATTGTGCCTTCTTTGGTAAAGGCAGGTTTTAGGGTTGGGATTTTGTCAATGTTGGCATTGGCAGGCTGTTCGTCCGTATCCACCACGACATCGCCCTTGCGAGTGCTGACGGTCACAGGGCAAATTTCGTCTTTAAAATAACCGTTGTCAATGGCATTCATGGCTTTTTTTAGCGATGAAATGGCAAAATCGTCCATTTGGGTGCGAGTATAGCCCTTTTTGTCCGCCATTTCTTGAGCATATACGCCCATGAGCTTGCCCGATTCGGCGTCTTGTAAACCGTCAAAAAACATCAAATCACGAATCTCGCCATGCCCCATGCGAAAGCCCCCACGAGCCTTAGGTAGGACATACGGCGCATTGGTCATGGAATCCATACCTCCTGCGATGACGGCAGATTTGTCGCCTGCCTTGATGGCGTTGCACGCGGTCATGACAGACATGAGTCCCGAGCCACAGACTTTGTTTATCATAGTCGCCCCGACACTGTCAGGCATGTTGGCAAGTCGCATGGCTTGACGAGCAGGGGCTTGACCCACGCCTGCTGACAGTACGCACCCCATGACAACTTCGTCTATCTTATCATCGGATACTCCTGCTTTATCCAACACCGAACGAATGGCAACCGCCCCAAGCTGTGGCGATGATAGACTGGCAAATGCCCCTTGGAACGCCCCCATGGGTGTGCGAGAGGCTGAGATGATGACCGGATTTGACATAAAAACTCCTTATTTGTTTGTCAAAAAATTAAACTAGAAAATAAAACCCACCTGCTATAATCAATCCTGATGCGATAAGTACCATAAGACAATAGCCCATAATCGCCCTCGCTCAAGCCCTGCAATACCCAACAATGGCAACGCCCAAAACGGCTGTATCATGTTCGTCCATGCATCACCCCAAGCAATCGCCATGGCGGTAACCTCAGGCTTAACCCCAAGGGCAAGACCTGCTGGCATCATGATAGGACCTTGTACCGCAAACTGACCACCCCCTGACGGCACAAAAACATTGACAATACCTGCGCTTAAAAATGCCAATATGGGAAAAGTGTCGCTTGACGCATGATTTAAAAAGAAATTGGTAACTTGCGTGCCAATGGATATGCCGTCCGAATTCGCCCCTGTAACCACGCCCATGATTCCCCCATAAAAAGGAAACAACAGCACAATGCCTGTAATACCGCTAATACCGTCATTGACGGCACGATAATAGCGTTCTAGCGTACCATGAGCAAGTAGCCCAATGAATAAAAACAATCCAATGACGATATTTAAGCCAAAATTCATGCTTTTGCTAAATTCTACGGCAAAATACCCCATTGCTAACATCATCAATAGCATCATCATCAGACGGCTATCGTCTAGTTTTTGGGCGGGCGTGTCATTTGGCGGTAAAATTAACGGCTTATCTTTTATCAGTTCTGGATTGACAAGCGTTGGATTTTTTTGGGTGCATGAGTGCATTTAATATCGGCACAATGAACAAAATCAGCCCTGCAATGATGAAATTATAAGATGAAAAAATGGTTGCAGAAATCGGCACGACATCACTCAATGTACCACCAGATAATTTGGCAAGTGTCTCGCCCCCTGTGCTTAATGTGAGTGGCACAGAACCTGATAACCCACCATGCCACACCAAAAAGCCCGAATAAGCAGAAGCCACAAGCAGCGGATAATCCACGCCTCGCACTCGTTTGGCAAGGGCTTTGGCAAATACTGCCCCAATCACCAGTCCAAAACCCCAATTTAACAAACAACCAATCATCGCTACAAGCGTCACAACCACAATCGCTGTTATAGGTCGATGAACTTTACTTGCCAGCTTATCCAATAGCTTTTGAAAAATAGGGGCGTTGGCAAAGGCATAGCCCGTTACCAAAATCAGTGCCATTTGCATGGCAAAGCTATGAAGCGACCACAAGCCATTGCCCCAATGATGAGCCAACGCCAAAGGGGATTGACCCGTCAAAACAATCCCTGCAATAAAGGCAATGAATGTCAAGACCACAGAAAAGACAAAGGGGGATGGTAGGTGGCGATTGACCAGTTGTACGCTAAGGTTAGTAAGAGTGGCAAACATAAACATTCCTTGTTAAACGCCTGTTATTTTTTATATCTTAAATCATTTTTTATTGTCATGCAAGTGGTTTTATTTAACAGGGCAATCGCACTACAACCATC
>NZ_MUXV01000078.1 GCF_002014975.1 Moraxella bovis
GGTGAGGTTTTTACAGATAAATAAGCAAATTTTTCACAAAAATAAAGACGGTAAAGACACAATCACCACCATCAGTAGCCACCAGTTACAGCAACAACAGGCGATTGATAATTTTTCTAAAAAATATCAACATGCAGTGAATGATGTGCAAAATGTCAATTTGACTCCTTTGAATGGGGAGAGTAGCAGAGAAGCCTTTAATGATGCCATCAATCTATTAAAAGCTTTAAACATCACTCGGTATGAAACCAACAATAGCACAAATGTTACTTATCTTATTTTAACCGACTATGTTGTAGAGGAGAATGATAAATTAACATTGGGTATGGCTGATAGAAAAGAGCCTGATGAATATGAAAAATATCAATGTAAAATCACAAGAAACTGCAATTATTGGGGTAATCATGTCATTATCTACAGAAATATTTATAATACCCATGATGAAACTCGGACGATTTTACATGAGCTGGGACATAGTTTGGGGTTGGAACATCCATTTCAAGATGATATAAGTAATTTATTGTTTGAAAAAGCTTATACAGACAATCTTATGGACTATAACTCAGGTATCGCACTTAACAAGTACCAATGGGATATTATCTATAATGATGGCAATATAATAGCTAAATAGGCAGATAAAGTATGAAACTCTTTAAAATCATGACTGCTATTGCAGTGCTTAACTTAACAAGTCTTAGCCATGCCATGTCTTATTATTATAAAGTCATGCTTTCTGATGAACAAATGACACGGCATTTTGATAAATATGATACGCTAAAATTCTTCAAATATACTACAGTGTACGATGAAATAAAAGATAAAATTCGTTATGAATTTCCTGAAAGGTGTCTTTTGTCTGAAAATGGTATCACTCACATTAGATTTTTTTAGGTGAACGCTATACAGACGAAGTAGATTGGCAATTATGGGTGGATAGACACGATCCAGATAAAGTCAATATTATGACCAAC
>NZ_MUXV01000079.1:0-23943 GCF_002014975.1 Moraxella bovis
ATTAGCGAATTTAAGAGAATGGGGGTATTAAAATGATTGATTTGGCAATTGCAGTTTACATTATCGGCTTTTTATTGAAATTATCCAGTGCATTAAAGGGTGTTATTATTGGTTACTTTATATCTGTTCCTTTTGTTACACTCTTTGTTTTTATGCACAATGATTTAAACAAAAACAACAGTCTTTTGACTATTCCCAATTATTTTAAAAAACTTAAAAAATCTTTGTTTTTTATTGTTCCTGTGGTAGTGATTTATACTGCCGTTCCTAGCGAACGCAATATGTATGTCATCGCAGGGCTGTATGCAGGTGATAAAGTGGTCAATACCATTGTTAATTCAGAAGTTGCACGGCAAGCCGAAAGAACGCTGATTGCCAAACTTAAAGAATTGGAAAATGAGTATTTGGAAAATAGCGAGAATGGGGATTAAAAATGGCGATTAAATAAAAATATTGGTAAAAAAACACTCAAAGAAATTCAAGATTTCTTAACAGCCAGCAATCTTTCGCTAAGGGAGCAATAATGAAACAAGACAAAATCATTCAAACAACAGCAAAAGAATATCTAAATAGGCACGATATTGACCATAGGGTTGCCAGTTTATCTAGCATTATCATTATTATGTCAATCATTATTGATTTGTTGTTATATGGTCGTAACGAAAAAGAAAAAGACTATATTAAACAAATATTTGAATTTGCTTTCGATATTAAGGAGTAAATAATGAAAACCCAAAAACAAACCGTCCTAGAAGCGGTCATTGACCTACACAATAAAGAAACCCCTGCCAGTCGCACCACCATAGCCAAATTGACAGGGATTAAGCAGACTGCCGTTGATGAATGCCTAAAAAGATTGGCAGACGATGAGTTGATTTATCGGTTATGTAGTGGGGTCTATGCCCCTGTGGTACAGCACCCACCCCAACGCACCATTTACAAGACCATGTTGCCAGACGGTACGGTCAAATTAGACATTGGCGATGATGTGCTGACTCTGACTCCCAAAGAAGCACGCACTTTGGGGGGATTGATGTACGCAGAAGCCACAGAATTTGGCTTACTTACCCTACATCATCGCATGATGGAGCAAGAAAATGCGTTTCATAATCGCCTAAAACGCCTAGAAAAAGAAATCAGCAAACAAAATAAGCCTGTGCAGGAGGAATTGTTATAAATATTTTTGTCTTTTATCAAGATAAATGTAAGATATTGGATATTCGCTATGACACCTCAATTACACGACAAAACCATCACTGAATTAGAAGAAGAAAGGCACAAAAAGTATAAGGATTATGACAAAAAATCTTACGAGTACTTCTATCATGTTATCTTAAAAGGGCGACAGTGCTATAATCAAGTACAAGATAAATTTGAGCTATCTTATATGGTAGATAATGAAAGGCAGTATCAGACAGTTTTCGATTCAAAATCTGTTACCAAATTTTTTCGTGATATGTACGATGATTATTTGACAGCTATCTTAGTCAAAGAACTGGAAAGTCATATAAAATCCCAGCTAATACACATCCAACGAGCCAATGCCGAGAATTACCTTGAAGTTCAAAGAGAATTGTTGGAACAAGATTGTGAAATTGTCGGTTTGGACATTGTGGACTACCCCAACAATTTCTGTATTAAATATCGGAAAATGAAATGTGTTTGAACAAAAAGCTCAACCGAGAATTTACCCATACAGAATGGGAAGTGTTTGATTTTGGCGGCGGTAGAATAACAATCCCAACACCGCCAAACAAGCCTAAGCAGGAATCTCAAAATGCACCCCATCAAGAAATGCCTTCTTACCTAATTCTTGGCGTTGTGCCTTATACGCCTTAACCCACTCTTGGGGCGTGCCGTTTTTGTCAGTGATGACCGTCCAAGCACCACCCCAACGAACCGTTACACCTAATTCTGTACTGGCTTGTGCCATTGCTTTTGCGATTGCGTAATAATGGTTAAAATTCCATGACACTTGACCGTCCACAATCGCCACCAAATCCACCGCATCCCCTGTGAGATGGCGTGAGTTCATTGTTTTGCTTTTGCCTTGCTTGACAAGTAGAGCTTGGCGTTCTTTGGTGCGCAATCCTTCTTGTACTCTAAAATCTACGCCTGTGATTTCAATCGCCCGCTTAACCACCTTGACAAGGTTGGGATTTACGCCTTTTAAGCGATTTAGGCTCAATTCGCTTAGGGTGTATTTGGGCTTGTCCGCCGTCTCACTCGGTGCGTTATCAGGGACTGGCTCATCAAGCAAATGCTCGTTACCGTCCACCGTGGGGTCGGTGGCGTGAATCACTGCGATGTCCGCTTGTTCTTGGGCGGTACAAACCTTTTGCTCGCTATCAAGCAAAATGGCTTGCCAGGTTAATTTACCAGCAATACCGTCAATCTCGCCTGTGTACAAACCCTTTTCTGGGTTAATGTTGATGTTTTGGGCAAGGCGGACATAGTTGCCGTGTTGCCGTGCGGTGTCGCCTACCGTATTCATTCCCAAAATGGGAAATAGATTTTTGCTTTTCATTTACCACGCTCCTTTTCTAAATTGCTCTGAGTTGCCGTCTGGGCGGATATAATGCACTTTGTTTTTGATGTTTGGTACAGGTGGGGCAGGCGGTGCGATAGGTATTGCACCGATGACCTGTGCGGTTTTGCCTTTTTTGGGTAGTCCGTCCACCACTCGGCGAAGGGTCAATCTACCCTTAAAACTACCCAAAGTCGGCTCACTGACAAAACTATCCCACCCTTGTACATGGATTTCACGGATTTTATTGCTTATCCAAGCAGTGCCAAAGACAGTGCTGTCAAGCCCGCCATAATTACCCAATACTCGCTCGCCAATCCGCAGTCCTTGCCACATAAATGGCGTGTCATTGGGTCTAGGTTGTCCCATGCGTGTCGCCACAAATCCGATTGGGCTAATTGTGCGATTTTTATTTTCAATGACGAGACGACCAAACTCACCCACAATTCCTTTGGGCTTGATGTACTGCGTCAAACTTTCTTGGTGCTTAATGGTAGCACGCCCAAATTCTGCTGAATCAATGCCATCAATCACTTGGATATGTTGTGGCGCAAATGGTATGGTAGGTATGCCAAATTTAGACAACCTAAATCCATACGGCTTGATAAAGTGTAACGCATTAACAATGGTAGGTCTACCAACCATGCTACTACTTTGACCGTATGCCTGTATGGTACGATTTTTATTGGTGATGGTAGCACGCCCAAACACCGTCATGCTATTAATGACATGAGTATTGCGTGGTGGGTGGTTGCGTCTTGCTTGTAATGTCGCCATGTCGCCACTTGGGGCATAGATGGTGTGTGGCGACATTCTGGGTGTGCCAAATACCAGCTTACTACTAATAGACTGCTGATCGTCAATGCTGATAACTCGGCGGTTTAAAATGATGGTGGGCGTGCCTAGTTTTGGCTCAAAAATGCCAGAACGCATTTGTATGGTGTTGGTGCGAATGGCAGGCGTACCAAACTTAGCCCCACCAAAGCCTTTAACCTTGATGGCTCTCTCGTTCATGCTTGGTGTGCCAAAACTTAGACTGCTACCAATGCCATAACCACCAACAGGCTCATCTTTGTCATTGTAGCGATTTAGGTCAATCCATTGTGGGTGATAAGGCGGTATTTCCTTGATGATTCTATGATGACCAAATTTTGTGCCACCAAAGCCCATCACCGCCATTTTTTGCCGTCTGTCTTTGATTGTAGCTATTCCCATCGCAAGGCTTTCATGGCTTTTTGGATAGATGTGAACAAACTCATTTCTGATATTCACCTGCCCAAACTCTTGGCTATCATGTCCAAAAATAGGTATTTCTGGCGTAAGATTCTTGATGGTAGGTTCACCCACAAAATCACGATGGTGCCAGCGTGGGCTGATGATGTTCCAATGAATGTGTAGGTTTGGCACGCCAAATTTTGCCATGTCTGATGATTTGGCGTTGATGTAGCGTGTATGCAGATGTATGGTAGGTAGTGGTATGGTGGGCGGTGCTATGCTGTATCGTGGTTCAAGTGCAACCGTTCGCACTCTATCAGCAATCATGGGTAAGCCAAACTCACCCACATCAAACCCGCCAATATGCGTTAATATCCGTCTGGTATTAACAACGGCAAGCGTGCCAAATACCGTTTGATTCTTAAAACCTATGGCGTGGAGTTCTCGTGCGTCATTGTACACGATATTCCAACGGCTGATGTGGGGTGGTTCTATGCCATCTATCTTGATGTATCGCACCTTATCGCCGATGGTGGGTGTACCCATCGCCAAACCATCAAAGCCCATAGGTTTGATGACCCTTGCTTGATTGTCAATGGACGCACGCCCAAACACGTCATGAGCAAAGCCAAAGGTGTGTATGACCTTGTTTTTGTTCTCAATACTCGTCCACCGCCCAAATCCCTTACTTTTGCCATTGGGTGATAGTTCACTTTGCTCATCATTCACCACATGAATGTATTGGCGTAGATTGTAGATATCAGATTGTCCAAACGCTTGGTTGTCAAACCCCCTTAAGCTGACATATTGACGATGATTTTTGATGACGGCTTGTCCAAATTCACCCATCATTCCTTGTGGGTAGATGGATTGACTTTCTGGAATGATACGAGTCAGCCACAGAGTCGCCACAAAGCCTATGGGAGTTATGTGCTGGGTTGTGCTGATGGCAGGCTTGGGTGGTGCGACACTGTCAATGGATTTTGGGATAATGGTGCGGGTGTAATGACTTATCCAAGCACGACCAAAATTTAGGCTTGATGGTATGCCTTGCACTTTAAGGGTGCGATGGTAAAAATCAAGGCGTGCTTGACCGAATGCACCTACATTAAGTCCTACTTGCTTGATGAATTTTTGCCTTAATTTAATTGTTGGGCGTGGCACATCTGGCGGATAAAGATTGCCAGTTTTGATAAGCCTAGCACGATTAGTAATACTTGCCTGTCCAAAGTGATGTCGAATCTCAAATCCAGTAGGCTCCATGATGGCAAGATATGAGATGAGCGTTGGTATGCCAATCATCAAACCATCAATGCCAATCGTCCCAATATTTAAATTGTCTGAGGGAATAAACCACGCCACATAAAAGGCGTGAGAAACGGGGTTTTGATGGGGCAATTTACCAAGCCATGAGGCATTAAGTAAGTGTTTGTTTGGCATATATTGCCAATGGTGCAGGACATAATGACCGCCAAACTCGCCTGCATCAAATCCTTTTGGGGATATCGCTTGATGAGTAGCAATCGCAGGTGTACTAATGCTTAGTGATTCAAACCCATTGACATAAACCACTGTTTTATTGTACCAACTGCTTACAATCTGACGACGGTATGTTGGCTCTTGCCACCAAGTAACATTAAGCGCATGATATTTGGGAGTATAGGCTTTCTCATCAGCAATGATGGCTTGCCCAAATGTTTGAGTATCAAATCCCTGTGACTGAATTTTTATGCCATTATAAATTAATGGCCTGCCAAAGGATAAGTTATTGATACTGTTGGGAGAGATGGCTTTGCCAAAAAAATTTGCCATCACTTTATCATATAATGGCTTATAGGTATCTTGATTAACCCAAGAAACAAGTAATCGCCCATACAAAGGGGCATATTCATCATCTTTCGTTAGAACTGATGTGCCAAAAATAGCTCCATCAAATCCTTTAGGCTGTATGGCTTGATGCACATTGGCAAACAGTTGCCCTAATTGTGTTGATAAAATACCACTAGGGGCAAGCACATTACTTGCCCATGTGGCGTTTATTCTGTGATGAAAATAAACATATTTATCAACAAAAACAACATTCATACAGGCTCAGGGGTAACATTGGCGTAGAATAGGTCGTTGAGTAGCTCGCCATCTTGTGCCATAAACTGCACATCAACAGAGGTGGTATTTGGCAATTCTAGTGTGTATTCTCCTTGTGTATTAGACTGTGTTTGAGCCAATAGCTCGCCTGTCTTTCTGTCATAAGCTCGCACGGTGCGACTGGCAACGGTATTATTAATGTCTCGCACAATGCCTGTAATTTGACTGATTTGTGATTTCACAATGGCAAAATCACAACAAGACTCATTAAGCAAATAGAATTTATCGGTTGCTTTTGTATTGAGTTCAAAATCCGACAAGTTATAAATACTTATATTGCGATTCTCCCAAAGACCATGTGAGATATACAAGAATTGTTCGTCTTTTATTATGTCATAGGTGGCAAAAGCAGCGTAATTAAGTGTTGTAATTTTACTAAGTTCGCCTGACACATAATTTAATTCGTAAATTTCTTTTTTGTTATGCAAAAACCACAAGGTGTCTTTTTTTAACCCAATAATGGGACTAAATGGAATAAAAGAATTTGAAAAAATGGCGTTTTTGGTTGAATCGCTATAACTAAAGACTTGACTTAAATTTTCATCAAACACTTTAAAATAATTAAAGTTTTGAGCGTTTTTACCAAAAAATAACAGCTTATCATCAATCACATATAGGACTGGGAAAGTTGATGGACTAAGTGGGGTACTGGCCTCTTGATAAGAGAAATCCGCCATATCATAAACCCTTAAATAAGGATCTCTATCATGAGACACAAACAGTTTTGTGCCATCACGATTAAAACAAAGGTTGGTCACTCTACCAAGTCCTAGTGTGTTGATGGGTAATGCCGTGTGCGTTTTACTGTCAAACAGCAATATCGCAGGTCTATCTCCGCCTACAGCGTAGTGGCTATTGGAAATATCAAGGGCATAGATACTTCCATCAAAGTAGGTTAACGACTGCTGGATTGATGGGTTTTGCGTATCAGACACCCAAAATTTGGTACTGGGTGTTGATGAGGCATTAAGGTGAGCAATTATGATTTGTTTACCATTAGGGCTTACCTTTATCCCCTTTGGTTTGTCTGAAGAGTGAGTCCTTGTGCGAAGTGCTGGCAAGGATTCTGCAAAGGTTGGCAGGAGTCCCTGCCTAAGATGAAACGCAGTCAATATTCTGTTGTTGGAAGTTGAGTAGGCAATCAGCTGATTCACGCAAGCTCTCCTGTTGGGGTCTCACCCACCCAAAGCCCGGTATCATAGAACCATGTGGCATAGCGTTCATAAGCCCCTTGCTCGCCATATCGCTCAATCTCAGCATGGATAAAATGGATAATGTCTTGGGCGTTGTTTTCTTTGGCGTATTTGGCAAAGGTGGTGAGATTGGCGATTCTGTCCCAATCATGCATTGTTTTTGAAATTGCCAATGCGATGGGCGCTGGGTCGGGCTTGTACACAACAGACGAACTAAACCCTGTAACGCCAATAACAATTGGCGGTGGTTTGACGGTAGGTGTGGCGATAGGTGTTTTGTCTAAATTACTCATTATTCACTCCAAAATATCACAATTTAAAAATCTTATTACTACCATTATCCCAAGTTAAAATCATGTCACCACCGTTTGGGGTGATGGGTAAGCCAGTCGCTGTATCAATCCACGCAATGAGTGGGCTGGTGCTTTCTGTGCCCGTGTCTTTGTAGATAACAATAGCCTCAATAGAATTGCCAGTAACTGATGTAAAGGTTACATCATTAGCGTCCGCAGCGCCACCATCAGTTGACTTGCCAGTCAAGGTAACAGGGGCGGTTACTCGTGCTGATGTGGCAATGTCAGATAGAAATTTATGTGTGGCGGTTTGTGGTGTGTAGTTGCCCGTATCTACCAACAAGACTTTGATGGTATCGGTCAGCCAGTTTAGCTGACCCTCCAAAAACATCCGTCTTGATTCGTCAAATAAGGTATTTGCCATAATTTACTCCAAGTTAAAAGGTGTGGCAATTATGGCAAATGTAGGCAGGCGTGGCGAACCTTGTGGGGGTGTGCTTATCGTGGTTAAGTTAATTGCCAATCCAAGCCTTCGTTCTCGTATTTATAATCTGAATGGTCATCAAAATAACCCATCATCTTAGCCTGTGCGTGCTGACGAAGTGCGTCTGCTCCTTCACTGCACCCATTTGATTTGTCTGGTAGGTCTATGTAGCGATTGTCTTTTTGGCTAAATTTCTTTTTATAGCCGTCAATGCGTTGTATGCCGAGTTTACAACGGCTCTCATCAAACCAGTAATTTTTCATACAAGCACGAGTTTGCTGAATGCCGTCTATCAAGTACTGTATGCGTGGTACGGTCACAAACTTTTCGCCAATCATCAAGTCTTGCAACTGCTGGCGGGTGGACTTGTTGTAGTCTTTGGATAGGCGTTCGTGGTCGGCATCGTGGGGCAAATAATGCGTGCCAAAGACATAGCCTTTTGACTTTAATTGTGCCACATAATGTTGCAGGGCTTCGCCGTGGGCTTCATAATAATCAATAAACCTATCTTGTCCATTAACTTCTTGATGAAACCATATCGCACAGCCATCAGAATTACCAATGTCCCAAAAGGTATTGACAGGCACATCAAGGATAGCAACATCGGTAATACCGCCACGCTGACGAAGTGCCAGCATTTCTTTGGCATAATAGTTGCCGTCTGTTGAGACTTGAAAGGCTTCGGCAGGAAAAGATGGATATTCCTGCCACATTCTGTCGGGATTGCCCTCAAAGTCTGCGTCCCTTGTTGCCACATACCATGCTCGTTGTTCAGGGTGAATGCATATGTCCATTTGCATATCACGCTTAACAATCATCTCCACTTCATCAAAATAGGCGTGGTCGGCAGGCGAGATATTCACGCCTGCGACTGGTAGACGATATTTTGGTTCTTGCCACCAAGCGTAGAAATGGAAGCGATAATCTTTGGGTGTTAGAATTTTCTTTTGAGCAAAATTGGCTTGAGCTTTTTGGGTTAGATTGTAGAAGTCTCCTTGTTGCCCTTCGGCGGTGCTTTCAATGACAAGCACGCCATTGGTCGGCACAGTTGGGATAGAGCCTGTCATCACTTCCTTTGCCTTGTCGGGGTATTTGGCACAGATTTTACCAAACTCCGAAATGTGTAGGCGATGATAGGTACCTGAACGCATAGACACGCCAACTTCAAAACTACTGTTGTTGTGTGCAAATAGAAGAGTTGAAGCACTATCTTTTTTCAAAGGCATTCGCTTACGCAAAACCTCTGGCAAATTGTCATAGGCAAATTTGACCTTATTTCTAAAAATCTTTTCGCTAGCATCCAAATCTTGGGCGATAATGCCACAAAATTGATTGGCATTAAACAAAGCGTGGTCAAGATACAAAATGGCGATGAGTGTGGTAAAGCCAAGCTGACGGGCTTTTAAGATGATGTTTCTGTGCCACATTCTTTTAAGAAACTTGATTTGTGCTTCATTAGGAATAAAGGGCATGACAAATTCATCTTCGTCTTCACTATCGCCTTTGACGATGATTTTATACAAACAACCGCTAAACAGTCGCCAATATGGGTCAGCCAGACACCGTTCCAGCTCCTCAGGCGAGTCAGGTATGGCATATCGTCTGTTGTCTGAGTGATAAATCAAATTGCCCATTTTTACGCTTGCCTTATTGCTCATATTCTGGGTCATCAGCGACCACACCAAAAGTGGATTTGTTAGTTTTAGCGATGGTGGTGATAAGTTCGGTGAGTGGGTCGGCGGTTTTTTCCACTTCTTTACCGATATTAAAGGCTTCACGCTCTAATGTGATGAGCGTTTTCATTGTGTCTGCCAATTTTTGCATAGACTGTACACGACTTGGGGTGCTGATGACTCTTTGATACAAATCATTAAGTTTATCTATGCCTTTTTCGTCCTCATCTCGCAAAAACTCGCCCAATCGCTCATACAGTTCACGCTCTATCGTTTGACTGCCCAGCTCATCAAGCAGGGCATTCATCAGATTTTTGGCTTTGTTGATGTCTTTACGATGAGACAAACGCACTTCTAAGATTGCTTGGGCGTTGGCGTCTATCACTTGCTTTTCGGTTGCCAACCTTTCTTTGTTCACTTCGGTGTTCACTAGCGACTTGTTCACCAGCTCTTCGGCTTTTTTCTCAATCTTTGCAGATAAGTCTCTTGACCAGTCATCTCGCTTTGCTCTCTTAGCAATAGCACTATGAGCAACATCATGCTCACTTGCAATCTGCCTTAATGTCTTAATGCCAGCCCGATAATCCAGCTCAATCTTTTCCCAGTCTATTTGTCTTTTTGTCATGGCTTACTCACTTGTTTTTGAGTATTATAGCCAGTCGTGGTAAGGGGTGCGAACCTTGTGGGGGGGCATAAAAAAACACCCCACAATTTCTTGTAGGGTGCTTGGGTAATTATGGCTTAAACAAGTCTTTGGTGCAAAACATGAATGCAACGCTCGGAGATGTCAAGACGTAGTTGTAGCTCTGCAACGTATTCTATCAAATGCTTGACTGCTTTGGTAGGTACACTTATAATATACTCATCTAGCAAGGGTTGCTAGTTAGGTGCTAGTGACTAGCACTAGCGACAACACAAGGAAAAGAACGATGAGAACATCAACCAAAATCATCGTCCTTATTGTCTTACTACTCATAAGCAGAAATGCTTGGTAAGCAATAAGCCAGTAAGTTAGCTACCAACTAACAAACTGGGTGCTAAGTAGGATAGCCGTCCTGCTTAGCACATTCCTTGATTTTTATTATAAGGTCTATCTATGCCAAAGTCAAGAGTAGAAATTCAAGCCAAATCAGATGCCAAACGGGGTGTTGTCAGTAAGACTTACAAACTCCATCAAGACGATGTAGAGCTCATCAAATCCCTAGCCGAACACCTAGGCATTCCCCAAAATCAGCTGATTATGGACGCTATCAGGGCATACGAAAAAGAGCTTAACTAGCTTATTTCTTATCCACCCACCCCAAACGCCCCATACTCTCGCAAATGCTCACGGTTTTTGGACAGATAAATACCGTCTTTGGCATTATCAATCCGTCTTTGGCGTTGGCGGATAAACTGCATTAGGGCAGGTTTGGTAATTTTTACGCTTGGGTGTTTGACATTAAAGCGTTTAATCTCTTCCCAAATCCTATCCATTTGCTCATCATCGCCGTCTCGTTTGGCTAGGGCATATTGTCTGACAAGGTCAGAGCGAATGGCAGTAAGCTGTTTATCCGCTTGATATATCGCTGATTTAACTTCTTGGGCTTGGGCAAATTTACCGCTTCTAAACCCAATCGCTTGCTGGGCGATGTCTGATATGCCGACATTTTCACGCTCCACTATCTCCTTACCGTCTTTTGTGGTATGACCTTCTGTGGCATAGCGGTAGGCTTTTAGATAGTCTTTGAAAAACTTAGGCGAAGCGGTCTCAATACCCCTTAATTCATGCCCTTCAAAAAACTCGCCCCAACCTTTAACCACGCCACCGCCAATACCGACAACAGGACCTAGCATTGCCGTCATGAAGTTTTCCCATTTGCTCTGCCCTTCTAGTCCGTCTTGGATATGTGGAACGATAAGGTTGTTTAGCCCCACACGGCTAGACAAATCCACCCCTACCGCTCTTGGCACACCTTTGGCAACGACTTCTGCCACATCGTTACCCACCACGTCCGCTAGGGCGTTTCTAAATGCCACTTCTGCCTTTTCACTACCAAAGAGTGTTGCCATGCCATTTGATATTCTATCTCCCCAATCATCGTCATCACCACCACCCATACCAAGCATTGTTGCAGCCGCCAAAAATGGCGTAACAATCGCACTAGGCAACCCTAACGCCCCTGCAAATAACGCATGACCTGCAAAAATGGCACTAATAGCTTTTGCCGCCTCCAACTCTTCTTGGGTGTAGGCTCGCTTATTTTTAGAAAAACGGTTGTGCAAGAATTTACCCAACGCAGGCATTGCCAGAGCCGTTTGGCGGATTAGTGTAAATATCATGTTTTGGCTATATTGCTTAAACAGTAGCACCACTTTTGCCACAGGGGTATTCATGTATCTTGCACGGTTAGATTGCGAATAGTCAAAATGTGCTTTTCTGGTCATGTCATCTGCCATGATAATTGCCGTTTCATGGTCAATACCTGCCCCACGAGCCAAGCGATAACTTGCCAAAAAGGTTGCTTGACGGTTATATACTTCGGCTTCATGGAACATCACGCTCGCCACTTTCATCGCAGGTTTCATCATTTGTGATACCTTGCCGTCCTCACCACTGGCAATCCCTGCCAAATCATGGGCTTGTGTTTTGTCCACCGCACCACGATTAAAGGCTTTATCTACCGCATCGTACTCCTCAGCACTTAGCACTTTTTTGGCGTGTTTCATATGGTCAGCGTGCGTTAGGCTCTGCCACGATATTGTACCGTCTTCTTCTCGCCATGACGCAATCCGCCACCAGTCTTTGGACGCTTGTGTCAGCTCTTTTTGTGCCTTAGAAAAGCCCCATTTTGCCCCCATCATCGGATAGGCAAGCAGTAGTGTTTGTGATAAGTTTACCAACGCACTGGCAGGAGATAGCCCCATATACCACATAAAGCCCACACTCGTTGCCATCGTGGATAATGGATTGGTTGGCGGGTTCAGTAGTATTTTGTGGCGTTCCTCCATTTCGTCCACGACCCGTTGCATGGTAACGTGGTCATAATCAGGGTTATCCACGTTCTCATCAATATGCTTCTGCATACGGTCAAGCTCTGTCCGCAGTCTGTCAGTATGTCTTAGTTTGGCGATATGATAACCGCCACGGCTCATATGATGAGCATAGGCACGGCGGGCATTGGTGCTAAACCCTGCTGTGCCTTTTAACTCCACGTTATTATTGGCAAATTGACGGTCAAGTAAGCTGTTTAGGTAGGCTTGGTGTAGCTCATCTCCCAAATCCAGCTCATCGGTCAAAAACTCACTTGCCAATCCCTGTACACCGCCCAGCTCACGAATATCCATATCACGCCCCTGTGAGAAATCATCAGCGATTACGGTGTTGCCATACCCCAAAAACTCATTGCTTTGTTGTAGGCGGTTATTGATTTCATCGAGTTTTTTTCTATCCACCTTAGCAATCACTTTGGGATAGCGTGGGCTATAAATATCACTGCCGAACACTTTGGCTTTATTCGCCCCTTTTGGGTCAATCATATGACTGTCCCCAATCAAAGTAACTTCGCCAAACCCATCTAATGGATTGGACTGCTTGGTAATGGCAATCGAAGCAAAAGGCAATCCGCCCATTTTATCAGCATGGATAATGCCATCTGCACTGATATTATGAGTTACAATAAGTTCTTTTTTGGATTTTTCCTTGTAAGTTAGGGCATTTTGTAGTATATTATGAATGTCTGATGAAGTCAGCGAGCCGATGTGCTTGCGAGAATTTTGTTCTTGGGTCTCGGACACTCGGGGCTTCATCAGATTTTCTTTTGTCATCACACTGTGTAGATACATACTTTGCGTATTCACATCTCTATGCACAATGACGGTTAAGATGTTTTCTTTGCCGTTCATTAAAACTGGGGCTGATATATAGAAGCTATCTTGTGATTTTTGGATAGTATCAACCGCAACAATAACCCCCTTTTCTAGCACATCTTTTACCCCTGCAAATGCAATATTTTTATAAGGGCTAAATTTGCCGTGAGCCAAGCTGTCCTTGACGGAGCGATGATTGAGTATAATCTCCCCCAATGTTGGGTTAATGGCTTTTCCACCTTGCTTTTCAAATAGGTTGGTTGCCCATTTTTCAATCGCCTTAAAACCTTTGACTTTTGGCATATCAAGGGTGCTTTCATCAATGACAGATACCGCCTTGCCCTGCAACACCTTAGCCTGCTCATCAACAGGAGCGACCACATCGCCCATACGGCTAAACTTAATCTTGCCTTGATGATATTCATCATTGTTTTTGCCAATCACATCATCTTTTTGCAGGGCGTTGCCTTTTTTAAATTGCACATCAGCATAGCTTGTGATTGAGCCAATCAAGCTGTTTTTATGACCTGTGGATAAATTTCTTTGATTGGCAAGCTCAATGAACTGTGGCAAGGCAGGGTCATCATCAAATAGCCGTGCCATCTGCCCTGCCATTCTTTGTTGCCAATCAGTCGGTTTGGCATTTTGGCGATAGACAGGGCGATTTGCCCCAAAGTACTCCTTGTTTGAGACATAATCGGTGTGATTGTCTATTCTTTGGGCGATATTTAGCTCATTAAAATCAATACGATAACTGACATTGCCATCTTTCACAAAAAAGCCATCTCGGACGTTGTCATTACTTCGCCCTTGTGGCAAGGTCTTATTAACCATCACATTGAGCGTTTTACCGCTTTTTTTGGCGGTAAGCTGGGTTGCCACTTCTTTGGTGTTATCAAAGAGTGTACTGTCCGCCACTTTGACATCATAGCCAAGCTCGCTAAGCTCATCTGCCAATTTATTAGCGTTTCTTTTGACCATCTCATAAGTGGTAACCCTGCCCACCAGTTCACGGCGTGCCTTTTTGTCCTGCTCGCTGTCTGTTGTGCCTACGCCATATATTGCGTCCATAAACTCGGCTTTTTTAGGGTCGCTGTCAGGCAGTTTTTCTAGTGCATTTAAGGCGGATTGTTGAGACGGGGTAAGGTCTTGCTTGACCGCCTTATCCGAGTTTGTTATACTGTCATCGGAAGCTACTTCGGTAGTGGACGGCGTGTCAGGAGTATAAACTTGCGGTGGTCTGGGCGAAATAACACCAGTCGCACGCCAACCCACCCAGACTGTTTGAGAAAGCAGTCTGGGTTTATTTTCTCTTGATGTTTCAATCACACGCTCCACATACTCAATCGTGCCATCTGCCATCTGCTTTTTGTACACCAAAGAACTTTGATTTTCTTTGCGTTTTTGTACAGTTAATTCATCAAAGTTCTTTAATACATCAGGAATTTTCTTTAAGTCATCAACCGTCAAACTTCTTTGTTGGCTACGTTTGCCATCGGTGCGACTGTCATCTTGACCGTGTGAATTTATGGCGTGTCTTAAATTTTCTGCTTTTAGAGTATGATACATACCTGCGATATCAACACCGCTTTGTTTGGCAATGTCAATCTCTTTTTGACCAGCAGGAAATAAAGTCAGTTCATTTTTAATATTGCCATTGAGTGCTTTATCAATAAATTCATTGATTTCATCTTGACTTGGTTCTACAAATGGCTTATTTTCTTTTGGCACAAAAGAGTATTTGCCATTATCTAATTTAACAACATCAAAATCATCCACCAACCCATTCTCGCCAAGCAAACGTTTGGCATTACGATTACCGATGACTTGCTTTGGATTGCCCTTTTTGTCTTGCAATACCTTGGGTAGGTCTTGTGTGGTGTTTACTGCGGTATCATTTTCTTTGTTGGTTTGACTATTTTTAACCTGCTCCTTAAAGTCCTTTAAATCTTTTTTGTAGTTTGATTGCAAGGTTTTACCACTTGGTAAGTTGTTCAGCTCGCCAAGCTGATTGTGTGTATCATCATAAGTACTAGCCTCTTCATTGATACGACTAATGACTTGGCTGTGATTGGAAAGCATAAAAGGCGTTTTTAAACCATTTAGGCTAAACAAATCATATTCGTTAGAATATGAAACACGCACAGTCTTACCCCCAACAACCCCCGTCCAAATGATTGACGGCTTTTCCACTATGCCAAATTCGTTTAATTCAAAATTGCTTGGGTGTGGGTTAATAGCCCCCACAGGAGCAGAAAAAGTGGTTTTTGGATTGTCTGCATCATCTGATTTTGTTATACTGCCGTTAAGGGCTAGACTTCCGCCCGTTTCGGACGTTTCAGCGGTGGACTGGCTATTGTCAGGTGCAACAAGCACGGAAGTAAGCCCTTTTTGAGCTTCATCAGGTGTATTTAACCAACGCTTGATGTTTTCAATGGCTTGTTTGCGTTCATCTTTTGAGATGTTGGTTACGGTATCAACACCCAAAAAGCTAGGGTCTTTGACGTTATCAAGTACCGCTTGAATGGCTTTTCGGTTATCACGGATATTCTCACCGTCCCAATTTTCTGGCAACATCTCTTTGATAGACTGCTTTTCTTGGGATAGGTTTTGTGGTTTACTCTTGGCGTTAGGATTTACTTGCTCATCATCTCGTCCAATGCCTTGTTCATCGCTGACGCTTTTTTCGGGTCGCTCATTGACTTGACTAGCTTGGCTAGTGGGTCTGGCTTGTTCTGCTGTTGCTGTGGTTGCTGTGGTTGCTGTGGTTGGTTGGACGAATTGGTCATGTCCTAGCTCCTGTAAGGCTTGGTTTAGGCGTGATTGTTTGGTTTGGGTCTCTTTGCCAAACATATCATCTTGTTTTAGTTTCTCTTGTGATAGATTATCATAATATTTGTACAAAAGCTGACGAATTTTTACCACGCTTTTGATGTTGGCATCCATAAAGGCGAGCAATCTTTGCCCTGTGGGGCTTAACTCATCACCAAACAGATTTGTCTGTGCCAGGTAGTCGGACGGTTTGACCCCTTCTCGTCTGAGTTTGGCAAGCATAGACAAGGCTTCGGTAATGTCGCTGGCAATGTCATCATTGGGGGTAATGCCGTCTTGTATGCCCTGTTTGGTTTTTGCCACTGTTGGAGAAGTTGCCACGATTGCCTTGACTACATTTCTAACTTCTTCATCTGTGCTTTCTAAGATTGCTTGCGTGGTTGGGTTATCGCCATAGGCAGATAAGAGCAGGGCATTTTCAAAACGTTCAAGTCCTTGCTTGGATAGCACGCCATTAGAAGTTCGCATGGCGTTTTGTTGCTCAATGGGGAACTGACTGACAAACTCATTGATGATATGGCGATTGCTTGACGTGTTGATATCGCCCCGCTCATCGGCTTTTAGCTGGTTTAGATTAATATTTGCCACACGCTCCACGTCCGCCCTTGCGTTCTCAAAGGCGGATTGGGTCATCGTGCCTGTCTCGTTAGAGTTTAGGGCGAGCTGTCTTAGCTTATCTACTCCCACATTACCCACACTTTTGACCAATACAGGATTTTTCATACCTGCTAGGGCGGTTTTATCCAGTCCGTACTCGTCTGCACGCTCCATGAGCATTTGGCGGTATTCGTCCGCCTTGCCTTGCAAGTAGGCTTGTTTGATTGCCATTGTCCGCCCATTACCTGCGATGATTGTGCCATCATCGCTAATGGTTGGCGAGCCATGCCCCATGACCGTGCTGTCGGTCAATTGCATGGGGTCTAGGTTATTGGCGATGTTATCCACCTGCACACGACTGGCGGTGCGACTTCTGTCTCGGGCTTGGTTTGTGGTGTTATCCACGCTGGGCATGAGACTGTCTGCTTCTACCGCCATGATTTGTGTGGGCAAGCGTTCGTTTTGGTTTTGGATGTAGTTTTGTTTGCCGATGAGTTTTGGGGCATTGGCAAACACCGCTTTGGCTTCTTGGGCTTGCACTTCTTGCTGTGCTGTCCGCTCTTGGAGCTGGGTTTGATATGCCGATAGCGGTTCTGATTGCATGGACGCACGGGCAAGCGTACCTTCTTGGGCTTGCTCTCCTGTAGCACCTGCCACCACACCTGCCTGTGGGTTTATCGCCTGTGGGTTTATCGCCTGTGTTGCCCCACTGTCCACCGCCACAACCGCCGAACGGGTCAGCGAGCCTTGATTGGGGTCTAGCCCCATTCGTTCGGACGGTTTTTGGGCGTTTAACTCCTGCTGTGCCTTGTACTGATTAACAAATTCCTCTTGATTTAGCCAACTGTCAAAGTTTTGGGGATTGGCAAATGTTTGTGGATTGACATCAGCAAGGGGTGTATTTTGTGGTGTTGGCTCACTTGCCACGTCTTGACCGTTTGCAATCTGTGGCACATCTGGCGTTGCCTGTTGTGTTTGCCCTACTTGCGATATTGGTTCGGTTTTTGGGGCGGTTGTATCTGTCCGATCCGCTTGTGTGTCAAGCGGTGTGTGTTCAATAGGGTTTTGTAAGCCTATGGCAGGTGTATCAATCACAGGATTACCATGAAAGCCTACCGCCTGATTTTCGTTGTGGGGCATATCAAAATAAACACCGCCATTGCCATTATCAGGGCTGTTTGGACTGTTAGGGTTATTCGGGCTAGTCGGACTGATAGGACTACCATCGGGCGATAACGGTGTATTACCACCATTATCGGGCGGTTGTGGCGTACTGTCTGTTTGATTATTAGTGCTGTCCGTGTCAGGTGTTGGCGGTTTACGCCAGTTGCTAGATACAGCCCCTGATACAGCACCCATACCAGCACCAGACGTTAGACCCATGACGGCATTACCCGCCATGTCTTTGGTCAGACTTCTACCTTTTGCCCAGTTCTCCAAGCCTGTTTCTAGAATAGTTTGGGGCAATTCTTCAAATACGCCTTCACTAATCGCACCCTTGCCAATACCTGCCAGACCATAGCCAATACCGCCTTTTGTGGCGTTTTGTTTGACTTCGTTAATGGTATTTCGCACGCCCCCTGCGACCATTGTATCGACGTCTGCAATACCCAATCCTTTGGATATTCTACCCCCTAGATAAGTAATGGCTGCACCGCCCACGCCTGTGCCAACAGCCGCCGCATAATCCTTACCTGTCATCAGCCCGTGCTTGTTTTGACTACGCAAGTTTTCAGCAGAGTTACCCGCCATCTCCAAGCTCGCACCGCCTGCCGAACGCACTACGCCATTATTAATTCCTGCTAGCTTGCCGATACCACGACCCATCAAGCCACCAGTCACCATTGACGGGCTACTTTGCACCATGCCATCCAATGCCAGCATGGGATTGTCCAATATCACACCCAGCTTACCACCAAAGCCTTCGGCACGCTCAAACTGCCCTTTTTGCATTTTGGCAGTACCAGACATTTGCGATTGGATATTCTCTTGGGTTTTGTGCGTGTCCCAAATGTTGTCTTGGATAAACTTACCTGTATGACCGCCACTCATCAGGTTGGTCAAGCCGATACCTGATTGTACTGCACTAACCCCACCCGATTTAAGGCTTTGCCATATATCATTACGAATTTCGCTACCACTACGAGCATAATTAGCATCGTTCAAGATACTGCTTAGTTTTTCAAACTCTTGTTGCTTTTTGTCTTTTTCGGTTTGACTCATTGCTGTACTCCCATTAATTGTGCGATATATTCTTCTGGTACACCTTCGGCAAGTAAGGCTTTTTTGACTTCATCAGCAGTTCCACCTTTTTTGGCAATTTCTTGAAGTCTTGTAACCGTTGCAGGGTCATCTAAATTAAGCTGTTTTTGAGCTTGTCCGCCTTGCATTGTGCGTAAATCGACCAACTTATTATTACCATCTTTGTCTGTCATCACGATAAAGTTGTCTTTTAGGCTACCACCTGAACTTTGCTGTCCACCCTTACCCGTTAAGAACCCAAGTTTGTCATACAGGGCTTGTTTTTCTTCATCGGTTTGAGCCAAGCCGTAGTTATGATATAGACTATTTAGCTCTTGCTTGACGGCATCATCATAGCTTTGGGATTTGAGCTTGGCATTTAGCTCCATACCACGCAGTCCAAACTCATGCTGTTTATTTGCTGTATCTTGATTAAACCGTGCCACATCTAGCCCAAAGCCTGTATTAAAGCGGTTATTTTGCCCCTGCTCATTCATCACGGCACGAGCATTTGCCCCTTGCTCACTCGCTAAGGTACGGGCGTTTGCCCCTTGCTCACTCGCTAAGGTACGGGCGTTTTGCCCTTCTTGTTGTAGCTGTGTTTGTAGCAGTTGATGATTGAGATTGTTTTGTTGCAAATGGCGTTCTTGCTCCATTTTGATGTCATCGTTGGATAACTCATGAGCCAGTCGCAGTTGGTTGGCAGTTAGACCATGAGCCCCTTTATGAACGGTTGTTGCTTGTCTCAATAACTCTTTTCTTTGGGCTTCATTCTCCCAGCTTCTGACAGGGGCATGGGTTCTTAGTCCTAGATTTTCTTGGGGTTTATCTAGGGCTTGTTGCTGTGCTTCTTGCACTTTTTTGACAAGGTCGGTATAGCTTTGGTTATGGCTTGGTATGCCCCCTGTTGGTATTGTCGCTTGGGGCTGTTGGGATTGTTGGGATTGTTGGCTTGCAGGTTTATTGCCATAGTCAAAATGATATGAAGTTTGGCGTGGTGGGTTTATTTTTTTAAGCTCATAGCCGTCATCAAGTTGCTGTTTGGTCGCATTTGTTTGTTCGTTGGTTGGGGTTTTATCTTGTGCAGGTTGGGCTTGTTGGGCTTGTTGGGCTTGCTGTTCGTTATTTTGGCGGATTTTATCTCTATACAGATACTTCCCTACTTGTCCGAGTGTCAGGGCATCTCCCAAATCAGAAGCAAAGCCCAACGAACGAACGCCCACATCTTTCCAAAAACTATTCCCCACTTGGCTTTTATCTAGACCAAAACGTTCATAATAATCTTCGGTATCTGTCATTGCTGTCTGTACACCAGCAAAGACAGCAGGTGCTACCCTTGCTGTGGCACCGCCTAACGCTTTTGCCCCACTGGCTAAGCCTTTTACACCGCCTGCTTGTTGAGCCATGCCCCCTGCTACTCTACCCATTGCCCTAGTGGTGTCCCAAGCTCCTTTCCCAACGGTTTTAGCTCCTTGCAAGGCACTGCCACCACCCGCCCATTTTAGACCACCATAGGCAGGTATGGCAGAACCCAGTGCCACATCACCTGCCGTCAATTCAGGTTTTTTGTATTTGTCATCATCATTTAGTGCCATCACACACCCCAATCGGTTAAAAATAAACCCATTGTGCCATGCTTACATGATTTTCAAAAACCTTGTGGGGGGCATAAAAAAACACCCCACAATTTTCTTGTAGGGTGTTTTTTTCAATAAATATCAAGCAACCAACTGTCTTTTTGCACCGTCTATCAGCACTTCTTGGCGTTTTAGACGGTTCTGGAGTTCGGCGATATGGTCTAAGGCTTTGCCAAAGTGTGCCATCATCTGTCCCAGTTCATCTTGTGCCATGCGGTTTTGGTGAGCGGTGTCGATGATGTTTTGGACAAATGGGGCGTTCACCTTGTTTCCTGCCTGCAACATGAGTGTATGCACATACTCCACCGCTTGATGTACCTGCTCACCTGTCAGCTCATCGACACAGCCCACATCAAAGCGTTGGTGTATCATTTTCCACACATTGCTATAAATCGCCCCCGTCTCGGCAACGAGCATATTTACCGCTTGCACCAGTGGCTTTCTTTCGTCTTTGGTTGCTCGTGGATTGACTGCCA
Organism: Moraxella bovis; assembly: GCF_002014975.1. Classification (GTDB taxonomy): domain Bacteria; phylum Pseudomonadota; class Gammaproteobacteria; order Pseudomonadales; family Moraxellaceae; genus Moraxella; species Moraxella bovis. The sequence continues at coordinate 21,163 of NZ_MUXV01000079.1, forward strand.
CACCGTTATTCCAGTAATCAAATAAGGCTTGGTAGCACTCTTTTTTGTAAGTGATGAGCTTATCTTTGATTTCGGCTTTGACACGGTTTGTATCTACGCCAAACAGCCAACCGTTTAAGTAGTGGATTGGTAGGCATAGCATTTCTTGTAAACCGCCTTTTGTAGGTGCGGTTATGATAACCGTACCTTGTGCAAGTACCTCATCACGATTGATGCGTTGGCGTTGAGCGTCCCAGTTAAGACCAATATTCTCACAAATAGGCTTCATCGCCACATAAGCGATACCGTCTTTTTGGAGCGTAAGTAGAGATTGATTGTGAAAATTCACGGTTTGGATTTGATTTGTCATAAGACACCTTGTATTTTTTTCGATTAAAGTTACCCTAAAATAGGGTGCCAAGAGGCTCGAAACCGCTACAAGCACGGCGGACGGCTTTTCCTTTCGGTATTGTATGACCGTCACCCTCTCGGCATAATCGCAAAAGATTTCGGATTAACTTTTAGGAGCTATGCAAAGAGATTGTCTAGGTTTAGACATAAAAATACCACAGATGTCGCTTGTGGATAACGCTTGTAAAGAGTTTTCGAGGCTCTATACATAATATACAACAAAAAACCCCACCTTGTAAAGTGTTTCTTGGAAAAATTATGAAGTACAAATTTGTAGAACATAAAAAAAGCGATGTTGGCACTTACCAATATCACTTGAAATTTACCCTTGTTAGGGTGCTAGGGGGTTCAGAAGCCGAAGTAAGACGGCTGGGCTTATTCGTGTATTGCTACCTTATCTCGCCACCACCCCTAGCATAATTCTCAAACACTCCCCAAATTTGGGTATTGCTTTATTTTTAGGCACTCCGCTAATTTGCGGAGTGGAATTTTGATAGGGTTTTTCACTCCTAGAATTTCAGGAGTGGTTTTTATGCAAAGTTTCGGATTAACTTTTAGAATCTACATATAGTAGAAATTGGGCATAAAAAGACCGCCAAATCACGGTTGTGGTTATCCGCTTACTTGTAAGGTTACGACACCTTAGGGCATATATTACCCCAACCCACGCCCCATGTCAATAAAAAAATAGCCGTCATTAACGGCTATTTTTTTACTGCTCACCAACCACATATCTCTTTAATACAGTCTCATCAAACTTTGGATAAACCACGGTCAAATCCACGCCCGCTTCATACAAAATAAACTGCTCAATGATAATATGCCAGTGCCTTAGCAGGTCAATGGGGCGGTCTTTGTAGTGTTTTTCATCTGTCGCACTCGGTCTATGCCCCATGATTTGTTTGACAATGCCATAAGGCACGCTGACCCACTCGGACAAATTACTAAACGATTTTCGCATGGCTTTGGGTGGTAGGCTTGGCAGTCCTGCCTGTCTGATGGCATTGCGATAGGGTTTACCAATCTCGGTATGCGTGTCTGTTTTGCTCGTCATAAAGACATAATCGCCATGTCTGGGCAGTTGCTTGATGAGATATTCGGTGTAGGGCGTAAGCGGAATGATACGCTCCCATTGGTCTACTTTATCAATAATAGTTATCGTTTTCCACTCAAAATCCACATTATCCCACATCAAGGATAACATTTCATTGGGGCGTGAACCATTTAACAGCATACAGATTAAGGCGGTGGCGTGGACATCACTAATTTTATTGACCGTTTCAAACCATAGGGGCAATTGGGTGCGTTGCAGACTGTGCTTGTGCCTGCCTGTTTTTGCCACGGTGCTTGATACAATTTTGGCAGTGGCAGACTTATCAGGGATAATTCCTGTATAAGCTTGTCGCTCGTTCGCCCAATTTACAAATGCACGGTAAATGCGGTAGGCGATAGCCATACGTGTTTTGCGTGTTTTGTTTTCGTGATTTATCCAGCTTTCCACAAATTCAGGGGTTAAGTCGGACAATGGCGTGTGCCAGATGTATGCCAAACAGCCATCTTTGCCCTGTTTGTCCGATAGGTGCGGACTGGCAGATTTGACATGGTCTATTATGTAGTTGTCCGACCAGTTGTCCTTTTTTGTGTTAAAATAATCTGTAAAGGCTTGCCCAAAGGTAATGCTGTTTTTGGTTTTGATTTGTTCAAATTCAGCGTTTTTGGCAAGTTGCTCGGCTTTTTGACGGCTTGGGTCAATGCCTGCGGTCATCTGCTTGCTAATCTCGCTTGCTTTATCAATCGCATCTTGATAGCTCATGAGTGGATATTTGCCAAGCGTGACTCGTTTTTGCTTGCCACCAACACGCCCTTGACAAACAAACGATTTACTGCCCTTTGGCGATACCAACACGCCAAGCCCTGTGTATTTTTCGTCCCAAACAAGGTATTGCTTATCGGACGGTTCTAAGCGGTCAATCTTTGCGGTGGTAAGTTTGGTTTTCATGGTTACTCTCCAAAATAATAACCATATAATAACCAAATATGATGTAAATTGCCATAAACTAAATGATACTTTTTTTGTAAATAAATCGTTAAATGATTGATTTTGTTTGCATAAATATAAATCAAATGATACTGCGGTAAACTCAATGATATTATTTTTACGGTACTCATAATCCTTTGGTCGCAGGTTCAAGTCCTGCTGGGCCTACCATATTAAAATAAGTAAAATCAAGGTTTTAAGAGATTAAAACCCTGATTTTTTTGTGTTTAAGAATAACCAATTAATATTTAAAACCAAACACCCCAAAAGTTAGTATTTGACTTTTGGGGCATTGTTCATTAGATTGGTTTAACTACTTGATAAATTGGCTTTGGTTCAAAAAGTATGCTACA
>NZ_MUXV01000079.1:23985-35836 GCF_002014975.1 Moraxella bovis
GTTCAGCATACTTTTTGGACGACTATCGATAAATTAACTAAATCTTAGTTTATCAAACGTCAATACCCCATTTTCTACCCCCACCGAAATGGTATCGCCTGCGACAAACTCGCCTGCTAGGAGTTTTTGGGCAAGGGGATTTTCAATCTCTTGGACAATGGCACGTTTGAGCGGTCTTGCCCCAAACACAGGGTCGTACCCCGCCGACACCAGCTCATTCATCGCTTCGTCTGATAAGACAAGACCAAGCTCACGCTCTTTTAGTCTGGCTCTTAGGCGGTCAAGCTGAATACTGGCAATACCTGCCATTTGCGACTGCCCAAGCGGATGAAAGACCACAATCTCATCAATACGGTTGATAAACTCGGGGCGAAAATGAGCGTTCACCGACTCCATGACCGCCGATTTTATCTCTTCGTACTCGCCCCCTGCCATGTCAAAGATTTTATGACTGCCAAGGTTTGATGTCATGATAATCACGGTGTTTTTAAAGTCCACCACACGCCCTTGAGAGTCGGTCAAACGCCCGTCATCTAAGACTTGTAGTAGGATATTAAACACATCAGGGTGAGCCTTTTCCACTTCGTCAAATAGCACCACGCTATACGGCTTACGGCGAACCGCTTCGGTCAAAACACCCCCTTCTTCATAGCCAACATAGCCGGGGGGAGCTCCCACCAGACGGCTTACGCTGTGCTTTTCCATAAACTCGCTCATGTCAATTCGTACCATGGCCGTCTCGTCATCAAACAAGAAATTGGCAAGCGATTTGGTAAGCTCAGTTTTACCCACGCCTGTCGGGCCTAAAAATAGGAACGAGCCGCTTGGGCGGTTGGGGTCGGACAGCCCTGCACGGCTACGGCGGACGGCATTGGCAACCGATTTGACCGCTTCGTCTTGACCGACCACACGCTCATGCAAAATCGTCTCCATGCCAAGCATCTTATCACGCTCGCCTTGCATCATCTTGGCAACAGGAATGCCTGTGGCGTGCGACACCACTTCGGCAATCTCATTGTCCGTTACCTTGTTTCTTAGGAGCTTGGGCGTGCCTGCGTCATCATGCTGTTCATCAGCAAGCTGTTTTTGCAAATTAGGAATAATCTCATATTGCAAACGCCCTGCTTGCTCCCAGTTGCTCTCACGTTGGGCTTTTTCTAGGGCAATGCGTGCCTTATCAAGCTCAATTTGGGCGTGCTTGGTGCCTTCTACTAGGGCTTTTTCGGCTTTCCAAATCTCTTCTAGGTCATCGTATTCTTTGGTTAATTCGTCAATTTGGGTTTGCAACTGCTTAACCTGTGCAAGGCTACCTGCATCGTCTTCTTTTTTGACAGTTTCTAACTGCATTTTTAATTGAATGATACGTCTGTCAAGTTTGTCAAGGCTTTCAGGCTTGCTGTCAAGCTCCATTTTTATGCGAGACGCTGCTTCATCAATCAAATCAATCGCCTTATCAGGGAGCTTACGGTCAGTGATGTAGCGGTGCGACATTTTGGCGGCGGCGATAATGGCACTGTCAAGGATTTTGACCCCGTGATGTAGCTCATACCGCTCTTTTAGCCCACGCAAAATGGCAATGGTGTCCTCTACGCTTGGCTCGTCCACCAGTACCTTTTGAAAACGTCTCTCCAAGGCAGGGTCTTTTTCAATGTATTGGCGGTATTCATCAAGGGTTGTCGCCCCCACACAGCGTAACTCGCCACGGGCTAGGGCAGGTTTTAGCATATTGCCTGCGTCCATTGCCCCACTGGTCTTGCCTGCCCCCACCATGGTGTGTAGCTCGTCAATAAATAGGATAATGTTGCCGTCTTGTTTGGCAAGGTCATTTAGCACGCCTTTTAGACGCTCTTCAAACTCGCCATGATATTTCGCCCCTGCGATGAGCGAACCCATGTCAAGCGATAGCACTTCTTTATTTTTTAGGCTTTCAGGTACTTCGCCATTGACGATACGGCTTGCCAAGCCCTCCACAATGGCGGTTTTACCCACCCCCGGTTCGCCTATCAAAACGGGGTTGTTTTTGGTGCGTCTTGACAAAACTTGCACGGTACGGCGAATCTCATCGTCTCGCCCGATAACAGGGTCAAGTTTGCCGTCACGGGCTCGGTCGGTCAGATTGACGGTGTACTTTTCTAGGGCGTGTCTGGTGTCTTCGGCATTTTGAGTGTTCACGGTATCTCCCCCACGGATATGGTTAATGATAGCTTGTAATTTTTGAGTATCCACGCCCGCATCTGCCAGGACTTTTTTGGTGTCGCCTGTCTGACTTAGGGCGAACAGCACCCATTCGCTTGGCACAAAGCTGTCGCCTGCCTTGGTGGCGAATTTATCGGCAAGGTTTAGCACCTGTGCCAAATCAGGAGCAAGATTCGCTTGACCTGTGGGCGTGGATAAGGTCGCCAAATCGTCTAGTTTTTTGGCGGTGTCATGATTTAGTCTGTTGATGTCCGCCCCTGCTTGGCTTAGCATGGCGACATTGCTCTCATCTTGGAGCATGACGGACAAGACGTGCATGGCAAAAATCGCTGTATTATCACGCCCCACCGCTAGGGATTGGGCGGATTGCAGAGTTTTTTGCACTTTTTGGGGGAGTTTATCAAAGTTCATGTTTTACCTTTTGTCGTTTATTTTTGCGTTTGGGAAAAGTTTTTCCCGCTTGTCAAATATATGCTTGACAAATGCAAAATTTTCAATAACAAAAAATTGGCTAAACCATAAAATTTCTATAAAATATTGATTTTTATATAAATTTATAAATTTTTAAAAATCCCTTGTAATTTTTACACCCATTCCCATATAGGTTTTGTTACTTTAACTCAACTCAAAACATGAATTGCTTCTGCCAAAGTTAAGAAGCAATGAATTAGGAGAACTACATGACTCGTCTAGCCTTACATACCGTTGATACCGCCCCCGAAAAAGCCAAAGAGCGTGTTGAAGCGGTACAAAAAGCCAATGGCTTTATCCCAAATCTTATCGGCGTACTTGCCAACTCACCGCAAGCCCTTGAAATGTATCAAGAAGTGAGTAAACTAAACAGCAAAAACTCGCTGACTGCCGAAGAGATTGAAGTCATTCAAATCACCGCTGCTGTTCATAACGGCTGTGATTTTTGTGTGGCAGGACACACCAAGATCGCCGAAGCTCGCCTAAAAATGTCGCCCGCGGTCGTAGAAGCCCTGCGTACTCGCACGGGCATTGACGAAAACGCCAAATACCAAGCCCTAGCCCAGTTCACCATGCAACTTATCGACAAGCGTGGTCAAGTCTCTGACGAAGAGCTAGAAGCGTTTAAATCAGCCGGCTACAATGACCAAAATGTCCTAGATGTCATCATGGGCGTGGCACTATCTACTCTGTGCAACTACGCTAACACCGTTGCCAAGACCGACATCAACCCAGAGCTTGCCGCTTTTGGCCCAAACCGTTAATGCTTGACCATTTTAAACAATGATTAAAATCTTGTTAAACATATATTTAAAATATAAATATTATCACAAAATAGATAAATAATCATTGTCAAACACTCATAAAACCCTTATAATAATAAGGGTTTTATTTTTGTCCGCCATTTATCGACAAGTTTTTTTGTTAAAACAAATCTTTTAACAGCAACCGTTTTTATGCTTGTATTTATCAATGGCGATTGTATAATAATATTGATTGATGTCAATCTTTTGGACAACGGCTAATACCTTGACATTAATTCATTCACAACCACTCGTTTCAAGGAATACACCATGCGTACAGACATGTTCCAACAAATTCTAGACGACCTAAACAGCTCATCTGCGGATGTCGAAGCCTCTGCCCTTATCTCAACGGACGGCTTGATGATTGCCTCCGCCCTACCCTCTGGCATTGACGAAGACCGTGTGGGTGCGATGAGTGCCGCCCTACTGTCACTAGGCGACCGTGCAGGCACTGAGCTGGCTCGTGGTAAAATCGACCGCCTACTCGTACAAGGCGAGAAAGGCTATGTCATCATGACCTCAGCAGGCGGAGAAGCAGTACTGACCATTCTTGCCAAACCAAATGCTAAACTAGGCTTGATTTTCCTAGACATCAAACGCGCCTCAGAAGCCTTGGCAAAACTCATCTAAATCCTTTGCCTTATTTTATTAACAAGTTAGATTAAGGAGACTTGTTTTGAGTATTCAATTAGAAAACATGGCAAAACCTGCCGGCGATGCCACCGAACACACCCTAACTTTCTTTGATGGCACGACACGCACCGTTTATGACACTGGCGTAGAACGCCCGTTTCCTGACGGCAGACTCATCGTCTCTCGCACCGACTTAGATGGCGTACTTACTCACGTAAACGATGCCTTTGTTGAGATTAGTGGCTATACCGAAGACGAGCTTATCGGCAAGCCCCAGCACATCCTACGCCACCCCGACATGCCAAAAGCCGCCTATGCCGACCTATGGGCGACCGTCAAAGCGGGCAACAAATGGCACGGCTATGTCAAAAACCTATGCAAAGACGGCTCGCACTACTGGGTATATGCCACTGTTGTGCCAAACGTGCGTCGTGGCGAGACCGTTGGTTATACGTCTGTACGCCGTAAGCCTAGCCGTAGTAAGATTGAAGCGGCAACTGCCCAATACGTTACCATGAAAGGAGCAGAATAATGGCTCATAATTTTCTGATTGCCCCTGATTTCTCGCCAGAGCGTTTTGCTGGTTGGCACATGTTTAACACCTTGCTACAAAAACGCTCGGGTCAAGCGTTGCACCTTATCACGCCCGCCTCACACGCTGAGCAAGAAAATAGCGTAGCAAAAGACGATGTTAAAATCATCTACGCCAACCCTTTTGATGCTGCCAAACTCATTCGTGAAGATGGCTACCGTACTGTTGCTCGCCCTGTTGGTAAGTCTGACGAAATGGCAATCATCTCATCAGCAGGTGGCAATATCAAGACCTTGGATGATTTAAAAGCAGGTGCCAAAATCGCCATGGCAGACAACCGTGATGTCAAACTCATCGGTCTGCGTCTGCTTGAAGCGGTGGATTTGACCGAAGATGATGTTGAATTTGTCATCACTGAGACTTATCAAGCCGCCGCCAAACAAGTGGTCAAAGGCGAAGCAGATGCGGCATTTTTTATCGCTGAGATTTATCATTCACTGTCCAAGCTGACCAAATCACAACTTAATGTACTCATCGAGAGTAACATCGCCACCATCTCGCACGTTATTTTGGTCAAAGACGGCTTTGCCGAGGCGGACGATGTCGCCAAAGTGATTTTGTCGCTAAAAGATGATGCCGATGGTCAAGCGGTGCTAAGCGAGCTTGGCATGCCTGATGGTTTTGAACCCATGGATGAAGAAGATGCCGAGTTCATGATTGACCTTATGGAAACTTTGCTTGACTAGTAGGGTTGCAGGTGGGTTTGGCTGTGCCAAGCCCATTTGTTTTTATTTACCATCACAGATAAGCTTATGAACAGAACCAAACATGCCGATGCTTATCACCGCTTTCGTCATTATTCTCGGGCGGTACTAAGCAGTCCTTCGGTGGCAGAATATCACAAAGAGCGGATTAATATCGCCAAAAAATTAGACGAAAGCGAACCCTTGCAAGGTGCGTTATCAGACTATTTTTTTGACTGTTGGTATGACGTCCCCATGATTCGCCCCGAGTTCATCCAAGAGTTTGAATCTCGCCTTAGCACCCAAGCATGGCAAATCATCAATGACTGCATGTCACGGCAATATTATCTACAAAAAAATAATCTCTTAGCGACACGTTGGAGTGTGATTACCACACCCACCCTTGATGTGCCTAGCCATAAACTGCGTGCCAGCAGTGATGATGCCGCTCATCTTGCCCAAAGTCTGTTAGAGTCTATTTTAACCGCTCACAAAGCCCAAAATTTTGATGAAGTCACTCGCTTAGAAGATGAGTTTTTTGACCACTGTCTTGCCTGTCATGACCTAGTGGCGTTTATGAAAGCATGGTTCAAGCTTGGCAAACATGACTGGGATTTTGACATGCGGTGGGTCGCTTGCCGTACCGAGCTTGAACGACTAACGCAGTGATTTTTATTTTAAGATTTTTTAAATTTTCATTTTTAGACTATTGTTTTATTTTTGTTTTTACCTATGACCGCTAGGGTCTGGTTGTTGGAGACAATATGGCATTAAAAATATTATTGGCAGGTTTTTCAGGCCCGAGTGCTGGGGCATTGACCTTGTTATTACAACGCAACTATCCCGATGTGGAGTATTTGGTATTAGAACGCTGTTTTAGTGATGATTTACGCCTAACCCTGCCCACGCTTGGTAGAAGTGCTGATGATGTCTTTGCTGCCATCGTCAATCTTGATGGTGTGGGCATGTCACTTTTTAACGACCAACACATCAAAAACTTGGTGGATTTTTTGGATTTTCGGGCGTCTTTATTATTGACACGCAGTAATATCAGACAGTGGCAAAATGCCAACTTTCTGCCCCATGCCACCAGTTTCTTTTTAAGCACGCCTTATACCAAACAAGACATGGAAGCGGTACTCTCCCAGCTTGTCAGTGCCGCCACTCGCCTACAAGAAAACCCCGCCGATGCCGCCAAAAACCGCGCCTTAATCCGCACCAAAGCCGTGGGACATCTGGACGACAACGACAACGCCCCAAGCAGCACCACTCAAAGTCGCAGTGAAGATGGCAAGTTCGTCCAAAGCGTGATTAGCACCTATTTTAGTGGTGTTTGCCCCAATAATATCATGTATAAACTCATTGAAATTTTCTCCCAAGAGCATCCCTTTAAAGTGGCGGTCGGCAACCAAACGGTCTATGTCTATCCCAAAAAATCCATCGCCTTGGTACAAAGCCTTGAACGCCTGCTTGACTATTTTTCGGTAGCAGGTAACTGTCAAGTTTTAAAAACCAACATTACCAATACCGTCCTAAGCGACAGCGAGTTTGACAGAGTGCTACAGAATATCAAAAGCCAAGGTTATCGCCGTTATTCATTAAACAGCTTTTTATGGCAAATCTATTCGGTCATCTTGCCTGCTCGCATCAACGTGCCCAGAAACACCCTAAAACTAAAAATCCGCTACATGCCCAACTTCTCAGGCATGAAAGAAGTACCTGAATACGTGCATGCGGTCGTGTCATCATGTTTGGTCGTTCCCAAAAACCTTGACCAACTAGACATGGTATTTGGCGAGTTAACCCAAAAAAACCCATCCATTCTGCATCGCATATTCTTGCTATCCATTCTGTCAGGGTCAGCAGACATTGATGTGCTAAAACGCTCGTTCCATGCCGCAAACCCCTTAGATAAAATCCTAAGTGAAGAAGAGATACAGCTCGTTAGCGAGCCTGAACCTGTGCCTGAGCTTACCCCCAACAAAGGTGTTGCCCAAGCCGCTAAAACCGGATTTTTTAAACGACTGCTTAGCAAACTGTCATTTTAATCACAACACCAATCATGAGACGGAGAGCATAATGAGCATTATTGAGGAAGCCCGTGAACAAACATACAAACTCATCATCGCAGGTCCTGTGGGGGCGGGCAAGACAGCCGCCATTCAGGTGCTGTCCGACAAAGGTGTGGTAACCACCGATGAAGTAGCATCCGATGATGTCAAACTCATGAAAAAAACCACCACAGTCGCCATGGACTATGGGGTCATGATACTAGACAGTGGCGAGCAAGTGCGACTGTACGGCACCCCTGGTCAGCGACGTTTTGACTTCATGTGGGAGATTCTAAGCGAAAATGCTTTGGGGCTTATCCTATTGCTAAACGCCGAAGAGAAAGATCCTGTGGGCGACTTAGATTATTATCTGGATGCTTTCTCACCGCTTATCAAAGGCAGTGCCTTGGTAGTCGGTGTGACCCATGCTGAGAACATGCCTTGGGATTTGCATGACGCACTCTCAGAGCGACTGGTCGAGCGTGGTGTCGCCGCTAACGTGATGGTGGTCGATGCTCGTGACCGTGAAGAGATGCGTCGCATGGTGCGTTCACTCATCTACATGATTTCATCTTAACTTTTATATTCGGTAACCCGTCATGCCAAACGAACGTCAAAATCCTTATCTCGCTCCTACGCCATCTGGTGTCATGCATGCCTTTGCTGATGCCAGTCCCAACGAAAAACAGCAATCCCTGCAAGCACTCGTCTCACAAAGCCACTCCATCCCCACCAAAGAGTGGTTGGACAAATACTCGCACGAATGGCTTGACGAGTTTAATGAAAAAGGCTGGGTACAACGCCTATCGCAAGATTTGCCCGCCCCTAATATGCCACTGGATAAATTTTTGCCTTATGTCGTGGCAAGTCTATCAGGCACACGCAAAGCCGCCATCGGCTCTAACGAAGGCTTTTGCCTAGCTCGCATTGGCTATACCGCTGATGAAGCCGACAGACTGGCAGTGGCAGGGGCGGACTTTTTTGACTTTTTTGTACGACAACGTGAGCGTGGGCTTGCCATCGCCGAACAAGCCGTGTCGCTCTTTGATGATGTCGCCCTACTGATGCCAACCACCAGTTTTATGTTTTTATGGATTGATGGTACAGGCTATGTACTTATCCTAGATGGCGAGCCTTTGACCAACAACCGAGCTTTGGTTGAGCTGGTTTGGGCGATTAAGACATCAGGGTTGCGGTTTAGTAAGGGTGATGATAAGGTTAATTAACACCAAAGTGGGTTTGTGACGATAAACCCACTTTTATTTTACCAACTATTTTTTAAAAATTTTTATATTTTCATTCCAAAAACTATTGTCATCGCTCTGTAACTATTCTATAATAAAAGTCATCATATTGTTACACAAGGAGTTCGTCATGACGACCATCAGTGCCAAATTTCCCAAACTCATCGGCATGAGCATGCTTTGCTCGCTACTGTTTGCCTGTGGCGGTGATAAACCTGCCAGCCAAAGCGAGACCGCCCAAGCCCCCACGACTGCCGAGAACAAATCGATTGCCATTACTGCCATCGTCGAACACCCTGCACTGGATGCTGTTCGTCAAGGCACGCTTGAAGCCCTAGCCAGCGAAGGCTTTAAAGAAGGCGAGAACCTAACGGTCAATTTCCAATCCGCCCAAGGCAACCCTGCCACCGCAGGACAAATCGCCAAACAGTTCGTGGCGGACAATCCTGACGCCATCATCGCCATCGCCACCCCATCCGCCCAAGCGGTCGTAAATGCCACCACGAGCATTCCTGTGGTATTCTCTGCCGTGACCGAACCTGTGGAAGCCAAACTGGCACCCAAACTAGATGGCTCTGGCACCAACGTAACAGGGGCATCGGACGTACTACCGCTTGGACCGCAGATTGACCTTATCAAAGAGCTGATTCCTAGTGTCAAAAACATCGGGTTCGTGTATAGCCCAGGAGAGGTGAACTCCACCGTGACTTTGCGTAACCTAAAAGCCATCGCCGAACCCCAAGGCATTACCATCGTTGAAGCCCCCGCCCAAAAATCATCAGACATCGCCATGAGCGCCCAAAGTCCGGTTGGCAAAGTGGACGTGATTTATACATCAACCGACAACAACGTCATCAACGCCTATGAAGCCCTTGCCAAAGTCGCCAAAGAAGGCAAAATCCCCCTTGTCTCATCTGACCCTAGCGTGGTCGAGCGTGGCTCTTGGCGTGAATTATCATAATCTAGGACTAGAAACAGGTAAAATCACCGCCCGCATCCTAAAAGGCGAAAAAGCAGGCGACATCGCCGTGTACAGTGCCAGCGAGCTTGACTTGATGGTCAGCAAGAAAAATGCCAGCGAGCAGGGTTTGAGCGTGCCACAATCCATTTTGGATAAAGCCAAAACAGTGGTAGAATAATGCCTTTTAGATAGGGCGTGCCTGCCTTTTGTATTTGCAATGAAAAATGAGAAAAATCGCACGTTTTTCAAGGAAAAAGTGAAGTTTGATAGTTATTCTATCAAACGAGCTTTTGACTTCGAGCCACAAGATTTAATCATTTTTCATGCAAAAACATTATTTTTATTTCTATAAAATTTCTAAATGGTAAATCGTGTTATCAAGGTTCAGCACGCCCTAGTTATCTATAAATACAAAATGCACGCCAAATCGTGGGCGTGTGTTTTGTTTTGATTGGAGCAGATATGTCATTGATTGCCTTTTTAGGGGCGTTAGAGAGCGGACTGATATATGCCATCATGGCACTTGGGGTGCTCATATCGTTTCGCATTTTGGACTTTCCTGATTTGACCGCCGATGGTAGTTTTCCTTTGGGTGGTGCGGTGGCGGCAGTATCTATCATCGCAGGCTTTAACCCTTGGGTGGCTTGTCTTTTTGGCATGATGGCAGGCATGATGGCAGGAGTTGTTACCGCATGGCTTAACGTCAAGATTGGCATATTACACCTACTGGCAGGTATTTTGGTCATGACCGCTCTGTATTCGGTAAACTTACGCATCATGAACGCCCCCAACCTATCACTACTTGGTGAGCCGACCGTTTTTACCCCATTTATCAGTGGCGATAATGGCATGTGGGTGCGTGTACTGGTCGCAGGGGCGGTTGTGGTTGTGGTCAAACTACTGCTTGACTGGTTTTTTAGCACCGAGACAGGGCTTGCCATGCGTGCCACAGGCTCCAACCTAAAAATGGCACAAGCCCAAGGCATTAACACTTCCTTTACCATCATGCTCGGCATGGCGATTAGCAACGGCTTGATTGCTCTATCTGGGGCGTTATTTGTACAGACCCAAGGCGGGGCGAACATCTCGGTGGGTATCGGTACGATTGTGGTCGGTCTGGCGGCGGTCATCATCGGCGAGACCGTGCTAAGTGCCAAAAAAATCTTTCTTATCACGCTCTCGGTGGTCATCGGTGCCGTGCTGTACAAACTGTTTATCCAAATCGCCCTATCTAGTCAAACCCTACGCAGTATCGGCTTTGGACCGCAGGACTTGAACCTAGTAACCGCCCTGCTCGTGGCGATTGCTCTGATTTTACCCAAATTTCGCTCAAAAGCCCTAAGTGCGTTTGGCATGGGCAAAAAGTCTGCCAAAACAGGGGGTGTCTCATGATGATAGCAACCGACTTACGCCTGACCTTTAATGCTGGCACACCCATCGAAAACCCCGCCTTGCGTGGACTGTCTTTACACATCAACGATGGCGAGTTTGTGACTGTCATCGGCACCAACGGGGCAGGCAAATCCACTTTTCTAAACACAGTAAGCGGTGCCTTACGCCCCGACACTGGCTCGATTGTGATAAATGGCACGGACGTTACCAAAAAGCCTACGCACAAACGCAGTCACTGGATCGCCCGTGTGTTCCAAGACCCGATGGCAGGCACTTGTGAAGCCTTAACCATCGAAGAGAACATGGCTCTCGCCTTTAAACGTGGGGGTGTGCGTGGCTTACTCCCTGCCCTAAACAGCAAAAATCGTGAGCTGTTTCGTGACAAACTTGCCATCTTGAACCTAGGGCTAGAAAACCGCCTAACCGACCGCATGGGACTGCTCTCAGGCGGACAACGCCAAGCGGTCAGCCTACTGATGGCAAGCCTACAACCATCAAAAATCCTACTCCTAGACGAACACACCGCCGCCCTTGACCCCAAAACCGCCAGTTTCGTCCTAGAACTCACCGACAAAATCGTGAATGAAGGTCGGCTAACCACACTCATGGTCACGCACTCAATGGCTCAGGCATTAGCCCACGGCACACGCACCGTCATGCTTCATCAAGGGCAAGTGGTGCTTGATGTCTCAGGCGATGAACGCCGCGGTATGAATGTTCAAGACCTGCTAGATATGTTTGAAAAAACTCGTGGCGAGAAAGTGGCGGATGACAGTTTGATATTAGGCTAAGGGTTTTTGTTATATAACCAACAAACCTTAA
>NZ_MUXV01000080.1 GCF_002014975.1 Moraxella bovis
CCAAAAAGTATGCTACACCCACCCATGGTTGATATAATGAAACACCAAGTCAAATGCTTTAAGATGATTGGTTAGGTTTTTAGAGAAACAACACGTTTTTCTAAATGCTCGCCTAACAAAGGCTCTAAGCCTTGTGTTGTTGCCTTCAATACCAACGGTAAAGCGTTTGCCCACTTGTTTGATAGAGTGCTTAAAAGCAACAAGAAAGCTGTCCCAATCATCACAAGCAATTTTGTTAAAACTCATACCTAAACTCATCTATCTTTAAGGTATTGTAATGCTTTTGTCTTGGTTTGATTTGGTGATTACTGTTTGCAAGCACGCTAAATACTTTACCCTTACTGACTTGTTCAAGTATCACAATGTCAGCAATACGACAACCACAAGCTGACATTAAGCGTATTTTGTCATTGATGTAAGATTGACAACCTTTGTCAGTAAGCTGTAAATGATGAACAAACTGTCTATGACAATCTTTGCAAAAATAGCTCTGTTTGCCATAGCTTTCTATGCCATTTTTCTTTATACTAACCGACAGGCAACTTGGTCAAGGAATGGTAATTTGTGTCTTCATAACCGTAAATTACCAACTTTTG
>NZ_MUXV01000081.1 GCF_002014975.1 Moraxella bovis
TACCCCACTCTCAACTTAAAATCATCTCAAACCTTAAGGGTGGATTGCCAAGTTGTTTGTTGATTTGTACACAAAGACTGTGAGCTAAGAGTTTTCTAATAAAACGGTTGGACAGATGCCACAAGTCTCTTGCCTTGGTGGTTTGAACATTAAATCTTTGTGATAATTGAGAGATGACGGTTTCAATGGTTTTTCTTGTTCGTTTAAGATAAGACACAAAACCTTGACCTCTATCCTCTTTCATATTATCCCTAAGAGGTGTTTGTAGATCAACCCCCAACTTAGCAAGTTCCTCTTGTAATGCTTTGGATAAATAACCCTTATCCCCAAAGACCAAACTGGCTTGCCCTCCTTGCAAGGACTGTGTCAACTCAAACACTACCTGTCTGTCATCTGTATTGGCAGGTGTTAATGTGTAAGCAATCACTTGACCGTCTTGGTTTGTGAGTAAATGGGCTTTAAACCCAAAGTAGTGTTCGCTCTTACTGGCACAATAACCAAAGCTCCCAACCCCCTTAAAAGATTTGTGTCTTTTTGCTCTTTGATAGACACAGACAGGCAAAGGAAAGCTGTCAATCAAATAAGGCTTAGTGGGACGGCTGTCTTGATTGTCAAGAATACACAAAGAGCCAAGTACCTTCATCATTTTGTCTTTAACCCAAACCAAGTTGGCACAGTGTTTGGCAAAGTTTGGGTATGAGCCTAATTTGGGGAAATAGTGTTGATAGCAGTTTTTAAAGTAAGCCCAAATCTCCTTGTCAGTGTCAAAACCTAAACTTTCACCCACAAGCTCCATGGTGATGATTTCTGTGTCAGACAAGGCAGGCAAAAAGCCTTTGCTTCTTAGAGGTTTGGTTACAATATTTTGATACAAAGCCTCTACCAAAAGATAGACAACAATGATAAAATCATCATACGACATAGC
>NZ_MUXV01000082.1 GCF_002014975.1 Moraxella bovis
GGCTCTGGTCTAAAAAGTATGCTAAACCCAACCATAGTTAATATAATGAAACACCAACTCAAATGCTTTGAAATGGTTTTCTAGCTTTTTAGAAAAACAGCAAGTTCTCCTAAATGCTCGCCTGACGAAGGTTCTCAGTCTGGTGTTATTGCCTTCAATACCCACAGTAAAGCGTTTACCAACTTGTTTTAAAGAGTGCTTAAAGGCAGTTAAAAAGCTATCCCAATCATCACAAGCAATTTTGTTGAAAGTAATGCCTAGTTGGGTAAGTTGTATTTTGAGTTTTTTGGCAGTAGCAAGGTTTCGTTTGCCCCACACAAAAGCAACAATCTCACCTGTGCCTTTGTCATAAGCATAGATGAGCCAAACTTTGTTTTTCTTGTTACCAACATAAGTCCAAAACTCATCCACTTCTAAGGTGTCGTAATGTTGTTGTTTGGGTTTGATTTTGTGGTTGCTGTTTGTGAGTACACTTAGCACCTTTGCTTTGCTCACTTGTTCAATTACCACAATATCTGCAATGCTACACCCACGAGCAAGCATTAAGCGTATTTTGTTGTCTATGTGCGAATAACAGCCCTTGTAGCTTAGTTCTGACTGTTGGACAAACTGTCTGTGGCAATTTTTACAAAAATAATTTTGTTTGCCATAGCTTTTTACGCCATTTTTCTTTATACTATGACATAGGCAACTTGGGCAAGTAATGGTAATTGTCGTCTTCATAACCGTAAATTACCACTGTTTGGTTAAGTTGTCTTTTTAGTTTTTGTTACAGCATACTTTTTGAACCACTGCC
>NZ_MUXV01000083.1 GCF_002014975.1 Moraxella bovis
TGACTTCACTGGCACTCGAGTACAAAGTATCAAGACCTACCATTTACAAGGTCTTAAAACTTGCTCGCATTAAACTCCTTAAGCCTCAAACCAGTACCAATAATCGCTTTAAACAAGCCAAGTATGGCATTAAACGCTTGGCTAAGGTTGAAAAATCCATTCAAGACAAACTCAAAAGGCAAGCCAAGCGATACAACAAGTCCTATTTTGGTGAGATGGTTCATGTAGATGCCAAACGCTTACCTTTACTTAAAGGACAAAGTACAAACAGTCCTAGAGAATATCTGTTTGTTGCCGTAGATGACTATTCTTGTGAACTGTATGCTGCCATACTGCCTGACAAAACAGCCTTTGGTGCAGCACAGTTTCTGGTAGAGCAAGTGATAGAACCTTGTCCTTACCAAATTGATGTTATTTACTCTGACAATGGCACTGAATTTAAAGGCACAACACAGCATGAATTTGTCAAAGTATGTTATGATAACCACATCAACCAAAAATTTACCAAAGTAGGCAGACCACAAACCAATGGCAAAGCT
>NZ_MUXV01000084.1 GCF_002014975.1 Moraxella bovis
CATAATAAAAACTTGCTTGATAGAACAACCATCAGTCTCAAGTTTTTTTCTTGAAAAACGTGCGATTTTTCTCATTTTTCATGGCAAATACCAATATTCAACACGCCCTAATTAAAAATGATAAATTATTGATTATTGGTTGTTTTTTATTTTTAAAAGTGAATTTCCTTGCTTTATAATAAGGTGTACCTACCATTAGTAACATTTTATTTAAATTAAAAGACAAGATGACTTTTATAAAAACATGAAAAGCACCACAAAAACCAAATCTCTAAGGCCTAAACCATAATAAGCCCAAATCGCAAGATTTTGGGCTTATCTTTAGAGTTAAATAAATTAGTAGCTTAGCTCGGCACGGCGGTTTTGAGCCCATGATGCTTCGTTTGAACCTGTGGCGACAGGTTGCTCTTCACCAAAACTTAAAATCTCTATATTGGCAGTGTTCACGCCTTTGCTGGCAAGATAGCTACGTACAGCAGCGGCACGACGCTCGCCCAAGCTCATGTTATATTCACGAGTGCCACGCTCATCGGTATGACCTGCGATTTGCACGCGTGCACCTTGATTAGTGTTCAAGAATTGGGCTTGTTGGTCTAGAATGGCAGCGGCATCGGCACGGATGGCATCAGAGTCAAAGTCAAAATGCACCACGCCTTGCATGTTGCGAGCAGCGTTTTGGATGGCATCTGAGTTATTGACCAAAGCACCGCCAGTATAGCCACCATTAGCACCGTAACCACCTAGGGGGGCAACAACTACTTGTGATTTTGGCTTTTTGCTGGCACAGCCTGTCACCATAAGGGTGCTGGCAGTCAAAGCCAATACAAGGGCTGTTGAGATTTTAGAAGTAAGCATAAATGCTCCTTAATTGAATAATTATAAAACCATTTTGACGATTGTACCATTTTACCACAGTTTGCTACTTAATGACAATTTGCAAAATCATGTGAGAAAATCATGCTCTATAATGACAAAATTTAATGGGCTTAGCAAGTCATTTTAGGGTTGTTTTTGGGGTATTTGGGCGGAAAGATTGGCTGTTTTTGGGGCTTTTTGATAAGCGGTAGCAAAATAAGTGACCATATTGGTGATTTTGGGGGTGAGACGGTCTTTTTTTCATGGTAAAAATTTGATAGTATGGCGTATTCATTTATCAATTTAAATCCAAACCTAAGCTAGGAAAAACCATGACCAGTAGCAATAAAGAACCCCAAAAAATCTACCTAAAAGACTACACGCCACCGACTTATCGTGTGGACGATATTTACCTAGACATTAAAGTATTTAACGACCACGCCACCGTATCTAGCGTGCTAAACATGAGTCGTGAGCATGACGGCAAACTTGTCCTGCTAGGGCGTGAGCTTGAACTTTTAAATATTAGCATCAATGACAAAGTGCTGACGGCTGATGATTATGCCTTAGATGACGAGAGCCTAACCATTCACAACGCCCCCGATACCGCCAAAGTCGCGATTGACGTAAAAATCACGCCCCAAACCAACACCGCCCTAGAAGGCTTGTATCAGTCGGGTACGGGCGATGAGCTGATGTTTGTTACCCAATGCGAACCAGAGGGCTTTCGTAAAATCACCTTTTTCCCTGACCGCCCTGATGTTTTGACCGAATACACCACAAGGGTAGAAGCGGACAAGCGTTTTTTTGTGCTACTTGCCAATGGTAATTTGATAGAAAAAGGCGACGTGGGCGATGACAGACATTTTGCCGTCTGGCATGACCCCACCAAAAAGCCAAGCTACCTGTTTGCGTGCGTGGTGGCGGATTTGGCGGTGATGAGCGACCATTACACGACCATTGAGGGGCGTGAAGTACTCCTAGAAATCTACGCCGTGCCTGCCGACATTGACAAATGCCACGTTGCCATGACCGCCCTAAAAGACGCCATGGCGTGGGACGAAGAGCATTATGGTCGGGCGTATGACCTTGATCGTTATATGATTGTCGCCACAGGGCAATTTAATATGGGGGCAATGGAAAATAAGGGCTTGAACATTTTTAACACGTCTTGCGTGTTATCTAGCCCAAAAACCACGACCGATGAGCGGAGCTTTCATGTCAAAGCGGTCATCGCCCACGAATATTTTCATAACTGGACGGGCAATCGCATTACCTGCCGTGATTGGTTTCAGTTGTGCCTAAAAGAAGGCTTTACCGTATTTAGAGACCAAAGTTTTTCAGCAAGTCATCGCTCGCCTGCGGTGCAACGCATTGATGACGTGGGTTTTTTAAAGGCTTATCAGTTCAAAGAAGACGCAGGCGTGCTGGCTCATCCGGTGCGTCCTGACAGTTTTGTGGAGATTAACAACTTCTACACCGTTACCGTCTATGAAAAAGGGGCTGAGATTGTGCGTATGATAGCGACCTTGCTTGGCAAAGACAAATTCCGCCAAGGCACGGACGAATATTTTGCTCGCTATGACGGTCAAGCCGTTGCCATTGAAGACTTTTTATCGGCGATGAGCGTGGGCGATGGACGTGTGCTTGACTTTTTGGCGTGGTATACCCAAGCAGGTACGCCTGTGCTGACGGGCGGATTTGACGTGGCGGGCGACAGTGTCAAGCTGGCATTTAGCCAACAAACTCGTCATGTGGCAGGATTTGATGAGCCAAAAGCCCTACCCATACCGATAGACGTGGCGATTTTTCATGGGGAGAGTGGGGAGCTACTCGCCCAAGAGTTGCTACTTTTGACCAAAGACAGCGATACGTTTGGTTTTGACGGTTTGGATTTGGGCGGGGTGCGTCCTGTGGTGTCGGTACTGCGTAATTTTTCCGCCCCTGTCAAGCTAGAATTTGATTATACCGATGAAGATTTGGTAAAAATTGTACAATTTGAAAACGAAGGCTTTAACCAATGGCAAGCGGTGCAGACGTTGGTGGGTAGACTGTTGTTTGGTAAATCGGACAATGTCGCCTTGCTAACTGACACCCTAAAACGTATCGTGCCAACGCTCATGCACAAAGACCCCATGCTGACCGCTCGCCTGTTTGATATGCCAAGCGAAAGCGAGCTTGCGGTGGCGTACGATAAGGACTATGACCCACAAGCGGTCAAGGCAACACGCACCGCCCTAAAAGAGCAAATCGCCCATGCCCTAGCCGACCATGTACAAGTGTGGTATGACGCCCTGCCTATCGTACCTTATGAGGACACGCCTGACGCTCGTGGGGTGAGATTGCTTAGAAACGTGCTACTCAATCTAGCACTGACCGCCAAACTTGACATGACCGAACGCACCGAACGCCAGTACACCAACGCCACTTGCATGAGTGAACAGCTCGGAGCATTGGGGGCGATGATTGAGTTTGGCTTGCCCAATGCAGACGATTATACCGCTCAGTTTTATGAAGAATATCATGATAACGACCTTGTCATTGACTCATGGTTTAGCGTGCAAGCAGGGGCGGACAGCCGTGATGTGGCGTTTATCAAGGCTCTTATGGAGCGATCGGATTATGATTGGCAAACGCCAAACCGTGTGCGTACCACGCTTGGCGGACTGGCAAGCAAGCCCACTCAGCTATGGACAAAAGACGGCATTTCGCTGTATCTGTCGGCAGTGGCTCGCTTAGACGTGATAAATCCTGTGCTAGCGTCTCGCTCCTTGTCCGCTCTGGCTCGCTGGTACACGCTATCGGGCGATGATAAAGAGATGGTCAAGGCAGAGCTTATCGCCTTGCAACAAAAAGTAAGCTCCAAAAACGTGCTTGAATTCTTAAATAATATGCTCGGGGATAAAGCATGAGTGTTACCCCATTTGTGTGGTTTGGATTTGATAAAGAAGTGCATGAGCTGTGGCAGGGCATGAGTGTGGCGGGCAAACGCTTTGCCTATCATCAGCGACTGTCTACACTCATCGCTCAGCAGACGGCATTCAAGGCGGATTTGGACAGTCTTAAACTGCTGGACGTGTTCTTATCAGCGGTCAAATCAGACTTGGCAGGCAAGAGTGTGAGCGAAGCTCGTGTGCTATCTCATGATGACTTTGCTCGGCTCATCATCATCTTGGCGTATCATGTCGTGCAGGTGATAAAGCAAGAGCTTGTCCAATCGGTGGTTAAGCCTACCGTAAATATCTACACCGCCCAAGGGTTTAGCTGTGTCTATGCTCGCCTGTTCTCGCAGATGGGGGTAGATACCCACAGTCAGATGGCAGATGAGCAGTTGCAGGGCTTTTATTATGGCATGGGCGTATTGTGCCAAGGCGTGGGGCAGGCAGGGCAAGCGGTGGCGGATAGGTTTTTTATCCTGCCTGTCATCGGGGCAAGGCTGTTTGGCACGATTGACCGCACCTTTGTGGCAGGTCTTGATGATAATGGGCAAGGCGTGGGCGTGGCAGAGGACAGCCTGTATTGGGCGGTGCATGATTTTATCAGTCGTTTTAAACAGTTGCAACACGACCCAACTGCCGATGACAGAGCTAAGCAGTTGTTTAGCGAGCAACCGCTGTTTTTAAAGCAAACAGATAAGTCAGTGCAAACGGTTGATGAGCAAGATGAGCAGGCTGTTTTAAAAAATAGTTTGCAAGATGGTTTGCAAAATGACTTGCAAAATGGCTCACAAAATGGTTTGCAAGATAATGGGCAAAATAATTTAAATAACGACTTGCAAAATCATTCAATAAACCCTTTGACAAACGATGGGCAAGATGATTTAACAAGTTTTAATCAAGTCATGGTGGATGGACAACCAATCAGCCACAGCCCAGCCCCAGTTATGCAAGATATGCAAACCTTACAACCTGCCCAGTCTGCCAGTCAAGCTTATGTTGCAAGTCCAAACACACCACATCAAGCCAAAAGTCCGCACCAATCCAATACCACAAACTTACCCCCGTCCGCCTATAAGCAAAGGGCGAGAGCGTCGCACACGCCCAAGCTCTTTGATGAAGCGTACCAAGATTTGCTCAATATCAATACCCCAAGCGATGCCGTGAATGAATACCAAAAGGCGACAGCAGTACTGACCAAATTTGATGCTTTTATCGATGCCAAAATCGCCGAAGGTAAGCAGATGGATGAGATTGTGTTTAATGACAAGCAGGTGCAGGCACGCAAAAAGGCACTTGCCTTACTGGTGGGACTGGTCAAGCAGGGCAATCCGTCTGCCATGCTTCGCCTAGCCCTGTACTATTTTGGCGGGCGTGGCGTGGGCGTGGACATCAATAAAGCGGTCATGCTCACCAAACGTTCTGCCGAGATGGGCGATATCCGAGCCCAAAAACTGCTCAGCCGTCTGTATTATCAAGGCTTTGCCCCCAATGATGGCGGTATGGCGATGGACGTGAGCATGGGCGAACATTGGCTTCGCAAATCAGCCGATAGCGGACATCCCGAAGCCAAAAAGGTCTGTGCTTACATGAA
This sequence comes from Moraxella bovis, assembly GCF_002014975.1. Classification (GTDB taxonomy): domain Bacteria; phylum Pseudomonadota; class Gammaproteobacteria; order Pseudomonadales; family Moraxellaceae; genus Moraxella; species Moraxella bovis. Next base: position 5,386 of record NZ_MUXV01000084.1, read on the forward strand.
TCAAGTGGAGCTTCTAAAAAGCGACTACCGCACCGAGATGGTCTCGGACAAGCGTTATGGCATGCTGTTCATCGCTGTGGGCGTAGGGGCGGTATTGTTATTTATCTTGCTTAGCGTGATGTTCTGACATGCGTCCGCCCCTATATTATCGCTTTGCCATTACCGCCCTAAAACCGCTTTATTGCTTGTTTTTGGCGTGCAAAAAAGCCAATTTGCCCCATTATGAGCGTGAGATTGCCGAGCGGTTCGGACAGGGCTATTTGCCTATTAGTCATGATAAGCCCGTCATTTGGTGTCATGCCGTGTCTTTGGGCGAGCTAAACACCGCCTATCCGCTACTTAGGCGTATGCTGGCTGATGGCTATCATCTGTGGATAACCAGTACCACGCAGACGGGATTTAACCGTGCCGAGATGCTTTTTAAAGATGAACTGGGCAAATCGGTACAGCACAGCTTTGTCCCTGTCGATGATGTGGCGGTATTGGGGCGGTTTTTGGCACACGTCCGCCCTTTGATGGCGGTGTTTGTTGAGACCGAACTGTGGGCAAATACCTTGTCGGTATTGGCAAAGCGGGGCATAGCGAGTGTTATGGCAAACGCCCGCCTTACCCAAAAATCCTTTGATAGCTATGCTAAATTCAAAGGGCTTAGCCAAGGCATGATGGCAAATTTATCCCTCATCATCGCCCAAGATGAGCAAAGTTATCGCAACTTCATCGCACTTGGGGCAAATCCAGATAAAGTCAAGCAGGCATATTCTCTAAAATGGAGCGGTCAGATTGGCAAAGCCCAAACCCTTGATAACTTTAATAATCTTACCAACTTTACCGATTTTGTCAAAAACCGTCCCATTTGGGTCATGGCAAGCACGCACGAGGGCGAGGAGCGGTTGGCGTTGGAAACCCATAAGCGACTGCTTGCCGTTTTCCCCAGTCTACTGCTTATTCTGGTGCCACGCCACCCCGAACGCTTTAATGAGGTTGCAAGCCTTTGCACACAGTTTGTTTATCACAGACGTAGCCTAGGCGAGCCGATAGCCGATGATGTGCAGGTATATTTGGCGGACAGCATGGGCGAGCTGATGGCATGGTATGAGCTGTCCGACGTGGCGGTGGTGGGCGGTTCGTTTGTGGATAAGGGCGGTCATAACCCCATTGAGCCTGTGAGCCTTGCTATGCCTGTCATCATGGGGCGGTATGTCAAAAACTGTGCCGAGATTGTGCGTGATTTTTCCGATGTGGGCGTACTCATGCAAAGCGATGATGACGGACTGTATGATAATATCAAAGCATGGCTTGATAATCCTGCTCTTGCCAAAGAAGCAGGCGAGAGCGGGCAAAGACTGGTACAAGAGCGGGCAGGGGCGGACAAGGTGCAGTTTGATATGATAAGGAAATTGTTATGAATGTCATTATCCTGCCCCCGTCCGCCTTTGACGATACCCCCGCCACGATTGACAATGCCGAACAGCTTAACCACATCAAAACGGTGTTAAAGGCAAGCGTTGGCGACACCCTAAAAATCGGCAAATTGGGCGACAAAATGGGCGTGGGGCAAATTGCTCATATAGATGATAAAGTGTGTTTTTTGGAAAATGTCCGCCTAGACACCAACCCACCGCCCAAACTCGGCGTAACCGTCATGCTCGCCTTGCCACGTCCTAAGGTGCTAAGACGGCTGATTGTGGACATGACGGCGTTTGGGGTTCATCATATTATTCTTATCAATTCTGTTCGTACCGACAAAAGCTATTGGGGCTCGCCCCTGCTTACCCGTCTTGATGAGTTTGTGCTAGAAGGACTGCAACAGGGCGTGGACAGCGTGCCACCTGCCATCACCCTTGCCAAACGCTTTAAGCCCTTTGTGCAGGATATATTACCTAGCTTGATAAATGATAAATCCGCCCTTGTCTTTCACCCTTATGCCAAAACAAGTTTTAAGGATTTTATTCACAAAAATCCCCTGCCTGACATGATTATCATCGGAGCAGAAGGGGGGTTTGTGCCTTATGAGATTGAGCTTTTGGCAAGTGTGGGCGTGCGTGCGGTGTCGCTTGGCGAGCGGATTTTGCGAACTGAGAGTGCGGTCAATGCAACCCTTGGGCGTTGGGTGTAATGATGTAAAGCGTTGATTAAAAATGCTTAAATAGAAAAATCATCAGAGCCGACATTTTTCGCTTGTTCTCTGGCTTTATGTCCTTTTTGGGTGCGAAATTTGGGGGCGGTTGCGTTGTAGCCTTGTCTTTTTTGCCAATCATTGGCGATGCGATACTGCCAAAATATGCGAAAGGCAATGCCCAGCACGACACTGGTAATCATGCCACACACCAGCAGTCCCCACGCAAACGCCTTAAAGGAAAACACCGAATACATCTCAAAAGGATTGCCACCGTTGCCAGTTACCCATAGTGTCAAGTCCGACACAATCAGCCCCATGCCCCGAATGCCAATGACAGGCTCGCCCAATAGCATTGCCCCCACCGAATACGCCAACCAAAAAATCGGAATGGTCGTCAAAGGGTTGGTAATCCATGTCAAGGCGACACTCATCGGCACGTTGGCACGAAAGATTAACGCTCCAATCAGGGCAAGGGGCATCTGACCAGGTAGGGGGAAAAAGGCACACAGCACGCCCACATACACCGCTCGGGTTAGGGCGTTGCGGTTTAACTGCCACAGACGTGGGTCAGCCAAAAACGGAGCGAACAGGCTTATCATGCGGTTTTCACGCAATTTTTCGGGAGTGGGGAGCCAGTTTTTGAGCTTTTGTTTTGGCATGAAGAGCGTTGATGAATAAATGGAAATGGCAAATTATAGCAAATTTATGAGACAATGTTGTTGTAATTTTGCAAATTTAAAAGGTGTTTTTGGTGAACATTGAATGAATGACTGGATAAAATAAAATCCCCAAGTGATGACTTGGGGATTTAGAATTTGGCACTCCATAGGGGATTCGAACCCCTGTTACCGCCGTGAAAGGGCGTTTTTTATTTTTAAGTGCCTATTACCCAAAATTAGGCAAGGATTTTACCACGTCTTGCAGATTGTTTCTACCCAAATGGGCGTATTTTTGCGTGGTTTTGATGTCAGAATGTCCCAGCAGTTGCATGACGTGATAAATGGGCGTGCCTTGCTGTATGAGTATGCTTGCGAAAGTATGGCGTAAATCATGTATGCGTACTTGTCCAATGTCGGCACGCTCCACCGCCTTTTTAAAAGCAGATTGGAACGTTACACGGCGTTGCCCTGTGTTTGAATTGTAAAACACCCATTGACTGGGATTATCTTGTTTGAGAGCCTGTAAAGATTGAATTGCAGATGGGTTTAAGGGTTTATGGATTGTCTTTCTGTTCTTTGAAAGGCTGTTTAAGACGGTTAAATAACCCTGGTCCAAATGCACATTTTGCCACTCCAATTTTAACAGCTCACTGCGACGGCAACCCGTATTTAGTAGCAGATTGATGAAATGATAAAGCTGGTCATTACCGTTGTAGCCCTTAGCATGGGTTAAGAGGTCTTGGCATTGTCTAACCGTCAGATAGCAGGGTATAAACTCTTCTTCAAACAGCTTAAAACCGTTAAGCGGATTTTTAATTTGTTCATCGTGGTGCTTATTGTAGAAATTAACAGCACTGCGAACAATGGTAAGCTCACGATTGATTGTAGCGTTTTTTACGCCTTGGAGCGTGCGATAAGTACAGTAATCTGTGATGGTTTTGATTGTTAGTGATTTACCGCCAAAAAAATCAAAATGACATAGTTTGTCATCATAGTTTACGCCCTTCATGTCAAGCGAGTTTTTGACATAGAAGTCAATGATTGCAAGTAGATTCATGATTTAACCTGTTTTACGGTGCGACATTACACCGCAAAACAGAATAAGTTATGCCATGCTAATTAAATCAGGGTTTTTGTCAAGTAATCTAATTAGGGTAATGGCTGGACCTGTTGGCGTTCTAATGCCCTGTTCCCAGTTTTTAAGCGTTTTAGGGCTTATGTGTAGCTTCTGGGCGAACTGGGTTTGTGATAGCCCTGTTTTTGCCCGAATATCTTTGATGTTTGGGCGTTCATAAGTGAATGTACGACTTGGGACTATTTCGCCCTTTGTAATTGCAATGGCTTCATTCATAGAAGCAACAATATCATCAAATAACTGCTTATCCATTTTTAAGCTCCTGTTTTAGCATGGTGATAAGGGTTTTAAAAACCGCTTTTTCAGCATTAGTAATATTATCTTTAACGGATTTTGGATAAACCGCAAACAGATAAATGCGACCAAATTCATCTGTATAATAATATAAGATTCTAACACCGCTACTCTTGCCACTGTTACGACCAAAACGAATCTTTCTAAGTCCGCCAGTACCTTGGATTAAATCCCCTTTTTGTGGGTCATTTAACAGCTCATTTTGAATCTTACGATATTCATCATCATCAAATAATTCTTTAATGGCTTTTGTAAAAATACTGGTTTCAATAAAGGTCAATAACTGCATTTGTAGCTCCTCATTTGATGATATTATATACCCCATTGGGGTATAAGTCAAGAGCTGATTAAGATGGATTAAAAATAGGTTCGGTTTTTGACTTTTCAGAAAATAAATATTCTTCCGTTGTAGTTATGCCTTTTGTTGTTTTTTGGGGTTGTGTTTGAATTTGCTGTTCAGTAAATTCATTTTCTCTATACTCTGAATAAACATCATTGCTTGTTTGACTGTCCCCAGTGCGTGAATATGTATCACGTCTCTGGGGTATTCTTCCTTTTTCGACAAGCATTTCTAAACATTGCTTGTTAGGTATGTTGAGTAAGTCGCCATACTGATTATAAGCCTTACATTTGCCATTCATTGCCATAACAGATGCAGGTAAAATAACTGGGTCATTTGCAACTTCTGCAGTGTATTCCAACAAATATTTTTTATGCAATTCAGGATTGACATAATTTCTACCGTTAGGATTATTGTCAATAAATCCACTCACTGCGGAACGGTTGTTCAAGTCATCATTCATCTTGTCAGGTGCTATGCCAATTTGTTCATTGGCTTCCCTGATTGACTCTGCTCCACGCTCCTCCGCCCCTAAAATAAAACCACCGACAATTTTAATTCCCCATATCCCAAGCGGAATAAGAACCAGAATCAAAAACACCACAAAAGCACCCATGTAGATGATTTTTTTTGGAATTTTTCTTTTTTGGTCATGGCTTGCATCATCATCCACCGATTTATAAAGCTTAGATATGTCAGCGGTTAAATGGTGGGTAAACTCTTCTTGTGATTGACTCTTATAATTTCCCTTGTCATCAATTTGAGACATTGCACCAAAGAATTTAAATACTTTTGGTTTTCCATCTTTAAAAGGATGGGATATATGATAATGTACATCTACCAATTTTCTTAGAGCAGAATGAATAAATGTAGGGTCTTGAGTGATAAGCACAATATTCTTATTTTCATGTCTTATCATTGTCATTTCTCTAACTCGCTCATCTGAATTAATCTTAGTATTGGAGTTATCCGCCCAAGGTAGTCTTTGGGCCTCATCATAAATGATTGTACAGTTTTTAGGGGCATCCAACCAGTTTTCGGGGGATTTTTCCACGCCGTCAATGTTCAATCCATCTATATCAGCAAAAACCTTATGTTCGGGGAAATTGTCTACAATGTACTTAATTTCTTTTGTTACAAAATGGGACTTGCCCGAGCCTTTTTTACCCGTAACAAGTACAAGCCCTTGCCCTTTTATTTTGCCATTATCTTTACTCATTTTGTTACTCCGTCTATAAAAAAACAAAAAAAATTTATTTTTTTGCAGGGCAAAAAAATAAATTTTTTT
>NZ_MUXV01000085.1 GCF_002014975.1 Moraxella bovis
GTACATCATCAGCGACACCTGTGGGTGGTATTACTGTCTTGCCCTGTGGGTGGTATTGTTGCCCCTGCGGATAGCCCTGTGAGGCTTGATATTGCCGTCCGTTTTGAGGCGGTCTTTGCATCGCTGTTGATGGGCTTGCCATCATGCCTTGTGGGTATTGGCGTTGATAGCCGTTATTTTTGTTTGCTTCATGCTCAGCGGTGGCGCGACTGTTCTCAGATGACTTTTTGGCATAGGCAATAGAGCCTTCAATTTGCCCTTGTGAGGCAAGTAGCATTTTTTGCTAAACGCTTTTTTAACCAAATCTTGATTTTCTGCCAAACCCAAATCTAGGCTGATTTCACTAAACCGATTAAAGCACAGCTTAGCGGTGTGAATAACCGTGTATTCGTCATACTCGGTTACGTCCGCTTCGACGTGCACGGCATTACATTCTTGCCCCTTGGGGGCGAGTTCTGCGATAAGTCTCATGGCTTACTCCTTATGCGTAAATTTTGGGTGCAAAAAGCCCACTCATGCCAAAATAGGCACAAGCAAGCGTTTTGGGTTGGTATTAAGAGATTAGACCGATTTTCTTTTTCATTGCCATTTGACGGTCAATGAATGCTTGGGCATTTGCCACAAGGTTAGGGTCATGGCTGATATGGCGTTGTTCGCCTAGGCTGTCGTATAGCAAGCCTTTGGTTTTGTTTAGATGTGTGATTTGTCTGCGTGCTTGATTGATAAACCGTTCGGCTTGATTGATGGTATCGTTAAGCCTGTCAATCTCATCGCTAATGCGTGCGTGTTCTAGTAAGCCCACCATTCGCCAAAAGGCGTTTTGCTCACCATGATCAGGCTGTCCCATCATCAGACGATGCACATACTCTACCGCTCGTGGCAAATCACTCATGGCAATCTCATCAATATGATGAACACCCATGTACTGATGCACCAGTGCATAGGCTTCTGAGTGTATGATGCCAAGTTTGCCACATAGGGCGGTTACGGCTTGGCGTAGGGGTGTGCGGTCGTGGGCGGTGGATTTGGGTAGACACGGTATCGCCCCTGTATTAAGTGCGTCAAACGCACGGATAACCATAAGGCTAAATTTGGCACTTATCCACATGGCATAGCGATAGACCAACTCACGGCAGGCGTAAGTTCCGCCTTGTTTGCCTTGCTTGGTGTGGTAAGCAACCGTATTTTCTTTTTCCAGTTCAGCAATGAGTTCTTGGGTTTGTTGGTTTGCCATAAAGTAAGATGGCTTGTGTTTGTTCTCGTTGCCACTTGCCTTGTGCAGGTCATTGAGTGAGAAAAAACCATTAACAACATTGATTGTTTGGTCTAAAATTGTTAAACTAGACATTGCTAATTCCTTATCAAAGTGGATTGGTATGCCCTGTGGTTCTTGGTCGGATTGCAGGGCTTTTTTGTTGGCTTGTGTTATTACACGGTGTTATTATTACACGGTGTATCTATCGTGTCAAGCAAAAATTTGCTACACTGTGTAATTATTTTAAATGGCGGAATTCCGCCATTTAGCGAACACCATATTTGATAAGGTTTTTGACCATGTCCAGAGATATTGCCCCATTTGGGGTGCGAATGCCGTCCGAACTTAAAGAATACTTAACCCAAAAAGCCAGTGATAACAAGCGTTCTTTGAACGCTGAAATTGTGGCAAGGTTAGAGGTAACAATGCAACAAGATGAGTTGCATACTGGCGGATTTACCCATTTCATTGATGAATATTTGGATTTGATGGCGGATAAGGAAAGCCTAAAAAGGGAAAATGAATCCCTAAAAGCAGGATTTCCGCCACAACCGCCAATCCAAAAAACTGTCAGCCAAGAGAGTATAGACTATTTGTATGAACGCCTAAAAACGCTCATTGAGAGCAAGAACAGCCCTTAAAATCTCATCTAATTTTTTGCCAATCTCATCATCATAACTTGCGTTAAGCCTTGCGATAATCTCGCTGTTAAGACTTCTCTTGTTGTCTTTGGCGGATTGTTGCAATTTGGCTTTGAGTTCATTGTCTAGGCGTACGCCTGTTGGATTAAGTTCACGCATAATCTACTCCTAATAAAAAAGTCCGTATCGTTAAGTGATACGGACTTTGATGTAAAAAATTGACATCCTACCCCTTGTAAAGCCCCATTGACCCAAATTACAAACCGACTATGAAAGTTCCAAAGTCTGTTTGAACTCACTTGCCACGAATTCAGCGACAAATTCTCTTAATTCATTCTCAATCTGTCGCATCTGCATAGGGGTGGGTCGCCAGTCAGAATCTGTGATGATAATGCTGTGAATGTCTGATAGATCATAGCTTTCATGTACAAGAGTACAGCGAAAACCGCCGTGATATTCATATTCAGCTGGCTGATAATCCACTTCAAATTCAAAGGAAAACTGGCAATACCGCTCATCATCTTCATCAGCATAGACAATGAATGAGCCTGTTTGTTCTTTGATGATAATTTCATCAAGTATCATGACATGCTCCTAAAAGTTAATCCGTGACTGGCAACGTGTTAAGTTGTCAGTAGCTGATTAGCTTATCACTCCGTTATCTGCCACGGTGGTGTGGGCTTTGTTTGTCCGATTTTAGATTTGGTTCGTCTAAGTTCGTCTAAACTCCGTGTGGCTCCCTCACGGTAGGGCTTCTGGGGTGTTAAATAGTTATTCAAGCGGTCGTTCCGTCTTGATGGGTGTATTATAAACAAAATGTTTAATACTGTCAAGAGAAAAATAAACAAATTGAGTTAAAAATAAAACAAAATGTTTATTTTTATGATAAAAGGTATTATTTAAAAGATAGGCGGTAAAAGATGGGCATAAAAAACCGCCCAACAGGCGGAAATTTTTTAAAAATGCTTGACATTATATACAAGATAGGATATAATAAACACATCAAGCAGGGAGCTTGATAAGGTGCCAGTAACTGGTACTGGCGTTAAAATAAGGAAAAGAACGATGAAGCCGTTAATTAAAGTCATCGTCCTTGTTATCTTACTACTAATCAGCAATGAAGCGTGGTAAATAGCAAGCCAATCAAACTACCGCAAATAGCTTGATTGGGTGTTAGGTAGGGGTCGCACCCTATCTAACACATTCCTTAACTAATATCATACCCCTTTTTTAGGAGAATGTCAATGTCAAACTACCAAAACACCGAATACACCAAACGAGCCAAAGCCAACTATAACGCCAAAGCCCTGCGTTCTACCACAGTACAGTTTATGCCAAAAGACCAAGAAGCCCTAGATGCCCTTGACAAGCTTACCGAGCGATATGGTTCGGTCGCTAAGGCGGTCAAGGCAAGCCTTTTGGCTCATAGCAAGGAATGTGAATAGGGCAATAAAAAAGCCCCCATGTTGGGGGCTTTGGCGTATGTCAGCTAGTTAATAAGTTGGCTAATTGTTTTGTCTTTTTTTGACCAAAGTATGGGGTTGATGTTGTAGTTACGTAAAGATTGCATGGTGCTATCAGAAATCTTGTGGTCTGTATCATTTAGGGCAACATACAATATCGTATCTGCTCCCCGTGCTTCTTTGGTGTCGGACCAACCAAAAAGAATGTGTTCAATGTTATTTTTAACAGGATTGTTGATGGTGTGAAGTAGGCGTTCTGGCGATTGGCTAGATTTTGGAATGGCAAAATCAAAATTAAAGGTAAACCCTGATTTACCTGATAAATTGACATTGGGCAAATAGCGTATGTTGTGCTGTGTTAGCCACGCTTCCACATCTTCAAAAAAGAAACTGGCAACGCTAGCATTGGCAAGCGAAAACATATCGTTGATGGCAAGCATCGCTTGGATAAAGCTGTTTTTGCGGACGGCAAAATTATTTTTGTTGGCAAGGGTGGTAAGCTGACCGTCTTTAATTTGTACGCCAAAACCGTTTGCTACTTCGGTTAGTAGTTTTTTGCGTTTCGGGGTGTTGAACTCCACACCGCTCATGGCAAGGTCATTTAGGATATAGCCGTCATCAGTAAAAAACAACCCTTGCTCATTGCGTAACACATAAAATTGCAAATAATCATTGTGGCGGTCCAAATAAGGTGCGGTAATCTCTACCGCCCCATTATCTAACTCCGAAAATACGGTTTGGTCTTTTAGCCATGCCAAATAGTTGTCAAAATGACTGTGAAGTTCAGTGATGAGTTTCATCGTAAATGCTTAATTGAATGTCCACAAAAGGGTTGCCCTGAATATTACAATATTGACAGAATTTATCTAAAAAATCAATGATATTTTTGCAACCATCAAACTCCTTTGGTAGGGCATACGCCCATTTTGTGCCGTAACCCTCCCTGTAAATATGTATGTGGGGGCAAGTAATGACGGTGTCGTCTGGGTTTTTGTGGGGTGGCCCATCTAGGTCCAATCGCACAAGGGGAATGCACTTTTTGGCACGCATTTGATAGGTGGCTTTGTTGACTTTGATGGTGCTGGGGGTAATGTCCAATATCAATTCATCTTTGCCGTTTTGAGCAAGCAAATCCACGCTTACTTTTTTGGTGCGTTCAAAAACCGCCTGTTCCATCACATACTTTGCGATGGCAATCAGTTCATCTGCTTCATATTGAGTTAGGTCCATTGTTTCTCCAAGTCTCGCCCCATTTACACATTTGGCAACACAAAAGGCGGGTGGGCGGATAGTCCAACCAAAACAATCCTGTCATCAAATCTTTGGTAGTGCAGGACATATTCGCTCGTCATATCGCCATCATCGCCCACATACTCGGGTATGCCAATATGATAATGCCATAGGCAATGTTTTTGGACATAAGCAAAATCCGCTCTTTGCTGTTTGGTGCGTAGACTTTTGGGGATGGACGGCTTGTTACGCCCTATTAGCCCACGCAAGCCATACTGACGAACATAAGACGCAAAGGCTAAAATGATTTGCCTTGTCTCATCGTCAAATGTCGGCATACAAGCCTTGAAATTGTCAGAAAATTCTACAATCATACGCTCGCCAACCATTTATCAAAACTTGACAAATCTTTCAATGCCCAATCGGGTATAGGAGTAGAACCACTTTTGATTGATTTGTCCAATTTTTCAACATCAAAATGATGTTCATAAAACCAGTCATAATAGGCTTGCTCATTAGGGTCAAAACGACTTTGTAGGGTGGCTAAGGCAAGCTCTTCAGCTGTTATGCCCTGTGCTTGGGCGGTGGCAATAATCATCTGTTCAATGTGTGGGGGAATGTCTAATATCATCTTTTGTCTCCATCAAAATTTAGGGTTAATACTTCACCCATTTTC
>NZ_MUXV01000086.1 GCF_002014975.1 Moraxella bovis
GAAAATGGGTGAAGTATTAAGGAGTATTAAATGATTTTAGACATACCTACTCATATAGAACAGGCAATCATTGCCAAAGCACAAAGGCAAGGCATAAGTGTCAATGAGATGCTTTATGCGTTCGCCTTAGACGAGCCTATGTTGGACAGTGGTCATGCCAAAAATGAGCCTTTGACGGCAAAACAAGCGGACATACTAGACCGCCTAGACGATAAGCCAACGCCCTTTATGCAGGAGCTATTGGACATGGGTAAGCGGTATGTATGAGGTTGTCGCTCTTGGTAAAAATCACGATAGGGCAAGGTTTGATTGTGGTGATGATGAGCTAAACCGCTATCTGTCCCAATACGCCAATCAGCACGCCAAAAAAGGCATTTCAAAAACCTATGTACTCATAGATGATGGCAATCCCAATGAGGTATTGGGGTTTTATTGTATGGGGGCGTATGCTTTGGATAACAGCGGTCGTGTGTTGGCAGGTTATCCCAATGAAATCCCTGCATGTTTGATTGGTCGGTTTGCCATTGATGAAGCCATGCAGGGCAAATCACTTGCCAATCATCTGTTCGCCCACGCCTTCGCTCATATCGCTAAGACGGCAAAGATAATGGGGCTTGCCTATGTGGTGGTGGACTTAAAGCGTGATGAGCTAGCCCCTTTTTATCAAAAAATGGGGTTTCAAAGACTAAGCGGTCTTAGAATGGTGTTATCCACTAAGGTGTTGGGATAAAATTTAGTGAGGTCATATGGACGTAATACAAGAAGCAGAGATTTGGTTGATAGATAATGGGATTTTGCCGTCATCGGTGCAATATAATATCTACACCCAAAAACAGGTTTTAAAATACCCAAACGCTGTGGCGGTGTTGGGCGTGGGAAAGACAAGACATGGTAATAACATTGGCTTTGCTATTGAAGTGGTGCAGGGTCAAGGGGTAGTGTATGGCGGTATATTAGAGCCTGACGGTGTTGCCATGTGGGGCAAAAAAGGACTTATGCGAACCATTACCGAGAACAAACTGCTGATTGATGTCATGCAAGAAATGGCACAAGAACATCGTACCGCCCTTGCTTATTATGAACGGATTGCCAATGAAAAAGGCATATCCTTAATGGAAGCCATGCAAAAATACCCATTGCCAGAGCACCAAAAATCTAGCACGCCATCAAGAAGTGCGGAGCAAACACCGCCAGAGCCGGCACCCATTCGCCAAACACCGCCAAAACAACAAAGCGTGGTGGTAGATGATGAACCTGACGAACAACAAGGCGAAAGTCATTCTAAGGTTTGGGATTGGTTGGCTTGGGGGCTTTTTGGGTGTGTGGCTGTTATTCTTGGTGTTCCTGCTTTGGGCGGTTCGGTTTCAAGTACCATGTTGGAAGTAATGATACCCGCCTTGGGGCTGATAGTCCTGCCTTTGCTCATTGCTTTGATTTGGTATGTATTTAAATCTATTTATACCATGTTCCAATACAGCAACCTGTGGGGGATATTGGGGGTTGCCACTGTCATTTTTGGGTTTTATCCATTGCTTGCAGGGGTGTTTTATTTTACCTATGAGTTAGAAGATGAGGACAAGACAATATTTAAACGGTTGTTTATGTCTTGTTTTATGGTTGTATTTATTGGTATAGGTTCGGCAATCGTATTACCTGCGTTGAGCGATAATAAGCAAGTAGAGAGTGCGTCTAGTTATGAAGGTAGTCATTCTGATATTGAGAATTTAAGGGTTAGTGATGATGAGTTATATGCTGTCTTGGAGAGTGAGATAGTAGAAATAAAACCAACCCTACCCGTAAAGGTAGATAATGAAACATTTATTGTGGATATTCAGCTAGATAAGGCTATGCGTAGGATTAACTATATTTCTAGGTTTAGCCGAAATAAAGATGAGTTGTTATTGAGTGATGAATATTTTCAGAAAAGGAAACAATCTGTATTTGTATCAAATGACGATAATTTCTGCCAAAACGAAGCAGTTAAACAAACATTGGTAAATGGTATAGAGATGAGATATGTGTATTACTCAAACGATGGTTATCAAATAGGGAAATACAATATTACTCGCCAAGATTGTGGTTACTAATCAGGAGCGTTTAGACAAAGACCAAGATGTTAGAGAAGTTGGCCTAGTCTGTCAGGCGGTTGAGCATCAATATCTTAATCCTTAGGAGATTTTATGCTGAGAGTTTTTAAATTTTTCGCTATCACGACTGTGTTGTTGGTTGTGGCGGGTTGTGGCAGCACCAGTAATTATGCAGGTTGTATTGTGGAAAATATGGAAGGGGTGCAAAATAAAAAAGCGGCGGCAGCAGTTCGCCGTTTATGTGGTGAAAAATATCCAAAACGCTATGATGGCTTAGAAGTTGGCGTGGGCAATGGTTGGTTTGGCGGAACAACTCGGGACGAATGTGTTGCAACAAAAGGAAAAACTGTATTGGACGAAAGTGGCTCTAGAAATGTATTTAGGGCTTGTCGCTGTCTGTATGATGAGCCAGACTATGACGGGCAAGAATGCTGAATAATCTCAAAAACCCCTTGACAATAAGGGGTTATTTATTGTACGATGTACATACTACTAAAATTCAGCGGTATCAAATCTCGCCCCGAAAGAGCGTGTTTTTTATGCCTATTTATCCCAAAAGTTAATCCGACTTCTTTTTGTGATAAAAACCATTTCAAAACGTCTTATGACGGGTTGAGAGAGCCTAATACAACACCTAGCAATAGGAAATAAGCTCCGCCGTCTGAATCGGTAGTTGATGCCCGTTACCCTATGGTAACTTACTAACTAAAATTCAGGAGTTCTTATGAACGCAATTCAATCTTTTCACTTTGAAAATCAATCCGTCCGTATCATTTTGGACGAAAACAACCAACCGCTTTTTGTTGCCAAAGATGTTGCTGTAACACTTGGTTATCTACGCCCAAATGACGCCATTAAACAGCATTGCAAGGGGGCGGTAAAACACCGTACCCTTTCAACAAAGGGTGGAAATCAAGAAATGCGAGTTATCTACGAACCCGATGTTTATCGCTTGATTTTTGGCAGTAAATTAGAAAGTGCGGTCAAATTCCAAAACTGGGTCTTTGATGAAGTGCTGCCCACAATCCGTAAAACAGGGCAATACCGCCATACACTATCTACCGAACAGCAACACGCCATTCAAAAGTGCGTCCGCCAAAAATGCCTACATAACAGCACGCACTATCAGACGGTGTACACCGCCCTAAAAGATAAGTTTGGCGTGCCAAGCTATAAGGATATTTTGGCAAGTGATTTTGATGAAGCGGTGGCGTTTATTATGCAGTTTGAATTTGCCGTTAGTTCAGGCATAAGTCCAAATATCGCCTTTATGCTGGCTCATCACACTCGTCAAATCAAAGAAGCCCAAGATGAGTTTTGGGGTGTCATGGGTGAGTTTGCCAGTGTCTTAGAACGTCTGGGTGAGCTACAAATACGTCTAGAAAAGTCCGAGCAGTGTGTTTATGCTCTGCAACGGGGGCTGATGAACCACTAAACCCCCACAAGGTTCGCACTCCCTAACATTTCCCCTTACAATAATCCTTACATTCTCTATGTAAGGATTTTTTTATGCAAAACACTATCCGAGCCAAAGGCGAGTACTTTGAGCGTATCAATGGCGGTGAGTGGGTCAAGTCGGACAATCTGGTTACCGATGAAGGGCTGACTCATATCCTAAACGTGGCATTTGGCACAACGCCAAAGCCCCAAGCCTACTATGTCGCCCTATACGGTGCGTCTGCCACACCACAAGCGAACTGGACGGCACAGAACTTTGCCAGCACCGCAAGCGAGATTGTGAGCATGAGCGAAGGCTATAACAGTGCCACACGCCCCAAATGGACACCTGAGAACACCAGTAGCAACAGCATTGACAGCATCAAATCGGCGGCGGTGTTTAATATCGTAACCGACAGCACGCTGACGGTACAGGGTGCTGGACTACTCACATCAGCTACCAAAGGCGGTACAGATGGCGTGTTGGTGTCAGCGATTAAATTTAACGCCCCACGCACGTTCCAAAATGGCGATGTGTACGAAATCGGCTATCGGATTAGTCTGACGGTGTGATAGGTGTCGCTGATGATGTAC
>NZ_MUXV01000087.1:0-256 GCF_002014975.1 Moraxella bovis
ATTAAGGTAAAATACTGCAAATGAACATACACAAAAACACAAGACTGCTTCCCCACCATAGGAAAGCCATTTGGACTGCTTACCATAAGAACAAGCGGCATTGTTAAACTAAAATACATAATTCAAAGTTCCATTCCACTTAGCAAACAGTAAGTTCAAAGTGTTTTCTATCATTTTCTCGGATTTAGAATAACATTTTGATTTTCTTCTAAATCTTGCTGTGAAATGCCTAATGAGACTATTATAGCCCTCTATG
>NZ_MUXV01000087.1:647-18186 GCF_002014975.1 Moraxella bovis
AACTTATGGTATTTGTTTTTGACAATACCTTTATATCTTGCAGTGAAAATAAAAGGGCGGATAAATCCGCCCTTTATAAACCCTTAAACCATCACACTCGGGTCAAACGCTCGCACAGGCTCTTGTCTTAGCACATTGGGGTCGGCTTTGTAGTAACCTGCCGTTGATTTTGGCAATCTTTGCCCACGCATGACATCGGCGATTTTTTCCGCCATCATAATAGTAGTGGCATTTAGGTTGCCTGTGATGATAAGGGGCATGATAGAAGCATCAACCACACGCAAACCCTCTAAGCCATGCACACGCCCTTGTCCGTCCACAACTGCCATATCGTCTATACCCATCTTACAGCTACAAGACGGATGATAAGCGGTCTCGGCATGATTACGCACAAATTCATCAAGCTCGGCATTGGTCTGGGCGTTACGGCTTGGGCTAATCTCACGCCCACGGTAGGCATCTAAAGCAGGTTGGTGCATAATCTCACGCGTGATACGAATGCCATCTCTAAACTCCTGCCAGTCTTGCTCGTGCGACATATAATTAAACAAGATGCTGGGGTGGTCGTGTGGATTTAGCGATTTTAGACGGATACGCCCACGAGACGGCGAACGCATGGAGCCAACGTGTGCTTGAAAACCATGCTCTTCTACGGCATTTGAGCCGTTGTAATTAATGGCAACTGGCAAAAAGTGATACTGGATATTTGGCCATTCAAATTCAGGACGGGTACGGATAAAGCCCCCTGCCTCAAACTGATTGCTTGCCCCAATGCCCGTTCCCAAAAACAGCCACTCGGCCCCAATGGCGGGTTGGTTATACCATTTTAGGGCAGGATACAGCGATACAGGTTTTTTGCATTCGTATTGTAGATACATCTCCAAATGGTCTTGTAAATTCTCGCCCACCCCTGGTAGGTCATGCACGACAGGGATTTTAAATTCATCAAGCAAATTTTTTGCCCCAACGCCCGAACGCTGTAAAATCTGTGGAGATGCAATCGCCCCTGCCGAAAGTATCACTTCTCGCTTGGCGTGGACGGTTGTGGGATTTGTGTCATTGCCCTGTAGATACTGTACGCCAATGGCACGCTTACCTGAAAATAGGATTTTGTCGGTTACGGCATGGGTTTTTATGGTAAGATTGGGGCGTGATTTTGCCATGTCTAGATAGCCCCGAGCCGTGCTAGAACGGCGTCCTTTTGGTGTAACCGTTCTGTCCATAGGTCCAAAACCTTCTTGCTGATAGCCGTTCAAATCATCGGTGCGTGGATAGCCTGCTTGCACGCCTGCTTCTACCATGGCATTAAACAGCACGCTACTACCAATTACCGTGCCACGCTGTGAAGTTGTTACGCTCACAGGACCTGTGCCACCGTGATAGTCGTTTTCGCCCACATCACGGGTCTCGCTCTTTTTATAATAGGGCAAACAGTCGGCATAGCTCCAATCTTCTAGCCCGTCCATTTTTGCCCAATTGTCCAAATCCATGGCATTACCACGAATATAGCACATACCATTGATGAGCGATGAACCGCCAAGCCCCTTACCACGTCCGCACTCCATACGGCGGTTATTCATATAAGGCTCAGGGTCGGTCAGATACGCCCAGTTGTAACGTTTGCCTTGTAAGGGGTATGCCAGTGCTGCAGGCATTTGCGTGCGAAAATCCAAGCGATAATCAGGACCACCTGCTTCCAAAAGTAGCACGCTCACATCGCTGTCTTCTGTCAGACGTGTGGCAAGCACATTACCTGCCGAACCTGCTCCGATGATGATATAGTCATATTCTGTCATAAGTTTTCCTTAATAAGTTAATAAATTTGATAATATAGCGGTTATTTAAAAATAGACTCAAATTTACCCATTTCAATCTGAATGGATTTGACTTGGGTGTAGTGTTCTAGTGTCATTATGCCATTTTCACGTCCCACGCCTGATTGCTTATAGCCCCCCACAGGCATTTTGGCATCTGACTCGCCCCACGTATTGACCCAACAAATACCCGCTTGCAAGGCATGGGTAATGCGATGAGCTTTATTTAAATCAGACGTAACGACACCCCCTGCCAAGCCAAAAATCGTGTCATTGGCACGCTCTATCGCTTCATCTTCATCATCATAAGTCAAAATGCTCATGACAGGCCCAAAAATCTCATCGGTAACAATACTCATCTCATCGGTACAATCAGTAAAGACAGTCGGTAGCACAAACGCCCCTTTGGACAGCGACTCGCCATGCTCGGCAAAATCATCCGCCACCGCACGCCGTCCACCAAACAGCACCGTTGCCCCTGCTTTTTTGCCCTGCTCCATATAATCAAGCACTCGCTCCATGTGGGCAAAGCTCACCAAAGGACCCATGTTGGTTATCTCATCAGTTGGGTCGCCCAAGCGAACCTTGGGCAGGCGTGCCAAAATGGCTTGTTCAAAGGCGTGTTTTTTGGCACTTGGTACAAAAACTCGTGTGCCATTGGTACACACTTGTCCTGTGCTATAAAAGTTTGCCATCATCGCCACGTCCGCCGCCAGATCAATGTCGGCATCATCACAAACAATCAAAGGCGACTTACCGCCAAGCTCCATGGTTACGTCTTTTAGTGATGATGCTCCTGCAAGGCTCATCACTTTTTTGCCTGTTGCCACCGAGCCTGTAAATGAGATTTTGGCAATGTCAGGGTGTTCGGTCAGATACGCCCCCACATCACCACCACCTTGCACGACATTAAACACCCCGTTAGGCACGCCAGCTTGGGTATAAATCTCGGCAAGTTTTAGGGCAGTCAAAGGCGTAACTTCACTGGGCTTAAAAATCATGGCATTACCAGATGCCAAGGCAGGGGCGGATTTCCATAGGGCGATTTGAATGGGATAATTCCAAGCCCCAATCCCTGCCACCACGCCAAGCGGTTCTCTTTGAGTATAAAAAAAGCTCCCTTCTTTGCCCGTGCGAAGTGGCACTTGCACTCCTTCAACGGCGGTGGCAAGCCCTGCATAATACTCCAAGACGTCCGCCCCTGTAACAATATCCACATAAGCGGTCTCGCTGATTGCCTTGCCTGTGTCCGCCGTCTCAAGGCGTGCCAGCTTATCATTTTGTTCACGCAAAATTGCCACCGCTTTTAGCAGTATCCGAGAACGCTCCACCGCTGTCATGCTTGCCCAGATTTTTTGTCCTTCTTTGGCGCTTTGTACCGCTTTATCCACGTCCGCTTTTGAAGCACTTTGCAGTTTGGCAAGCGTGTCTGCTGTAGCAGGATTGACCGTCTCAAAAAACTCCCCGCTACTGGCGGATGCATACTTTCCGCCGATGTATAGCGATGTTTGTTCTACGTTTGGTAGTGATGACAATGCCATAACAAGACTCCTATATTTTTAAAAATTTATCATCAAAACTTATAAATTTTATTCAAAGGTTGATGAAACCAAAAAGATAGGTTATGATAACAAAAAATCATCTATAACGCAAATAATTGATTTTTAATGACTTTATTGTTTAATTTGTGTAAAATGATTATATATTTCAAATTAATTTTTGTAAACGTTTTGTAAATTTATTAGGTTTTTTGAAAACCATTTAGGGTGTGTTAAACCTTGATGATATTCTCATAAAATAAGATGAAAATTTAGCGCACCCTAGCAATTTTATATCATTAACGAACTTTGGAAGGTAACACTATGGGAGATACCAAACCCAAAGACGGTCGCCTAAACCGAACGGTGTTTATCTGTTCGGCGGTGATTATCGTCTTTTTTAGCTTATATACCATGCTGTTTAATGACAGTGCGTCCGCCATTTTGGACGGTGTGCTGGCGTGGGTAAGTACCACTTTTGGTTGGTATTACTTTTTTGCCGCATCGGTGTATATCATTTTTGTGCTGTTTATCGCCTGCTCTCGCTATGGCAACATCAAGCTAGGTCCCAAGCACTCCCAACCCAAGTACAGTCTTTTGACGTGGTCGTCCATGCTGTTTGCCGCAGGGATCGGCATTGACATCATGTTTTTTTCGGTGGCAGAGCCTATCATGCAGTACATGAATCCGCCTGTTGGGGACGGTCAGACCACACAGGCGGCTCGTGAAGCCTTGATGTGGACGATTTTTCACTACGGACTGACAGGCTGGTGCATGTATGCGTTGGTGGGCATTGCCCTTGGCTATTTTGCCTACCGCTACAATCTACCCCTAACCATTCGCTCGGCATTGTACCCCATGATTGGCAAAAAGATTGATGGACCTGCCGGTCATGCTGTGGACGTGGCGGCGATTTTGGGGACGATTTTTGGTATTGCCACCACTTGCGGTATCGGGGTTGTGCAATTAAACTACGGTCTGCACGTTATTTTTGATTTGCCTGAAAACTTACTTTGGCAAATCGGGCTTATCGCCCTAGCGGTCGCCATTACCATTGTGTCGGCAACCACAGGGGCATCCAAGGGCATCAAAATCCTATCGGAGCTTAACATTTATTTTGCCTTGGGGCTTATCCTGTTTGTGCTGTTTTTGGGCAATACCGAATTTTTGCTAAACGCCATTGTCATGAACGTGGGCGACTATCTTAGCCGTTTTCCAACTTTGACACTAGACACCTTTGCCTACAACCAAACGCCCGAACAAAAACAATGGATTCAAGACTGGACGCTGTTCTTTTGGGCGTGGTGGATTGCGTGGTCGCCTTTTGTGGGACTGTTTTTGGCTCAAATCTCAAAGGGTCGTACCATTCGTGAATTTGTCATCGGCACCTTGTCCATTCCCTTTTTGTTTACGCTTGCTTGGCTGTCAGTCATGGGCAATAGTGCCTTAAATGAAGTCTTAGGAGGCAACCTTGCTTTTGCCGAAAAAATCATCGCACGCCCTGAGATTGGTTTTTATGAGCTGTTATCCACTTATCCGTGGTTCTCGGTAACGGCAATCATCGCCTTTGTCTCAGGACTTTTGTTTTATGTAACATCGGCAGATTCTGGGGCGATCGTGCTTAGTAATTTTAGCTTCAAAAGCCAAAAAAACACCGACACTCCCCCCATTTGGATACGCCTATTTTGGGCGGTGGCAATCGGCATGCTGACCGCTGCCATGCTGATGACGGACGGCATCACCGCCCTACAAAAGGCGACTATTGTCATGGGCTTGCCATTTAGCTTTGTCATGTTTTTTGTCATGGTGGGGCTGTTTAAGTCGTTACGCCTTGAAGATTTTAGAGAAGAGATTACCAAAATCAATGCCGTGCCTGTGGCAGGGGGCGTGGACGTGAGCGACTGGCAAACTCGTCTGCACCGCATTACCGCCTATCCTGACGCCTCAGAAACAAAAGCGATGATGACAAATGTCTGCCTGCCTGCCCTAACTGACGTGGCGGACGCTCTACGCCAAAAGGGACTGTCGGTGCGTGTGGAATCGGTCGCCTTGGACGGTGAGCCAAGCCTTGTGCAACATATGCTGACGGTGGATTATAAGGATGAGTATAACTTCGTGTATGGCATCGTCCCCGTTAAATACCCTGTGCCAGAGCGTCCAACGGTTGATGATGGGCAAGAGTTTTATTATCGCTTGGAGACGTATTTGTTTGAAGGTTTGCAAGGCAATGATTTGTCAGGCTTTAACAGCGAGCAAGTCATCAATGATGTGCTTGACAAATACGAGCGTCATCGGGCGTTTTTGCATTTAAATCGTGAAACCCCCGGTAGCCGCCCTGTGTTTCCTAAGTGATTTATCCCAAAATAAAAGCGTGTCAAAAGGCATGCTTTTTTTATTAAATCTTTTTCCAAGCTAAAAATAAACCCTTATAAAAACTGGGGTTGAAGTTTTTAAAAATCTATAAAAATCAGGGCTTGGAAAGAAGTCTATTAAAAATCTCCCCAAACCATCATTCCCAAACCGCCATTTTTGCATTATAATAATCCTATTTTTATCCGTGAACATTCATCATGAAAAAATCCTTACTTAGCCTAACCCTACTTAGCCTTAGCTTATCTGCCACCGCTCAGGACACATCAGCCCTTGACGACTTGACCATTGGTGCCTTAGCCAGTTTTGGCTCGCACGCCTATGCCACCGATGACAAAGTGGGGGTGGTGCCACTCGTGCTATACGATAACGACTATTTTTATGCCGAAGGCTCGGAGTTCGGTTTTTATGCTCACAAAGACAGCGAAAACTGGTTTCGTGTCGGGGCAGGCTATGAGTCTCGAAACTTTGAGCCAGATGACGCAACCATAACCGCCCTAAAAGGCTTAAACAGCCGTAAATCCAGTGCCAATATCGTACTAAGTTATATGCGTATCACGCCTGTGGGCGGTTTTGAGATCAAGGCAGGCACGGACATGATGGACAGAAGTGGCGGTCAGACCGTCTCGTTGGCTCATCGCAGTCTGTTCAAATTCGCCGATAACAAACTCACCGTCTATCCCAAATTTGGCGTAAACTGGTACAGTGATGATTATAACCAATACTACTTTGGCGTATCTAAGCAAGAAAGCACCAAAACAGGCATAGACATCTACACCGCCAAATCCAGCTACTCGCCCTTTGTCTCGGTCTCTGGCAAATACCAATTTACCGACCACGTCGGTGCCTTTGCCAACACCAAAGCCGAATGGCTCTCATCAACTCAAAAAGACAGCCCGCTAACCGATGATAAGGTGGACATTGGGGCAAATGTGGGTTTGACTTATACCTTTTAATGGTTAAAATCATTTTTAACTTTATATTAAGTGACTCATTTATCAAGGGCGAATGTGATTCACCCCTACCACCCAAAATAATTAGCAAACAACAAAAAGGGCAAACCCACGCTCGCCCTTTTTATCGTTTATCTGCTTATCAATCATCGCTTGATTGTAATTGGATATAGTTTTGAATGCCGATGTCCGCAATCTTCTCTTGCTGGGTTTTTAGCCAGTCTTCGTACTCTTCATTGCCGTCTTTTAGCTTGATGAGTAGCTCACGAGAAACAAAATCACGCTTGGCGGTACACACGTCAATGGCTTCTACCAGCACGTCATGTTTACGTTTCTCCAAACGCAAATCACATGCCAAAATCTCTTCTACACTCTCGCCAATCATGAGCTTACCCAAATCTTGCAAATTTGGCAAACCTTCAAGTAGCAAAACTCGTTCAATCAGCTCATCTGACCATTTCATCTCACGAATGGACTGCTTAAAAAATGAGTCGTTTAGTTCTTCTACGCCCCAGTTTTTGACGATACGAGCGTGCAAAAAATACTGGTTAATGGCAATCAGGGACTGACCCAATACCAAATTTAACTGACGGATAACGTCTTTATCGCCTTTCATGTTATTACCTTTTTATCTTTAAATTTTAAACATTTAACTTTTTTAAAAAAGGGTGTATGCACAACACCCCTTTTGCTTTTTGCCCTACTTAGTGCGTGACACCCACCATGTTAGACTCTCCACTTTGGCTTTGTAGGTAGTTTTGTAGTCCCATAAGCTCAATCAAACGTAGTTGTTTTTCTAACCAGTGAGCGTGGTCTTGTTCGGTGTCTTCTAACTGACGCACGAGCATATCACGAGTTACATAATCACGCTCGGCTTCACAGATAGAAATACCTTCTTTTAGGTGTTCTTGCACGGCGCATTCTAGTTCCAAATCGCTTTTTAGCATGGCAGGCACATCGGCACCGATGTTAATCTTGCCCACTTGCATATTTGGTGTACCGCCCAGCATGATGATACGGTTGATAATTAGGCGTGCGTGTAGGGTCTCATCTTCCATTTCGTGATAAATGCGGTCGTGCAATTTACCCAGCTCCCATTCAGCGTACATTTGTGAATGGATAAAATACTGGTCTCTGGCACCCAACTCGCCCGCCAATAAGAAATTTAGATAATTAATGACTTTTTGAGATGATTTCATGATAAAAATCCTGTGTTAGATAAAGAAAAATCAGCCAACGCTGTATGGGACATATCATAGCACAAAGATAGGGATTGACAAGGGGGTATTTGTATGGCAAAGGAACTGCGAACGACTTACGCTGTGAGAATGGCTATTACAATAACAAAAATTTTCACCTAAGAAATCATCTTAGGTGAATTGGAGAAAATGGTTTTGGCAAATAGGCTAAGTTATTGATTATGTTGTTATTTTTATTATTGATGACAATTCCTTTTACCATTTTAATAATTTGCAAATAATAAGGCTTATTAGTTAATTTTATCAACTTGAAAATGACTATTGATTGATAATTTTAATTTAGCTAAGATTATGCAAAGACACTTATATTGAGAAAAATTACAGTAATAAATTTACCAAATATTTACAAACATTCTATCACACCGCCATAGCGTCCACCGCCACATATTTGGCATGATGTTCATCAACTAAATCCTGCACCATAGGCATACAACAGCCACAGCAAGTACCGACCAGTAGCTCACTTTGCAATGCTTCCACGCTATCAACGCCTTGTAGCATGGCGGTTTTGATTTGGGTGTCTTTGATGTCATGGCAAATACAAACATACATGGCGAAGTCCTTGGCGAATGCTGTTGTGGATTGGCTATTTTTTAAACGAAAATAAGAACGGTTATTCTTATTAACTCATGGGGTTATATTAGCAATAATTATTATTATTTGCAAGCAAAAATTGATAATTTTTATAAAAAAAATTTAAAAATTTTGATGAATGCAGGGATTATTTGCTGATAATGCTTTTTAAAATATGAATTTGTCTAAAAATCAATGGCTTATTCCCAAAAATCTGCTTAACATTTTGATAAATAAAAATCCCCAAAACATCATATTTTGGGGATTGTTAAAAATTTAATCAAATTTGATTATTCATCAACAAAAGACAGCCAGTGCTTGTATTTGTCATTACGCCCTTGCACCACATCAAAATACAAGGTTTGTAGTTTTTCGGTCAGCTCGCCACGTCCGCCCTTGCCAATCACACGGTCATCATATTCACGTATTGGGGTAACTTCGGCGGCGGTGCCTGTCATAAAAATCTCATCGGCAAGGTAGAACTCATCACGAGTGATACGGCGTTCTACGACTTTGATGCCCAAATCATGAGCGAACTCAATAATCGTACGGCGAGTAATGCCGTCTAACGCTCCGCCTGCAAGGTCTGGGGTATGTAGCTCGCCATTTTTCACCAAAAATAGGTTCTCGCCAGAGCCTTGACACACGTAGCCGAGCGGGTCCATAAGAATGGCTTCGTCATAGCCTGCACGGGTTGCTTCTTGGTTAGCTAGGATAGACACAGGATAGTTGGCGGCGGCTTTTGCCTTACACATGGTTACGTTGGGGTGATGATGTGTGTAGCTTGATGTCTTGGCACGGATACCGTTTTTGATGCCGTCTTCGCCCAGATACGCCCCCCAATGCCATGCAGCAACGGCTGAATGAATGGTGTTGTCTTTGGCGGCGATACCGAGCTTTTCTGAACCGACCCAGATGAGCGGACGAATATAAGCACTCGCCAAGCCATTTTCACGCACCACGTCTTTTTGGGCTTTGACCAGCTCATCATGGCTATAACGCACGTCTAGCTGAAAAATTTTGGCAGAATTAAGTAGGCGTTCGGTGTGTTCATGTAGACGGAAAATGGCGGTACGCCCGTCAGGGGTCTGATAGGCACGCACGCCTTCAAACACTGCCAAACCATAATGCAAGCTGTGCGTGAGTACATGGACTTTGGCATCAGGCTGGTTGACTAGTTCGCCATCTAGCCACATTTTGCCGTCTTGGGTTGCTAAACTCATAAGTTTTTCCTTGATAAAAAGAGCTTTTAATAAAATTATTTTATAAACTTAGAGCGTTCATAAAATAAAAGTAATCGCATGATTATAACACCGTTTGGGCGTTTTGCAATAGTTTTTTAAGGTGTGGTGCGAGCGATTGCCGTCTCTACCAGCACAAACTGGCGTACGTCATTTAGCATGATTGTGTCAAAATTATGAATAAAGGCAAACGACAACTGCCTATCAGGGTCGCAGAACGCCACCGAGCCGTTATAACCCATGTGTCCGTAGGCGTTTGGCGTGTGTTGCAAGCTAAATAAGCGATGAAAACCCGACCGCCACCGCATATTGGCAGGCATAACCGCATCAAAACCGTCCACACGCACCGCACGCATGTCGGCAAGCACCGCAGGCGTGATGAGCGTTTGCCCTTGCCATACGCCACCATTAGCGTGCATGGCGTAGATAGTGGCTAGGGCGTGGGCGGTAGAGACCCCATTGGCGGCAGGAATGACCGCTTGCAACACCTTATCATGATGGTATTCCACGCCATCACGTCCGTTTGGCATGAGTGCGTTTTTATAATTGACAAGGTTCATCTTGGCGGTGTCAAAATATAGCTTATTAATGCCAGATGTGCCAAGTGTCTCCACCTTATCCGCCCATAATGGCGTGATGTCAAGCCCTGCATATACCGCCAACATCTCTGGAGTGTCAGGTTTTAGGGTTGGTTTGCGTTTGGTTATGGGTGTGCCATCAAAATACCGCACAGGCTTGGCAACTTGTCCCAATTTATCAGCAGGCAGTCCATAATACAGCTCGCCCTGTATGCCTAAGGGCGTAGCAAGGTACTCATCTAGGGCGTGTTGCAAGGGCAGTCCTGTTACACGTTCCACCAATCCGCCCAAAATCCACCCCGAGACCAACGCACTATACGCGCTGCCATAGCCCTGCTCGTCCTGTCCTTTGGGGGTGTTAGGCGACATTTGGGCAACTTTGGCGGTCATCATTTGCCAGTCGGTCAGCTCATCGGTGTCGTGGGTGAGTGTGGTGATGTTAAACAGCCCTGCGGTGTGAGTCAAGATGTGGCGTAGCGTGATATGCTCTTTACCCCCTACCCTAAACTCCGCCCAATATGAACCAATGGGCGTATCATAGTCCAACAGTCCCTTTGAGACCAACACCGCCACAAGGGTCGCCATCACGCCTTTGCCGATAGAGAAATTTACCGATAGCGTGTGGGCGTGCCAGTCTTGGTGTGGCAGGGCTTGCCCTATGGCGGTGTTTACCACCGTCTCGCCTTTGTGAGTGATGACAAGTGAACCACCGGCAGGCGAGTCGTCAAATTGTAATTTAGAAAGCAGTTTGGGAAAATCTTGCCACATGGTCTGTACCTAATGATAAAAATGGCTTATTGTATAAGAATTTGGGGGAAAATTCAAAGTGTGGGAATTGATTATTGTCGTTGGCGGGTAGGTTGTATGCCACGCACCAAGTTATTTAAAAATGATTTAAAAATTTATAAAATCATACTTCATTTTGAAATTAAAATGATAGTTTATTGATTATCTTATAGTTATTTTTTGGGTTGTAGGAGCGAATTACATTCGTCCTTGATAGGTTAGTTCATTTAAAAGGTGTGTATTGTACACCCGACCAAATTTTTAAAATTTGCAAATTTAAAAAATTTTAATCCCAAAAACCAAAAAACAGGGCAAATCATCATCTGCCCTGCTCTTTTTCACTCATCATAAAAACGTAATTTTGCCGAGTAAATGCGGTTTTTCCGTCCCTGCCGCATACAGGGCAAAGGCTCGCCCATCGCTCTCTTGGCGTGCCACAAAGTCAATCTTGGACGGCAAGAAAATGGGCGTTTTAAATGACACGTCCACTCGGTACGCCTTCGGCAAATCATAAAATTGAGCAATGCTCGCCGCCTTTGACCACATGCCATGAGCGATTGCCTTAGGAAAGCCGAACGCCCGAGCCGATAAGGGGTGCAAATGGATTAGGTTAAAATCGCCCGACACGAACGCATACCGCCGTCCGATGTCTTCTGGGATATTAATCAGCTCCGCCCAACCATTCTCATCAGGCTCTAAGCGTGTTACGCTCTCAGGCACAGATTTGACCGTGCGTTCATCGACGGGCTTTTTTTGGCGAGACAGATAAGTTGATGTCCCTTGCCATACTAGCTCATCATCGATATGCACTTCGGTGATAAAATCAAAGGTCTGCCCTTTGTCATGGGGGGTTAGGTTGTCAAGTCGCACACTCATCTTGACCGTTTCGGTATCAAAAATCGGACGATACTGCGTAACGCTGTTTTCTAAATGCACCAGCCCAAGCATGGCAAAAGGAAAATCAGGCTTTGCCATCATGTTCATCTGTAACGTCTGCGACAACACCGCAAAATACGTTGGCGGTACACGCCCATCATCAATAAACCCACAAATTCGCCGATAGTCTCGCAAATTGTTCTGGTCAATGGCGAGTTTGTCCACTGCATACACCGAATCAGGCAATGCCCCTGCTCGGTTGTCGCCATGCGGAATCAAACTTTTGATAACGTTGGCATAAGTGGTGTGCATTTTTGGCAATTCTTTAAAATTTTGTTCTGCCATATCATACCTTTAATATAGAATAATTTTGATAAATTTTAATGGATTTTTGGGGGAATGTAAATCAAAAATGTACAAGTGTAAGGTTGATATATTTTCCATCAAAATTTACCCATGAATAAAATCACGCCCCAAGCACGCTTTGGCCGCACACACGCACCACGTTACCATTGATTCCTGACGCTTTTGGCGACAGTAGCCACGAAATCGTCTCTGCCACGTCCACAGGCTCACCGCCTTGACTCATCGAGTTCATACGGCGACCGGCTTCACGAATGGCAAAAGGAATGGCACCGGTCATCTTGGTCTCAATAAATCCAGGGGCGACCGCATTGATACGGCGTGCCGAACCGTCTAGACTCTTGGCGGTCGCTTCTACCAGACCGATAACTCCTGCTTTACTCATGGCATAGTTGGTTTGCCCCAGATTACCGGCAATTCCTGAGATACTAGACACACAGACGATACGAGCCGACTCGGACAAGCCATTATTGGCAAGTAGGTAGTTATTAATGGTGCTAATGGCTTTTAGGTTGATGTTTAGCACCAAATCCCATTTGTCGGCACTCATGTTGGCTAGGGTCTTATCACGAGTAACACCAGCGTTATGCACCACACCATCCAACACGCCACACGCCCTTAAAATCTGCTCGCCAGCGTCCGTTTGAGTGATGTCCAGTGGCAAGGCATAACCGCCCAGATTGCCAGCGACTTTTTGTAAATCTGCCAAAGACGCAGGCACGTCCAAGCAGTACAGCTGTGCCCCGTCTCGTGCCAACACTTTGGCAACTGACTCGCCAATGCCACGACTTGCCCCTGTAACTAGGATTTTTTTGCCTTTTAGGGGTTTGGTTTCGTCAAAATCGACCAACGACAGCTCATCGCCATTATCCTTGATATAGACCGCTTGCCCTGACACATATGCCGATTTTGCCGACATAAAAAAGCGTAAGGCGTGGTCTAGGTGTTTTTCGGCACCGATTTGGGTGTATAGGACATTGGCGGTAATGCCTTTTTTAAATTCTTTGGCGACTGATTTGACAAATCCCAACACCGCACGCTGTGCCAAAGCAAAATCAATGTCTATGCCTGTACAGCAAGACGGGCGAGCAATCAGCACAATCCGACCAGACGGTTTGATGCGACGGGCGATTTTATGGAAAAATTCATACACCACCTTTAAGCCGTCCGTGTCTTTGATGTTGGTAACATCAAAAATCGCCACTTTAAAACGCACGTTCTCGTCCGTTAGACGGTCATCGAGCTTATCATTAGTGGTAATCTTGGCGTCCAATGCGGTCAAAATATCATTCACACTACGGCTCACATCACTGTCGCCTGTCGCCCCAAATGCCACTTCGCCACGCACCACAGGCTGACCCACTTCAAAGCGGTCAAGTTTAATGGGTGTGGGCAAACCCAGATTTTTTGCAACAGTTCTGCCTAGACCTGATTGCACCAATTCACCATAACGGTCGCTCATAGGAGTATCCTTTTGTTTGTAAATACGATAAGCCCCATTCTAGCATAAAAATAAATGTTGGCACAAAATTTTCTCTATTATAAAAATAAGTTATAAATTTTAAATAAATAACAAAAAATTAGTTAAGAAAGCAAAAAACATTTTCCCTTTTAAGTCAAATGATGATAAGCTAGGATAAGCTAAAATGATAGATGCGATGTCATTTTTTGGGTTTTGATAAGATTGATTTTAGGATAATTTCGTGCAAATTTATTAGATTTTTATCTTAACTTATCTTAAAAATCATCTGTCAAAACCCTGTTACCTTTATCAATTCATTTCATTAAGGATAAGTCATGACCATCAAAAAAGTTGCCATTCTTGGCGGAAACCGCATTCCCTTTGCTCGCTCAAACGGTGCATACGCAGACGCCAGTAATATCGATATGCTCTCATCGGCGTTGGACGGTTTGATTGCTCGCTTTAATTTGGCGGACAAAGAGATTGGCGAAGTGGTTGCCGGCACGGTCTTAAAACACAGCCGTGATTTGAACCTAACCCGTGAAGCCCTGCTAAACACCGCCCTATCGCCCACAACCCCTGCCTATGACATCTCGCAGGCGTGTGGCACAGGTTTGCAAGCCACGTTTGCCGTCGCCAACAAAATCGCACTGGGCATCATCGACAGTGGTATCGCAGGCGGGACGGACACGACATCGGACGCACCGATTGCACTCGGGGACGGCATTCGTAAGCCCCTGCTTGCCATCAATAACGCCAAAACCGCCAAAGCTCGACTGACCGCCCTAACCCACATCAACCCCAAAGACCTACTGTCATTCCCTGCCAATGGTGAGCCACGCACTCGCCTATCCATGGGCGAACATCAAGCCATCACTACCCTAGAATGGAACATCAGCCGTGCCGACCAAGATGAGTTGGCATTTAACAGCCATCAAAATTTGGCTCGTGCGTATGACTCAGGATTTTTTGATGACTTGATGACTCCCTATAAAAGGCTAAACCGTGATAATAACTTGCGTGCAGACACCACGCTTGATAAACTTGCCACGCTAAAACCTGCCTTTGGTAAGCGTAACGCCAACCCAACCATGACCGCAGGTAACTCCACGCCACTGACCGACGGTGCGTCTTGTGTGCTACTTGCCAGTGATGACTGGGCAAGTGAGCACGGTTTTGAACCACTTGCCTACATCACTCACCAACAAACGGCGGCCGTGGACTTTGTGGGTAAAAATGGGCTGACCGAAGGACTGCTTATGGCACCTGCCTATGCCGTACCAAAAATGCTCGCTCGTGCTGGTCTGACCTTACAAGACTTTGATTTTTATGAGATTCATGAAGCCTTTGCCAGTCAAGTACTCTCCACTCTCGCCGCTTGGGAAGATGAAAACTTCTGCAAAAACCGCTTGGGATTAGATAAGCCATTAGGTAGCATTGACCGCAGTAAGCTCAATGTCAATGGGTCAAGCCTTGCCGCAGGACACCCCTTTGCTGCCACAGGTGGACGTATCTTAGCAACCGCCGCCAAACTGCTCGCCCAAAAAGGCTCAGGGCGTGCTTTGATTTCTATCTGTGCCGCTGGCGGTCAAGGCGTTACTTGTATTTTAGAACGCTAATCATACAAAAATTACCCTAAATCAAAAACCCCAATCTGTCATGGATTGGGGTTTTTGATTTGGCTTGGATTTAAATGGTATGCACTTCACTTTTTTACAATTTTCAACGGCTTATCAATTTTAAAATACATTTCTGCATTAAAGGGTGAATTGCAATTTTTCCCCTATATTCAAAATTTTTAACAAATCCAATTCCCTATTATTTAAAATAATTTACCCAATAAATAACAAATTTTTCAATTTTTTATGGCGAATAATATTGTGTTTGAATTTTAATTTTTCTTATTTTAAAAAGTTTATTAAAAAAATAGATTATGTTAAATAAATTTGGTATAATTGGCAAAATGGAGAGAACAACCGACAACGGCAAAACATGGGTGTTTACGTTGCGTGACGATGTCAAATTCCATGACGGCACACCGATGACCGCCAAAGAAGTGGTAAACAGTCTAACGCTCGCCCTAAATAAGCCCACTGCCCTAGAAAGTGCTAATATCGAGCTTATCAAGGCAGTTGATGATAAAACGGTAGAATTCACTCTTGCCGAGCCTTTGACCACCCTACCGTCTTATTTGACACACGCCACCGCCATTATCCTAGCCCCTGCGTCTTTTGATGACAAAGGGCAAGCCACCAAAATCATCGGCACAGGGGCGTATCAGGCGGATAAGGTTGAGCCACCACAAAAGATTGAGCAGTCCGCTTATGCCGACTATTGGGGACAAAAAGCCCACATTAATCGCATTAACTACCTTGCCAACTCTCGCAGTGAGACCCGCACCCTGCTTGTCGAGAGTGGCGATGACCATTTGGTGTACACCCTAGACAGTGCCAGCCTAAAACGCCTACAAAACAACAGCGACCTACAAGTGACAACCCAAACGCTCGCTCGCACCATTGTCATTAAGATGAACATCGCCAATCCGCTCTTTGCCGATAAGACCACTCGTCAAGCCCTATCCGATGCCATAGACCGTGAAGCCATTGCTAAATCGGTGCTACGCATTGGCGATGCAGGAGCGTATGAGCTACTACCGCCCATGTTTGGCGATTGGCAGGCAGGCGTGGCAAAATCCGCCCCTGATTATCCTGCCATTAAAGCCAAACTGCTCGCCAATGGCTTTACCGAAGGGGCAAATGGCGTGCTACAAAAAGACGGTAAGCCCTTTACCATATCGCTCATCACTTTCTCCGACCGCCCAGAGTTACCGCTTATCGCCACCGCCTTACAAGACCAATGGCGTAAAATCGGTGTGGATTTACAAGTTAATATCACCAACTCATCAGAGATTCCCAAGGCTCATCAAGACGGCTCACTGCAAATGGCTCTGTACGCTCGTAACTATGGCAACACCCCAGACCCATTGGCTTCACTACAATCCGACCTAAGCCCACAAGGCAGCGACTGGGGCGTGATGAATTACCAAAACTCTACGCTTACCCAAGCCTTGCATGACATCGCTACCACAGCCGATGATGTCAAGCGAGATGAACTCAAAAAACAAGTCGCCACCATTTTGGCAGATGAGCGTCCGCTTATCCCTGTCGTGTACTACCAACAAAGTGCATCCGTTCACAAGTCGCTACAAGGCTTGACCCTTGACCCCTTTGAGCGTAAATACAACCTAAATCAGCTTAAATGGTAATACTACGCCATGATAACCCAAAGAGCGACACGCCATCGCTCTTTTGACTCTCTTAATTTGCTTTACACCTAAGTTTATGGCAACCATATCATTATGCTAAAACTACTCACATCACGGCTTATCCAACTGCTCTTGGTCGTCTGGTCGGTCGGCACTTTGACCTTTGTTCTTATGCGAAGCCTACCCGGCGACATGGCGTATCGTATCGCTGCGTCTCGCTATGGCTACGACCAATTCACCGCAAGCTCTGCCGACCAAGTGCGAGCCGAACTGGGGCTTGATTTGCAGTGGTATGAGCAGTATATAGCATGGTTTGGCGACCTGCTCCGCTTGGATTTGGGAAACTCGCTCGTCAGTGGGACAAGCGTGTGGGACGAGATAGCCCACCAGTTTGGGCACACGCTGTCGCTGGCGTTTGTCGCTTTGATTATCTCACTTGTAAAAAACCTCACCCGTTATTT
>NZ_MUXV01000088.1 GCF_002014975.1 Moraxella bovis
GGGTGGGAGGGGTCAAGGGGGTGAAAAAATTTGCTTGATTGTTGGAAAAGACAGTTGATGAAAAGCGTCCAAACAGGAACGCTTTTCAAATTTAAGAAAATAAAATCAAAAGGTTTTGTATTACAATTATAACACTTCCACCAAAGTCCAAGTAATTTCCATCGCCTCCACAGTACGCCAGTTTGCATCCATATGAATGAAATAAGGGGCAATGTCACCTTTTTTAAGGACGACATATTGGCGGTAGTCAATGAGTTGTCCGTCATATTCGTTGATATTGTGGTATCTAAACTGACCACGATTATAATCATACTCGTCTAAATAAATATAACGCCCATCTTGCTGACAAACTTCCCCTGTCTTGACAGCAATCACATCGCCTGTTTCTGACTTAATAGGCTCTGCGGTAATGTCAGGTTTGCTTTTTTGGGGGAAAGCTCGCCATAAATTAGGATTATCAAAGCGTCTTAGCCATAGGTCAGTGAAGTAGGCGTTAAAGGTTTGGTAGCCGATACCACCGTCATATTCGTTCATTCCCCCCAAAGAACCATAATGTCCATTTCGCATCGGACGACAAATGTCATTAACATCCAAATAACTTTGTGGAATAGGCTCATCAACTGGTAACAGCTGTGGCACTTCATCGGCAATCAAGAGTACGCCATTATCGTATAATTTATGCTCCACTGACTTGGTAATTACTTGTTCTAACAATTTACCTCTACCACCAATACGCTCTGCCAAATCATCACTGATATAAGTCCACCAGTCAATGCCACGAATGCCGTGGTGCATAGCAACAGCATCCCAAGTACGAATTGGATTAATACCAAAAAATTTTTTACATTGATTTAAGAAATCTAGCCCATATTCCTTTTCGTAACCAATCGCCGTTCCCCAACCCATATAAGCAAAATAAGGATTGAGTTTATAGACACAGTAGTTAAACAAATTGATGATATGACCGTGTTTATCTAGGTCAAAAAAATCTGCCCTATCCACCCGAAATCTAAGCTGGCTAATATTTTCAAGTTGCCAGTCTCGTTCAGTCAGACAAAACAGCTCATAAGGCACCGCTTCTTGCATGAGCTTATGGTTGCCTGCTGACACAAACCATTCAATAACATCGTCTGGGTCTTTGCGTTCTTCTAGGATTTCGTTAAAGCTCGGTAATTTATCAAAGGGTTTTTCTGTCCATCTGCGGTTCTTGGAATTAAACCCCCAAGTGATATGCTCGCCAAAGAGTGCCATATACTGACTGATACAATCTCTTAAATGCTCTCGTGTTTCTTGTAGGTGTCCATCTCTAAAAAATAAACAAGCGGTCAGATGTACATCATTAACGGTTACTTCTTTGCCGTCTATGATGTCATAGTAATGAAAGTCTTCTTTGTATTCGTTCATGTCGTTTAGGGTTTTCATGGGTTTCTCCAAAAAAAGAAAGGGGTGCTAGTGTGAACCTGCATAGGTAAGACCTGCTCCTAATACCACAAAGCCCGTTGCTGGCGTGCCACCGATAGAAACCACGATGGCTACCGTCACAACTGCCGCACCAAAAGCAATTTGAGCAATGGTAGGCTTACTTATAAATTTAGGCAAAGGAACATTGTTAGTATAGGTATTTTGTACACTTGCGTAACGAGGTGTTAAAAACAATGAGTTAAAATCTGTTCGCAGTCTAATAGCTGTGATATATTCTGCATAGGGTCGTGTTCTGGGGTCAATTTTACGAACACCGCAATGACAATCAACTTCTTTAAGCTCTCTAAATTTATTGGGACCTGCAATTATTTCGTAAGCTTCCCTTTGCTCATCACTCAACTTATCCCCCTCAAACTTAATTTCTACAACTGTATCAATATTTTCTTGTGTGGGAATAAATTGCTTTAAATCCGCTTGACTGCCTTTGCCTTCTGCAAATTTTTTAACCAAGTTGGCAACCTCTGTATCACTAACTTTTAGGATAATACAATCAGGAATTCTAAGGTTGCCTTTAATACCCACTCCCTCCTCTATTTCTCTGATGGCAGCCCCCAAAGGGAAACGGCTAGGGCGTAATCCCTCTCCCGCCTTATTGCTCATCAAGGGTGTTGGTGGCTCTCGGTTCATCAAATAGCCTACTTCCGCCTTAAATCGCCATAGATTTAGGTGAAAATCCTCATCCTTCCAAATATTTTCTGTACAAGCTCTTTGCTTTAATGAGTAGCCTGCTAGACTTACTTTTGGAAACTCTTTTGCAATACAAATATGCGTACACAGATAAGTTTTATCATTACCCTCACCAAGCTGAACAATAACGCCTTGCTTTTGTTTTGTCGGTTTTGTGATAGATGCCTTGGTTCTTGGCGTTGCTCCACTACTTCTCCCCACGGTAGGTCTCTCCAGTCATTTGATGATACGGCATAGTATCGTCAGCATATTCCAAAATGTCAAGCATTATTTGCTCAGGTCGCATTGTGTAAACGGTCTGAGTTTTACCCCCATCGTCGGTTACACCTTTTATTTTTTGACCGTCTGATGTAGTGATAAGGTAGGGTTGATTTGGTATCGGATTACCCTTATTGTCTTGAATAATAAAAAATTCTGAATGTGGTTTTGGCAAGGTTGGGATTTTTAAGCTCACCCTCTCACCCCCCTCCA
>NZ_MUXV01000089.1 GCF_002014975.1 Moraxella bovis
TTATCTATCATTAAGAGCATGTCAAATCCTTATTTTTTATTTGCCTTATCTTGTCGTCTTGTCAAATTTTACCGTACTTACGCCGTCATCGCCTGCTTTTAGCATGATGTGAGCCGACTGACTGGCAAAGATACCATTACACACCACGCCCACGATGTTGTTTAGGGTACTCTCTAGCTCGGCAGGGTCTGTGATGTCCAAATCATAAGTATCCAAAATCACATTACCATAATCAGTGACAAAGTCTTCCCGATAGACAGGCTCGCCCCCGAGTTTGACCAGTTCACGAGCCACATAGGAACGGGCTTGGGGCAGTACTTCCACCGCCACAGGGAATTTGCCCAGTTTGGTGACTGTTTTGGAGTCGTCCACCATACACACAAAGCGTTTGGATGCTACCGCCACGATTTTCTCACGGGTCAAGGCACCGCCACCGCCTTTTATCATGTTGCCATGAGCGTCTATCTCGTCCGCCCCGTCAATGTACAAATCAAGCTCGCCCACCGCATTTAAATCAAAAATTTCAATGCCTAAGGCTCTTAATTTATCTTCGGTCACTTGTGAGCTTGCCACCGCCCCTTTTAGGCGAACCTGTGGCAACAGCTCAATCAAGCAGTTTACCGTACTGCCTGTCCCCACACCCAAAATCATGCCGTCTTCGATGTAGGCAAGGGCGGATTTGGCAACGGCTTGTTTTTGGGCAAGTTTGGGGTCGGTGTGGGCTGTGTTAGACATGATGATTCTCATAAAAATTTGGGGTTATTTTACGCTAAATTTAGCAAAAAATAAATCATAAAAAATCAGCTCTACCATACTAAATAGAGCCAAAGCCTATAAGTGCGTCAAATATTATCATACACCGTATCACGCCGTCCCACCGTAATCACAAGCACCACCAATTTATCATCCCTAACTTCATAAACCAAACGATAACCCACCTTACGAAGTTTGATTTTGTATAAATTCTTAGCATTCGCCCCGTGTAGTTTATTCTTGGGAATGTGTGGATTTAACAGCACTTCTTCTAGCTTTTTTAAAAATTGCTCGGCAATCGTGGCGTTTAATGTTTCAAATTCTTTTAACGCAGTTTCATTAAATTCTAATTCATAAACACGATTTTCATCATTATTGGAATTTGGCTCGTAAGTCATCAATCGTTACCTTTACCGTTTTTTGGTTTTGCCGTTCGTTTGCCAATTTGATGAGTTCTTGGTCGTCTAATGCGTCCAACATTTTTTCGTATAAAGACGCAGGCACGCAATAAAAAGCAGGGGTATTGCGATTTAAAATCGCCACAGGTTCGCCATTGGCGTGGGCGAGTGTGTCCATGGGGCTTTTCTTTAAATCGCTGATACTGGCAACATAACGGCTATGGATTTGGTTTAGCATATAAACTACCTTTTCGGTAAGAGCGGATTAGTGATAGATTGGAGTATTGAGACGTGGTGTTAAGAATATTAAACCAACATGTGAGCGAATATCTAGAATTTTCTTTAAAATATTTTTAAAGATATTTTGTATGCAGTTTTTATCGGAGATATTTTTAGAATAAAATAAGCAAAAAATACTCAGAAATATTTGAAATAAACTTAGGTTTTTTAAATGTTCTATATTGGTACTTATCGTTTGTTCAATGACTGAATTTATTATATATTCTATATATTCTAATTTTATCATCATGTCATGTACGTCATTATGTTCATTCATGGGAAAATCAAATACTTTTAAAAGTGCTTTTTATAATACTTTTAAAAGTGCTTTTTGTCAATCTTTTTCCCAAAATTGCTACCCATCCCAACTTATGCTAAACTATAACCTTTTGCAATTAGGAATTGTCATGAAAAAATTTACGCTCATCATCGCCCTATGCCTGCCCCTAACGCTTGTGGCGTGCAGTGCCAATAACGGTCAGGGTGTACGTCCTACTGCCAGCGTGTTGATTGGAAAATGACATTTTGGAACAAATCATGAAAAAAAATTTTTATCATTTTATTTTATCATTGGGATTGATGACGTTACTGACAGCTTGTCAGAGCAAAGTAACGCTCTACTATTATCCAGTACCGCCAGAACAAACTCAACCTACAAGCGAACTTCGCCTCCTACAAAACATCCACGAATACACTCTAGACAACGGCTTGCAAGTCGTCATCAAAGAAGACAAACGAGCCCCTGTGGTCATGACCCAGATTTGGTATGGCGTGGGGGCGAATGATGAGCCTGTGGGCAAGGGCGGATTGTCGCACTTTTTAGAGCATTTAATGTTCAAGGACACGCCCAAGGTATCCAGCGATGAATTTAGCCGTCTTATCAGTCATTATGGTGGCAGCAATAACGCCTACACCAGTTCGGACGTTACCGTTTATCATGAGATTTTGCCCGCCAATCGCTACGCCCTAGCGTTGGAGCTAGAAGCCAACCGCATGAAAAACGTCCTATTTAAACCCGAACAGATACAGAGCGAACGCCAAGTTGTTCAAGAAGAACGCCGTTCTCGTACGGACGACAACCCCATGGCAAAAGCGTGGGAGCGGTTTTTACCATTCGTCTATGGCGACACGCCACGGGGTCGCCCCATTATCGGGAGCATGGCGGACATTGAGAGCTTGACCATGGATGACCTAAAACACTGGTACGCCACATGGTACGTCCCCAACAACGCCACGCTTGTTATCGTGGGCGACGTGGACAAGGACGATGCCCTAACCCATATCAAAAAATATTTTGGCGACATTCCCAAAGGCGACCCCGTACCCGCCCGAGACCCTGCCCAATTCATCCATGCCGATGACCTAAACGCAGGCAAAGGCGGTGTGAGCGAACGCCATATCGTCATCAAAGAAGCCGTCCAAGTTCCCACGCTGATTTTGGCGTGGCAAGCCCCTACTTTATCTAGCCTAAAACTCACCAACCGCCACACCGCCGACAATGAGCGAGAGCTGTTGGCATTGGGGCTGTTTGATGACGTGCTAAGTGGCGGAGCGTCTGGGCGATTTGCCAAAAATTTGGTCAAAAAAGAACTCGTTACGTCTGTACATAGTAGTTACGACAGTACAGGCTATGGGGACGGCTTTTTTATGGTCATGGCAACGCCAAAAGCAGGGGTGAGCCTTGATGAAACCAAACGCCTTGTCTTAGATGAGATAAAACGCACCATGACCGACCCCATTGACCAAAAAGAGCTTGACCGTTCTATGGTTGCCACAAAAACCGCCTTGGTGTTTGCGTCCGAAGGTGTATCAGGGCAGGCAAGTTTATTGGGGATGCTAAAAAATGAAAATATCCCTTTT
Source organism: Moraxella bovis (assembly GCF_002014975.1). Classification (GTDB taxonomy): domain Bacteria; phylum Pseudomonadota; class Gammaproteobacteria; order Pseudomonadales; family Moraxellaceae; genus Moraxella; species Moraxella bovis. The sequence continues at coordinate 3,291 of NZ_MUXV01000089.1, forward strand.
GGCAAAATCCAAGAAGAATTGGCAATCCTACCCACCATTAGCACCGATGAAATTAAAAACGCAGGCAAAAAATACCTAAGCGATGAGCGTATGTATAGTGCCTATATTTTGCCAAAAGATGAATAATAGATTATTTTTGGGGTTTGAAAAGTTGATAAAAAATTATGGGCAAAATTTAAATAAAAAATTAAATTTTACCAAAATCATTTTATTTAAAAGATAAATTGATACACTCTACAAAATGAAAAAGCACCACGGTTTCCGTTCGTGGTGAGCTAAGTCGAACCATGACGGAAACTGACCTGAAGGCAAGCTTGTGGCGAACGGTTTCCGTAGCAAAATTCAATTTTGTTAGCTGTATTAAATTTGGATATTTAAAAAATGAACAAGACATTTTTCCAAAATTAACCATGACAATCAATTTAAATAAAAATGATTTGTATAAAATCAACAATTAAAACCCCAACCCAATATCAGGAAATCTCATGAAAAAACTTACCCCAATTGCCTTAACCTTATTGCTTATCAGCCACATCACATGGGCGGACGGTCATCATCATGCCCCTGTCGCCCCAAGCGATAAGCCCTTGCCCATGCTTGACAGCCTAAAAGATGACAAGCCACTGGACTTAAAAATCCCACACATGGAGCGGTTTGACGTGGACGGCGTGCCTGTGATTTTTACGCCCATTGATGAATTACCGATTTTGGACATTAGCTTGACCTTTAAGGGTGGTTCTGCCAAGGATGACACCATACGAGCGGACGGCTACGGCATTGCTGGCATGACCGCCACCATGATGACCCAAGGCACAACCCACCTAGACGAGAACACATTTGCCGAAAAAGCCGAACTGCTGGGCGTGGTATTTGGGGCGACTGCCTACCGAGACACGTTTGTTTATGCGTTTAGAAGTTTGTCGGACGACAAAGAGCTGTATCCTGCCCTTGATTTGTTTGCCGACATGATACAAAACCCCCGTTTTGATGAAACTATCCTAAAACGCAACCAAGCCCAAGCGGACATCGGTTTTGAGCGTGCCAAACAAAACCCAAGCCATCTGGCAAGTGTTGAATTTTTAAAAACCCTATACGGCACACACCCCTACGCCATCCCCACAGGCGGAACACAACAGAGCGTGGCGAGCATTAGCCGAGATGACCTAATCGCCTATAAAAACAAATACTTAACCAAAGGCAACGCCCACATCGCCATCACAGGCGACATCAGTGCCGATGACGCACGCACCATCGCCAAACGCCTGATAAATGCCTTGCCCCAAGGCGAGAGAGCCACCGACTTGCCCACGCCCATCGCCCCCAAGCCACAGCACGTCCATATCCCCTATGATAGCACCCAAACGCACGTCTATATCGGACACATGGGCGAAAAAAAGACCAAAGATCCTGTGGAGCTACAAAACCGCACCAGTTTTAGCCTTGCCAACAGCGTACTGGCAGGGGGCGATTTTAATGCGTATCTCATGAAAGAAATCCGAGACAAGCACGGCTACACCTATGGTATTACGGGCGGTATGACGACATTTGATGAGCGGGGTTATTATCGTATCAGTTTTTCTACTCAGACCGACAAAGCCAAAGAAGCAATCATCAAAACCTTACAAGTCATTGAAAAAACAAGAAAAAATGGCATAAAAGACAGCGAATTTAACCTAGAACGCACCAGTCGCAAATACGCCTATCCCATGAGCCTTGCCACCAACTCAGCCATTCATAGCACGGCAAGCCATTTGGGTTATGATAATTTGCCCGACAGTCATATCACTGATTATCTGGTGCGACTAGACAAGGCGACATTGGATGCGGTCAATCAATCGCTAAATACCTATATCCGCCCTGATGAATTTATCATCGTTACCATTGGTAAAGAAAAACCTGATTTATCAAGTTTGTTTAAACAAGATAATAAAAAAGGGTCGAAAAAGGTTGATTAAAATATTGTTTAAAAAGAAATGATTTATTTTTGGATAAATGCGTAGAGGAAAATTTAAATTTTTCAATGTAATATATCAATTTGGATAAATTAAATTTACCCCCATGTACCTAAATCGTAAATTAACCATACCTATTTTTTTAAATAAAATAAAGATAAAATTGGCAAATAAAAATCAATAGAATACCCCACTCTCAACTTAA
>NZ_MUXV01000090.1 GCF_002014975.1 Moraxella bovis
TTTACAACCCAACGACTTAGCTCATCTGTATGTTTATCTAAAGACACATTAAAGCGAGATAAAAACTCACTAAAAGACATCAGTTCAGCCTCCCTATCGTCAGGTATGCCGATATACGGAGTTGGAGGTATATAATTATGCCGCACTTGCCATTTTGGCACACAATGCGTCTCACTATAGTAATCCGCTGACTCATAAGGCGGTGCTGAAAAAGCAGTTGTATGGATAAAGGCAAATAAAGTGGCGATAAAGTATTTCATCATAACTCCTTATTCTTGGGGATGGTTAGGCTTCTGTCAGCACGGAGGATATTCCATTGCCATTTAAAGAATAGATAAGGCATACACTACTTTAAAATTACATCTTTTTATAGGATGATAATGAGTGTTAATACCCCTTAAAGAAAAATACTTCCCATCATGCTCTAAAAAAACAGAGATATATCCATCGACAACAAGCTCTAATCGCCCTAAATATCTTTTATAGAGTTCGTCTAATATTTCTTGGGATTTTTGATGGTCTTGAACAACCAAATTAATGGTTTCTATCATTGCCATTTTGTCATCGTCGGATAAAGTATGCGTTCTTTTCTTATCTTTTTCTGTTTCATGACGCATGTAATATTGTAAATAGTGAACCATGCCATGGCTTCTACCGATATAAAGATAGCTGTTTAATTCGTTAAACTGCATGATGTGAGCTTTATTTTCTTTTACAACCCAACGACTCAGCTCATCTGTATGTTTATCCAAAGATACTTCAAAACGGGTCAAGAATTCATCAAAAGACATCAGTTTAACTTTTCTGTCATGGGGTATGCCTATGTATACAGGTGGAGGCGGTATATAGTCATATTCAAATGTATGCTTAGGAGTGCAATGTTTTTCGCTATAATAATCTGCTGACTCATAAGGTGGTGCCGAAAAGGCAGTTGTATGGATAAGAGCAAATAGCGTGGCGATAAAGTATTTCATCATAACTCCTTATTCTTGGGAATGGTTAGGCTTCTGTCAGCACGGAGGATATTCCATTGCCACTTAAACAGAGAATTCATTTTACCTGAATATTCATTGACTGTTGGATACTCTGGTGCTTCTTTATCTCGTTGAGTTTTAGATGACGGTATTCTCCCCTCATAATCCATCACATTATCTGTATATCCTTGATAAAACTGATATGTGGGAAAGTGGTTTAGGATGGCTTTGGCGTGGCTCTCGTCTAGATGTCCTTTGCTGGCTTTGAGTTTATCTAATTCTGGTGGCTTGTCAAAAGTATGAGGCAGACCAAAGCTGTGTCCAAGCTCGTGAAATATCGCATAAATATCATTTTGTGCGACAGCATAGATGATGGCGGTATTGCCACTGACATAATCGGCTTGGTTTAATAACTTGTCGTTAGGAATACCTGCAAAACAACCACAAGAGATTTCATCTTCTGTAAAGGGGCGTGGTGTTACAACACCGCCAATGGCACCAGTAACACTGCTATCTGAATGAATATACTCTGTGGAAGGTATTTTTCCTGTCTCGTCAGGTTCGCAGGTTGGTACTGCCACATTCATGGTAACAGGCTTGACATCGGTAAATATGAGATGGGTAGTTTTATTTTGATTGCTCTCCGTCCAGTGGCCATAGATGGCACTGCTTTGTAGTGCTGTATTGGGATACAGTTGCTCAAATAACTGCCGAACATCCAAGTCAAAATTTGACCTATTTTGCCGATCTATAGGAGTGTTATTAAAAGCCAACAGATTTGGGTAGCTATTTGTTCTGGTTTTTCTACATTCGTATTTTTTTAAAAACTCTTCTATCTCTCTTTGATGGTGGCGTGTGTGTATTTTTTCATGAAGCCTCATGTTAAAAACCTTACTCTCAAAGGTTAGATTGATAAGTGCCTGACCAAAGGCTTCTGATCTTAGTCTATCCTGATATCTAAGCTCTGGCATGGCGTAGCTGTTTGGTATCATGGCAAATTGCACTACTTGAATGTGTGCGGCGGGTATCTCATGATTGGGATAGATGAGTAGAACACCAACATCTCGGCTGTGATTATTATGTTTGGCGGTTACCAAGATATGGCGAACCTTATCACTGGGGGTTTTGACCTTGATGGTAAGCTGTTTGGTTGGGTCGGCATAGTATTTAATGGAGGTGTCTTTGCCCAAAGGACGGGTGAGTTGACCTTTTTCCAAAAATATCTCCAGTGGCACCTTTAGAATGTTCTTGTCTCTAGACTTGTCTCTAAAATAAATCTCAACACCATCATCACTGGGGGTAAATATCAGTACCGTGCCATCTTTGGCAAGTGGTCTATCCATGTCTACTGCCTCTTGGTCTATCTGTAGATGGAGTTTAGCATGGGTGTGTGTTACGCCTTCGGGCTTATGCTTCTCAGCAAATACTGCCAGCCATGATGGGATATATTCATCGACACCGCAGGTCTTAATCCTACTTAAAACCTCGACAGGCTGTGGGTCATCAAACCAAAGATGGGTATATTCTTTTTTAAGTTTGTCAATATCGCCCCTGTATAAGCGTGTGGGCTCATTGTTATTTTCTAGGACAGAGACGATGTCATGGATGTACTCATCTCGAAGCCAGTCAAAACCAAAGTTTTGCACTTGCTCGCTCACAGAACCCCAAGGGTCATCAACAAGAGGTTTGCGAAAATGTACCAAAAATTTTCGAGGGACACCAGAGATGACCACCTTGCAAGTCGGAGCATCTGTCGCTGTGCTGGCGGTGGTGGTTTTATATTCTTTTTGCGACATAATAACTCCTTAAATATCTAGATGAATTTCGATATCCTCTTGGGAGTCTGTGTAAAACACTTGTGTTTTGCCACTGCTGTCGGTAATACCCTTGAAAGACTCGCCTGTTGCTTTGTTGTGAGCAGTATAAGTAGTATGAGCATATGGCACATTATCATCATTGGTAAAGTGAAAACACAGCGTGTAGAGCTTGGGTAAGAAGGGCAAGTTGGGCATGGGCACCTGCTCACCCTCCAAAAGCTTTGTTGTCTCTGCTTTGACTTTGAAGATCTTCGGTGTGGTAATGAATACACCATGCTCATTTATTTTAATTTCTGAACCTGCTACCATGACTAGTCCTCATTGATAGAGTGATTGATGTGATAATATCTTACAATATTACTTAAAATTACCTTTATTGGCAAATAATTTTTACAAAAAAACAAACCATAAATGCTTGTTATGGCTTGTTTTTAAGGGCTAAAGTTATCTAAGGCGACTTTGGTGGCTGACATTGCCAAGGTTGGGGTCGCGAGTTCGAATCTCGTTTCCCGTTCCAAATTTTAAAAAGTCCAAATCGAAAGGTTTGGGCTTTTTGTTGTTTAAATTTGTATTGAAAAACTGTAAAATTCCTTGATAAATAATAAAGCTATCAATAAAACCAATATATTTATTTTTTATATTTATAAATTATCTGTAAAAACCTCACC
>NZ_MUXV01000091.1:0-366 GCF_002014975.1 Moraxella bovis
CACTTGCCATTCTGGCACACAATGCGTCTCACTATAGTAATCTGCTGACTCATAAGGCGGTGCTGAAAAAGCAGTTGTATGGATAAGAGCAAATAGCGTGGCGATAAAGTATTTCATGATGATTCCTTATTCTTTGGGGATGGTGAGGCTTCTGTTGGTGCAAAAAAATAGAGCAGAATTTAAAACATTAATGTACATTCATTCGATACTAATTGAGTGAATAATTTTATAGTTACATCTTTCTATCGGATGGTAATTTATATTATAACCTTTCATAGAAAAATACTTCCCATCATGCTCTAAAAAAACAGAGATATATCCATCAACAACAAGCTCTAACTGTCCCAAATATCTTTTATAGAGTTC
>NZ_MUXV01000091.1:510-1360 GCF_002014975.1 Moraxella bovis
CTTGGGTCTATATATTGACCCAAAACAGGTTCTAGACGCTCCATAAATTCTTGATAAGACATAAGATTTACATTTCTATCAAGGGGTATACCAATATAAGGCGGTGTCCGCGGAAAAATGAGCGTGCTATAAAAATCACAAGTTCCAGCATGATAATGTTCGGCGGACTCATAAGGCGGTGCTGAAAAGGCGGTTGTATGGATAAAGACAAATAAAGTGGCGATAAAGTATTTCATGATGATTCCTTATTCTTGGGAATGGTTAGGCTTCTGTCGGCACGGAGGATGTGCCATTGCCATTTAAAGAATAGATAAGGCATACACTACTTTAAAATTACATCTTTTTATAGGATGATAATGAGTATTAACACCTATTAAAGAAAAATACTTCCCATCATGCTCTAAAAAAACAGAGATATACCCATCGACAACAAGCTCTAACTGTCCTAAATATCTTTTATACAGTTCGTCCAATATTTCTTGGGATTTTTGATGGTCTTGAACAACCAAATTAATGGTTTCTATCATTGCCATTTTGTCATCGTCGGATAAAGTATGCGTTCTTTTCTTATCTTTTTCTGTTCCATGACGCATATAATATTGTAAATAGTGAACCATGCCATGACTTCTACCGATATAAAGATAGCTGTTTAATTCGTTAAACTGCATGATGTGATCTTTACCTTCTTTTACAACCCAACGACTTAGATCGTCTGTATGTTTATCCAAAGATACTTCAAAACGGGTCAAGAATTCATCAAAAGACATCAGTTTAACTTTTCTGTCATGAGGTATGCCCGTGTATACAGGTGGAGAGAAATAATTATATCTCACTTGCCATTCTGGCACAC
>NZ_MUXV01000092.1 GCF_002014975.1 Moraxella bovis
TTGAGAGTGGGGTAAAATATGTTTTGAGAAAGTTTTCTCACAAAATGCTACAAATCATCATGCCATCACCCTTGTAATTGTAACAAAAAATGTCAATAATAAGCCCATGTTTTAAATTAATTTGCAAAGCAAGAGAGTGATTATGTCTGTATTAAATAAATTTTTCAAAACTGCCACCACTGCCACTGTTGCCACAGGCATTACCATGGGGGCAACCTTATCTGCCAATGCGGCAGATTTATCGGGCTTTTCTGCCACTTATGCGGTCAAAGCAGATGGCAGAAATGGCACGGCAACACGCACTTTAACCAAAAATGGCAATAATTACAGCTACAACGTCAAAGCCAGTGCTGCAGGCGTGGCAAGCGTGAACCAATCGGCAAATTTTAGCTTATCTAATGGCAGAATTATACCGTCTAGCTCCAATATGTCAGTTAAAGTGCTGGGTGTGGGGCGTACTCATAATATCAAGTTTAATAACTCTGCCAAATCGGTGGTTAGTACTTATAAAGGCAAATCCACCACCTTAAAAATGAACGGACAAGCCTATGATGATTTGAGCCTAGAAGCTCAAATCCGTCAAGAGCTGATTAACGGTAAGTTTAGCGGTAATTACCATTTGGTTAAGAAAAATGAAATAGAAGCCACCAAATTTAGACGTTCGGGCAGTAGCAAAATCACCGTCCCTGCGGGTACTTATGACGCCATTCGCATTGACCGTGTGCATGATGACAAAGGGCGTGCCACGAGCTTTTGGCTTGCCCCAAGCCTAAATTATCTACCTATCAAAGTCAGCCAAACCAATGACGGCAAAGTCATTAGCATGGAATTGATTAAGGTGAATTAATAGGTAAATCAAAGACAGATTTAAAAATAAAAAGGCGGACAAGGTTTCGCCTTTTTTAATTTTACAATATTTGGCAAAATGTGATAAAATTACTTAATTTGTATTTAAATTATAACAGGTGTGCCATGTCAGACATTAATAACCCCAACGACAAAAATCCAAAATTCTCTCGTATCCTACTAAAGCTCTCAGGCGAAGCCCTAGCAGGGGGCAAAGACATGGGCATTGATGCGTCCATTCTTGATCAGATGAGCCTGTCTATTGCCCATTTGCGTGGGCTTGGCGTGCAAGTGGGGATTGTCGTTGGGGGTGGTAATTTGTATCGTGGTAGTACCCTACAAAAAGAAGGGCTTGTCGGGCGTGTTACAGGTGACCAAATGGGCATGCTTGCCACCGTGATGAATGGTCTTGCCATGCGTGATGCCCTAGTCCGCCGTAACATCAAATGCCGTCTCATGTCCGCTCTTAACATCGCTACCATTGGCGAGCCGTATTCTAGCCGTGAAGCCATTCGCCACCTAAATAATGGCGAGGTGTGTATTTTTGTGGCAGGTACGGGTAATCCGTTTTTTACCACCGATACGGCGGCGTGCTTGCGTGGGATTGAGATTGAAGCGGGGCTTATCTTGAAGGCGACCAAAGTGGACGGTGTGTACGACAAAGACCCAAGCGTTCATGCCGATGCGGTTAAATACGACAGCCTAACCTTTGACAAAGCTCTAGAAGACAAATTGGGCGTGATGGACTTAACCGCCATTGCCCTATGCCGTGAACACAACGTGCCGTTGCAGGTGTTTGACATGAACAAACCCAACGCCCTATTAAATGTTGTCATGGGCGAAAAAGAAGGTACACGAGTGTATCATTAATTCAATTTTTATTGAATTTAAAATCAACTTTAAAAAGTGTTAAATCTTGCTTATCATACCGATTGGTGGGGGCGAATCATATTCGCCCTGATTTAACAAAATCAATGTTTAGCAAATATTGTAAATAGGAAACCCTTATGATTAACCAAATCAAAACAGACGGCAAAGCCCGTATGGAAAAATCGCTTGAAGCTCTAGAAAGTGCGTTTGCCAAACTGCGTACAGGACGAGCTCACCCTGGTATCTTGTCAAGCGTCATGGTCAGCTACTATGGCTCGGACATGCCCCTAAACCAAGTGGCAAGCGTGAACGTAGAAGACAGTCGTACTCTGCTTGTACAGCCCTTTGACCGCTCTATGGTGCAAGCGGTGGATAAGGCGATCCGTGAAGCGGATTTGGGGCTTAACCCCATGACCGCAGACGTAATTCGTGTGCCAATGCCTGCCTTGACCGAAGAGACTCGTAAGGATATGCAAAAATTGGCTCGCTCTGATGCCGAGTCTGCCCGTGTGTCGGTGCGTAATATCCGCCGTGATATGCTAGGCGACATCAAAAAATTGGTCAAAGACAAAGAAGCCAGCGAAGATGACGAACGCCGTGCCGAGACCGACATTCAAAAGCTCACCGATGACTTTATCAAAGCGATTGACACTCGCCTTGCCAAAAAAGAAAGCGAGCTTATGGAAGTCTAACAGGCAACCAACAAATGTAGGGCGAGCCATTCGCCCTATTTGTATCATTTATCATTGACAAATCCGCCTATCTATCATGCCAAACGCCCCATTACCCCCCATTTTAAGCCTACCCCAACACATCGCCATTATCATGGACGGTAACAACCGCTATGGCAAGGCTCACGCTTTGCAGGCAGGGGCAGGGCATATCAAGGGCAAAGACGCACTTGACCCCATTGTGGAGCATTGTTTGGCACGGGGCGTTAAGGTTTTGACGGTGTTTGCCTTTTCGTCCGAAAACTGGGCAAGACCACAGGCGGAAGTGGCACTGCTTATGCGACTACTTGAAAGCACCATTCATGAGCAAATGCCCCGCATGAACAAATACCAAATTCGCCTAAGGTTTATCGGCGACAGGTCAATGCTAAATTCCGACCTGCAAGCCCTTATGACAGACGCAGAAAATAAGACCGCCCATTTTGACAAAATGACGCTTGTCATCGCAATCAGCTATGGCGGACAATGGGACATCGCTCAGGCGTGCCAAAAATTAGCCATACAAGTCCAAAAAGGCGAACTTAACCCAAATGATGTCAATGCACGCCTTATCGGACAAAATGTAGAACTTGCCGATTTGCCCGATGTGGATATGCTGATTCGCACGGGGGGCGAGTGGCGTATTTCTAACTTTTTGCTGTGGCAGTCGGCTTATGCCGAGCTGTTTTTTACCGATACATTGTGGCCTGATTTTGGGGCGGACGAGCTTGATAAGATGATACAAGATTTTGGCAATCGTGAAAGACGTTTTGGTAAAACCAGTGAGCAGGTGCAAGGCGAAAGTTAAGGATTGATTTTAATATTTTTTATGCAAAACGACATTAAACAAACTTACCGTTATTTATTTAAATTGCCCAGTAGTGTGCTATTGATTGTTTTGTTTGTAATATTGATGGTCAGTGAAAAACAAGCATTGGCAATGCTATTAAAAGGCAATGGGGTAATGTTAATGGCATCAATAGTGTTTGGTATTTGGTTTCTTTGTGAGCGAATGTTTGAAAAATTGATTAAATTTTATTGTACTAATGGTAAATTTCCAGATAAACAACTTATCAATGCTAATAATAAAGCAAAATGGATTTCTTATTTGGCAGGAATATTGCTGATTATTGGTATTGTTTATGTGCGTAGTTTGATAAAAATGGCGGTTTGATTTTATCAATTAAATTTCAATTTAATTTGATAATTTGAATGAATGATGAAAAAATTATTTAAATACGACTTTTTGGATAAAAATAAAGGCATTCAATCGGCATTTTTTAGCGTGTCATTTTGTGTATTTATTGCCATTCCAAAATATAATACATTGTTTATTATTGTCTTGGGTGTGATTTGGGCGGCTTTGTTATGTGGTATTTATGCCTTTCTTGATAAATGGCTTGCTAAACAAAATTTTAATCAAAATCAATTAAGTATTTTTAATAAAATAGCTTGGATTATTTATATTATCAGCTTGATGGTGGCGGGTTATTTGGTCATTTGGCAAGATTGACAAATCATTCATTGGGCATAAGGTGCGTATCACGCACCATTGAGTGAAGTGATAAATTTGAATTAAAAGGAAGTTTGTATGAATGAATTGCAAAAAACTTACCGTTATTTATTTAAATTACCCATGAGTGTGCCGTTAATTATTCTGTTTTTTATATTAATGGTAATTGATAAACAAGTACTGGTAATGCTATTAAGAAAAGAAGGGGCGATTTGGATTTCTTTGGCATTATTGATTGTTTTGGCTTGTGAGTTTATTTTTAAAAAAGTGGTAAAATTTTATTGTACCAATAGACAATTTTCAAACGAGCAATTAGAAAGTGCCAACCAAAAGGCAAAATGGGTGGTTTATTTTTCTATTGTGGCGTTGGTGTTTTCTTTATTTTATATGCGTTATTTGATAAAAATCGTGGTTTGAGTTTTAAGTATAAGGTGCATATCACGCACCATTTAAAGCACAATACCAATAGCGGTGCGTAATATGCACCTTACGAGTGTTATATTATTTTTGAGATTATTAAAACTGGAAACCCTTAAATGTGGCAACGAATTAAAACCGCAATCATCCTAGTCATTATCGTTGGTGTGGCGATGTTCACCAGTCGTCAGCCTTTTTTGTTTTTGCCACTTTTGACGGTCGGTACGCTCATTGCGTCCCATGAGTGGACAAAACTCATGCCAAAACGCAAACAGCCTGCTCAGTTTATCGCTCTGATGCTTGCGGTTACGCTTGTCAGTATTTTTGTGCCTGTCTCTTGGGTGGTGTGGTGGGTGCTGTCTTTTGGGATATGGCTTATGGCAACCAAATGGGTGCTTGTTTATCCCGCCCAAGAAAAATGGTACGGCAAACGCTTGTTTTTTATGGGGATTGTCATCTTAACCGCCAGCATTACCGCCATGTATAGTCTATGGCAAGTGTCGCCTTGGTGGCTCATGTATGTGTTTCTTTTGGTGTGGTGTGCCGATAGTGGGGCGTATTTTGTTGGGCGTAAACTTGGCAAACGCAAACTTGCCCCCAACGTCTCGCCCAATAAATCCATAGAAGGGCTGATTGGCGGTATCATCACGGCAAGCCTTGTGGCGGTGGGCGTGGGCTTTGGGCTAAAACTTGACACGGTGGCACTTATTGCCTTTTTGGGTTTATCGGGCTTGACAGTACTGGCAAGTGTGCTTGGCGATTTGTTTGAATCCATGCTAAAACGCCGAGCTGGGATTAAGGACTCTGGCACCATTCTGCCAGGGCATGGCGGTGTGCTTGACCGCATTGATAGTTTGCTGTCAGCTACGCCTGTGTTTGCTCTTGGGGTCTTGGTGCTCGTGTATTTGGGCGTATTGCCTGCTCTTGGCGACTTAAAGGGGCTTTTGTGATGACGGCATTGACAGTACCATTAACAGTCCTTGGAGCAACAGGCTCAATTGGCGACAGCACGCTTGACATCGCACGCCTAGCAGGGTTGCCTGTGTACGCTTTATCGGGCTTTGGTCGCTTGGATAAATTATTTGATTTGTGCGTGGAGTTTCGCCCAAGCCGTGTCGGTGTGCCGTCTGGTAAGGTGGATGAATTTGCCAAGCGTTTAAAGTCGGCAAATTTGGCAATTGACGTGGTCGGCGGTCAAGACGGCTTGGCGGAGTTGGCAAGCGATAAAGGGGCGGGTAAAGTCGTGGCAGGCATTGTCGGCTCGGCAGGGCTTGGCTCTACCTTATCGGCAGTCAAAGCAGGGCAGACGGTGCTAGTTGCCAACAAAGAAAGCCTTGTCATGGCAGGCGAGCTGGTCATGAACACCGCACGCACACATGGGGCAACCATTTTGTCCATTGACAGTGAGCATAACGCCATTTTTCAATGCTTGCCAAAGGCGGTGCAAGACGACAATACCGCCATTCATCGCACCGAGCTTGGCATAAAAAAATTGTGGCTTACGGCAAGCGGTGGCGGATTTTTACACAAATCTTATGATGACATGAAAAACGCCACAGTCGCCCAAGCGGTCAAGCACCCCAACTGGAACATGGGAAGCAAAATCACGGTGGATTCTAACACCATGATGAATAAAGGCTTGGAGCTGATTGAAGCGTGTCATTTGTTTAATTTGTCCGAAAGCCAAATTGACATCGCCATTCACCCTCAAAGTATCATTCACTCCATGGTAGAATATGTGGACGGCTCTATCTTGGCACAGCTCGGTACACCTGACATGAGAACGCCCATTGCTCATGCACTTGCGTACCCTGACCGCATGGAGAGCAGTGCTAAGTCTTTGAATTTATTTGACATATCCGCCTTAGAATTTATCCGCCCTGATAAGGATAAATTTAAATCCCTAACGCTTGCCCGTCATGCCATACAGACAGGCGGTGGGGCGTGTATCGCCCTAAATGCGTCCAATGAAGTATCTGTTTCGGCATTTTTGGACGGCCGCATTCGCCTGACCGACATCGCCGACACGGTGGAGCATGTGCTAAATGACGATGAGCTAGGGGCGGAGTTTGGCAGACATTTTGATGAGTTGGACGAGATTTTGGCGTTGGATAAGCGGGTGCGAGATAGGATGGATGTTTATTTAAGAAAATTAACGGATTAATTTTAAATGTATTTTACCCCACTCTCAAC
>NZ_MUXV01000093.1 GCF_002014975.1 Moraxella bovis
AAAAACACAACCTAATACTAATATAAGGTTGTGTTTTAAAAAGGTGAAATGGCTGATTAGCCGATGGCTTTGTTTTGTTTGATGTCGTAACCCATTTGAGTTTCGGCACCACGACCGCCACGCTCGGTTTGTTCCCAGTATTGGTTTTTGATTTTGACGGCTTGGAATGAGTAATTCACATAAAGAACTTCATTGTCCTTGGAACCGACGAACTCAACGCCAGTTACCATGACGTCTTCTAGTGTGATTCTAGAGTACTCAATCTGTTCGCCACCTGCCTTGCAAACTGAGATTTCCACTTTAGGGATGTGCCGACCAATGGCACTGTGTTTGAGAACGGTAGGAGCTGCCTTATCAATAGCGGCTGTTACTTTTAGGTCTTGGAAATTAACCTTACCCGCACCACCACCACCACCTGTGGTTAGAGTGGCAGGCTGACTGGCACCCCATGTAAAGTTATGAACATCAATCCAATCCTTGTGTCCTGCATCCTTGGATTCGCCATTCACGCCATCGATTTTTAAGAAAATATCTATAGCCATAATGTGCACCTTTATAAAAAAAAATGTGAGGTTATTAACTCATCCATGGGAGATACACTACTTTATAAATAATATCGTATCTCATTTAAATGAGTTCATGTGATTATAGCGAAAACAAAATAAACAATCAAGCAAATTTTTTCACCCCCTTGACCCCACATCCTCACTTGCACGTTGTCGCCGACATTGATGACATAACTGTCATTAAAGGTAGAGCCTGACGTGGTAGAGAACGCCCCACGAAAGAGCTGTTCACCAAAAATACGCACGTCTGTTTTGACATTTTGGATGACGGGACTATTGTTAATGATGGCATTGGTCGGCATGCTTGCCATTGCCACCGCTTCGGCAGTGGTTGC
>NZ_MUXV01000094.1 GCF_002014975.1 Moraxella bovis
TGCAGCTAGGATACCAATAAATGTTATTCATGAATGCGTTTGTCAAAAGGGCGATTTTGGCGAATAACGGCATAGCTGATGGTGAGTAATTTGCGCATGATGGCGATGATAATTTGTTTTTTGGTTTTGCCTTTTTGTTCCATGCGTTTGACGAACTTTTGAAAAGCGGGATATCGACCAAAGCTGACTATGACAGCGGGCATAAAAAGGGCTGAACGTAGTTCTTTTTGTCCACTAAATCCAATGGAAGACTGCTTGTGAATACTAATGCCGGATTGATGATGACGAGGGGCAAGCCCAGCATAGCTTGCTAGATGTTTGGCACTTTGAAATGATGAACCATCTCCAATGGCAACCAGTAAATGTGGCAGTGTCTTTTTGCCAATTCCGGGTATTGTGGCAAGTAGGCTGGCACGGTGATTTAGCTCGGGCGTGCAATTGATGAGTTGCCAAATTTGATGATCGAGCTGTGTGATGCTGTCACTCCAATGACGAATGTTGTCATCAGTATACGATTTCACATAAATAGACAGAGCTTCCTGTCGAGTGCGTTCTTTGATGAGTTGCCGTTTGTGGTGTTCACGTTGTTTTAGAAGGGCAGTCAGTTTTATTTCGTTGTCTGATTTAGGCTGCCATAAAGGTGGATTTTCTTTTGCACCATAGCGTGCCAAGAGAATGGCATCCTGCTTATCTGTCTTGGTGCGTATGCCTAGACTTTTGGCGTATGCATGAATATATAAGGGGTTGACAATACTTACCTTATGATGATGAGAGATTGCCCAATGAGCTAATTTTTCCCAATAAGTCCCCGTTGCCTCAATAATCAAATGTAAGGTAGATGTGTTATAATGATGTGCTTGAATCCACAATGTTAGCTCCATAAAACCCTGTTGGTTATTTGTGAATGTACAGTTTTGCCAAGTGTTATGGGCAATAAAGCAGGCATCAAATGTGTTTTTGGCGATATCAATCCCAATGTAAGTTTTAGACATGGTAGTATAAAGCACCAAACTAGTTTGGTAAAGGAGTTATCTCAACCTAGCTTGCGGGTTTTGCTCCCAGGATACCAAGCGAGTTTTCCCCAATATTATTGCACAATGCATGAATTATAGAGGATTTGATCTATAAATGCAAATTTAACGGTAATTGTTCTATGACCATAAAAAAGAATTCTTCTAAAAAATATCCCGATTGGCTCGTTCATGATTACAAACTGCCAAAGCTTGATTGGCTGCTTTTGGCACAGGCATTGATTTTTTTGCTGATTCCCAATGTTTTTTTGCTGATTGGTGCGTATTTTGTGGGTGTGTCTCGGCCTCTTATTAACATTGATTATTTTGTGGCATGTGTGCTATTTGCTCTGCCTTATCAGTTTTTTCGTGTGTTGGCGATGTTGGTGCTGCTTTGCACCATAAGTCTTGATGTTATGATGATGACCATGCAATTATTCCCATTTTTGGATATTTTTGCAGCAATATCACTTGCTCCATTTTTGGTCAATGCCCCCTTGCGTTATATAGTGCTTGTAGGAATTGTGGCGACATATCTTACCGTTATGCCCTTTATTATGAGACGACTTGCCAAACCTTTTATGATTAAGACAGGATGGCTTTATGTGCTATTTGTGTCACTCGTTGGTTTTTTTGCGTATAGCCACTTTAATGAAATCAAATATGTAGATAGACATGGTGAACGATTTGCTCAGTCAGATTACTTTGTCATTCATAGCCAGTACAAACGCTATCGGTGGGTGGTAGATAGTGAATTTATTAAACATTTTGGCAAAGTACCAACCATGATCCCCATCGACATTGATAACGCTTCTGGCTATTTTGGCAATTCTGATAAAAAATTACTCATTGTGGCAGAGTCATGGGGAGTGGCACGTCATGATAGCACTCAAAAAGATATTTTGGCAGGTATTTACAATCAAACTGACAGACTGAAGTTTATCAAGGACGGTTATTTTGACTTTGCAGGAGCAACGGTGGAAGGTGAGCTTAGGGAGCTGTGTTTGCTTGACGTAGAGGGTGGTTATGCCTTTAATAAAGTTGCTAATAAAGAATTTGACAACTGTTTGCCTAATCAATTAAAGCGGATGGGGTATCATACCATAGGTATGCATGGTGGATTTAGTCAGATTTATGAAAGAGATTTCTTGTATCCAAAAATGGGTTTTGCTGAGACGGTCTTTGCTGAACATCATGGCGACAAAAAACGTTGTGAGGCTTTTAATGGTATTTGTGATAACGAACTGTTTGATATTGTTGCAGAAAGTTTTGCCACCCATGATAAAAACTTCTTTTATTGGCTAACCCTAACCAGTCATTCCCACTACCCTAGAGGTGACATCATCAATCACCGACTAGACTGCAATAAGCACAACCTACCCAAAGGCGATATTTGTAATAACTTTATGCTACACGCCCAGTTTTTTGATGGATTAGGCGAACTTATCAAACGCCCTGAGATGGCAGGTGTTGAGGTAATTGTTGTGGGCGATCATATGCCTCCGCTGATGATGCGGGAGCCTATCCATCCGCACATTCATTGGCAGCGGGTGAGCTGGTTGCATTTTAAGGTTAAAGCATGATGTTAAGAGATTGGTTTTTCGCCAAATTTTGCTACCAAGTTAAAGTCTTCATCAAGGGCGAAGTATGCTCCATTGTATTTTGCCATGACAGATAAGATATACAGCTTGCCGTATTGTTTTTCCAAACTTTGCAGGACGGCTGAATCATCCATATTTTGAGCAAGAGTACGTCGATTGGCTAGATCGGTTTCTTTAATAATATCCAAAGATTGTAACATGGACTGATAAGGGTGCTTTCGATCTGGTGTATAGACAGCTGCAGGTAATTTGCCTAGTTTTTCATATTGCGATAATTCGCCCAATTCAAAATCGGTCATCTCGCGTTTATTGATAACCGTTGCTGAGCTTTTGGGGTAGATGATGACTGCTTGAGGTTGTTCTTTGTAGAGTGTGGTCAGACCATATACCAAGGCGGCAATCTGAACGGCACCAATGATAACCAAGTCAGAGATGATTTCTTTTTTGGGTTTGGCAGGATTGTACACCAAAAAAGATAATAAAGGGCCTAGCACGAC
The DNA here is from genome assembly GCF_002014975.1 of Moraxella bovis. Classification (GTDB taxonomy): domain Bacteria; phylum Pseudomonadota; class Gammaproteobacteria; order Pseudomonadales; family Moraxellaceae; genus Moraxella; species Moraxella bovis. Next base: position 3,109 of record NZ_MUXV01000094.1, read on the forward strand.
ATCTATCAAGAAGACCAAGGTAAGCCCCTGTATCGCCCCCGCCATGGTAAAGTACACGTCAGGATAAGCAAAAAAATATACCCAAGCTACCACAAAACAGAAGATGAGCAACGAGATGGTAAAGTGAGTGATACTGGCTTTAGCTTTGGTTTTTATCAAAGAGAGGGTAAGTGATGTCATAAAATAAAAGTTGGTACAGAAATTGCTTAATTATATCAGATATTAATTTCTTTACTAGAGTTATGATGAAAAACAATTTAAATACCCAACAGGGCTTCACCTTAATAGAATTGATGATTGTGGTAGCAATCATCGGGACGTTGGCAGCGATTGCCTTACCTATGTATCAAGATTATATTGCCAAAGCTCAGGTGAATCGTGTGCATTATGAGATTAATGCGGCACGCACCATTATTGATTCCATTTTGGCGGATGGGCGGTTGCCTACACTTGATCCGCAGGTTGCCAATAGCAATGATAATTATGAATATATTGGTATGACCGAAGATCCTACTTCCAATTTGGTATATATTGCTAGTATTGATATTACTGGCAATAGATTTAATAAATTAACAGCTGAATTTGGCAAGCAGTCCTATGTTGCACTAAAGGGAGCAAAAATATCAATGGTGCGTAATGTAGATGGATTGTGGTCGTGTGTATTGGAAGAAAGATCATCTGGCTGGAAGGATAAATATACGCCAATATCATGCAGAGAATGATAAAATAAAACCACTCATCACGAGTGGTTTTATTTTTGGGTTATTTAGGCACTATCAAAACAACACACGCACCTTGATGGTCTGCGGTACGGAACGCAAGCGTTCTAAGGCTTTGGCGGAGTCGTTGTCGTCCACGTCCATGACCAGATAGCCGACATCGCCACGAGTCATCATCGACTGGGCGGTGATGTTGATGCCAGCGTCCGCAAAGGAGGCATTGACCTGCGAGAGTACACCAGGGACGTTTTGGTGAATGTGTAGCAGGCGATGGCTCTTGTCCGTGAACGGAATGGAGACGTTGGGGAAATTTACGCTACTTGTCGTGTCGCCCATGTCAGAATAGCGGACGAATTTGTCAGCGACTTCTAGACCGATGTTGGCTTGGGCTTCTTGGGTAGAACCGCCGACATGGGGGGTGAGAATGACGTTTTCAAAGGCACGAAGGGGCGAGATAAACTCTTCATCAGCCGATTTTGGCTCTTTGGGGAATACGTCAATGGCAGCCCCTAAGATTTTGCCACTTTTTAGAGCGTCTGCCAAATCATCGATATTGACACAGCCACCACGAGCAGCGTTAATAAAGAACGAGCCGTCTTTCATAAGACCAAACTCACGAGCGGTCATCATATTACGGGTGCTAGGCAGGTCAGGGACGTGCAGGGTTACCACGTCAGCTTTTTCTAGGAGTTCATCAAAACTGCCCATTTGCACGGCATTACCCAGTGGCAGTTTGGTCAGCACGTCATGATAGATGACTTTCATGCCCAGTCCTTCGCACAGGACGGACAGCTGTGAGCCGATAGAGCCATAGCCCACGATACCCATGGTCTTGCCACGCACTTCATAGCTGTCTTTGGCGGATTTGTTCCAGCCACCACGATGGACGACCGCATTTTTCTCAGGAATGCCACGCATGAGCATGATGGTCTCAGCAAGCACCAGCTCGGCGACCGAGCGAGTGTTTGAGTAGGGGGCGTTAAAGACGGGAATACCCAGCTCTAAGGCGGCGTCCAAATCCACTTGGTTGGTACCGATACAAAAACAGCCGATACAGATGAGTTTTTCGGCAGATTCTAGCACTTTGCGAGTCAGCTGGGTGCGTGAGCGGATACCGATGAAATGGGCGTCTTTGATTTTTTCGATGAGTTCATCTTCATCAAGGGCGGTTTTGATGTATTCGATGTTGGTGTAGCCAGCTTCGTTTAGCACTTTTAGGGCGTTGTCATGCACGCTTTCTAAGAGCAAAAAGCGGATTTTGTCTTTGTTAAGGGATAAAGTCATGAAAAATCCTTACAATAAAGAGTGGTTGGCAAAGTTATAGTTATACACCCATTTGGCAGATTTTGCAAAGGGTTTTGGGGGTTTTTTGTAACTTGATTAGAAATAAGGTCATTGGCAACTTGACTTTTGCAAAATTTTAAAGGAAATTTAAAAAATTCTCATCATGTATGTAAATGTTGGTTATCGGTAACTTTTTGTTTTGTCCTAAAAAACCATGATACAATAACTTAAATCGGTAGCAAAATGAAATTTTAGTTGTCAAATTTTGAACATGTGCTATAATTTGCCACTTTTAAATTTTTGATAAGTTTACATTTGTTCTATTAAATTTAAAAGTGTTATTGCCGTGCAAGCGGTCAAATCATTATTTATGATTACTCTTGCAAAACTGGTGTGCAATGGATTTTCATTTTTCCTTTATGGTCCATTGAACCACACGCCGAACGTCATGACCTTGTTAAACCCAAATTTTAGTTGATAAATTGGGTTTGGGTTTAGGGATATAGTCATCAAATTTTCATATGTGATTGATAAGATTGAGATTGTATTCATAGGTTTTTCTTTTAACCCTTATCTGAGATGGTAATCCGATATGAGCGTTCATTTTGTAAATCATGCCCCAACAGCTCCCAAAGATGGTGCAACCAACGACTACTATTTGACTCGTCAAAACCAAATGGAGTCAAATGTCCGTAGTTACCCCCGTAAACTCCCCCTAGCCATTGCCAAAGCACAAGGGTGCTGGGTTACCGATGTAGAAGGCAACGAATACCTTGACTGCCTAGCAGGAGCAGGTACGCTAGCCCTAGGACACAATCACCCTGCCACAATCAACGCCATTAAAGACGTGCTAGAAAGCGGTTTGCCACTGCATACCCTTGACATCACCACGCCAATCAAAGACGCATTCACCGAAAAATTGTTGTCATTCTTTCCAAAAGATTTTATTTTGCAGTTTTGCGGTCCAACAGGGGCTGACGGTACAGAAGCTGCCATCAAGCTTGCCAAAACCTACACAGGGCGTGATAATGTCATCGCATTCTCTGGCGGTTATCACGGCATGACGCACGGAGCGCTTGCGATGACAGGCAATTTGTCCGCCAAAGAAAAAGTGGGCAATCTCATGGCAGGCGTGCAGTTCATGCCTTATCCACACGAATACCGTTGCCCGCTGGGTCTGGGCGGTGAAGTGGGCGTGGACGCTTTAACTTATTATTTTGAAAACTTCATCGAAGATGTGGAAAGTGGTGTGGTAAAACCCGCTGCCGTTATCCTAGAAGCCATTCAGGGCGAAGGCGGTGTTGTCCCTGCGCCCAAAAAATGGCTACAAAAAATTCGTGAGGTTACTGCCAAACACGACATCGTGCTTATCCTAGATGAGGTGCAAGCAGGATTTGCTCGCTCTGGCAAGATGTTCGCCTTTGAACACGCCGAAATCGTCCCTGATGTGGTCGTCATGTCTAAGGCGGTGGGCGGTGGTTTACCCCTTGCCGTGCTTGCCATTAACAAAAAATTTGATGCGTGGTCGCCAGCAGGCCATACAGGTACTTTCCGTGGCAATCAGCTAGCCATGGCAGCAGGCTATAATGTTCTAGAGCAAATCACCAACAATAACCTTGCCGAAAACTCACGCATTCAAGGCGAGTTTTTGCGTGATGAACTGCGTAAAATTGCACAAGAATTCCCCTGTATCGGTCATGTGCGTGGACGTGGCTTAATGACGGGTATTGAGATTGTAGACGAGCGTAAATCCGCCGACCATATGGGTTCATACCCTGCCGACAGTGAGCTTGCGGTCGCTATCCAAAAAGCGTGCTTTGATAATAAGCTACTTTTGGAGCGTGGTGGTCGTGGTGGTACAGTGGTTCGTCTGCTTTGTCCAATCACCATCACTCGTGAAGAATGTCAGACGGTCATTGATCGCTTTAAAAAGGCGGTGGGTGAAGCGGTAAAAGCGGTTCGTGGCTAGGCGTTAATTGTAATTTAAAAATAAAGGCGTGCTAAATGGTACGCCTTTATTTTTGCCAAAAATTGGCTTTATGTTTACCAAACAATTTGTTAGAATAAAAAATTTTACTTGACACTTGCTATGGAAAATCGCAAAATGAACCAACCAACCAACCAACCAACCAACCAACCAACCAACCAACCAACCAACCAACCAACCAACCAACAGCCTAAAAACCGCCCATAATACCGACTTTTTTGGTGAAAAATTAGCCAAACTTCGTCAAATTCTGCCTGAAATTTTTAGCGAACACGCCCTAGACCTAGAAAAACTCAAAACCCTACTGGGCGACCACCTTGCTCAAAACGAACGCTACGGCTTAAATTGGGCAGGCAAATCAACCGCCTATCAAGCCCTACAAGCCCCCACCAGTAACACATTAGTCCCTTGCCCTAGCGAGAGCGTGGATTTTGATACCACACAAAACATTTTTATTGAAAGCGATAATTTAGAAGCCCTAAAAATATTACAAAAATCCTATGCAGGCAAAATCAAAATGATATACATTGACCCGCCATACAATACGGGCAATGATTTTATTTATCACGATGATTTTAGCCAAAGCAAAAAGGATTATGAAGTTGCGATTGGTGATAGAGATATTCACGGAAAATTATTAAAATCCTTTAAAAAGAACAGCAAAGACAATGGGCATTATCATTCTAATTGGCTTAATATGATGTTGCCACGATTGCATTTGGCCCATACTTTACTTTCTGATGATGGCGTGATTTTTATTAGTATTGATGATCATGAACAAGCTCAATTAAAGTTGTTGTGTGATGAAATATTTGGCGGGGAGAATTTTGTTGCGGATTTAATCAGAAAAACAAAATCAACCACAAATGATGCTAAAACTGGTTTAAACTTACAACACGAAAATTGTTTAATTTATGCAAAAAATAAAGACTTGATAAAATTATTAGGCGGAGAAAAAGATTTATCGGGATATTCAAATCCAGATAATGACCCCAATGGAGATTGGTGTTCAAGCGACCCAAGTGCAAAAAGTGGAACGGAGAAAAATAACTATTTTTCAATTACAAACCCCTATACTGGAAAAATAGATTATCCGCCAACTGGTAGATTTTGGCTTTTTTCACAAAAGACAATCCAAAAACATATTGATAATGGCAATATTTGTTTTAAGAAAGAACATAAGGAAAATGAAAGGGGGTTTATTTTTAAAAGATATAAAAAAGATTTAAAGACAACACAAAAAACATTAGACAGTTTGGTATTTTGTGATAATGAATTTATGAACCAAGTTGCCACAAAAGAATTATTGGATATTAATTTGGCTAAGCACTTTAATTACCCAAAAAGTACCAAATTTTTAAAAAGAATTATTGAACATAGTAGCAATTCAAACTCAATAATCCTAGACTTTTTCGCAGGTTCGGCAACGACCGCCCACGCTGTTATGCAATTAAATAGCGAAGACAATGGTAATCGTCAATTTATTATGGTGCAATTACCTGAACTCACCGATGAAAAATCTGAAGCCTATAAAGCTGGATTTAAAACCATTAGCGACATATCCAAAGAACGCATTCGCCGTGCAGGAGCAAAAATCAAAGCCGAAAATCCTGAAAAAAAGATTGATACAGGCTTTAAAGTATTTAAATTAAGCGATAGTAATTTTAAAGCGTGGCAGATTGATGATGATATATCTAAGCAATTAGAACTATACATTGACCCCTTAAAAGACAATGCCAATGAAATGGATATTGTCTATGAATTGCTATTAAAAATGGGATTAAAATTAACGGCGGATATTAAATTTGATAACGGCATTTATTGGCTAACTTGTGAAAATAAATCATACGCCATTGTGCTAAATTCATTATCCCAAGATGAGTTTAACGCCATTATTGACAAAAAACCTGCCAAAACCGTTGTCCTAGACAAAGTATTTTTAAATGACAGCGAAAAATCCAATGTGATTTTGCAATTTAAAGATGCTGGACTAAATTTTGAAAGCATTTAATTATTGGGGGAATGGATGATGCAAATTCAATACGAACAGTTAGATTATCAAAAACAGGCGATTGACAGTATTGTGGATTTATTTCAAGGCGAAATCACACATCATCAAGATGATTTTAGCTTGTCGGATAAAGACAATATGCGTGTCATTGCCAATGAATTATCATTATCCAAAGATGATATTTTTGATAATTTAAAAAATATCCAAACGCAAAATCAGCTTTCTTTGTCTGATAAATTGGATAATTTGTATTTTAGCGTAGAAATGGAAACGGGTACAGGCAAAACTTTTGTCTACCTTAATACCATTTTTGAATTAAACAAACGCTATGGCTGGCGAAAATTTATCATTGTTGTGCCAAGTGTTGCCATTCGTGAAGGTGTATTGCAAACTTTAAATAGCACAAAAGCCCATTTTAAAGCTGAATTTAATTCGCCAATTTATCATTATTATGAATACAGCGGTCAAAAAACCAATCTGCTCAAACAATTTGCCATAAGTGCGCATATTGAAATTTTGGTGATGAATATTCAATCTTTTGAAAAAGAAAGCAATATCATCAATCAGCAGCGAGAAAATGGCGTATTGATGGAGTTAATTCAAGCAACGAATCCAATCATTATTATTGACGAACCACAAAATATCAGCAGTGATAAACGCAAAAATGCCATTGAAAATTTAAATCCATTATTCACGGTCGGTTATTCAGCAACGCATAAAGAAATTATCAATAAAGTATATAGCCTAAATCCCGTGCAAGCATTTGAAAAGAATTTGGTAAAACAAATTGTCGTCAATTCTGTGGTGTCGCAGGATAAAAATAATGCTTTTATTGAATTAAAAGAAGTCGCTAATAAAGGCGGATTAAAAGCCAAAATTATCATTGATATCAATGAAAATAAAGAATTAAAACGCAAATCAGTTACTATAAAAACAGGCGATGATTTGTATGAAAAATCAAAACAAAATCCCAATTATCAAGGATTTATTGTTAATGGTATTGATTTGGAAAATCAAAGCATCAGTTTTGCCAATAGCATCAATATGAATGCTGGTGTAAATATGGACGCTTTAAAAGATGAAGTGATGAAAAAACAAATTCATTGTACCATTAAAGAACATTTAAAGCGTGAACGAGAATTGACGCCATTGGGCATTAAAGTCTTATCGCTGTTTTTTATTGACAAGGTAGAAAACTATCGCACCAATGCACAAGGCGAAATCGGTAAATTTTATCATTGGTTTGAAGAATTGTATGAATTAGAAACAGGGCAATCGGCACAAGGTGTACATAATGGCTATTTTAGCCAAGATAAAAAAGGTAATGCCAAAAATAGTAACGGCACAACCAAAGATGATAATGATGCCTATGAATTGATTATGAAAGATAAAGAGCGGTTATTATCGCTTGATGAACCTGTGCGCTTTATTTTTAGTCATTCAGCCTTAAAAGAAGGTTGGGATAATCCCAATGTTTTTCAGATTTGTACTTTAAATGAAACCACATCTACCATTAAAAAACGCCAAGAAATTGGGCGTGGTCTAAGACTATGTGTCAATCAAAATGGCGAGAGAGTTTATGATGAACAGGTCAATATTTTAACGGTAATCCCCAATGAAAGCTATGAGCAATTTGCCAGCAGTTTACAGCAGGAATATATCGATGATTGTGGTGTTAAATTTGAAAAATCTAATATCAAAGACGCTAAAAATGAACGCACGGTAACTTATCGTTTTGATGCCTTTACCGACCCACTATTTTTACAAATTTGGGAGCGTATTCGCCAAAAAACCAAATATCGTGTGCAATTTGATAGCGATGAGTTGATTAAATTGGCAAGCCAAGCATTAAATAATATGCCAGCCATTGCCAAACCAAAAATTGAAATTAAAAAAGCACGACTCATTCAAAATAGCGAAACAGGCGTACAGACAAAAGAGGTTTATTCTGAGTACCAGTATTTGGACAAAAAAATTTCCATACCTGATATTTTAAAGGCATTGCAAAATAAAACGGGATTAACTCGTCAAACTTTGGTGGAAATTTTAAAGCAATCTGGCAGAATTGATGAGATTAAAAATAACCCACAGCGCTTTATTGAAATTGTGGCAGAAATCATCAATAATGAACTGTACGATTTGATGAAAAACGGCATTTATTATCAAAAATTAGATGAAATGTATGAACAAAATCTGTTTGAGACTTATCCGATTTTTGTTAATGATTATACTTTTGAAGTGGATAAAGATAAAATGCACCGAACCATTTACAATAGTGTATTGGATTTGGATTCAGGTACAGAAAAAACATTTGCCACACAGTGTCAAAATTATGATGAGCAAGTAGATTTTTATTTTAAATTACCCAAAAAATTTAAAATCCCAACACCAATCGGTAATTACAATCCTGATTGGGCGGTTGTCATCAATAAAAATGGCGAGCAGGTTTATTTTATCGCTGAGACCAAAAATACAGGCGATAAATCCATTCAAGATGGGGTGGTGGTTGATAAATTGAAGTGGGAAGAGCGGTTTAAGATTGCTTGTGCCAAACGATTTTTTGAAATAAATGATGAAGTAGGCTATCAAGTGGTGCAAAAAGTTAATGAATTGACCGAAAATAATAAGGTATACCCCACTCTCAACTAA
>NZ_MUXV01000095.1 GCF_002014975.1 Moraxella bovis
GTGGAGTGGGGTCAAGGGGGGGGTACTATTTATGGAAAGTGCCCGAATTCGGACACTTTGGAGGCAACTTAAAGTTATGATTAGGGCAAGTGTGATTGCTTGGTTTTTTAATGACCAAAAATTTTAGCAGTTCTTCTGACCTGATTGGCTCGTTTGGACATTATGCCCATTCTAAGTAGAAACAACCCTGCTCGCAATGGTGCGGCAGCAACATTGACACCCGGGATAAGCAATGCCAATGTTGCACCAATTTCTAGTGCTAAAATAACCTTATCTGTTGTGGTTAACACAGGAAATGCAGATGGTTTTGGTCTTTGTATTGTAATGATTTCTGGTCCAAGTTCCACGGATGGCAAATTATTCTCCAAGCTGTGCGATGATACAGGTTCAATTTCATTGGATTTGGTTGGTACGATAGATGTTGGTACATCCATATCATTCATCAGATATTCAGCTGCATCGTCTAAATCTTTTTTGCTAATTATTTCAATCGCTTGCCCCGTTTGGGTATCAATATAAACACCATTGCCATTTTCTGAAATAACAAGTTCCACATCTTTAAACAGCCACGGTGCCAAGTTTTCTAGCTCATCAACTGTCTGTTTGCTAACAGACATCTCAAGTTCTTGGCGACTGTATTTGACATCACCCAGCAAATCAATGACAGGCAGATTTTCAAACACCCATCGCTCAAGTTTATAAGCATCAGGCAGACGCTCTTTGGCAAAGATGGGCACCAATTCTGGCGAAAAGGCATACTCAGCATCCTCCTGCTCTTGCCAGTTATCATCTTCTGTGATGTGTAGGACGGAGAATCTGTCCTCACCTGCAATGTACTGGTAGTCCTTTTCTTGTCCTTCAGATAAAGAATCGTTGGGGAATTTCATCTCTACCACGCGCTTGATGTTATCGGCATAATTGTGGTTATATACACTATACTCAGCAGAAACTTCACCCCCTGGCCAGCGACGCTCGGCATTTTTGACAATAATCAAATCAGGGCGACGGCGATAGGCATTTGGTACCACCCCCTCTTTATAGACCAATCGACTGTTCCAACCATTGGTGTGGCGGCGGTTATAACCCTTAGATGAGTCTCGTCCTTTTGCCTTGTTTTGGGTGAGATGAGGAATGGCGGGGATGGGGTTGGTCTCTCTAAAATCAGGGTCAGGCACGCTAAATGTGACCTCCGACTTATAATGCCATCGGTAATCAGCATGCTCTTGGTCTAGCTTAATCAGCAGATGAAACGCCGCTTGAAAGCTGCGAAACTCTTTTTTATCCTCAGTAGGCAAAGGGATATTAATGCCTTTCATATGCTTTAAGACAAAATCACACTTTACCCAAATATAGCCTTTGTCAGGGGCATCCACCACGGCATACTCTGGGTCATTTTTTACTCGAGTAATATATTGGCTCATCATCACCTCTATAATGGATTGGGCATAACAATCGCACCGCCATCCTCTCGGCTCATCAGACGCCACTTGACTGCACGGCGCAATCTTTTTTTACCATTTTCAAGATACATCCCCTCCTCTGGAAAAGGCATGCCTTGTTGTAGATACATACTTTGCCATTCGCCCTCACCAAAAACAAAATCCACAGGTTGCCACATCCCACTGTGTGGCACAATGTGATAAGGGTGATAGTCAAGTGCCTGCCCAAAGATAGGAACCAAATTTAGCTTATTGCCGTTGGGGTTTAATACCCCTTGTTCAAAGTTGTCATTGTCCCAGCGTCTAAGCCAATAATAGGCATTAATCCACTGCAATGCACCACTGCCATATTGTGTATGGGGTGTTTGAATGGGGCGTGTTAAATGGGCTGCCACAACATAAGCAAGAGGTAGGGGCTGATGTTTGTTGGCAACTCTTGGCAAACTGCCAGCTTGGATGACCATAGTCTGCCCCACCCTCTTCACCTCAACCTGTGGGTAGGCTTTAAGCGTTTGGGCATAATAAGGTTGTTCTAGTACTTTGTCCACAAAGGGCTGTCCGATAAAGCTAAGCCAGCTGATGCTGCGAATGCCACGATACCAGTCACTTGCTGAGAACGCCGAGCCATCAGCGGTAATGCCCCAATACTCTCTGGCAACATCCGCCTCATAATATGCATAAGGGTGTCTGTCGTAGGGTAATCTTGTGCTAAGCCCTGCATAGCCGTGAAACAGCTCACCGTCATAAGTGCCAAGTACATCCTCCACCCACTCTTGAATCTCGGCTCTGCCCTCTGCATCATAAAGTAAACTAACTGGCAGATGAATTTTTAGATAGCTAAAAAAATGGTCTGCCAGCGTCCCAATAAAATAATCTTCGGCAAACTCGCCTGAGGTATTGGAAGTGAGGTGCCACTCGATGGCTTCTCTATAATTTTCAAACGCCAAAAACTTAGCCTTAGTACTCTCAAAGCTTTTGTCGGTTAATTTCACAAAACCTCTTGAGCCTTTTTTAAAATGAGCTTTCATCGGATAGCGAGCTTTAAACCGTTCTAATAGGTTAATTGTTTTTAATTTTTTTTCTGGACTATTATCATTTTCAAAATAAACCAAAATGATAAACGACAGTTTGGCATAAATATCGCCTGTCTGTTTTTGCCATAAAATCTTATCTTCTGCCTTTTTTAGCTCCTCTATAATCGCCTCATCGGTGGGTGGGGTGTATTCAATATTAACCATAAAAAGCTCCTTGTATTGCTTGATATTCTTGAGGTTGGATAAAGTGTTGAGAGTTGATTTGGTTGGATTATAACAAATTATAAATCATTAATCATCAATGTACTCAAAAAATAACTCCACACTGTCCTTGCCCGCCACATATAATGTGCGGGTTTTGATTGGCTTAGGTTTGTCGTTAATAAGCTCTAGGCTTTCAGCCTGAACTGTAGTTACTATCATAGTTTCACCACGAGCATTTGTTCTACCTTGAATTTTCCTATTATCACTGACATTTATCTGATACGGATAGTTCGCTAATGGTTTGTTGGTTCTGCTGGAGGTGATGATATATTGACCAACAAATGGATGTCTAAGCTTGGGCACCTCATACCCCACATACT
>NZ_MUXV01000096.1 GCF_002014975.1 Moraxella bovis
AAGGAGGGTGGTGGGCATAGAGGTCTCTTTTGGGTTGAGGACACTCAATTTGAACAATGTACTTACTGTTCAGATGTCAAATCTTGAATATAACCCTTTTTTTACCAATTCGCCATTCTTTTTGTTGTAAATACTGATGCGGTAATCAATATCAATCACAAATCTTTCAGTTTCTGGTATGTATAGAGTGACATACTTGCCATTCTTGTCTGTGGAACGAATAACCATGACAGTAGAGTCTTCACTATCACCTTCTGACATTGTAGAAATAGAAATTAGAGATCCATTTAGACCAGTGGGGATGATAGTGTTATTTCCGTTGCTACTATGTATAGCATCTTTGTTTACATAAAACAATCTCTCTCTTCGCTATTTAAAAAATAAACAACATTGTCACAGTTATATCCTGGCCAAGCACTGCTCCAAGTGGCGTTTTGCATGACAATATCAGCACATTTTAGGTAAGTTTCGGAACTAAAAGGTAGTGACGATGTTATAATGTTGTCACTATTTTTTAACAAAATGCCAGTTGCAGGCACGACATCTGTAACCTTACCAAATGATAAATCAATAAATTTTGAACCGTTTTCGTGATTTGTTTCTTTTGGTGGCAATCCTGTTGCATTGTGAGTGCAGGCGGAGAGTGATAAAATTAGTAGGATAAACTTAAAAGTGTTGATGTTCATAAAAAACCCTCCAAAGGTATTTCTTTTTCTAATTTATCATTTTTTTCACTATAAATATAGATGGTGTAGAACTCATCCAAAATAAAATATTGATCTTTTTCAATATTTATTTCTTTTTTGATTCCAAAACCATTTATAGCAATTAAAGATATTGTATGCTCTATATTGTCTTTTTTGTCAGAATTAATGTAAATTAGTACCATAATTCCATTTTTTGATGTCGGTAAAACTATGGTATGTTTATGAGGGTAATTAAGTATATTAGCATAATTTATTAGCTCATTTTCAGTTAAAAAATGAATACGGTCTTGACAGATATCATTGTGTGCTTCAACACAGTTTAGATAAAATTTTGAGTCAAATGGCAAGCTAGAAATAATGACATCGTCTGAATTTTTCTTTATTATCTTAGAATTGTTTTCTTTAAGCATATTGACAGCCAATCTTTCATAACATATTTCATACTCCAACCCAATATTATTTCCCAAAGAATAATTATTTGAATAACATTCGTCTTTGACTTCATTTTGCCATATTAAAAATTTTTTATTACCCAATTCATTCCTTAGTGTTTTGTTATGTTCACTATTTTTTAATTTTATCCTTGTGTACTCATGACTGGAAGATTTCTCAACACTAGATTCTGAGTTTTGCTTTGCATTATTACTGTCCGAAACTATCATTTCAGAATATGACCCATTACACCCCAAAGTTAGTAATGTTAACAAAATTGATAATAGAAAAATATGATGCGTAACCATATTAAAACCCCTTAAATCCTGTAGGCAATATTATTATAAAAGGCTTTGGCTTATGAATAATTAATTCTTTCACTGTGCCGTGAGCATGTATACTTTTTCCAAAGCCCAATATAAGACCATTTTTTACAGCCTCATCATGAAAAGCATCAACCCACTTTTTTCTATTGTAATCATCAGAATAATACTTATTTGCATAATTTAAATGTTCACCAATAATGGAAGGTTTTCCATTTGATCTTTCAATTAAGTATTGTCCAACAAATTTGCGCATTCTTTCTGAAACTGCAGAAAACGGCATATTTTCAACAGAACCATAGGGTTTTAGTTTTTTGGGACCTGTTATTTTAGAGAACTGCCTATGTGCATTTACTACACTCCTAACAGAATCTCCCCAATATCCAGATTTGGTTCGATTTAAAATGGTATCTACAACACCAGCAGCCTGATCTTTAAAATACCTATCATCTTTAAATTTTATAACCTCTGTTTCTGTCACTTTCATAATATCAATAATATCCTGCTCTGTTAAAAACAAAGTCTCCCCACCTTCATTTTTAACGCCTATACTCGGCTTACTAATCATTCCTGAACAGGACAGCAAATCACTATGCTCACTAGATTTCGCCAGATCCATTAAAGACTTGCCAACAAGTTCAGAGACAGTTTGTTTAAAATCGGATTTTCTGATGTATTTTTTATCAAGCATTGTTATATCATAGTGCACCCAAGTTGTAGCCCCAGATTTACCACTTTTGAATACTTTTGGCTCTAAATAGATTCTATTATCCTCCCTGATTTCTAACGCCTTCATCTTTTCTTTCATAACTTTTCTTACAAACTCCATATCATTTAATTCTCTTGTTCTACTTCCTTTTTTGTTAAAATGAATATCAAGTGCCAGACCCATATGGTTTACCGATGTTCGTCCATTCTTTTTGTTATTGTCTATGCACCGATAGCCAGAAAAAATATAAGCAACGCTTAAGTTTCTAGATTTATACTCTTTATCTTTGGTTAGGTAAAACTCTAACGCTTTTAACATCCAAATCAGAGAACGATGAATGCCAGGGTATTCATTTGCAAAATTTTCTCCAGAAGCAACATTATAACGACCTTTTCCATATCCATCACACGCACCGCAAGGACAAGGCATCTTTTCTGTGTAACTGGCTATAGGATACTCTTTGTTAAATTTGTCTAATGCTACTAACAGGCTACCGCAAATTTTGCCTGTCTCGGGAGCTTTCATATAATCTCTTTGAAACTGTTTAATGCAATTTGCAGTCATTTCTGTAAATTCATCAGTCGGCAATGCCCCACCAAAACCCGCTAGACGAATATTTATTTCTCTTATTAGTTCGCTTTTTCCACTTGTAATACAAGCAGGCTTTGTTGCACACTTAGAGGAAACCACCACCTTCGGCGTCCCACCCTCTTGGCTTCTTTGGTTTTGTTCGGTTGTTTGTACAGGTTTTATTTCTGTTGGTTTTTGGGCTTGTTCTGATGTTTGGGTTTGGGATGGTTTGTTATTAAACAATCCTGATATAGCACCCGATATATTATCTGTAACTTCGCCCACTAAATCTCAGACTAATAGCAAGCACCATCGAATTCTGAAAAATCAACCCCTGTAACTTCACATACATGCAACTCACTATTACCATCAATATCACTAAACTCTATTTCATTTTTTATTAAAATAAAGTCATTGGATAAAGCGTTAAATGCAAATGATACATTTCTTGTTGCAAATTTTCTATCAATACAAGTTTGATAAATGACATTCAAGCTATTTCCATCTCCCCATATTTCTTGTAGACCATCAAGACCACATCCCGATGTTGGTTCTTCTAACATAATAGTATTCTCGATAATCTTTTGATAGTTATTACCAGTATTTTTCAAAATATTAATGGTGATATTAAAATTTCTTTCATCCATATCAGCTGGCTTTGTTAATGATATTTTATCAATTAGTCCGTCTTGGTTGAAGTCAAATGATGTCTTTTTATGGTTGTTTTCTAAAATAATTCTGTTATGATCATGATATTCTTTTTTATTTTTTTCTATATTTTTGTCAAAAATGCAATCAAAATTAAAACTCTCGTTTTTAACTATATTTCTTGATAATATATTATTTGTTTTTCTATATTCAATAATAAAAGGATGTCCATAATCATCTTCATTACCAATTTTACAACTTACTTTTTTGGTAAAGTCAAAACCATCTACCTTATTTCTATCAATATCATTCTTACTTACAGATCCTAGTTTTTTTTTAAAAATAATAATGTTATTGTTATAGGCAGTCACATCTGTGCTATTAAGAATTAAGCATTTCTCTTTTTGTTCTAGATTGTCTATACTTTCTCTATTTCCCTTGTTTTTTTCATAGGCATAAAAGTAATCGTTATTAAACTTAAGTTCAATATTTTGCTTTAATAATTCACTATAGTTACAGTTAGTATCATGAAATGGTTTTTTTATTTCTTTAAAATCATCATAGGAAAAATGCTTTGAGCTTATATCAGCACTTGATATACTTGATAATTTTTCGTTGGTTGTATTATCAATTTTTTTATCTTGATTGATATCACAGGCAGCAAGAAAAAAAATAGAAAAATAAACAAAAATAGAAATTATTAACTTATTCATATTAAAAGCCTCATTATTGAGTGGTTAAAGTTTCGTGAGTTTTATCACCCACCAAATATTTTTAGTTATTGCATACTATGTGTTATTTTAAATGCTTTATTATTTACCAAAAGTTGATTTTCAATATTTAAGCACTCAATGGAAATAAAACATCCAATCAATTGACACTTTAATTAGCCCATATGTACACTTTAGGCAAGAATTCCTCAAAAAGCAACAATTCTTTTGTTTTCAATCAAAAAGTCATCTTTATCATCCAACCAAAATACATTTCAATCTAGTGTTTCCTGCAGAGGTTTTTTCCAGTATTAAATTTTGTGGCTCAATACCCAAATACCTCATTCTTTGTGATGTTTTTTCAGGCATGTCGCGAATGATAAAATAATAACCAAAATTCTCATCACCATTATCATTTTCAGAAAACGCGGCAATTCTTAAAATATTCATGTTAAATTTTTTAAAATTTAAATCTAAGCCAGTATATTCTAATATTATTTTATCTTTATGAATAAAATTATGACCAATGCTATAAAATCCTTGTAATACATAATCAGAATCCTTGATTGTGTATAGTCTGCCACTAATATTTTTACTAGCAACCTTATCTTTTAATAAAGCACCATAAAAATCTGATAAAAACACACTTTGTTCACTTGAAAAATTGCAACCCAGTGTGGATTTATTGACGAGATTATTAGGGTTAATTATTTTAGCTTGAGCAATACTAAACAAGCAAGTTATTGCCAATCCAAGCAAGAATTTAAGTGGTTGAGTTGGTTTCATAAAAATTTAAACCTCTGCTTCGTATATCTGATTCTGTCATTATGGGAGCCAAGGATGGATCTGTGTTCTTTTTGTAATAAGCCATTGGCAAGAAATACTCATATGAGTCTATACTTCGTGTATCCACAGTAATCATATTACCCTGATTACCACCTAATCTGAAAAAATTCTTTGAGTTTTGCCGTCCCAAAACAAAGCATACATGACTACCTTTTTTGGTAACAGCAATTGCACCATATGCAGGAATAGAGATTTTTTGAAAATTTACTTTATCTCTTTTATAGGCATGAGCTCTAACTCTTTCATATATATCTTTTTGCTCATTAATAGGTAGTGTATAACCACATTCTTTTAGACACGAATTTATAAAAGCAGCACACCATTGATGTATATCTCCAACTAAATTAGGGTAAGGTATGCCAACAATTTGATGATAGTTATCTGTAATTTTTCCCTCTTTAACCCCCTTCCATTGCCTTCCTTCTCTAATGGCAATTTCCATCCAAGGGGCATTAGACTCTGAGATAGCTATTGCTTGAGCTGGCGGTCTTATAATATTACAAGAACTAACTTTAAAAACCCGCAAGCATTTTTTAAACTTATCAACCCTTTTTTCTCTAGAGCTAGTATTTTTATTTACAATATCTACAGTTTTATGAAAAATATCTATGGAATTACCTTTTTGCGCTACATCTCTTACACCAAAAACAACCCAATAAGCCATAGAAGCAATTGTGCCCTCCTCAATGTTGTTGATGTTATCGGGAGTTATGATTTTATTGAAATTTGGTAAAAATTTTTTGATAGTATCATTAATTTTTTGATACTTATCTTTCCCCGTTACCTGAATAATACCTCCGCCACGATACCTCCAGCCATCTCCTGAACTTACACTTCCATTACCCATTCTGTTGGCATAGGCAATGTTGGCAATCGCCTCCTGATTTGCTTTTTGACCTGGTTTTCCGCCCCTGCCATATCTTCTTGAAAGCTCTATATTTCCACGAAATGCCTTAAAATCACCCTTATAAAGAGCCTCCCAACTATAGTTTAAATTTTCACCATTAATTTCAAATTTTTCTCCTATCTCTTGCATAACATGAGCAAAGAAATGTGCTTTTTGATTGCAATCATTCATCATAAAAGCTTTACTTGCATAGTTGTAAGCATTAACACAAATTTTAAGCTTTTCAACAGTTGCAGAATCTTGCGAAAAAAGTTGCTTTAATTCATCAAGTGTCAATTCTTGGCATCCAGAACAGGAACTGGTAGAAACCACCACCTTCGGTGTCC
>NZ_MUXV01000097.1 GCF_002014975.1 Moraxella bovis
ATGGAGGGGGGTGAGAGGGTTATTTCTAGGCAGGTATGCTTGCCTGATAATTTACCCATGAAAAATGGGTATCATGTTGCAATGAAAATCCTTGATAATAACACCGAAAAAGCATTTATAAGCAAAGATTACAGGATTCATTCAGAAGAAGGTGTATTAATCCTAAAAGGTTCTGCCAATTCAGATGGTTTGACCGCAATATATAGGCAAGACAGTGATGAGGCTATTTATGCTTATGTAGGAGATGAAGGTCAAGGATGGAGTATTATTCATATTGTTTCAGACGAGGAGGAATGATAATATGTCTACAAAAATTAAATGTATATTTCATGACAGACTAAATAATCCAATCAACAACCTAGAATTCTTCTGTGAATTTTCAGGTGAAGCAGCAATTACTAAGGAAAAATTAAAGCTTGGCACTTCTGATAGAAACGGTATTATACAAATACCTATTGGTCCTGGAAGAATTAGAGAAAATGGTGAGCTTTATATTACCTTTTACATCATAACTGATACCAATCGAGCAAGAAATACTATTCAGTATAAACAGATTGGTGAAAAACAACCTGTCATATTAAATAAAAACAACATTTATAAGATAACAAGTTCTTGGTTAAGAATAAATCTTCCTTTGACACCAGATCGCTCAAAAGAAGATTTAATATTTACGGTAGATGAGGGTTTATATCAGATAACCTACATAAAAAGAACTATTATAAATAATCAGAAGCAAGACAGTGAGGCTAATGTTACTGTCTATTTAAATGATATTCCCAAAAGAATTTTGGATACAGCTTTAAAATATAGAAATAGTACAATTTGGGCTAAGGGTGTTAGCAAAACTTCAGTGCACCCCACATTACAAGGCAATAATACTTATCTTGTTCCAGCTGGAGCATGGAAGTGCAGTCAGTTTGTTAATGATATTTTGATATTAACTGCTCCTGAGTTTGCACCCCCATGGTTAGAAAGAGGAGTGGGTCAATATATTCCAGGCTATACATCCAAGTATGGTCCACCTCTTGCATCGGATTGGGCTGACAAAACAAAATTAACTGCGAGATGGGATTATTTTAGCGCCCCCAAACCTGGAGACATAGGTTCGTATAAGGCTAATTATAGCAACGCCACAGGACACACTGGTTTCGTAATTACGGAAGGGGTAACCATCTCTGCTGGCGAACATAAAATTTTAGTTAATGACGCTGGATTTAGGGATTCAGACAAACATGTATTTGATGCATTTAGGAGGCATAAAAATGTTCAAAGGTAAAATATTGATTTTTGTAACATTGATGTGTATATATTTATTGTTTGCAATTCTAATTTACCCTTTAATTTCTTTTAAAGAGCAAAATGATGTCTATACAACAAGAATGGTTGAGGATTTTTTTGCAAATCAAATTTCTTATTTGGCTCTAGAGAATGAGGTTAGTTCACACTACACCAATCTGAATACAGATACACTTTATGCAAGTATTTATGAGAACCCTATTTATTATAAAAAATCTATATTAGAATTTTTTGAAAAAAAGTCATTTTCTCAAGAACAGCTTGATATTGCATTAGCAGTATCATGCAAAATTCCTCCAAAAAATCAAATAGATTTTTTGGAGAATCTATTGGAAAAATTAGATGTTAATAAAGATAATTTTAAAAAAACAATAGAGAGATACATATATGATTGTGTGGCGAATGGTTTTGCATTTATGCCAACCGGTTCTTATTATTGGAGTTCTGAGTTGAGAGCTAGGTATAAAGTTTTGGCAACCAAATATCCTTTTCTGCAACCTGCAATAGAAAACTTTTTGTCGGGGGCAAGCTTCACATTGCATGCAAAAGAAAAAATTGGCTGGCATTACTCTTAAAGTATCGTATTTTTAATGAGTGGGATAAAAATCCTAAAATTACACCGATAAAAAACAGTCCACGAAATTGAAAAAAATAGCGAAATGTGCAACCGTTGTTTGCTAGCTGTGGAAAAATGTGCCTGATGATGCTACAATACGCCCATCGGACAGAGAGCGTACCCGAGTGGGTGCTATTGATGAAGCCATCAAAGCAATTCCTGAAAGTGAGCGAGCCAACACTCGTATGAATGTTAAACTACAAAGGTGTAAATAATGCAAGCGTTAGAATTAGATGCCAAAAAAGAAGTTGATGAAGCAATAGAGTATTGGCTTGAAGAAGAAAAGGTTGAAATAGAAACAGGTGCCAAACCCACCCAAGCCTTTATCAAGACCTATGGTGATTTTTTTCCAAGACCTTTATGGTATCTTTGGGAACAAATCGGCTTTGCTTGTTTTGATGATGGCGGATTTTGGCTTGTGAATCCTGATGATTATGCTGACCTGCTGGATGAGATTTTAAAACCCACGCCCTTTTATGCCCACGATGATTGGTATGTGCTGGGTAGAACGGCGTTTGGGACTTTGGAAGTAATGGGTCGACATACCACTTCTCGTCTAGGCATCCATTTAGATTATATTCGTATTTTTCCAACCATTAAAGATAATCGCCAATTAACACAAAGAGACCAAGCTATTAGCTCAACCGTAGCTGTCAGTGTTGATGCATACAAAGATAAAAAACTCTATGACAAAAGAGACATCCACCACACCCCTCTCTTTAACCGCTGTCTTGCCAGTTATGGCAAACTCAAAGAAGATGAGATGTATGCCTTTGTACCAGCCATCGCCTTGGGTGGTAAGCAACTTCTGCAAAATGTCCAAAAGGTTAATATCTTTGAATATATTAACTTTATCACGCAGTTAGAACCCTTTGAGATTATGATGGACATTAACAGGGTGGTAGACAATCT
>NZ_MUXV01000098.1 GCF_002014975.1 Moraxella bovis
TATCAGTACCATAAAGATACTCATCTCTTAACCAATCAAACCCATATCCTCCTTGACAATCATCAGGTCTTCTAAAATGTACAGTAAACTTAGGCAACTTATCATCATTTGCTTGGGTGTTGGCAAAGTTGTTTTGTAGCTTTGATTGTCTGTATTGCTCTCTTGCTTTTTGGTACTGGGCAAGTCTATTGTCATCAATAATCTCTTTAAAACTGGTTTGAGAATTGATAAGTTTTGGTGGTGGATTACATTTGCACAGACACAAATCATCATTTAAGGCAGGCATTGCCCCACCCAAAGAAAAGGACAGTCTTGGACCTGTTGGTACAATTTTGCCCATTGATTGACAAGCAGAACACCAGACATCATCGCCGATACAGCTTTGCTTTTTGCCATCTACATTAAAGACAATGGGATTGGTGGTTGTCTGGACGATACCGCCTGCTGTGGTGGTGTCGTTTTCTAGGATGTAGTAGCGGGTTAGGGGCATTTTTATTTCCTTGAGGTGAGGTTAAATG
>NZ_MUXV01000099.1 GCF_002014975.1 Moraxella bovis
TACTTTTTGGATTACTACCTGATTTTTATGTGGAAATAGCAAAAACGGCTGAACAAGCCAAAATTCACACGCTATTTATCGCCGACACGCCTGCAATGGTTGGGGCGGGCGTGATTGGTGATTTTGCCCAAAAATCGCCTATGTTTGTGTTAGAGCCGATGACCATTTTGTCAGCGGTTGCCACGCATACCCAAAAAATTGGCTTGGTGGCGACTTATTCTACGACCTACATACAATTTGCCCTACAATTTGGCTCGCCAATTAAAAACGCTGGACATCATCAGTGGTGGGCGTGTGGGCTGGAATGCCGTTACCACAGGCACAAAAGAAGTGGCTTACAATTTTAGCGACCAGCCCTTGCCTGACACCACCACTCGCTATGAAATGGCTTTTGAGATGATGGAAGCGGTGCAAACTTTGTGGGGGACTTTTGGCGAAAATGCCTACATCACCGACAAAACCTCAGGGCAATTTGCCGATATGAGCCAGATTAAACCAGCGGGTTACCAAGGCAAATATTACCAAGTCAAAGGGGCATTGCCAATCCCTGCCACACCACAAGGACAACCGCCCATTTTTCAGGCAGGACCAAGCGTTGAAGGCATCAAACTGGCAGGGCGTTTTGCCAGTGGCGTGTATGCCAATCCGTTTAGCATTGAAGAAGCGACAGCCTATCGCACTGCATTAAAACAAAGTGCCATCGCACACGGTCGCAATCCTGATGAAATCCATATGTTTACCATTGGCGACACATTTGCAAAATCAGGCGATGTCCCACCCCAATGACCCACGCTCTCCCCGTGCGGTGGAGCTGATTAAGCATGGAATGTCGCCCAAAGAAGTGCTTGCTGGTGGCGTGATTAACTATCACCCTGTGGTGGTGGGGACAGCTGTTGATGTGGCAGATTTTATGGAACAATGGTTTAAAGCTTGTGCGACAGACGGCTTTTCACTTGCCCCTAACAGCCAAATGGGCGTGCGTGAATTTGTGGAAAAAGTCGTGCCGATTTTGCAGGAACGGGGGGTTTATCATCTTGATTATGAAGGCGATACGCTAAGGGAGTATTTGGGGGGTAAGTCATCAGTATGGATTGAAGGGTTAAGGGAAAAAGAGAAAACACCGTTTAATTTAAAAATTAGGCGGTGTTTTTTATTGGAATTTTGGAAAATGGGTTTTCAGGCTGCCTGAAAATGGTATTTTTGAGATTTATCGTTTCTGAATGTATTCAAGTAGTTTTTCACCATCTGCAATTTGGGAAAGGGTTTGAGCAAATGGAAAAGAATAGCCTAATACGGATTTAACCTCTTTGGCTTTAATTGGCTTACCTAAACTCACAAAATCATCTAATTTTTGAAAATAGGTTTTATCATCTATACCATAATGGTGGGTTTTTTCCACATTGCCACAAGCCTGTCCAAAGGCAACAATGCCTTGCCCAGAAGCATATAAAAAAACATAATCTCCTTTTTTGATACGCCCAATTTTTTCTTTATAACCATCTTCAAATGCTGCTGCAACTTGATTATTTATCATAAAATGATGGTCGTCTATATCGTTGGCACTATTGGTGTTTAATAAAAAATATTTGGTTGCTGTGGAATTATCGGTTTTTTCGTGATGATTTTGGTCGTTGGCTCGCTGATTATCCCACGCTTTGATGATATATTCTGAAATTAAATCGTGAATAATATCTTGACGAGTGGTTTCCCAAGCATCTGCTAATTCTTGCAAAATCAAATCTTCTTTAATAGATAAACGCAAACTCAAAGTGGTTTTGTCTTGATTGCGTTGATTATAGGCTTGGGTGCGACTGTTGATAAAATCGTTTGACATTGGAATTGCTCCTGTGTTGATGAATAATATGCGTATTATACAAAAATAGAAAATAAAATAAACACAAAATTTATTCTTTTATAAAATAAAATTTATTCTTTTTTTAAATTATTGATATTTAAAAATTTTATTTTAAATAAGAAGTGAGTATTACAAATCATTTCAACCAGCCTGAAAAATCCATCATTCCAAAAATAAAAACGGCATTGTTAAACTAAAAT
>NZ_MUXV01000100.1 GCF_002014975.1 Moraxella bovis
GGGTTTATTTTACAGTTTATTAGATTAATACCAATGCTTTCTTTGACTTCTGCTATCACGCCTACTTGGCTAAAAAGTTTGCTTTGAATGGCATTTGGATAATCTTGTGGATAAGCATTTGTAGCAGAAAATGGATTAGCTACCAATTCAATTGGTTGTATCGTGGCTTTTCTTCTTTTTGCATTTGGGTAAACATACAGCAGTCCGACTCGTTTTTCTGTGCCATTCTTTTTGGCAAACACTTCTATGGTGCCAAGTTGGCTTAAAGCACTATTATAAGAGTAATCATAGGATGATTACTCTTATAATAAATAATGGTTTTGGTTACAGATGTCGGCACATCCTTTGATGTATACACGGTTTTTCCTTGTTGATAGGCTGACTGCTCCATAATAAGATTGATGCTTTCTTTGTTCATGTTGGACAACGCATCGCTCATTGTCAAAGTGGGTGTATCTACCATTAGTCCATCACTGCATCTAAATATTAGCAACGTCTCATCATCTGTCAAAGGTGTGTCTTGGTCTGACTGTTCAAAATACAGGTGTAGCTCTACACTACTAAGACTTGTTTTTGATTGATTGCTTGGTGAAAATAAGTTTAACCAAGCGGGTGTATATTCATTGGGTCTGCCATATTGAATAATCTCTGATAGATTGACTAACTCTTTTCTTTGGT
This sequence comes from Moraxella bovis, assembly GCF_002014975.1. Taxonomy (GTDB): domain Bacteria; phylum Pseudomonadota; class Gammaproteobacteria; order Pseudomonadales; family Moraxellaceae; genus Moraxella; species Moraxella bovis. Next base: position 679 of record NZ_MUXV01000100.1, read on the forward strand.
AGCTACGATATTCTGTTATCAAATCGTTCTTCCTACCGAAATATACCTGTTTGCTTTTATAACCAACAAACCTT
>NZ_MUXV01000101.1 GCF_002014975.1 Moraxella bovis
TGATGATGTGGGGTGTTAGGTTTGTCAAAGATGGCTTGGCAATCTTGGCGGTACATTCGGATTGCCCACACTCATCACCGCCGTGCCATAGGCAAGCACTTCCACACCGCCACCGTCTATCGCCGATGTCTCAATGCGTACGCCATAGATTTGGTTATAGCCGTATTCATGCGCCTGCTGTTTCATGCGCACAATCGCTTCACGCCTGCCACGCTCCAAAAGACTCTCATACACTGTCAAATTTTTGCCAAACAAACTCAAAAAATCAGCAAACACAAGCTTAAATCTATCTTGGGCGATGGACACACTTCCCATCACAAGCGTGCCGTCCGCCTGCACCATTGGCACAAAAAAGCGTTCATTTGAGATGATGATATGCCCAAGCAAATGCTCGTCATCATCAAGGCTTGCCAAGTGCTTACGCTCATTCATCGTACCAAAATACCACCCCACAAAAAACAAAATAATGGCGATGACGATTTGCAGATTATCAAAAATCAGCTTGATAATGTTCATATCAATTACTCAAACGAAGTCGGATTAAACGCAGGGGGCTGTTGTGTGTTTTCAAACAGGGCATTTCGCACCGCTTTTACCGCTGTGCCATAAACAAAAATCTCAGACGCACCCACCGCCACATTGGACGTAGAAAAGCGCACGCCCACCACAGCATCCGCTCTCATTGCGTAGGCTTTGTCTATCATACGCTCCAACGCTTCTTGGCGGGCTTCTTCTAACAGCTCGGTATAGGCGACAAGCTCCCCGCCCACGATGTTTTTTAGCCCCGCCAAAAAATCCTTGCCAACGTGCTTGGTGCGGACAGTACTGCCATAGACCACGTCTAGGCGTTCGGTGATGGTGTAATTGGGTAGGTGCTCTAGGTTGGATAGTTGCATGGATTTTCCTTATTTAATTCAAAAGCAAAGTATAACAAAATCAAACCAATATGACAATTTTTCTTGAAAATTTGGCAAATTTAGGCTAAAATGACGTCTTTGTTTCCCATCTAACTCCCACTTAAGTTGGCTAATAAACGACGGTGTGGTGTATCATGTCAAAGTTGGTTGATGATGATATGGCCGCAATCGGCAAGCGTTGCTTGAAAATGCCTTTTTATTAGTGCTTAGGTTTATTGGATTTTTATCATGCGTAAAGACATTCATCCAGAATACCGTGAGGTATTGTTCCACGACACCAATGCGGACGTCTATTTTCTAACTCGCTCTACTGTGGCAACCAAGACCACTCGTGAGTACGAAGGTGCCCAGTATCCATACTTCCCACTTGATATTTCAAGTGCATCTCACCCATTCTATACTGGTGAACAACGTCAAGCGTCTAACGAAGGTCGTGTGGCAAGCTTTAACAAGCGTTTCGGTGCATTTGCCAACCGTGGCAAAAAATGATAGATTTTACAAATCCATCTATGTCGTTAAAATACCCCAAATCTCTGGTTTGGGGTATTTTCTAAATGAAAATCGCGTTAAAAAGATAGGCGTGTCCTAATTTTTTTTTAAATAGACCTTTGATATGAGCTGGAGCACACAGCACTAGCACAATATGCCTGTTACCAACCTTGCAAATAATCAGGGGTTGATGTGGTAAATGGCTTAAATCAAGAAAAAAATTTGCTATGAACAGCAAGAATGCCAAGAAAAAGCCATTGGTAATATTATGGGTATTTTTGATGATTTTCACAAAAGTGGCGATACATCCAGCACATTATCTACGCATTATGCCATCGACAACTATCAGGTTTCCATTAATGATGATGAAATATCGATGTCGTGATGGGAGCTGACACAGGCAAATTTTTACCTTTATTAAGGCATTAAGGCGATTCTTGAGCCAAGCCAAGCATTTTGGCGACAAGAAGCCCATCATCTTAACCCCTACCACGCCCATTCGTGAAGGTAGAAAAATCAATCTCGAAGACACCAAAGATTACTTTATTAAAGGTCTTTACAATGATGCTCATGGCAAGAAAATTGCGTCTGTGTCTATGAAATTGGCAATATTTCTGTCATTAATGATTTCATCAAATCTGTAAATTTGTCCGCTCTGGTCATGACACTCAGCTTGTTTGACAAAGGTGGTAATGTTTTCAATCGCCCGTTGGAGAGACATTCACGTGCCTGATTTGTTTTTTGCTCATCAAGATGTGCCAAAACCCTACCTAGAATGCCTCAAACGACTCAATCTGATTTTTGCCATGGATAAACCACACTGTTTTGAAGGCAGGGCATTAGACTTTTTTCCAAACCTGGATTTTTGTGGATTTTTAAAAAAATTTAACGCTAGTATTTATAAGAGTTTCTGCTTAGTCTACAAGCAGATCTATTTAAAAAATATTTCGAAGGTTTTGATAATTTTTTCTTGCGTTTTGAGAAGACTTTTCCGAAAAAAGACAGCTTACTACTGCCCAATGTGGCTTATATGCTAGACAGCTTATTTGCATGTTAGTAGAGTTTGGTCAAAAAGATGGTGGCCTGCACTCAAAATATAACCAACAAACCTTAAAACAACACCAATTATCCCCATATCTCCATCACCATTCACCAATCACTACTTATATGGCTTATTCACTAGAAATCAGACAAAAAGCCTTGGCTTATGATGACAAATGCAAGAACATTGACCTTGTTATAGAAGCTTTTGGTGTATCAAGACACACCGTGTTTCGTTGGAGACGACAACTTAAAGAAACAGGCAATTTGTCTTGTAAAAAACCAAAAACCTGATTGCTCCA
>NZ_MUXV01000102.1 GCF_002014975.1 Moraxella bovis
CATGATAAGTTTATGAGTCACAGGTGGTCTCCAGAGCAAATCAGCAATCGTCTTAGGCTTGAGAATACAAAACACCAAATAAGTGCCAATACAATTTATCGAGCCATTTATCATGGATGGTTTGATGAAGGTGGCAGATTGGCACGTCGTAAGCTACGCCATAAAGGTAAGACAAGACATGCTAAGACTCATGATGAAAAGCGTGGTAAAATTAAGATCAGTCATGAATTATCAGAACGTCCAAAGATGGCTGATTTAAGAGAGCGGACAGGTGACATAGAGGCGGATACTGTCTTAGGTATCTCTGGTGGTCATTGTCTACTCACCTTAGTAGATAGAAAAAGCCGTTATCTGTGGTGCAGAAGATTACCTGCCAAGAGGGCAGAACATGTACAAACTGCAATGATTGATTTATTAAAGGATGTAAAAGTCCATACAATTACCCCTGATAGAGGCAAAGAGTTTGCTTATCATGAAAAAATCAGTCAGCAGTTAAATGTAGAGTTTTACTTTCCCCCACCAAGACACCCTTGGGATAGGGGAAGCAATGAAAATACCAATGGACTGCTTAGAGAATATTTCCCTAAGCATCAAGATTTAAGCAAGTGGCATGAAAGCGATATTATCAGTAAAGTAAATGAACCCAATCATAGACCCAAAAAGTGTTTAAACTGGAAAACACCTTATGAGGTTTATTTTGATGAAGTGTTGCAGTTGGTTTGATAATTCAAG
>NZ_MUXV01000103.1 GCF_002014975.1 Moraxella bovis
AAGGAGGGTGGTGGGCATAGTTGTTCTCCGAGTTGGTTCAATAATATTGTTCTGACCTTTGTGATATTAGTCTTTGTATATTTCTTGTCTTAACCTCTTCCTTAACTGCGATAAATCTTTGGATTGACAATATTGCATAACCTTTTTATTAGTGGATTTTTGCCAGCCTATATCTTGGAACTGGTATGCGTCGTAATTTTGTCCGTTTGATGTGCAGCAGGCATAGTGACCAACTAAAGCCTTGCATTGCAGATTATCTATAAAAGCTTCCTCGATATCAGATTGGGGTAAAAAATTTACAATATCGACATAATTAAGATACGATTTTTCGCCTGTGTGTGGAAGTTTTTGAAATACTGCATCAACACCATTTATGCCCATATCAAAGTATACTTTCTCTTTATTTGCCAAAATAACATTTGATTGTTTTGGCATCCAAAATACGGATAAACTTGATGGATTGGGAAATTTTGTATTATTATCATAAAGTTCTATCGCTCCGTTATCTCTAATCCCAACCAAAAAAATACCATCTTTCACAACATATAATTCGTTTGGATTTTTTGAATTTAATAACATATCGAACTCCCCATAGTGATGTATTAGGTAATTGTCATAGCGACTATTACCATTCACAATCATATTCTCATCATTAATTTTTTTAATGATTTCCTGATTTAATCCAATACTATTTAAATCTGCCTGATCTGCATAATGCAATAAAGATATATTTTCATAATTTCTGCAACTCACCAATAATAAAAACACACCAACAATAAACAAAGATTTTATCATAAAAACACTCACTACTTCTTGGTGGTACAAATTTTCCAAACCTCTCTTTGTGGAGACATACCTTGAGAATTAGTCTCACTCCAATTAGAGCCATTGTATTTTTGAACCAACTTTTCCCAATCAATAAGTTGTCTACAACGAGTATAGCCCTGTACAGAAGTTAATTTTGTAGTTGGTCTTAACTCGCCCAGTTGCACAAAATATTGATAGTCTTTCTGTAATTCGCCATCTAAAGCACTACTAATACCAATTGCACCATTAGCTGCACCTATTCCCGCACTAATGATGCCTCCATTAGTATTGCTCATACCTCTGGTTCCTGCCGTTACTGCAGCATCGGCACCCCTATCTTGAGCATTTGATTTTTGATCTGCGTCCCACCATTCCATAAACTTGTTCCACCAAGAATCATCATCACTCCCAAGCCACTCACACTCTTCATCTTCATCAGGATTGCAAGCAACATTCTCTGGATCGCCATCAAAATCTGTTTCGACCAACTCCAAGCCCCAATCGGCATCTTTAAAACCAATAAAGACATCAATTTCTTCTTGATCCTCAGACATGATGGTGCCGGTTCGACCATGTTCATCCAAGACTCCTTCAATAAGCTGACCTGAGCCAAGATGAGCAACATATTCAATCTCATCAAAGCTATATTGATGAAACAAGTCATACACATCCACTTTATTGCTAAAAGGTTTAACAATATGGGGTAAATTAGGCAACCTAAACGGCACCCTCTCACCCCCCTCCA
>NZ_MUXV01000104.1 GCF_002014975.1 Moraxella bovis
TAAATTTTTTTTGTTTTTTTTATTTTTTCATCCTGCCAAGTAATAATTTAGAGGCTGCCAAAGAAGCACGGACAACAGTCGCACCAATGACAATACTAATAGCGGTATCAAATCCACCGAGCTTTAAGATAGCAGCCATATCACCCAAAAACCCCACTTGTGATACAATCTTGCCAATATAGTAATTAAGCACGATAAGGGCGATAGAACCAGACATAAAACCAATGCCAAGACTGGTTAAGACGGTAGCACCAAGTCCAGTAAATAGACCTTGAAATAATCTAGCTAATAAACCAAACATTTTTTTAAATCCTTATTCTCTTTGTCTGCCAACAGATATAATCATTAATGCACTGATATAAGCACCTAAAATAACAGCAGACTTAATCATAGTTGCAAATCTACAAAAAGGCACATAGCTGATAACAAGGTCTTGTTTGACATTCATCCATTGTACAGGTATGCGGACATCCTGCGGACATTGTGCATTACCCAAGTTAAGCCATTTTCTTTCTGCGTATTGTCTCCAGTCTATATCATCTTCTTTAATTTCGCCAACCTCAGGCTTTTCAATCTCTGGCGGCTCTTGCTTTACCCAATCAATAAAATCACAAACAGGCTTTGCC
>NZ_MUXV01000105.1 GCF_002014975.1 Moraxella bovis
AGATTGTCTACCACCCTGTTTTAACATTCATACGAGTGTTGGCTCGCTCACTTTCAGGAATTGCTTTGATGTTCGCCATCAAGCAGTTGGTGGGTTTTGGTGAATTTAATCATAAATTATATCAAATTCTTCTGATGCAATTCCCCAACCCAAAATCCCAGAAACAAGCAGATAACATTGCATTTTAATTGGTGATTGAATGGGCTTTTCTACGCATAGCCTATTATCTTTATTTTGACATACATTTAACTTGAATTTGACTTGATGATTATGTATTAATACATCATGATCCTGAATTCTGTCATCATGATCATTTGTGCATATCATTCTTTTTGCAGGATTTTGGCTTATATCTTCATAATCAAATCCATTAAGACTTTTGATATCAGCAACACCCATTAAGTCTATATTGTCATTTTCTAATCTAATGGATTGCAATTGTACAGATATTTTTTGTGGCTCACAAGCCACTAAAAATATACAAAGAAAAATAAAATATTTCATGGTCTCACCTTCTTTAATTCGTTTATCAAAATATCTGATGCTGAATGCGTATTGTTTTTAAAATACTTACTAGAAATCAACATTGTTTGTGCCTGATAGTGATGAGCACTGGAAGTTACTTGGTAGGTAGCTTTCGCTGTATCATCATCATACCAACGCCCACCAAGGTCGGCAATAATATCACTATCATCATTCGTTGTTGGTTTAGAATACACATTAATCCAAATATTACTAATTGGATCTGGTTCAAAAATATAAATATCAGCCTTTCCCACAAAGCCCATGGGTGTAGGGGTCAATAAAATTTTACTAAGTCTAGTGCCGACAAGATCTATTGTAATCAAACAATTCACTTTACATATCTTATTTTTTGACAATTCCTCAGCCAAACCAGCAACATTCCATCCTCTAAAACTATGCCCAACCAAATTAATCTGGGTTTTTGGCTCTTTTTTTAGAATTTCTTTAATATCTGACATAAGATTGAGCAATAGATGATCGCCATATTTTTTTGCGATACTATAATTACCGTAAGCCTCTTCATAACCATAGTATTCAAAGGAGGCATTAACAACATCTCTTGGCAATATCTTCTTAAAATCTGTTAGACAATCCAACATAATATTGGTTGGATTATTGAGATATTCATATTTTTTAGGAATGTAACGTTCAAATCTCTCTTTACTAAACTTATATTTATCCATGGCTCCACCAACAAAAGCTGTAAAGCTAGCTTTTGGAGCATTAGTATTGATATTTTGGGTTTTATGTGTATTAGCACTTTGCCCATTCACCCCCTGAGTTACACCCCATGTCAAAACAGTAGGAGTCCCTCCTTCATAAAACCAATTGCCATAAATGTCTCGTACTTTTTTGAAATCACCCTTAGTGCCTTTTTGATATGTCTCAAACCCAACATTATTACTCCTATTATTCGGATTGCAAACTACTTTATCAATACCAGTTTTAGCCTCAAAAAGCACAACAGGGTCCATCTCAATGGCTAGATAACCATTTTTATCATGTCGTGAATTTCTCTTAAATTTCACCTGTTTCATTTTAATTGGCTGACTGTATTCTCTGGTTACACCCTTAAAGTAGGCAAACTTTGTCGCAATCACAGTGCAACGAAAACTATCCGCCGTCAAAGGATGTTTAATCATAATGCGTAATTGTGCATAAATATTTTTCTCAGGGGCTGGGTTTGACACATTTTGCTCCTTTTTTAATTGTTAACATGTAAAATAAACCCCCGTT
>NZ_MUXV01000106.1 GCF_002014975.1 Moraxella bovis
TGAGCGTCTAATAGCTCATCACCCATTTTGAGTAGGACTTTGATTTTTTGGGGATTTTTGGCGGTCAAATGGTGCTTTTCAAACCACGCCAAATCACCATAGCAAATCTGCCAGCCCCCTGTTGTGGTGTAGATGACGGTGTCGTCCGTGAGCGTTTGTCCGTCAAAATTATCTGTTAAAAATCTCTGAAAGCTGACATCAGGGCGTATGCTCGGGTTTAGCAGTACCGCAGGCGTGCCTGTCATGTCGGATAAGAGTGTGGCAAAATATCCACCCAACGATGAGCCAACAAGCACGGCATTGGGGTTTTCTTTGATTAAACTCAATAGCTTAGCTACCACGTCATCAGGCGGACAGTTCAAATCAGGGCGTAGGGTGTCTATGCCAAGCCCTTTGGCGTGGTTGGCGGTGATGACGGCTTTATTAGCATTGGGGTCGGAGTCGAGTCCGTGCAGGTAGATGATGGTCATGGTTGTTGTGGGTTGTCAAATGGGTGTTATAAGAGTATCGCAAAATGGTGCGATGGGCGATTATCTG
>NZ_MUXV01000107.1 GCF_002014975.1 Moraxella bovis
ATACACCCCACAAACCCCAAATATGCTACAATACCCTAACATTCATTAAATAGAGCTTTAAATACCATGACCTACTCCTTAGACTTTCGTAAAAAAGCTTTGGCACTCATCAATGACAAAGGCATGTCTTATCGCAAGGTAGCTTCTTTACTTAATGTCTCTACTTGTACCTTACAAAACTGGCAACAAAACATACAGATTAAACCCACCAAAGAAGTAAAGCCTAGAAAGATAGATGATGAGGCATTACTCAAAGATGTAGAAGATTATCCCTACGATTATCTGTATGAGCGAGCAAGACGATTTGGTTGTACTGACATGGGCATTTACAAAGCTTTAAAAAGATTGGGCATTACTCATAAAAAAACAAAATAATACACCCAAAGTCAGACATCAATAAGCAGTTAGAGTATTTAGCTAAACTTACCGCCTATCAAGAGCAAGACTATCCCATCATCTACAAGGATGAATCAGGGTTTGAAGCACGCACTTATCGTCCTTATGGTTATGCTCCTATTGGTCAGCCTAGCATCTTGTATCATAACTACCAAAACAGCAGATTAAGGGTTAATGTCATTGGTGTTTTATGTCACAATCAATTGTTTGCTTGCCTTATCATAAACACCACACTAACACCCAAACGGTTTATGATTGGTTAAAACACACCTTAATTGTAAAATTAAAGCGAAAATGCGTGATTGTCATGGACAATGC
>NZ_MUXV01000108.1 GCF_002014975.1 Moraxella bovis
TTAATTTTCAATATCTATTTGGCTATTAAAAATTTGATACAACTCATCTTTCTTTTTTGGGTCTGTATTTTATCTAATAAATCTTTTGATTTTTGAATATACGCCACATTTCCAGCATTTATCTCAGCCAGATAGTACAACAAAATTTCTTTGGTATTGTCTTTTTTGTTATAGTTATTTTTCTTAATTTCTTCTTCTGCTTTTCTGGCAATATGAGAAAAGCAATTTGTTATCTCGTCATTGTCGTAATTATTGATTTTCATAAGTTGGCATTTATAAATAAGTAACCAATGATCGGGGTTTTTCCTAAGAACTTCATCAATAAAATCTATTGCTTTATGAACATCTGTTAATGTATATATTTGCAATAATGCTTTGTACTTTTCATTCTCATCATTCATGCGATTTACTTCTGGCACCAAGTCCAACAACAGCCTTTTCGTTTTTTCGTTGTCATCAATGACGCCATTTATTGCGATGTCATTTATTTTTTGCATGACATAACGGTCGTATTCGTCTGTATTAGTAGCATTAATTTTTGAAGTGACATAATGTCCAGTTTTATCATAACCGCAAGATAACAATGAAGTCATTAATATTGCTATAATAAATTTCATTATATTTTCTCCGTATTTATATAAAA